>JAGBNK010000001.1 GCA_017634455.1 Lachnospiraceae bacterium
GAGGAAAGCATAATGAAATATAGTAAACGTGACAAGATAGCACTATTTCTATTGGCTACAATGCTGTTTATGCAATCAGTCTTGTTTCCAATAACCACATATGCATCCAAAAATACGGCAGAGGACGCACAACGAGCAGCACAGGAAGCGGCAGAAGCAGGTGCAGCAGTAATAGGTGAAGCAGGTGACTATTCAGATGGAATCTTCGATGGTAATGACGAAGAACACAACTACGACCCTACCTATATGAGATGGGTAGGAACAGAAGAGCGTGCCTGCTTACTTGTTTATCTTGTAGACTATAATACAGGTGTATTGGAGCCAGGAGACTATGAAAGCATAATATATTACACATTAGATGATGCAGAAGAAAATGGGTCAAAATATCAATGGCCAAAATATGTAACAGAGACAATACCAACAACTCGTGTTGGAAATAGTAATGAACTCAGCAAAGATGCTAGATTTGCATATGGAGGTTGGACAGATGGTGATATATACAATATGCCAGCATTAGTAAGTTTCTCATCAGGAGAAGATTCTCTCAAATCATGGATGGAAGGCTCATCAGGTAAAGTGATTGATGGACATGAATTTACTAATTGTGAATATATAGTATATAGGGAATTTGGTTCAACTGGATTTAAAAAGGTAACTCCATCATCAAACGGTGACCCAGAATGCCTAGCTGTTTATGAAATTCTTACAGCAAACAGTATATGTGGACTAGGTGGAAAACGAGAGGAACCAGTAATGTCATATAAAACCATAGGTACAATAGGGGGTGCTGAAAAACATGTAGGAGCACCTGGTAAATTCTTTGGTACATTAATAGGTATGGCAAGAAAAGCAGCTACATATGGTATAAACTTTGATAGCGACGGGGCAACAGCCAATTACAAGTGGATGCAATCAGTAGCAAAGTCATGTGGTATAGATAATCCAGAAGAAATAACTGAATACACCAAGGGAAACAAAAATGGGAAAAAGGGAACCAAAGGGGTAATAGTATAGCAAAAAGAAAAAGGGTTCCCATTTGAGGAACCCTCGTATGCTTAATGATATCTTCTCTTTAATTCTTCTAATCCAGGATAATCTTTTGCTTCCATTTCTATCTCTTTGTAGTTACAGTCTTCGTCAATCCAATGATAGACGTAATGGGTTATTCTGCGAAGGAATTGTTTCTCTGTATCGATATCCTGCAAGTTGGTGCTAACCATTCCCTCGTAAAATGTATGCGGATCATAGATTGATGCAATATGAATCTCTTCCCATAAGGAGTAGATGTTGCTATAGCGTGCATGTACCTGACATACATAGCCTTGCATGATAGATAGAATATAATTATAGCGAAAGGAAGAAGGTCGTGCCTCGTCGAGGAAAACAATACGCTCTCCCTGGTAGCTGTCGAAAAGCGATGCACAATGGTTATAATAATCTGTAGCAAGATACACTTGATAACGGGAGTGTTTTTCGCATAAATCAACATATGCGTGTGACTTGCCGGTGCCACTATCTCCAAGGTGCCAGACAACCTTTATATCTCTATAAATCGGTAGCTTGTTTCGTCTTTTAGCATAATAGGTATTTCGTATTATAGATTCATATGAGCGGAACAGAATGTTTTGTGACAGGATATCTTCCGGGCACAAACCATCATCTAGCATTTTCTCGGCTGCGCATAGGATGTCTTTTTTGGTTCTGTATAATTCCTTGAAAGGTAGTGCCCCTTCTTCGTAAAATGTTCCCGGTACTACAGTGCCAGCCTTAGCGCGGTATTTTACACCGGCTTTTTTGATGTAATCAACGCATTGTTGCGGTGTGCCATAAACTACAGGCTCTAAATGTGCAGTAGGGAAGCATTTCCTGACAGAACTCCAGCGCTTCTTCTTCTCCAATAGAATATAGATGTGAGTATGGAACGTTCCATTAGAGCCAATCTCATCCGACATACATAAGTAAGTGACATTTTTAAACTTAGTGTGAATGATGGAAAGTATACAGTCATGATTATAATTGCCATTTGTAATAGGATTATTAATTGTGATTAGAAATTCTCTAGTTTGTCTGTCATAGTTATATAGACCTCCTTTCATAGATTCATTTTTTGTTGTTAGATTATTCATTTATGTATCCTCCTATAAATAAAATTTCCTTCTTTGTTTTAAGAAGTTATTTATTTATATGTGGACGTAGCAAAAATAGGTCTGTAGCAAAAAGGTGAACGTCTATGGACATTTTGATAAAAATCCTTAGGTGAATTAGAAAAAACCATGAAGACATTAGACGTCATAACTAATAAATTTATATGTCTCTGAGTTTTAGAGACCATTGAAATTACCTACAAAATGCAAGTTTCTCCTTCGGAACTTGCAAAAATATCATTTTTCACAAAACAAAGCTTATAAACCCCATGAATTTTGCAACTTTTAATAATAAAAATTCATTGCGCTTTAAAGCGATAAAGTGTATAATGCTACCATAAGTTTTGTTATTGAAGTACAAAGCGATGTTATAAGCAAGAAAAGTTTGGGAAGGAGAACACAAATGAAGTTTAATAGTAGTTACTTACAGAGCGTATACGATGGATTAGAGTCTCGTAACGCTGAGCAGAAGGAATTCTTACAGGCAGTTGCAGAGGTATTGGAGTCATTAGAGCCAGTAGTTGCAGCAAATCCTAAGTTAGAGGAGTTAGGAATCATCGAGAGAATCGTTGAGCCAGAGAGAATTATTCAGTTCAGAGTATCATGGGTAGATGACAATGGCAAGGTTCAGGTTAACCGTGGTTACAGAGTACAGTTTAACTCAGCAATCGGACCTTACAAGGGTGGTCTTAGACTTCATCCTTCAGTAAACCTTTCAGTTATTAAATTCTTAGGTTTCGAGCAGATCTTCAAGAATTCACTTACAACACTTCCAATCGGTGGCGGTAAGGGTGGTTCTGACTTTGATCCAAAGGGTAAGTCAGACATGGAAATCATGAGATTCTGCCAGGCATTTATGACAGAGCTTTCTAAGCACATTGGTGCTGATACAGACGTTCCAGCCGGTGATATCGGTGTAGGCGGACGTGAGATCGGATACATGTACGGACAGTACAAGAGACTTCGCAACGAGTTCACTGGAGTTCTTACAGGAAAGGGACTTACATACGGTGGTTCACTTGCTCGTACAGAAGCTACAGGATACGGTGTATGCTATTTCACACAGGAGATGCTTAAGTCTACAAAGAACACATCATTTGAGGGAAAGACAGTTGCTGTTTCAGGTGCAGGAAATGTAGCAATCTACGCTATCCAGAAGGCATACCAGTTAGGTGCTAAGCCTGTTACATGTTCAGATTCTACAGGTTGGATTTATGATCCAGAAGGAATCGATGTTGAGCTCCTTAAGGAAGTTAAGGAAGTTAAGCGTGCTCGTCTTACAGAGTATGCTGCAGCTAGACCAAGTGCAGAATACCATGAGAAGAAGAATGGTGAGCACGGTGTATGGCAGTACAAGGTAGACATCGCTTTGCCATGTGCTACACAGAACGAGCTTAACGAAGAAGATGCTAAGATGCTTATTGCAAATGGTGTATTAGCAGTTTCAGAAGGTGCTAACATGCCTTCTACACCAGAAGCTGTTGCTGCATTCCAGAAGGCAGGAGTTCTCTTTGGACCAGCAAAGGCTGCTAACGCAGGTGGTGTTGCTACATCAGCTCTTGAGATGTCACAGAACTCTGAGAGACTTCACTGGACATTCGAAGAAGTTGATTCTAAGCTTGAGGGTATCATGAAGGGTATCTTCCATGCATGTGATGATGCTTCAAAGAAGTACGGTATGGAAGGAAACTTTGTAGCTGGTGCTAATATCGCTGGATTCGAGAAGGTAGCAGATGCTATGATTGCACAGGGTGTTGCATACTAATTCTTTTTAGGTTAAATATATTATCAAGGACCTCGCAGGTAATTTAATCCTGCGAGGTTTTTTTATGGGATAAATCAGCAGCAAGAGTCAATTGACAAAAACTGTCGAGCATGTATAATATAGTTAGGCAAAGGAAAGATATTATTATATCGATGCAAAATGACAAAAAAGCTAGGAGATGCCACTCCTAGCTTTTTCTTTACCGTTTTTGCAAGGTGGTTTAAGCCTTAGGCTCGTTGCCTTTGTCATTTCTGTCGAGCCATTTGCAGATGTAGTAGGCGGCTACACTTGCCATGACAGAAATTAGGAAAGAATAGATTATATCCAAAATGACACCTCCTTCCTTTGCCTGTCTAGAGGTGGCAACAGAGTCATTCTAGCATATGACTCTGTTGCCATATATATGTATAAATTCATGAAAATAATGATAGATTATTATGTAGTTTTATTATTATATTAACTAGGTGATTTTTATGAAAGTAAGACAGTATCTGCCAAAATATACTTTGAAAGTAGACTTTGAGTAGACTTTAAGTAGATTTTGAAATTCAATTCTACTAAACAATTTAATATTGTTACCTTAGACGGTGGCGATTGATCTTAAAAGATTATTCGTCCCCGTCTTTTTTTATCCATAAATTGCCGGAGAATGCACCCGAAAAATACAAGGATCTATACGTTTTATGACCAGCGCAGAGGAGCTGTTATTTAGAAAAAACTTGAAAAACTTCCTTTGCTGTGGTATATTATAAAAGCTGTATTTTTTTACAGCATTGTTTTTATAGATGAAATGACTAGCGAGTGGGGATTCGCGATAATAGGTCGGAGGTTATCATGGAAATTTTAAAGACAGTATTAATGGTTTTATTTATATTTGTAAGTGTAGCGATTACAATTATCATTTTGTTGCAGGAAGGCAAGTCTGCTGGACTTGGTTCTCTTAGCGGACAGACTACAGAGACATACTATAATAAGAACAAAGGTAGAACAAAGGAAGGCTTAATGGTTAAGTTTACTAGCTGTTTAGTAATTGTATTCTTTGTTTTGGCAGCGGTTCTTAATATTGGAAGCTTCTAAGTTGAAATGATTTATTGGCCATCGCGTAAGCGGTGGCCTTTTTTGCTGAATGAGACCTATTAAGTATAGATGAATAAAAAGGATATATTAAATGAGTAGAAATGTAAGAAGTGGTAAGAAGAATAAATATACTAAATCTAGAATGCCAAAAGGGAAAATAATAAAAAACAAAAAGGCCTTATTTAACGAGCGCAAGAACAAGGTTTATGGTCTGATGTGCGATGATTTATATGTACCAATGAAAATCAAAGAGTTGGCTACTGTGTTAAATGTTAGCAAAAACGATAGAACTGACCTGGATAGAATATTGGAGGAACTTATTCTCGAAGGAAAGATTGAGATAAATAAGCGGGGTAAATATCAGAAAGCCAAGGAAGTAAAGAAAGAGGCTTTGGAAGGTAAATTTATCAGTCATCCAAAGGGATTTGGCTTCGTTGAAATAGAAGGCCGGGAGGAAGATCTCTATATTCCAGAATCATTTGTCAAAACAGCTCTTCACGGAGATGTGGTAAAGGTGGAACTCCTTCCTGAGAGAAAGGGCGGCAAGCGCCAGGAAGCCAAGGTTGTGGAGATTGTAGATCATGAGATTGATATGGTTGTGGGTCAGTATCAGAAGCAGAAGAACTTCGGCTTCGTAGTGGCTGACAATGTGCGAATCAATCAGGATATATTTATCCCACAGGGCAAGGACCTGGGTGCAGTTGACGGACATATTGTAGTATGTCAGATTACGAAGTATGGCAAGGCCGGTAAGAATCCGGAAGGTGTAATTACTGAGATATTAGGCCATAGAAATGATCCAGGTGTGGACATTATGTCCATTATCAAAGCCTACGGCGTTCCTACAGAGTTCGAGGACAAGGTTCTGAAGCAGGCGACCAATGTGGCAAAGGATGTATCTGAGGCAGATATGGCCGGTCGTCTTGATTTGAGAAATGTGCCAATGGTTACCATTGACGGTGAGGATTCCAAGGATTTGGACGATGCCATTTCCCTCGAGAAGGATGGAGAGAATTATAAGCTTGGAGTACATATTGCAGATGTTACCAACTATGTGCAGGAGAACAGTGCTCTCGATGTGGAAGCCAAGAAGCGTGGCACAAGTGTCTACCTGGTTGATCGAGTTATTCCTATGCTTCCCCATACTCTGTCAAATGGTATCTGCTCTCTGAACCAGGGGGAGGACCGTCTGGCATTGAGTTGTATTATGACAATTGATAAGCATGGCAAGGTTATAGATCATGAAATTGCAGAGACTGTGGTAAATATTGACCGTAGAATGACCTACACTGCTGTGGCTACAATTTTAGATTATGTAGAACATAGCAACAAGGAAAATGATGGGACAGTCCGTCCGCCAGAGATGGATATTTATGCTGATTTTGTGGATATGTTTGTCATGATGAGAGAGTTGTCGGAGATAATTCGCAGGAAGCGTGACAAGCGTGGTGCCATAGATTTTGATTTCCCTGAAGCCAAGATTATTGTGGATGAGGATGGTCATCCAACAGACATTCTACTTCGTGAGAGAAATATGGCTACCAAGATTATAGAGGACTTTATGTTGTCTGCTAATGAGACAGTGGCTAAGCATTTCTATGATTTGCAGATACCATTTCTCTATAGAAATCACGGAGTGCCGGATGGAGACAAGATAGAGAAGCTATCAATCTTTTTGGGAAATTTCGGCTATCATCTCAACGGAGACAGAGAGAATTTGGAGCCAAAGGAATTGCAGAAGCTACTAAAGCAGGTGGCGGGTAAACCAGAAGCAGATTTAATATCCAAAGTGGCATTGCGCTCTATGCAGCAGGCTAGATATACAGTGGATGATTCAAGTCATTTCGGTTTGGCTGCTGAGTACTATTGCCATTTTACATCCCCAATCAGACGATATCCTGATTTGCAGATTCACCGAATTATTAAGGAGAACCTGCGAGGCAGATATAATGCCAAGAGGAAAGAGCATTATGAGTCATTGCTTCCAATGGTGGCAAATGAGACCAGTAAGTTAGAGCGTCGCGCCGAGGAAGTTGAGCGTGAGGTGGATAAGCTGAAGAAGGTGGAATACCTAAGTGACTATATTGGAGAACATTTCACAGGAACAGTATCAGGCGTGACACAGTGGGGTATTTATGTGGAATTGCCAAATACTATTGAGGGTATGATTCCTGTTGCAAGCTTAAAGGATGACTATTATAATTTCGTAGAGGACAACTACGAGTTGGTAGGCGAGAAGTTCAATAAGCACTATACTTTAGGACAGGTGTTGGATATTGAAGTGGTAGAGTGCAATCGCGACACCAGAACAATCGACTTCAAGCTATTGGATGAGAAATAGGAGAGAATTTGATATGGCAAAGGACAATCAGGGTTTTAAACTTATAGCCAACAACAAGAAAGCATATCATGAATATTTTATAGAGGATAAATATGAGGCTGGCGTGGAACTTCATGGAACAGAAGTGAAGTCCCTTCGCATGGGCAAATGTAGCTTGAAGGAAGCATTTGTCAGAATAGAAAACGGCCAGGTCTATGTATATCAGATGCACATTTCTCCATATGAGAAGGGCAATATCTTCAATAGAGATCCGCTTAGACCGAAGAAGTTGCTCCTGCACAAGTCAGAGATTCGCAAGCTTGAGCAGGCAATCAAGGAGACTGGTTACACAATTATGCCTCTACAAGTATATCTCAAGGGTGGCTTGGTAAAGGTGGAAATCGGTCTTGCCAAAGGTAAGAAGCTTTATGACAAGCGTGCGGACATTGCCAAGAAAGACATGCGCCGTGAGGCTGAGAGAGATTTCAAGGTGCGTATGCGCTAGAAATGTTTATGGAAAGCGAGAATTAACTACAGGTTTAGTGAGAAAATAGGAGCTTTCGATTATAATATATGTCACAGGTGCCGATAAATAATATGGAAAAACAGGCCGACCTGTGATAATATATGTGTTGCTTTAAGGATAAATTTCAGATGAAAGAATCTGATATTTATATAGTGGCGTGAGTCACATTTTAAAATAAATATGGGCTAGTAATGGTTTCGACAGGGATTGTGAAGCTGGAGAAGCGAGTCGTATGCAATGCGTTAAATGGCAAAATTAAAATTAAACGCTGAAGATAATTTAGCTTACGCTGCCTAATTTCGGCAGTAGTCTGACCTAGTGCACCTACACATTAGGACCCAGGCTTCAAACATGTAGGAAACGACATCATCAAAGCTTTGAGATGGTGGGCGTATTATGAAGCTACTGAAGCGGTTTGGATGTTTGTTTCCGTGCCGCGGAGGGAATGTCAAATAACAAACTACACTCGTAGAAGTACAGGGGATTGATTTTTGGACACGGGTTCGACTCCCGTCTAGTCCACTTCTTAAATGAGAATGCAAATTATATATTTACAAAATCTCAAACACAAGATACAATAACTATTGGTTTGAGAAGAAGCCGCAAGTATATGAATTTGCAAGGGCCGATTATATATCTGAAGAGATATGTGATTGGCTCTTTATTTTTTAGAAAATATTATAAGCAATATTTGGTTTGAGTTGTGGTTTGAAAGTATATTGTAAATGTTAGGAGTAAATCGTATATGGGAATCTGGAGTGGTGGAGAGCACCGAATAATTACTAAAATGCGAATGAAGGACGCCATGCTGATATTTATTGGAACAACACTTGTATCCATTGCAGTTCAGTATATATTTGATCCGGCGCGAATGGTTACCGGAGGTGTGTCAGGTCTTTCTATCGTTTTGAAAAATATTTCTGAAAATATTTATCCAGGTGGCGTGCCACTTTGGTTTTGGAATGTAGTGTTAAATGTTCCTATATTTATATTTGCCATAATTGCGGAAGGTCGCAGAAGTGTAATTCGAACTGGTTTGTCATGGGTGATTATGTCTATCGAGTTGGCTGTTATGCCCCCATGTCCTGAAGCGCTTAAGACGGATAATATGTTTCTGATTGCTATCTATGGTGGTTTGTTCTTTGGTGTAGGAACTGGAATTTTGCTTCAGGCCAGAGCTACATCAGGTGGTACAGATATGTTGGGTAAATCTCTACATGTATATTTACCACATATCAGCATGGGTAGAATGATACAGATTTTGGATGGTATCGTTGTTATTATCGGTGCCATAACCTTTGATTTGGAGCACACTTTATTCGCTATAGTATCGGTGTATGTCACAGGACTTGTTACAGACAAGGTATTAGATACTGGTAAGAAAGCCAAGATCGCTCTTATTATTTCCGATAAATATGAGGAAATGTCTCATGATATTCTCTATGATATGGACAGAGGCGCAACTTCTGTTCCAGGTGTGGGAATGTATTCAAATGAAGATAAGCATGTATTGATCTGTGTATGCTCCATGAGGGATTTGCCTGACTTGAAGAAGATTGTGAAGAAGTATGACAAGAAGGCATTTTTTGTTGTAGGTACAATCAGTGAAGCCATGGGCGAAGGCTTTGTAGAGAAGTGGAGTTAAAATATGGAAAATATAACCCTTCAGGTAATTATGGTTCATTTAAAAAGAACACATCTTAACCTGAAGGGTTTTGTTTTGGATTAATATATTTTAAATGATTCGATTATAATGGCAGCCCGCTTAGATAAGAGCAGTCACCCAGGTCGCCTAGAAGCTGGTTCATAGAACGGAATCTGTCGTTGGAATTCATTCCCGGCTTGCAGGCCATAACCTCAGCATATAATTCAATTCTTCTGAGATAGTCGTTGGATGCCTGAGTCACAAGCTCGAAGAAGCTGTCATTTTGAGGGACTGACGGATTCCAAGGATTTCTCCATGTGTTGTGCCTCTCATTGCAGCAGTCCTTATATCTGGTAATCTTGTCACTAGGAATCATTGAGGATATGAAACTGTGCTTGTACAGAATCTGTTCAATGGAACGCAGAGTGAACTTCTTGATTCCGGTTTTGTCTTTCATCCATTTATTTTCTAAGCGCATAAAACGCATGGCATTTCTGATTCTAAAAGGTGTTATGAAATAGTTTGGATAGGTGCGTCTTATTGCTTTGAAAATCACATGGGATAAATCAATCATGTCTTTTTCACACAGATTGATGGTCTCTTCTGGTTTGAAATCAGTAGGTCTTTTGCCGAGACAGGTACTTAACATAGTCTTGTCAATGTCTGTCTCAAGAGCCACATGATTTCCGAAATCTCTGCTCTTGTCATCCTTGTATTTCACATAATGGCTGCGACTGTATATATAAGGATGGCAAATGGTGTCCATAGAATAATGGCCTATAAATCCCAGGATATAGGCATCAACCTTTTCTCTGATTTCCAGATTTTTAATCTCATTTCGAGCGTCGATTAGATTTTCGAAGTAATCTAAAGTGTTGGTGTCATGCATTACATTTCCGATATTTCTCTTAGCAAAATATGCTGGTAAATAATAGAAGAAAATATCAGGACCTTGTAATCCGAGATTAAAACATTTCTCATGGTTTTTAATAACGCGTAAAATGTGCTTGTCATCAATTTCGTCTTTTATATTTTCACCAAACAGGTAGTGTGTTGTAAATCCAGGCATAATAAATCCCCCTTTTGGAAATATATTATTAATTTGTTATCCCCTATATACAAAATATAACACAACCCCCTGATTTTTGACACTATTTATAAAATTCTATGTGGAAAATGGTTAATTTTTCAGTTGATAAAATCTCTAAAAAATCATAAACTATAGTGGAATTAGTTTTAAATTAATAAGGAGGGTATTATGAAAAAGAAACTAATAGCTATTTTAATGGCTACTGCAATGGTAGCAACAATTTTTGCTGGTTGTTCAAAGAGCGACTCAGACAAAGCTTCATCTGGTGAAGATACAGAATACAGTGTAGCAATGATTACTGACTCAGGAGATATTACTGACCAGTCATTTAACCAGTCTACATACGAAGCTTCTAAGGAATTCTGTGAGGCTAATGGTCTTAAGTTCCAGTACTTCAAGCCAAGCGAGGATACAACATCTGCACGTGATGCATCTGTTGAAGAAGCTATTGATAATGGATTCAATGTAATTGTTATGCCAGGATACTTATTTGCAGGTACAATCGTAGATCTTGCAGAGACATATTCAGACGTTAAGTTCATCGCACTTGACTGCTCAAAGGGTGACCTTCTTGAGGCTGCTTTGGGAGACAAGTATGATTACACACCAGACAACTGGGATCTCGAAGAGAGTGGTGTATACATGGACAATGTATACTGTGTAACATACCAGGAAGAGCTTTCTGGATACTTAGCAGGTTATGCTGCTGTTAAGCTTGGATATACTAAGCTTGGTTTCATGGGTGGAATGTCAGTTCCAGCTGTTGAGAGATATGGTTATGGTTTCCTTCAGGGTGCTGATGCTGCAGCTGCTGAGACAGGTGCTGCTGTAGATGTACAGTACGCATACGGCGGAACATTCGGTGCTGGTAACCAGCAGGTAATCTCTGCTTGCGATACAATGTATGCAGGTGGTACAGAGGTTATCTTCGCTTGTGGTGGTTCAATCTTCAAGGATGTATGTGAGTCAGCAAAGAACAACGGTAAGAAGGTAATCGGTGTTGACAGTGATCAGGGTCCTGTAATTGATGCTGAGTATGGAGAAGGAATGACAGTTACTTCTGCTATGAAGGGTCTTGCTCCTACAGTAAAGGATACATTAGATGACTGCATCAACAATGGTAACTGGGCTAAGTACCTTGGCAAGATTGATTGCCTTGGAATGGTATCTGGTGATGATCCATCTGCTAACTATGTACAGCTTGGTGAGTCTACTCAGTTCGCTGATGGATTTACAGAGGATGACTACAAGGCACTTGTTGCTTCAATGTTCAAGGGAGAAGTAAAGGTTTCTAACGACATTACAGCAATGCCAAAGACAGACAATATCACTGTAAAGGATCTCGGAACAATTATTACAACAGACTAATTTCAGTTTTGAAATAATTATTTCGACAGTAATGATATAGGTTGATTTAAAAGAGAGTGAATCTGCAAGGATTTGCTCTCTTTTTTGCGTGGTAAATAGTGTGGAATAATGATATAATTATTTAAATTATGGCTAAGAGAGGAGTAACGAAGTGGAACAAGAATACGTAATAGAAATGCTTAATATTACAAAAAGGTTCCCAGGGATAGTTGCCAATGACAATATTTCTCTTCAATTGAAGAAGGGAGAAATCCACGCACTGCTAGGGGAGAATGGTGCTGGAAAGTCTACTTTGATGAGTGTGTTGTTTGGTTTGTATCCACCAGAGGAAGGCGTAATAAAGAAGGATGGTAAAGAGGTTAAAATCAACAATCCTAATGATGCTAATGATTTAGGAATTGGAATGGTGCACCAGCATTTTAAATTGGTTGAGTGCTTTACTGTCTTGGAAAATATTATTCTGGGTGTAGAAACTACTAAGGGTGGCATTTTACAGAAGGATGATGCCCGCAAGAAGGTTATGGAATTGTCGGATAAGTATGGTTTGGCTATTGATCCAGATGCACTTATTTCAGATATCACTGTAGGTATGCAGCAGCGTACAGAGATTCTCAAGATGCTCTATAGAGATAATGAGATATTGATCTTTGATGAACCTACTGCTGTTCTTACACCACAGGAGATCAAAGAGCTTATGCAGATTATGAAAAATCTGGCTGCAGAGGGTAAGAGTATTCTCTTCATCTCACATAAGCTTGCAGAGATTATGGAAGTTGCTGACAGATGTAGTGTACTTCGCAAGGGTAAATACATCGGCACAGTGAATACATCAGAGACAACAATGGAGAAGTTGTCAGCCATGATGGTTGGTCGTGATGTAAATTTCCATGTTGAGAAAGCGCCGGCAAAGCCTGCTGATGTTGTTTTATCTGTGGAAAATATGACTGTAGCTTCTAAGTCTCACAAGAAGAATGCAGTAAATAATGTATCTCTAAACGTACACGCGGGTGAGATAGTATGTATCGCCGGTATTGATGGAAATGGTCAGTCTGAGTTTGTATATGGTCTTACCGGATTAGAACCACTTGCTTCTGGCAAGCTTGTGTTAAATGGTAAGGATATAACACATGATTCTATTCGCAAGAGAAATGTGGAAGGTATAGGTCATATTCCAGAAGATAGACATAAGCATGGTCTGGTATTGGATTATTCTCTTGAGGACAATCTTATCTTACAGAACTACTTTGAGGAGAGGTTTGTAAATAAGTTCGGATTCTTGAAGAGAAAGAATATCCGCGATTATGCCAACAAGTTAATAGAGGGTTATGATGTTCGTTCAGGACAGGGCCCAATTACCCGTGTAGGCAGTATGTCAGGTGGAAATCAGCAGAAGGCAATTATTGCCAGAGAGATTGAGAGAGATCCTTCTCTTCTTATTGCTGTTCAGCCAACAAGAGGTTTGGATGTAGGTGCCATTGAGTTCGTACATAAACAGCTTGTGGCAGAAAGAGACGCTGGTAAGGGCGTACTCCTTGTTTCTCTTGAATTAGATGAAGTATTAGACGTATCAGATAGAATATTGGTGATGTATGAAGGTGAGATCGTAGGTGAGTTCGATCCAAAGACAGTCACTGAAGACGAATTAGGACTTTATATGTCCGGAGCAAAGAGAGATGAGGTGACTGTGAAATGAAAAAGATTTTAAAGAATGATGGATTCCAGTCATTTGTTGCATCTATTATTTGCATCTTGATTGGATTGTTGGTAGGCTTTATTGCCCTGCTTATTATTGAGCCATCTGGAGCGGTTGATGGTATGCTTGCTATCATCAAGAACTTCATGGGTTATAGTTCAGATGTGGCCAGAACTAAATATTTTGCCAATACATTGGTATATACAGCGCCACTTCTTATGTGTTCACTTTCAATACTGTTTTCTTACAAAGTAGGAATGTTTAATATCGGTGCAGCTGGTCAGTATGTTGTTGGCGTGGCAGCAGCTATCTATGCAGCATTGATTCTGCATTGGAGCTGGTTCCCATGCATGGTTCTCGCAGCTTTGGCTGGAGTGGTATGGGCAGTGATTGTAGGTTTATTGAAAGCTTACTGCAATGTTAATGAGGTTATCTCAGGTATTATGTTGAACTGGATTGGTTTGTATATTACCAATATCGTACTTGGTGCAGCCAAGATGCCTAGTTCACCATATACTTATTCACTTGCGAAATATGCAGATACCGCAGTTATTCCAAATATAGGATTAGACAAGATGTTCAAATCACCTTATGCAGGTCTTGCACTTCCATTGGCTATTTTATTTGCCATTGTAATCTGGGTGATTTTGGACAAGACAAAGCTGGGTTATGAGTTAAAAGCTACAGGTTGTAACAAGAACGCTGCCAAGTATGCTGGTATGGCCGAGAAGAAGAACATCGTACTTACTCTTGCCATCAGTGGTGGACTTGCTGGTTTAGGTGGAGCATTCCTCTATCTGACAGATATTACACAGTGGTTCTTGGGAGCCAACTCGGTTCCAGACATGGGATTCAACGGAATCGCAGCAGCATTCCTTGGAGGCTTGAATCCAATAGGAACAATTTTTGCTTCATATTTCTTAGAGCATATTATGCAGGGCGGAAGTCATTTGGATCTTACAACTTACTGCCCAGAGGTGTCTGATATGATTTCAGCTATTATTATCTACCTCTGTGGATTCGTAGGATTTATGAAATATGTAATGAACAAACGCCGTGATACTAAGAAAGGGGGCGAAGAGTAATGACTATATTAATACAATATACATTAGTATATGCCAGCATCTTGTCCCTGGTTGCTCTCGGTGGCTGTTTCTCAGAGCATTCCGGAGTAATCAACTTAGGACTTGAGGGAACAATGGTAATTGGAGCTTTGGGTGGAGCTCTCACAATGAATGCAATTGAAGGAAGTTTGCCTGGATTGATGGTAGTGCTTATTGCTCTTATAAGTGCAGCGCTATCAGGCCTGGTTTACACAATGCTTCTTGCGGTTGCAGCGATTCATTTCAACGCAGACCAGACTCTTGTAGGTACAGCTATGAATATGCTTGGTGTAGCTTTCGCTACTGTAGTAGTAAAGGCTATTAACCTTTCTCACGATTCAAGCAATGTATCTGCAGCTGTAAAATATAGAACAGCTCAGTCCTATTTTGTAATCAAGATTGGATCAATGAGACTTAGCTGGTTTATGATTATTGCATTTGCAGCAGTTATTATTTCATTTGTTGTATTGTACAAGACTAAGTTCGGTCTTAGACTTATGGCTTGTGGTGAGCATCCACAGGCTGCTGATTCAGTAGGTATCAATGTATATAAGATGCGCTGGGCTGGAGTGCTTATCTCAGGTGTCCTTGGCGGTCTTGGGGGATTGACTTATATCGCAATCAACAATGGTGAGTGTGAATTTAATACAGGTGTATGTGGATATGGTTTCCTGGCATTGGCCGTTATGATTTTCGGTAAATGGAAACCTCAGAACATTTTCCTTGCATCATTGTTGTTTGGATTCTTTAGAGCATTATCAAGTGTATATATGGGAATCGGCTGGTTAAATAATATGCATATTCCAAATGCTGTATATATCATGCTTCCATATATTATTTCGCTTATTGTACTTGCTCTTACATCGAAAAATTCTGCAGCTCCAAAGGCGGAAGGTATTCCGTACGATAAGGGCGCTAGATAAAGAGGATATATACAATGGAACCAATTATTATAGGTATTGCCGGAGGAACAGGCTCCGGCAAGTCTACCTTTACCAACAAGATCAAAGAGGCTTTTGCAGAGGATACAACTGTTATTTATTACGACAATTATTACAAGGCACAGGATGAGCTTCCATTTGAGGAGAGAAAGTTACAGAACTATGATCATCCAGATGCATTTGAGACAGACTTGTTGTTAGAGCATCTCCAGAAGTTGAAAAATGGAGAGTCTGTAGAATGCCCAATCTACGATTACACTATTCATAATAGATCAAAGGAAGTGACGGTTATTAAACCAAGTCCTGTAATTATTCTCGAGGGAATCCTGGTATTGCAGGATGAGCGATTGAGAAATCAGATGGATATCAAAGTATATGTAGATGCTGATGCGGACGAGAGAATTCTGCGAAGAGTTATCCGTGATGTGGAAGAGCGAGGCAGAGATTTACAGGGTATTGTAGATCAGTATTTAACAACAGTTAAGCCTATGCACTATGTATATGTAGAGCCTACCAAGGCTATGGCAGATGTGGTAATCAATAGCGGAATGAATGATGTAGCATTCGATGTGGTTTCTGCCAAGATTAGAAGTGTAATCAAGAAGAGCAAAAGCGAGAAGTAGTGAAGCTTGAATGGCATTATGTCTTCTGAGAGTTTTATTATTAGAAAATTTTGAGATTATGAAGAGAATCTGTTTTTTATAAATGGGTTCTCTTTTTTGTTGCGCTAGCCCACCATATCTTGTGGTGTGAAAATTGGTAAATACTAGTTTAGGAAATAGGAAGAAAATGCATTGAATCTCTAGTTGAATCGTATTACAATAAAACTTGTCGCAGACCAAAAATCAAGGGCGATTAAGTGCGATAAGGAGAGAGCTATGTATATTGGAAGACAGAAAGAATTAGAATTATTAAATGGCTTTTACGAGGGAAATGAATGTAAGGTGGCTTGCATCAGAGGTTCTCTTGGAATGGGCAAAACTACAATGGCACGTCATTTTGCAGAGGACAAGGACGTGTTGTTTTTTACTGCCTATGAGACAACTGGTAAGCAGCAGGTATCTATGCTGGGCCAGCAGTTTATAAGTGAGACCATAAGAGCCAATGGCAACAAATCAGTAAACAAGAAGAATATAAGCAAGATGTCATCAATGACAGAACTGCCACAGCTTCTGGATGAGATAACAGAGAGAGCTACCAAGGGCAAACTGCTGGTTGTAATTGATAGATATACCAATTTTGTGAAGGCTGATAATAGCTTTAATGATATATTGGTTGGTTATGTTAAGAAGCAGTGGAAGGATCTGCCTGTGAAGCTTCTGCTTATAGGTGATGCTTACATATTGATGGAGAAGCAGGTGGTTGGCAAGAAAGCACCATGGAAGGGCCTGATTGATTTGGATATTGAGCTTGGAGCTATAAGATATGACGAAGCCAAGGAATTTCTCGCATATGCTTCACCAGCCCACAAGGCTATACTCTATGGAATGACTGGTGGTATACCAGGACAGTTGGCCAAGGTGAGCAGAGTGAAGGCCGAACCAAAGGAAGCCCTCAAGGTAATATATGGAGGAAATCCAGAGGATGCCACATTATTGCCAGAGCAGATAATGGGAAGCGAGTTGAGAGAATTATCTTATTATAATTGTCTCCTTACAGCTATGGCCAAGGGTATGAATCGAGTAAATCAATTGTCTGCTGAGGTCGAGAAGCCCAAGGATGTAGTGGTTCCTTATCTCAATGCTTTAATGTCTATTGGAATTGTAACTAAGCAAAATGCCATTACAGAAGAATCTAATAGGAAGAAAACCAGATATTTAATAGTAAATACTAATGTGATTTTCTGGTATAAATATATCGTGCCTCATTTCGATTTATATATGGAGGGTCGTTTTGATGAGCTTTGGGATAATTATATCGCCAATGATTTAAATGATTATATGCAGGATGTGCTTACCAGAATGAGCCGAGAGTACCTAGAGACTCAGAGTGACAATGGAAATATGCCATTTACCATAGAGCGGTCAGGTAACTGGTGGGTAAATGATGATGAGGCCGGAACAACAGATGGATTCGATGTGGTTTCATTGGGTAAGACCAAGGGCAAGAGTGCTACAATATTTACACTGTGCTTCTATGATGAGAACCCAGTGGAGATTGCAGAGATCAAAGGACTTATTGACAAGACTCGTCAGTTAAACCGAGAGGGGGATGTGTTCTATGTAGCATGCTCCAATAACGGATTTAACGAAACTGCAGAGACGGTTGCTTCTACTATCAAAAACATTATCCTTATTGAGATGGAAGAAATGTGTAAATAGTATCAAATTTTAGACATAAAATAAATCAAATGCTGTATTGTAAAAACAATTTAACCATAGTAGAATGATTAAGGCTGTGGGAGATAAGCCTACCTACAGTTGAAACAAAAGTGAATTTTCTATAAGAGAAAGGACAATCACAATGACAAATCTTGAACTTCAAAAAACAGCTGTCAAGGTTCGTAAAGGGATTATTGATGGTGTTCATGCTGCCAAAGCTGGACATCCAGGCGGATCTCTTTCGGCAGCAGAGGTATTCACTTATCTATATTTTGAGGAGATGAATATCGATCCAAAGGACCCAAAGAAAGCAGACAGAGACAGATTCGTATTGTCAAAGGGACATACAGCTCCTGGATTATATGCGGCTCTTGCTAACAGAGGATTTTTCCCGGTGGAGGATCTGTTGACACTTCGTCATATTGGTTCACATTTACAGGGACATCCATGTATTCAGCACACACCAGGAATTGATGCTTCTTCAGGTTCACTTGGACAGGGTATATCTGTTGCAACAGGTATGGCACTTTCAGCTAAGCTGTCAAATGAAGATTATAGAGTATATACACTTCTTGGAGATGGTGAGATTCAGGAAGGTCAGGTATGGGAGGCTGCTATGTTTGCCGGATCTCATAACCTTGATAATCTGGTAGTAATTGTAGACAACAATAACTTACAGATTGATGGAACTATTGAGGAGGTTAACTCTCCTTATCCAATTACAGATAAGTTCGCAGCATTTAACTTCCATGTAATTGCTGTTGAGGATGGCAATGATTTTGATCAGCTCCGCGCAGCATTCAAGGAAGCTAGAGAGACCAAGGGTATGCCTACAGCAATTGTTATGAAGACTGTAAAGGGTAAGGGCGTATCTTACATGGAAAATGCAGTTGGTTGGCATGGTAAAGCTCCAAATGATGAGGAGTATGCTATTGCAATAGAAGAATTAAAGAAGGCGGAGGAAGCATTATGTCAGAAGTAAAGAAAGTCGCTACAAGAGAAAGCTATGGTAATGCCCTCGCTGAATTAGGTGCAGAGCACGAGGATTTGGTTGTATTGGATGCAGATTTGGCTGCAGCAACCAAGACAGGTATTTTCAAGAAGGCATTTCCTGATAGACATATTGACTGCGGAATTGCAGAGTCCAACATGGTAGGTATTGCAACTGGTCTTGCACTTACAGGCAAGGTGCCATTTTGCTCATCATTTGCAATGTTTGCAGCAGGTCGTACATTTGAACAGATTAGAAATTCAGTTGGATATCCACATGCCAATGTTAAGATTGGTGCAACTCACGCTGGTATTTCAGTAGGTGAGGACGGAGCAACACATCAGTGCAATGAGGATATTGCTCTTATGCGTACAATTCCAGGAATGACAATCATCAATCCTTCAGATGATGTTGAGGCCAAGGCAGCAGTAAAGGCTGCTTACGAGATGGAAGGCCCTGTGTATCTGAGATTTGGTCGTCTTGCAGTTCCAGTTATCAATGACACACCTGATTACAAGTTTGAAATTGGTAAGGGTATTGTATTGAAGGAAGGTACAGATGTAACCCTTATTGCTACAGGTCTTGAGGTAAATGAATCTCTTGAGGCTGCCAAGATGCTTGAGGCAGATGGCGTATCTGTAGAGGTAATCAATATTCATACAATTAAGCCTCTGGATGTAGACTTGATTGCCAAGACTGCAGCCAAGACAGGCAAGGTTGTAACTGTTGAGGAGCATTCAATTATTGGTGGACTTGGTTCTGCTGTAGCAGAGGTTCTTGCAGAGAAGCAACCTGCAAAACTTCTTCGAATTGGTGTAGAAGATCGCTTCGGAGAGTCTGGTCCAGCAGTGAAATTGCTTGAAAAGTATGAACTTGATGCTGCTGGAATCTACAAGAAGGTTAAAGCTTTCTTATAGAATACTAGGTAAAATTGCATAATTACCATGTGAAAAACATGGAAAATACAGACGAGTTGATGGAATTGTACTATTTCATCAGCTCGTTTTTGGTTAAAAGTTAAGAAAATGTTACGGAAATTTGACACCCCGTAACAAGCCATGTTATAATTGCGTTGTAACAAAGTTGTAACAAATGTAACAATTTGTAAACATACCAAGAGTATGTAGAGAGGTTTTTTATTTATGATGACAACTTGGAAGAAGCGTTTGGTTCAGACAGGTGCAACAGCAGTTGCTCTTACATTATCAATTACTGTAGCAGCAGTAAACAAAACAACAGACGCTAATGCCGTAGAAGTTAACAGTTTAAGATCGGCCGGAATTGTAAGTGCAGTATACGCTATGGAATCTAGCGCATTTGCAACAGCAGATGTTTCAGCTTCAGACGTGACAGTAGTAGCAGCTAGTGCTACAGTTTCAGCTCACAGCGAGTGGGCTAATAGACTTATGGCAAATGTATCAGACTATTTGTCAGTTAGAGAATCAGCAAGTGCCGAGAGTTCAATCGTTGGTAAGATGTACCAGGGAGATGTGGCTGAGGTAGTATCAACAACAACAGGTTGGTATGAGATTACATCAGGAGATGTACATGGATTTGTTAGTGCTGATTATTGTGTAACAGGTGAAGACGCATATAACCTTGCTCAGGAAGTGTGCAAGACATATGCTACAGCTACAGAAGGTGGCATCAGAGTTAGATCTGAGGCTACTACAGATGGAAGTGTTGTAACAACTATGGCTGAGGGTGATAGCCTTGAGGTTAATAAGGACGCAGAGTCAGTCGATGGTTGGGTTGCAGTATCTTCTAAGCATGGAAATGGATATGTAAGTGCTGACTTCGTGACAGTAGAGCAGAAGTTAGGCGAGGCAATTACTATTGAGGCAGAGCAGGCTGCAATCAAGGCGGCTCAGGAAGCAGAGGCAGCCAAGGCTGCTAAGTATTCTTCTGCTGAGACAGTAGTTAATTCTGCAGTAGCAGCAAGCTATGATGACCAGACATTACTTGCAGCATTGATTCAGTGTGAGGCAGGTAATGAGTGCTATGAAGGTCAGGTCGCTGTAGGAGCAGTAGTTGTTAATAGACTTCGCAGTGGAGCTTACGGCGGAACTTTGTATGATGTTATTTATGCAAGAGGACAGTTTACACCAGCTGGAAGTGGTAGTGTAGCTTCAGTTGCAGCATCAGGACCAAAGGGTTCTTGTATGCAGGCAGCAGCAGAAGCATTGGCAGGTGTTGACAATACAGGTGGCGCTAGTGGATTTGCTCCAGTAAGCTCTGGTAAGGGCGGCGTGGCTATCGGTAACCATGTATTCTACTAAGGCATTTTGTTTTAAAGATTGATAATGTAATAATTGAATAACGTAACGAATAGAAGTGTATTTGTGATGCTGATTAGTATTATGAATGCACTTCTTTATTGTCTTGTCGCAATTTGTTAGAAAGTTTGGTAATATAAGACGGTGGGAAGTTTAAGCTATAAGGGAATTTTTTGAAGTATATTGTGAGAAGAGAGAGGTATTTGTTATGAGTATGAAGGGAAGAAGCTTTTTAAATATCAAGGATCTGACAACAGATGAGATTATGGAGCTGATAAATCTGTCAGCGGAATTGAAGGAGAAGAAGAAAAAAGGAATATCCCACAAGGTGTTAGAGGGCAAAAACATTGCTCTTATATTTGAGAAGACAAGTACAAGAACCCGTTGTGCATTTGAGGTGGCAGCATCTGATTTGGGTATGGGTTGTACATACCTGGATCCATCTGGTTCTCAGATTGGCAAGAAGGAGAGTATCAAGGATACAGCTCGTGTGCTGGGACGCATGTACGATGGGATTGAGTACAGAGGTTTTGAGCAGTCCATTGTGACAGAGTTGGCTGAGTATGCAGGAGTGCCTGTATGGAATGGATTGACCAATGAATCTCATCCTACACAGATGATTGCAGACATGCTTACAATCCTGGAGCACAAGGGTACTTTGAAGGGATTGAAATTTGTCTACATGGGAGATGCCAGATATAATATGGCCAACTCCCTTATGGTAACATGCGCGAAGCTAGGATTAGATTTCGTGGCTTGTACTAATAAAGAATATTTTCCAGAGGCATGGCTGGTGGAATATGCCAAGAAATGTGCTGCGGAAAATGGTTCTACAGTTACTCTCACAGAAAATGTGGAAGAGGGTTGTAAGGATGCAGATATTATCTATACAGATGTATGGGTATCAATGGGTGAACCGGATGATGTATGGAGCGCTCGTATCAAAGCTTTGAAGCCTTATCAGGTCAATGCAGAGGTTATGAGTTATGCCAAGGACGATGCAATATTTATGCACTGTCTGCCTGCTTTCCATGATTTGGAGACTGGAATTGGTCAGCAGATATTTGCTAAGTTTGGTTTGTCTGAAATGGAAGTGACAGATGAGGTCTTTGAAGGACCACAGTCTGTTGTATTTGACGAAGCAGAGAATAGAATGCACTCTATCAAGGCAATTATGTATGCCACATTGATGGATTAGTATTCTCTAAAATATATTTTTTCGAGGTAAAAAATGGAAGAAACAGTATTGTGCGGTGCAAGTGCCTACACCAAGAAATATTATTTGGACAAAGACTTTGAGAAGTTGCCAACAAGTATACAGGAAGAGATGCGTATAATGTGCGTGCTTTTTACAGCGGAGATTGGCGGTACAATTCAGCTGGTGTATGATCAGGACGGTAATCTGTATGTGAGAACAGACTATAACGAGAATGATTTCAGCTATGATGAAATCGGAAGTGGTCTCAAGGTTAAGCAGATGCAGAGAGAGCACTCAGAACTTTTTGAATCATTGGAAATGTATTATAAAGTAATGGTTTTGGGAAAGCCATTTGAGGAGAAATAGTTATTATTTTACATAGTAATACTTAAAGCGGAAAGAAGGAAGAAGTCTCATGTTAATGACTATAGATGTGGGAAATACAAATATTACAATTGGAGTGTTTAAATACGAGAAGCTGCTGGGAAGTTTTCGAATGACTACCAAGATGCCTCGTACATCTGATGAATTCGGTGTGGCAATTAGAGATATACTGGATAGAAATGGTATGGACACTGCAGACATAGAGGACGTAATAATCGCCAGCGTTGTGCCTGCTATTATGCATTCCCTTGTGAGCGGTGTTATTAAATATCTGGATATTAATCCAGTGCTGGTGGAGCCAGGCGTTAAGACAGGAATCAAGATACTGACGGACAATCCAGCACAGATTGGTGCAGATAGAATTGTTGATGCCGCTGGTGCGTATGAGCTTTATGGCGGACCTGTTCTTGTAATCGATTTTGGAACAGCAACAACTTATGATTTGGTAGATGCTACAGGTGGATTTGTAGCTGGAGTAACAGCACCTGGTATTAGAATATCAGCCAAGGCTCTGTGGGAGGATGCTGCTAAGCTTCCTGAGATAGAAATCAAGAAGCCGGACAGCATATTAGCCAAGGAGACAATTTCTTCTATGCAGGCAGGACTTGTATACGGACAGATCGGCCAGACAGAATACATGGTAAAGCATATGATTGAGGAGTCTGGGTACGGTCAGGTCAAGGTTGTGGCAACTGGTGGTTTGGGAAGCATGATTGCTCAAAACACAGACTGCATCGATGTATATGATCCAAATCTGACATTGCAGGGTATGAGATTCATATATAATAAGCAGAATCGCCGCAAGAAGAAGTAATTGCCTCTTAAGTAGATGGAAAAATTTTTATGAGCAAATCTGCTAGATTGAAAAAATGTCAGGAGATAGTTAATGAATCAGAATTTGACTGGCCTACAGATAGGAAATGTAACACTTCCTAATAGGCTTGTACTGGCCCCTATGGCGGGAGTTACGGATCTGCCGTTTAGAATCCTGTGCAAGGAGCAGGGGGCTGGACTTATATGTATGGAGATGGTAAGTGCCAAGGCCATACAGTTCAACAATAGAAATACTTATAAATTATTGGAAATAGATGAGCGAGAGAAACCGGTGTCTCTGCAGTTGTTTGGCTCAGATCCGGATTGTATCAGTGAGATGGCCAAGAAGATTGAGGATAGACCATTTGACATACTGGATATTAACATGGGATGTCCTGTGCCCAAGGTGGTAAATAATGGTGATGGCTCCGCTCTTATGAAAAATCCTAAGCTGGCTGGCGAGATAATGCGCAAAACTGTGCAGGCTATTGAGAAGCCTGTTACCGTCAAGATTCGTAAGGGCTTCGATGATGAACATATCAATGCAGTGGAAATGGCCAAGATTGCAGAGGATGCTGGGGTGGCTGCTATTGCGGTTCACGGTAGAACAAGAGAACAGTATTATTCCGGTAAGGCAGATTGGGATATTATTGCAGAGGTAAAGGATGCCGTGAGTATTCCAGTTATTGGAAATGGAGATATATTTACCCCTCAGGATGTGAAGGCTATGTATGAGCATACTAAGTGCGATGGATTTATGATTGGTAGAGGTGCTCAGGGAAATCCTTGGATTTTCTCACAGATTCTACATTTCTTCGAGACGGGAGAGGTTATTGGCAAACCGCCAATGGATGAAATGGTTCAGTTGATGCTTCGCCATGCTGCTATGCAGATTGAGTGGAAGGAAGACGAGTTGGCCGGAATCAGAGAGTTTAGAAAACATGCCGCCTGGTATACTGGAGGATATCATAATGCGTCGAAATTAAGGGGCATGATCAATGAAGTTGAAACATATAGTCAATTAGAAGAATTATTTGACAGATTTATGCGTGATTAGTTATAATATTTTTTACTGTGTGAAACTAGGCGAAATGCGCCATTAAATAAGAAAGGACGATAAATCCATGGAAAAGAAAACAGTTTTAACAAGAGAAGGAAAAGAAAAATTAGAGGAAGAGCTTGAGACACTAAAAGTCGAGAGACGTGATGAAGTTGCTGAGAAATTAAAGGAAGCTAGAGCTCAGGGTGACTTGTCAGAGAATGCCGAGTACGATGCTGCCAAGGACGAGCAGGCAGAAATCGAAGCTCGTATCGAAGAAATCGAGCAGATCTTAAAGAATGCTGAGATTCATGATGAGACAGATACAGATGTAACAAAGGCTGGTATCGGAGCTACTGTTACTATTCTTGATATGGAATTCAATGACGAGTATACATACAAGATTGTAGGTTCTACAGAAGCTAGTAGTTTGGACAACAAGATTTCTAATGAATCTCCAGTAGGTAGCGCAATTATCGGACATTCTGAGGGAGATGTTGTAACTATTGAGACTCCAGATGGAGAGTCTGCAGAATTCAAGATTCTTGCAATTAAGCATTAATTATAAGAGGGAGTTAATTGCGGAATAGATAATAATAGTTAGATGAGGTAATAGAAGATGGCAAAGGAAAACGCTTTGGCAAATGGACAAGAGCAGGATTTAAATCAGTTATTGAAGGTTCGTCGCGAGAAGCTTAAGAACTTACAAGAGGCTGGAGCTGATCCATTTGAGATAACAAAATATGACGTAACACATCATACAGATGAGGTGAAGGCATTATATACAGAGCTTGAGGAGAAACTTCTTGCAGGTAGAAAACCTGTTGATGTAGAAGGTCTTGAGGAGCAGGATGCGAGAGCTGCCAAGAAAGCTGACTATAATGAGCGCAGAGCAATTATGGATGCACAGCCAATTCATGTATGTATTGCAGGTCGTATGATGTTCAAGCGTGTAATGGGCAAGGCATCATTTGCCAATATCCAGGACTTGAAGGGAACAGTACAGATTTATGCTTCAAAGGATGCTTTGGGAGATGATTTGTATGCTACATTTAAGAAGTCAGATATCGGAGATATCTGGGGAATTAAGGGATATGCTTTCCGTACTATGACAGGTGAAATCTCTATTCATGCTGAGGAGATGACACTTCTGTCAAAGTCATTGCAGATATTACCAGAGAAATTCCATGGTTTAACAGATACAGATACAAAGTATAGACAGAGATATGTTGACTTGATCATGAATCAGGACAGCAAGGAAGTATTTATCAAGAGATCGAAGATTATCAGAGAAATCAGAAACTTCCTGGCTGATCGTGATTTCATGGAAGTTGAGACACCAATGCTTGTGTCAAATGCAGGTGGAGCAGCAGCTCGCCCATTTGAGACACATTACAATGCGTTGAATGAAGATGTAAAGCTCCGTATTTCTCTTGAGCTTTACCTTAAGAGATTGATTGTCGGCGGATTGGAGCGTGTATTCGAGATCGGTCGTGTATTTAGAAATGAAGGTGTAGATACTCGTCATAATCCAGAGTTTACATTGATGGAGTTATACCAGGCATATACAGATTATGAAGGTATGATGGAACTTACAGAGTCAATGTTCAGATATTTGGCAGAGAAGGTATGTGGATCTACTAAGATTTCATACCAGGGAACAGAGATTGATCTTGGTAAGCCATTTGAGAGACTTACAATGACAGATGCTGTTAAGAAATATGCAGGAGTAGACTTTGATGCTATCGATGAAGCAGAGGCCAAGGCACTTGCAGACGAGAAGGGTATCGAGTACGAAGACTTCCACAAGAAGGGTGATATCTTAAATCTCTTCTTCGAGGAGTTCTGCGAGAAGAATCTCATTCAGCCTACATTTATTATGGATCATCCAATTGAGATTTCTCCACTTACTAAGAAGAAGCCAAGCGATCCAAGCAAGGTAGAGAGATTCGAGCTCTTTATTAATACATGGGAAATGTGTAATGCATATTCAGAGCTTAATGATCCAATTGATCAGAGAGAGCGTTTTGCTGCTCAGGATGCCAATGCTGCAGCTGGTGATGATGAGGCTGAGCATACAGATGAAGATTTCTTGAACGCATTGGAAATCGGTATGCCTCCAACAGGTGGTATCGGATATGGTATTGATAGACTTGTTATGTTGCTTACAGATTCAGCTGCAATCCGTGATGTGTTGCTCTTCCCGAC
>JAGBNK010000007.1 GCA_017634455.1 Lachnospiraceae bacterium
AGGTCATAAACCATGATCTTCTGCTCTTTCTCGTTATCAAGACCATATGCAAGAGCAGCTGCTGTAGGCTCGTTGATGATTCTCTTTACTTCAAGACCTGCAATCTTACCAGCGTCCTTGGTTGCCTGACGCTGAGCATCGTTGAAGTATGCAGGTACTGTGATAACAGCTTCTGAAACTGTCTCACCTAAGTAGTTCTCTGCATCAGCCTTTAACTTCTGCAAAATCATAGCAGAAATCTGCTGTGGAGAATACTTCTTGTCATCGATTGTACGACCATTGTCTGTACCCATATCTCTCTTGATAGAAGCGATTGTCTTCTCAGCATTTGTAACTGCCTGACGCTTTGCAGGCTCACCTACAAGTCTCTCTCCATTCTTTGTAAATGCTACGATAGATGGTGTTGTTCTAGCACCTTCCTGGTTAGCGATAACTGTTGGCTGTCCACCTTCCATAACGGCAACACAGCTGTTTGTTGTTCCTAAATCAATTCCTATAATTTTTCCCATGATTTTAATCCTCCTAAAATTCTTGGTTAATAAACTACTTATAAACTAAAGACCACTGAATAAATCAGTATCTAGTTGTCATATGTTAAATGTGTTGGCTAGTTTGCAACTTTTACCATACTGTGACGAACTACTGTGTCATGGTACTGGTATCCTCTCTGAAGTTCTTCAACAACTTCATTCTCACCGAAGTTTTCATCCTCCACATGCATTACTGCGTTGTGGAAATCTGGATTGAACTCCTGGCCAACTGCTTCAATTGGTGTAACTCCTGCTTCTTCTAATGAAGTCATAAGCTGCTTGTACACCATCTGCATACCCTGAGCAAATGGATCCTCAGTGTTCTCATCCACGCCGGCAAGACCTCTCTCAAAGTTATCTACAACTGGTAGAATCTTCTCAATAATGCTCTTGGCACCAACCTCAAACATCTGAGTCTTCTCTTTCTCAGTTCTCTTGCGAAAGTTTTCAAACTCTGCCATCTGACGCATCACTTTGTCGTTGAGTTCTTCAATCTTCTCGTCCTTTTTATCTTTCTTTTTCTTGAAAAGCTTACCCTTTTCCTGACCATCTTCTGTTTCAGAACCTTCTTCTAATTCCTCTGGTTCCTCTGAAGTTGTCTCCTGGGATGGTTCCTCTGAATCCGTCTCCTGAGATGTTTCCTCTGTAGCCTCTTCAGCATCAAGAGCTTCAGTAGCTTCTTCTGTCATTTCTTCAGTATCGAAGTTTTCAGTATCAACTGTTTCTTCAGATACATTTTTCTTATCTGCCACTTCTATCTCCTTCCTTTCTATTTATTATTTATCTGAATCGCCTCTTAAGGCATTATCTAATTGACTCTTTAAATTCTTCAGGTTATCCATAACCTTCTCATAATCCATACGCTTCGGACCAATGATACCGATTGTACCCTTCATACCGTCGCCCAATTCATAGGTGGCTGTAACCACGCTACAATCTTTCATGGTCTGAACAGGAGCTTCATTTCCTATATAAACCTGAATTCCAGTATCTTCACCGTCTTCGCTTTGAGTTTCTTCTATGAATTCCTTCAAAGCCTGTTTCTCTTCAAATGCACTGATAAGTTCACTGGCATTCTGTGAATCACTAAGTTCAGGATATTTGAAAATATTGGTAGCTCCACTGGTGTAGATTTCCAAATCATCATCACTGATAGTCTCAGCAACTGTATTCAAAACCTGTGCGATTATGTCTTCATGGATTCCAGCCTGTTCCTTTAACTTGGTAATAAGCCCCAGATTTATTTCAGAAACAGTCAATCCATTCAATGTAGTATTGAGAAGCATATTAAGCTTCAACATTGTCTCATTATCCAAAGCATCATCAACAGGAATGATTTTGTTCTTAACAACATTGCCATCCATCACTACTACAGATAATATCTGATTCTCGTCAACGGCTGACAGCTGTACGAACTTCAAACGATTTCCTCTAACTGATGGAGCAGAAATCATGGTAGCGTACTGAGTATCATTTGCAAGGATTTTCACCACCTGCTTCAGCACCTTCTCCATTTTCTCTGTCTTCTCAATCATCAAGTCCTTGATTTCAGCAACCTCTTGATTCTTGGTCTCAATCAAATGATCAACATAGAATCTATATCCCTTGTCAGAAGGAACACGGCCAGCTGATGTATGTGGCTGGATGATATATCCCAACTCTTCTAAGTCTGCCATCTCATTTCTAATCGTGGCAGAGCTTAGTGACAAATCAGCTATTTTGGAAATAACTCTTGAGCCAACTGGCTCTCCTGTCTCTAAATAATGCTTGATAATCGCATTTAGGATTTTCTCTTTTCTCTCGCCTAATTCTTCCATTTATTTACCTCTTCATATGGATTATAGGTTGTCTTCTTTTTGTTATTAGCACTCAACCAAAACGAGTGCTAACATCTACTAAAAATAATTTACCACCACCTTTAGTTGATGTCAACACTCCATTCATAAAAAATGTATTAAAATTATTAATATTTCTAATCAAATAAAAATTCCGATAGAACTACGTTGCTTATGTCTCTTCCTCGTTCTGTCAAATATATATGACCGCCTTCCATTACAAGCAATCCTTCCCGCTGTAATTTCTCTAATTCCTCACGGTACACGCCCTCTATCTCACAGCCAAATGCATTCTTGAAATCCTCTCTTGTAACTCCCTGATTCATACGAAGCCCCAAGAACATGAACTCCTCCATCTGATCATGACGACTCAATGTCTGACAGCTGTCCCAGAGGTACATTACTTCACTTTCCTCTCCGGAAAGTCTGGCCTCTATGTTTTGGTCAGAAGCCACCGCCAGCTGATTACATTTCTCAATATAATCATAAATATCTGTCATATTGTGATATCTACAATCTCCAATTAGAGAAGCAGCTCCGATTCCAAAGCCTATATATTGACCTCTCTGCCAGTACACCTTGTTGTGCTCGCACTCATAATCATCTCTGGCGAAATTAGAAATCTCATACTGATGATAACCGTGCTGGCTTAATATATGCTCTGTCATTTTCGTCAGTTCATATTCAGCATCTTCATTTGGCAAATATTTAGTAGCCTCACCGCGCTCTCTGCGATATACATCATCCTTATATAAATTATAAAAAGGTGTTCCCTCTTCGATAATAAGTGAATATGCAGAAATGTGTGACGGCTTCAATCTGATAACATTTTCCAGAGTATTGAGAAGCAGTTCTTTGGTCTGCCCCGGCAATCCTGTCATAATATCCACATTGATATTGGTGAAGCCTGTCTTGCGAGCCATCTCATAGGTCTTGAGGAATTGATTGAAATCATGAACTCTTCCCAGCATCTTCAATTCTTCGTCATTTGCAGATTGAAGTCCTATACTTATTCGATTGATTCCAGCTCTTCTAATAGAGAGAAATTTCTCCGCGGTAACTGTCCCAGGATTACACTCAATAGTAATCTCTGCAGACCCCGGCACAGTGAAATTGTCATAAACCACAGACATGATTTTCTCAATATGCTTCCCATCCAACCAGGAAGGAGTTCCACCGCCTATAAATATAGAAGGAACAGCAACTCCATCAAGTCGCTGTCCCATGTATTCTATTTCTTTGCAAAGGGCATCTACATATTTTCCCTGGGTATCCTCATCATAGACTCCAGAGAGGAAATCGCAATAATTACATTTCTTCATGCAGAAGGGAATGTGTATGTATATGCTCATTTGTGTTGTATCATTCATTTATAGTTCTTCCTATTTTCTATTCAAGTCTAGAGTAGTCATAATTTATGACTTTCAACAAGGTCAAGACTCGCTCGCGAGTCTTGCGCGCCGGATTCGGGTCTGCTTCAGCAGACAAATTCCTGTCCGAATCCGTGCGCATCCTCGCGGAGCGTTTAACTCAGTCGGAGCTTGTACTCCGACTGAGTTAAATTATTACTCCTCATCAAGCTTAAGCACTGCCATAAATGCTTCCTGTGGAATCTCCACATTTCCCACCTGGCGCATACGCTTCTTTCCTTCCTTCTGCTTCTCCAGAAGCTTTCTCTTTCGGCTGATATCACCACCATAACATTTAGCCAGCACATCTTTTCTCATGGCCTTGACTGTTTCGCGGGCAATTACCTTGCTTCCAATTGCAGCCTGGATAGGAATTTCAAATAAATGTCTAGGAATCTCTTCCTTCAGCTTCTCGCACATCTTGCGTCCGCGCTCATAAGAAGTTCCCTCAAATACGATAAATGATAATGCATCAACTTCTTCCTTATTAATGAGGATATCAAGTTTAACAAGCTTAGACTTCACATATCCGCTCATTTCATAATCAAAGGATGCATATCCTCTTGAACGAGATTTCAAAGCGTCAAAGAAATCGTAGATGATTTCATTTAACGGCAACTGATATTTAATGAGAGCTCTGGTTTCCTCCATATACTCCATGGAAATGTATATACCACGGCGCTCCTGGCACAAATCCATAATGGCTCCAATGTAGTCGCTGGTAACCATAATCTCAGCATTTACCATAGGCTCTTCCATATAATCAATCTCAGAAGGATCAGGCAAATTTGATGGATTGGTAAGCTCAATCATAGTGCCGTCTGTCTTGTGAACTCGGTATACAACTCCAGGTGCAGTTGTTACCAAATCCAGATTGTATTCACGCTCCAAACGTTCCTGAATAATCTCCAAGTGAAGCAATCCCAGGAATCCACATCTAAATCCAAAGCCCAAAGCAACTGAAGTCTCAGGCTCAAACTGTAAAGCAGCATCATTTAACTGAAGCTTCTCCAAGGCATCTCTCAAGTCAGGATACTTGGCACCATCCACTGGATACAAACCACAGTAAACCATAGGATTAACCTTCTTGTAACCAGGAAGTGGCTCTGCACAAGGCTTGTTGGCATGAGTAATTGTATCACCCACACGAGTGTCCTTCACATTTTTGATACTTGCAGTCATATATCCAACCATTCCTGCAGACAGCTCGTCGCATGGAATGAACTGGCCGGCTCCGAAATAGCCCACTTCAACAACTTCAAAACTGGCTCCTGTGGCCATCATCTTCACCTTATCTCCAGCTTTGAGAGTTCCTTCTTTCACTCTGCAAAATACAATAACTCCCTTGTAAGCATCGTAAAGTGAGTCAAATATTAAAGCCTGAAGTTCAGCATTTGGATCACCTGCTGGAGCTGGAAGTTTATTTACAATAGTCTCTAACACATCCTCCACATTCAAGCCAGTCTTGGCAGAAATCATAGGAGCATCCTGTGCCTCAAGACCGATTACATCCTCAATCTCATCCTTTACTCGCTGTGGATCTGCACTTGGCAAATCGATTTTATTGATAACAGGAACCACATCCAAATCATGATCCAGTGCCAGATACACATTGGCCAATGTCTGAGCTTCAATTCCCTGAGCTGCATCCACAACCAGAATCGCTCCGTCGCAGGCAGCAAGGCTTCGAGAAACCTCATAATTGAAATCCACATGTCCCGGAGTATCTATAAGATTGAAAATATATTCATTTCCATCCTTGGCATGATATATAGTTCTGACAGCCTGAGACTTAATTGTAATTCCTCTCTCACGCTCTAAGTCCATGTTATCAAGAACCTGAGCCTGCATCTCGCGCTCAGTCAGAAGTCCTGTCATCTCGATAATTCTATCTGCCAGGGTAGATTTACCATGATCGATATGTGCTACTATACAGAAATTTCTAATTTTACTTTGATCTATAGACATATGTTTCTCCTAAAATATAATCATCATTTCACATGTTGTTTTACATTCATTTGACATATTATTCAACATTGATTTAATATCAATTCAACTGATTTGATATTCTGCATTAATTTAATATCAATTAGTTGGACTTGTCATTCTACATTAATTGTATGTCAATTCATTTGACAATTTATATTAACATAAGAAAGGGTCTCGTGCTACTTTTTTTCGAGAATTATCCTTATTTCTAGTTGACATATTTACCATACTAATATAAAATATCCTAGTGTGTTTGAAATTGGCTATCCGTGTCTTTCCGTTTCAAACGTGTATCTAAACACTATTGATAGATTATAAACAAATAATATTTCATACACATATGGAGGTGGACAGATTGGCTAACATTAAATCTGCAAAGAAGAGAATTTTAGTAACAGAGACAAGAACAGCAAGAAACAAGGCTATCAAGTCTGAAGTTAAGACAAACATCAAGAAGGTAGAAGCTGCTGTTACTGCTAATGATAAGGCTGCTGCTACAGCTGCTCTTACAGAGGCTGTTAAGAAGATTGAGATGGCTGGTTCAAAGGGTGTATACCACAAGAACACAGTTGCAAGAAAAGTTTCTCGTCTTACAAAGCTTGTTAACTCTATTGCTTAATTATTAGAATAACTTAAAACAAATAAAAACCATCAGTACCGTCATACTGATGGTTTTTTTGTTGTGTAATTTACAGTTAATGTTTCATCTTGCTCAGCAAATTTTTTTAAAAAGTGAAACTCTTAACGACTATATTGGATCATCAACATCTCAACAGCCAACTGCTCATCCAGCTGTCCAGTCTTGACGCGCCACTCAGTATCAGCTGCGTCTTCCAACAAACTTCTAATCTGATCCACCTTAAAGCCTTTGGCCGCCTCGAAATTCTTGCGCACAATATAATCGCTCATCTTCATCTTGCTTGCAATCTCTCGATTTGTAATTCCATTTGCCGCCAAATCCTTCATCATATACATCTGATTAAACTGGCGAACTATCATAAACAGAATTCGCATAGGTGGCTCCTTGGCAGAAAGCATATCATGGTAGAGATCCATAACCACATCCAACTTCTTGGATGCAATTGCATTTATCATGTCAAATATTTTAGTCTCAACCTGCTTAGTGCAGATGGCTTCCACATCCTCTTTATTAATAGTGTCCGACTCGTAGCAATAAGAAATCAATTTCTTAAACTCCCTGTCCATGTGGTCCATGTTATCGCCAGTTCTATTGAGAAATTCATTCCAGGCATCGTTCGTCATTTTCTTGCCTTCGCGCTTAGCATTCCCCATAATCCATGTCTGTAAAATGTGTTCATTTGGCATGGTTTCTTCTTCCACGAAGCCAATATCTTTGATGGCCTTAAATGCCTTGTTACGCTTATCAACATTTGTCTCAACACAGACAATAGCTGTTGTTTCCTGGATATTTTTCAGATAATCAGCAAAAGCATCATTAGAAGACTTGAACAAATCCGAATCCTGTATCACAATCACTCGGCGCTCGGCAAAAAATGGCAAAGTCTCCGCCAAATCGATTATTTCGCCAACATTTATGTCTTTGCCCTCGAACTTAGACAGGTTCATCTTGTCGCCACCTGCCAGGAGTGCATCAACTAATTTATCACGATATTGCACCTTGAGATAATCCTCATCTCCATAGAGCAAGTAAGCATTTTTAAATTGTCCTGATTTTATATGTTCTGTCAAAGACATGTTATACTATCTCCATTTTCAGCAAAGTAATCCACTCATTTTCCTCAAACTCTTCGCCAGTAAATTTAAATGACTTATTCTTGTAGAAGTTCTGAGCCGATTCATTTTCACGCAAAACCCACAGCCATTTTGCACCCTTTTCCTTCAATGCAAAATCCAATAACTGAGTGCCTATAGATCTGTTCTGAAAGAAAGGATCCACATACAGTTTTACAATCTCATCTCTATCCAATCTTATCATACCCTTTACGATACCATCATCATAGACATATGTATTCTCAAGAAGATATGGATTATCAATGTAATCTTTTGCGATATCAATCACATTTAATTCTTTAAAATAAAACTCTTCTCCGCCGAAAATTGGATAGAAATTCTTTCTGTAATTTGCAACTATCATTTCGGCTATTCTCGATATATCAGCCTTTTCAGCTTTTCTAATTTCCATTATAAGAACTACTCCCAAACAATTTCTCGAATCATTATATCATTTATTACTATTTATCACCACAAGCAAAGTCAACTTACTCAGTACGACAAAAACTACTGATGCAATATGTCTTAAGCTACATCCAAGTCTAATAAGACTTTCTACTCTGGAAAGTTATAAGCATATTTCTCAGACTTCTACTGTTAATAGGATATTTTACTGTTTCAAAAGTATATATAAAGTTCACTCCCTGATAGAAACCATTGGATTCATATAGTCGTATTTTGCCAAAAGCATTATTTCGATATTCAAAATCATCCATCATTCCAAAATGTTCCCATATAATTTCTCGTTTATTTGCAGCATCTAAAATCGTAAAATCAGGATGAACCGTTGTTCCATTTTTAAATTTCACAGGCTTCTCATAAAGAAATGGTATTTCATACTCATCCAAAATATCTGATATAAGGATTTCAGATTTGGAGCGGACCCTCATCCCTTTTTTTGAATAATACTCAGGAGCATCCTCTCTAAACTCAAGCTTATCATATTCCTGCGATAACCACTGCAATATAAATTCCTCTTTATTGATATAGGGAATCTGGATAAGTTCTTTCTTTAAATCACATACCTGGTCTAGTGCGCTCTGGTATGGATTATCAGTAGGAATACCATTTAATTTTTCTAGATTAGCAATCTCATCCGCTAATATACGAACCAACTTGTTATCATATTCTATTTGAGCAAGCAATTCCGCCTTCTTTATATCCTGTTTCCTGATGTATACTCCGCTGGTTTTGTCACTCTTGGCCCGAAGAAAATATTGAGCTGAATTGCCATGTCGAATTGCATGAAGTGACACTTCTTCTGGAGCCTCCTTCTTCAACTTCGCAAGTGATTTTTCTGTTTCATCTAGAATTTTCTTCAGAGATTTAATCTCATTATCAATCATTGTTCTATTAATCATACTCATTTCTCCTCCTCTTGGTAGCCGGACCGACTCTTCTTGACATGCTCGCTGCTTTCTCCTTGGTTCGGCTACCACTATTAGCTGTTTCACCTATTTTGGTAGCCTACATAGTCCTTGCGCATTACTTTATAGCCTCCTCTGGCTACCAAAATATCATATTCTCTTACTCTGGTAGCCGAACCCTCCCTTCTTGACCTACTTTCTTTCTGGGTCGGCTACCATTATTAGCTGTTTCATCTATTTTGGTAGCCTGCACTGTCCTCGCCCATTACTTTATAGCCTCCTCCGGCTACCAAAATATCGAATTTCCTTCCTCTGGTAGCCGAACCGTCTCTTCTTTGCCTACTCACAACCTGGTTCGGCTACCTTTATTAGCTGTTTCATCTATTTTGGTAGCCTGCATAGTCCTCGCGCATTACTTTATTGCCTCCTCTGGCTACCAAAATATCGTATTCTCTTCCTCTGGTAGCCGAACCGCCTCTTCTTGACATGCTCTCTTCCTGGTTCAGCTACCTTTATTAGCTGTTTCATCTATTTTGGTAGCCTGCACAGTCCTTGCGCATTACTTTATAGCCTTCTCTGGCTACCAAAATATCAAATTCTCTTCCTTTGGTAGCCGCCCCAGCTTCATATCATCCCAACAAAGAAATCGCCCTCTTACGAGACAAGCGAAGTTTTACGCGAGTTCTAGTTATTAAGAGTTCGCAGGATGCTTTTCACTCTGCAATCGCCCGACTTATCTGGAATCACGCTTATTTGGCCGTAATCTATAGTGCAGTAATGAGCTAAACCAAGTTCATCCATTCGGGCGATTGCGTCTTTCGCTGGGTGGCCATAGCGGTTTTTCTCGCCTGCTGAGATTATCGAATAGTGAGGCGCTATAAGCTTTAAGAATTCTCTCGAATTAGAGTACTTAGACCCATGATGTGGCATTTTCAATAGTTCTATCCCTGCAAATTTAGGCTTCTCCATTCTTGCACTTATCTCATCTTCGCATGAATTGCTTTCTTGGTCATCATAGGTATTCTCGCAGGCACTTAATAACTTCTCCCTTGCATAATTATCATTCATAATCCAAGCTTCCTGATCAGCGCCAATGTCACCTGTAAGTATAGCTTGAAAATCACCATACTCCATCAGAAGAACCATACTGTTCTCATTAGGCCCTTCAAATCCACTTTCGCTTGAAGGATATAAACAGGTAAATGTCACACTTTCCGTCACCACCTGGTCTCCTTGAGATATGAACTGCACATCAATTCCATGAGCTTCTGCCAATTCTCCTAAATCCTTGAGTTCCATACCTTCTGAAAACAGAATATGACGAATATCATAACCATCCTCAATTGCTTCTCGCAAACCGCTTATATGATCTTCATCCGTATGACTTATAAACCAATAATCAATCCGCCTCACACCTCTATACTTCAGAAATGGCAACATCCTATACTTTCCTACATTCTTAATGCTGGTAGAGCCTCCATCAACAAAGCAGTTCACTCCGCATCCATCTGATATATAGATTGCATCACCTTGTCCGCAGTCCAGCATATCAATCTCTATATCTACTTGTGCCGGAATCAGGAGCCCCCCCATAGTTATCGAGACAGCAATCAGCTCCAACCACAATTTTGAATCCGATCTTGTTTTTATCTTCAACCACAATTTTGAATCCAATCTCGCTTTCTTCTTCCCCTGCACCTTTAAATTCCAATTCTCTCCACTCTTTCTTTTTCGCTCTAAAAATTGTGGCAACACTCTATAAATCAGCACATATAACAGCAGATAATATGCAGCCATCTTCCATATAGGTATGCAACCTACAATCTGTCTCGCCCCCGGAAGTTTAAGTGACAAATCGGCTACCATCTCGTAGAGATATAGGATCAAATGAGTCGGTAACATAATTATCCTTACTAGCACACTTGAAACAAATGTCGTTGCACCTGCTGCAACAATAGTCGTTAAGGATGTGCCGGAAAATGTTATCAGCCAACCTATAAACCAATCAACCAATCCGCCAAGCAAGCCGAATCCAAGCAGTGCAGGCATCAATGGCAATAGCAAGAAATTCAAAATCATGGAATACACCGGTATCTCATAATACATATGCCCTAATATAGGAATTGTCGCCAGTGTCACTCCCACACTGAAAGCCAACGCACCCAACACTCTATGTATTACTTTGTACATCCGGGGCTGCTCCTGCTTTCTTATGTTTCGTTTTTCCAGAAGTTTCAGCCACCATGCTTCATACACTTTCTTCAATTGGGATGCATAAGTCACCACTCCTATTACTGCGGAAAATGAAAATACAAATCCCACATTCATTACAACCAATGGATTTTCAATCATCATAATCATTCCAGCAATGGCCAACGCTGTAAGAGAATCATAAGCTTCTCCCAGCATCATCCCCACTATATAAATCACATACATAATAAATGCTCTCCGGACAGGCAAGCCCATTCCAACCATATTGGCATATAGTCCAAGAACCGCAACTGATGCCACTCCAGATGTCACGAATCCTAATCGCCGTCTTCTGAGGAAATTGTACAAACTCATTGCCACCACGGAAATATGCAATCCAGACACAGACAGCAAATGAGCAATTCCTGACATTTGAAACAGCTCTTTGGCCTCTGAATCCAGATTTCCTTTGTCACCCAGAGCAATGGTTGACATTATTCCAGCTTCCTCACCTGGCAAATATTCTGCATAAACCTGTGATATATCACATCTCAAATCCCACAAGAATTCTTTTATATCACAAAAAAATCTATGAAAGAAAAAAATCTCTTCATTATCGCATACCAACGACTCACAGTTTTCAAATTCTATTGATGAAAACAAGTCCTCCAGGGTGCACTTTTCCAACCTGGTTGCAATTCCTAAACTGTTATAATATTGTCTCTCGTCAAAGTTGCCATCATTTCGGGAAGTGGAAAATGCTTTTACTTGACCTCTTCCAATACAAATTGTACCTATTGGATAAATGTCCGAATCCAGACAAATAATGATTTTGGAACAAGAAATCTCGTTTGCTCCATTAGAAATACTTAATTCAATAGAATCACTTGATTCATTATGAATATCTAATCCATTTGAATTATCTAGTCCATTTGAATTATCTAATCCATTTGAATCATCTAATAAGAAATGATCTGATTGCAGGTAGACATCCTGCATATAATAAATAAGACTATTCGACTTTACTTCTTTTTTATAAATCTCTCCTTGGAAGGTTACATACATTCCATCCGTCAGAAGTTCATCATAAATATTGTACTGCGCCTGAGTCCTATAAGCGGTAAATGCTCCAACCAGCACGCACACAACATTTATTCCGACTATGAATCTAGCAGACCCCACAAATCCATGGCTCATCCTAGATTGCATATTCAATCCAAACTTCAAATCAGATTGAAAATTTACTCCTTTTTTCAACTTAGAATGTATATGCCACCACATGAATATCATACATGCCAGCCACGCAGCAATTATATATCCGCGGTGGCTGTCCCAGTATAATATACTTACTATTCCAAGGAGATAATATATTGCCATACGGCATATACTTCTCCCACTCATGCTCTCTCCCTCTCAAAGCAACTCTACTTGAGTCGCCTCTACTTGTTCCAACAATTACAACTAATTAACTCAAACCAATTCTATTATTTTCCCTCTTCCACGCTGGCTGGAGATTCAATAACCAATGATACATCCCTCTCATAAGATGTATTCAACTCAAATCCCAAAGCCTGAACCTGCGAGTCCAAGGTAGTACTTCCTGTTTCAACTGATATCTGCACTTTGTTAATGGTATCAAGCTCTGTCAGAGAATCTACTATAGAATACAGCATAACCTTGTTAGATACAGCTGAATTTCCATTGAGAAATCCTGAATCAAATCGCACATAGCAGACACCATCATTTACGCTGATACTCTTTAACTTAGTATCACTTGGCATTGTGCCGATAATATTTCCCGACACATTGTTATCCTCCGGTCCCTGAAGCAGATGTTCCACAATCAATCTCTCCATGGACACATTGGTATTGTAATATACATCCACATTTCTCTTCACCAACGCCTGACCATCTGCACTGGCAAAATATAAAACCATGGTAGCCTTGGCCAATTCCTTGGTGTCCTCGCTGAAGTCTTCGATAAATGTATCTGCTGTCATGATTCCAACCAATGAGCCATTTACATCAACCAGAGGGTTACCTGCCACATAGAAGCTAATGCCATCAATCCCATCTATTTGTAACAATGTCTTGACGATTGCAGCTCTAATCAACACTTCCTTGTAACCGCCCACATCGCTGTATTCCCTATTGAAATACAAAACCAAAGTAGAATCATCAATCTCATAATCCAGCAATTTTACACTTGAAGGAATTGTACGCTTCAGTTCTACAGATTCAGGATCAGCACACAAGCCCTCAATCATTTCATCAATCTGCCCATTAACAGTATCTGATTTCAAATCACATTTTTCCTGTCCGATACCATCATTAGCAGCTGTTAAATAATAGATATAAGGTCCCTTTTCCTCGCTTGTCTTAGAGCATCCCACCAACATTGTAGCGCAGATACAAATCACCATCAGCAGAGCTATAAGTTTCTTATTATGATTTCTGTAAAATGTTTTCATAATTACTCTGCCTCCTCAATATAATTTAGCGGAATTCTCACATCAAATGTAGTTCCTTCGCCCTCGACACTGTGAACTTTGATATCACCACGATGCATTACAATTGAGCTCTTTGTAATAGCCAATCCCAATCCTGTACCGCCGATTTCTCTTGAATGAGATTTATCAACTCGATAGAATCTCTCGAAAATATGCTCAATACTATCTTTTGGCATACCGATTCCGCAATCCTGCACCTTGATATAACAGAATTGATGATCTGAGTTAATTGATACATGAACCCAACCGGTTTCTTTGTTATACTTAATACCATTTTCAATTAAATTGGTAATCGCCAGAGTCATTTTCACCTTATCAACCTCCGCTACAACCGGACGGAAGCTCTCGAAAACCAACTCGATATTCTGCTTCTCAGCAATTGGCTTCAATCTCTTCATAATAAGCTCAATAAGCTCATTCATATTTACAGGTGAAATGTTCAGAGACTCCCTAGCGCCCTTGTCCATCTTCACAAGAGTCAACAAATCATTGATAATCTGAGTCTCTCTATCAATCTCATCACCAATATCCAACATAAATTCCTTGTACAACTCATTTGGCACATCCTCCATAGAATTCAGAGAATCAGCCAACACCTTCATGGAAGTCAATGGAGTCTTCAACTCGTGAGACACATTTGACACGAACTCCTGACGAGATTCATCTACCACTTTCATACGGTTTAACAAGCTGTTCATTTGCTCAGACAATGCTTCCACTTCACTGTAATTCTTTACCTGAATGTCTGAATCAGCGATTCCATCCTCAATATCCTTGAGAGACTTCGAGAATTTCTTAAAAGGTTTGCATACTCGTCCTGAGAAATGTACTCCTGCAATTATTACAAGCACAATCCATACCAATCCTGTCACAATCTCTACATTGTAGAAATAATCCAAATTGGTATTAATATAGTTCATGGACTTATTGATAATAAGAACTCCCACTACCAACTCTTCGCCGCTAAATGTTGATTTAATAGGCACTGCAACGAACAAATCAGCATTGGACTTATCATAGAAATAAGCATATTTGCCATTCATAACCTGAATAATTTCAGGAGAAATAGCAGTCTTACCCTCATCTATTTTGTATGTGTCCTTCACTATGTTCAGAGATGAATTAACTACCATAATTCTGCCGCCATAGGTATTACCCAATGCCTGCAGCAAGGTATTAATATTTTCCTGCTCTGTATTATTTAAATAACCGCTTGAAATAATCTGCGAAATTACAACTTCACCCTGTGGTACAATTTCAGACACATCGCTCTCCACTGACAGTGATACATATAAATTGTTGTATAGCGCAAAAAGAACTGCTGCTGGCAACAGTCCTACAACTGCTACCAACACCACTATTTGAAATCTTAGACTGTTTAATAACTTCTTAAAGCCTTGGCCTTTTTTCATTTTAACCCTCTATTTATGCAGAAATTTTGTCATATTACTGCTGGTAATAATAACCAACACCCCACTTGGTATGCACATACTTCGGCTCACTTGCGTCCGGCTCAATCTTCTCGCGAAGACGTCTAATGTGCACATCAACTGTTCTTGCATCTCCCGGATAATCACTACCCCAGATGGTTTCCAACAAATTATCTCTGCTATATACTTTTCCAGGATTCTTTACCAATAATAGCAACATCTCAAACTCCTTGGAAGTGAGATTGTATTCCTTGTCATTGATAAATAATCTGCGGCTATCCACATCCATCTTCAAATCCCCATTTACTACAATTCCAGGATTTTCTTCCTGTGCAGGGGTAAATGCTGATGCACGACGCATAATAGCCTTGATTCTGGCCTTTACTTCCAATATGTTAAATGGCTTGGTGATGTAATCATCAGCTCCATACTCTAAGCCTAATATCTTGTCCATGTCATCACCCTTAGCTGTCAACATTACAATTGGCATATCAGAAAATTCTCTGATTCTCTGACATACTTCAAAACCATCCATCTTTGGTAACATTACATCAAGAAGCACCATATCATATCTATTAGTAGAAGCCATATCCAAAGCTTCCTGTCCATCATAGGCACAATCAACTTCCATTCCGTCCTGTTCCAAACTAAATCTGATTCCTTTTACAATTAACTTCTCGTCGTCAACAACCAAAACTTTCTTTGCCATTTCTTACCTCAAATAATTTCCAGTTTAATTTCACGCATTTCTAATTAAGTCAGCTTCAATTTACGCATAACTGATTCGTCAGCTCTAATTTCACGCATATCTGATTTGACAGCTTCAATTCACGCATATCTGATCAGACAGCTTACCGTAAGTGGCCTCGCCGATTCCAGATACATTCTTCAGCTCTTCCTTGCTGGAAAATCCTCCTGCCTGCTGGCGGTATTCAATAATAGCCCGAGCTCTCGTCTCGCCAATTCCAGTCAAGGTTGTGAGTTCCTCTAGGCTAGCAGTGTTGATGTTAACCTGGCCGCCGTTACCAGCTGAACTGTTGGAGCCACTGTTGCTACTCGAACCACTCGAACCACTTGAGCCAGAACTACTCGAACCACTACCTGATGCACTTGAGCCACTTGAGCTACTGCCACCCGAACCGCTTGAACTATTACCTGATGTACTCGAACCACTTGAGCCACCCGAGCCATTGCCTGATGTACCCAAGCCAGATCCACCCGAGGCTGAGCCACTTGAATCAAATGAGTTTAGCTTTCCTCCGGTAAACAGAATATAATTGGCATCATCCAAAGTATATATCAGTATCTTGTCGCCATCATATACTTCGGAAGCCAGATTCAGATTATCTGTATAGGAATCCACTCTGAATCCTCCTGCCATATCTACCAGTTGAAAAAGTCGCGTCCCCTTGGCGCACTGATAGACTCCAGGTTTATTTACCGCACCGGTAATCTGTATATAGCAATCATCAGACTTATCCCCTTGGGATGCCTCATCCTCCGTGGATTTATTCTTCTCTGATTGACTTCCTTCAGTGGAATTGTTGCCATTTGATTTCTCTGCCGCAGTCTGTTCCTGACTTTTCTGCAAATAGGATTTGGAACTGCAAGCTGACAACATATACAGACACATAATTAAGCCTATAGCTATGGTGAAATACTTATAAAATTTTCTCATACTCCATCTTACTTCAGCCGTAAAATAGGATGTTAGATGCTTGTTATCATTTTATTCTATAGAAAGAATTATTACAAGAGTGTTTCAAATTTATTTCAAAAAAATACATGCACATAAAATGCATGTATTTCATCTATTTCTACTATTTAATCTCGTCCAATACTTCCATCAATAACTTGCACATATCATCAATGTCCTGCTTCTCAATTACAAGTGGTGGCAAAAGACGAATCACATCCGCTCCTGCTGACAGAATTACCAGACCATGCTCCAAAGCAGTAGCCACAACCTGTCCAGGTTTCACTGACTCATGAAGGACAATTCCCTGCATAAATCCTAAGCCACGATGGCCTGTGATGAAATCATACTTATTAGAAATTTCCTCCAGCTTCTCCTCCAGATAAGGAGTAAGCTCAGCCACATGCTGGATAATCTGGTCTTCCTCCATAATATCCATTGTAACATTTACCGCAGCACACACCAGAGGATTGCCGCCATAAGTAGTTCCGTGATCGCCAGGAACCAAGGAATTAGAAGCCACCTTATCTGTCACAAGAAATGCTCCCACAGGAACTCCTGATCCCAAAGCCTTGGCAGTTGTCAAAACATCCGGCTTCACACCGTATTGCTGATAAGCATATAGAGAACCTGTACGTCCCATTCCACATTGAATCTCATCTAGAATCAATAGAATATCTGACTTAGTACAAATCTCACGAATCTCAGTCAGAAACTCCTTGTCAGCTGGATATATTCCGCCCTCTCCCTGTACAGTCTCAAGCAAGATTGCACAGGTCTTGTCAGTAATCTGAGCCTTCACCGAATCTATATTGTTAAACTCAGCGAACTTCACTCCTTCCATGAGTGGTAAGAATGGCTCGCGATAATGCTCATTTCCTGTAACAGACAGAGAGCCTACTGTGCGCCCGTGAAAAGAATGTCCCATGGCAATAACTTCATGTCCTGCGAAACCATCACGGTTATATGCATATCTCTTGGCAGTTTTGATGGCGCCCTCTATAGCCTCTGCTCCTGAGTTGGTGAAGAACACCTTGTCCATTCCAGAAGCAGCACAAATTTTAGTGGCAGCCTCAATCATTGGCACATGATAATACAAATTGGATGTATGAGTTATTTTATCAATCTGATCCTTCAATGCTTCCTTATATCTCTCATTTCCATAACCCAAAGCCATAACTCCGATTCCTGAAGCAAAGTCCAGATACTCCTTGCCATCTGTATCATATAGATGCACGCCCTGCCCCTTCTCGAATACAACAGGAAATCTATTATATACATGGAAGAGATTCTCCTCCGCCTGATTTATATATTCTGTCTTGTTCATTTTCCGACCTCTTTCTACTAACGCTAAATCCCATTCTTAATTTAGCTTTTCACTACAACTGACTTAAGCACCCTCATGAAGAATCACTCATTAAAGAATTTCTCAACATCCTCATGACGATTTACTCATTAAAGAATTTCTCAGCATCGTCATCAAGAATTGCTGTACCAATTCCTTTGTTGGTAAATATTTCCAACAACAGACAATGTGCAATTCGTCCATCTAAAATATGCACGCGAGAAACACCATTTTCCACAGCATCAATACAGTTATTAAGCTTTGGAATCATGCCGCCACCAGCAATTCCCTGCTCTATTAGCTCCTTGGCCTCAGAAGCTGTAAGCTCCGAGATAAGGGATGACTTGTCCTCAAAATCTCTATATACACCTTCTATATCTGTGAGAAATGCCAGTTTCTCCGCATTCAAAGCCTTGGCAATAGCACAGGCTGCATCATCTGCATTGATATTATAAGTATCGAAATTGTCATCATATCCGATTGGGCAAATGATTGGAAGAAAATCACCATCTAACAAATCATATATAATCTTGGGATTCACTTCCTTCACATCACCTACAAATCCAATGTCCTGGCCCTGAGAATATTTCTTCTCAACCTTTAGGAGTCCGCCATCCTTGCCGCTGATACCAACAGCATGAACTCCCAGCTCTGAAACCATCTGAACCAGAGATTTATTAACACGGTTTAAAACCATCTCAGCAATTTCCATTGTAGGCTCGTCAGTCTTTCTCAAACCATTAACAAACTCAGGTTCCATTCCTGTCTTCTCAACCCACTTGCTGATTTCCTTGCCGCCACCATGTACGATAATGGGCTTAAATCCAACCAACTTCAGCAAAGTCACATCCTGAATCACCTGTTTCTTGAGATTCTCATCAACCATTGCTGAGCCGCCGTATTTCACCACAATAATCTTGCGGTTGAAACGCTGTATATATGGCAAAGCTTCAATAAGCACTTCCGCCTTGGCCATTACTTCATCCATTGATTTCTGATCTAATACTGTCTGCTGTTTCATCTTATCCTTCTTTCCCTAATAAACTTCAAAATTCAATTTTTCTAACTAACATTTTATACTTCAATCAATATAGTTACATCAACTTAATCAATACTTCAATTAATCTATGGTTACATGAACTTAATCAATACTTCAATTAACCTGTAGTTACATCAACTTAATCAATACTTCAATCATTCTAGCATTCCACTTATTTAAACAAGCGGAATATATATAATCATATTCTAGGAACGGTAATCTGCATTTATCTTGACATAATCATAAGTCAAATCGCATCCCCATGCAGTAGCTTCTGCCTCACCCTGCTTCATATCACAGATTGCTGTCACATGGTTTGTTGTCAAAATTTCTGTAGCTTCATCTTCACTATATCCTGTGGATACACCATTTTCTATAATCTTGATTTTGCCCTTGACGCTTTCGAAATATAAATCAACCTTCTCAGGATCAAAATCAACTCCAGCATAACCGAGAGCACATAGGATTCTGCCCCAGTTGGCATCGTGTCCGTAGATTGCTGCCTTGGTAAGACTTGATGTGATAACTGACTTGGCAAGCTTCACTGCCTCCGCCTTGGTATTAGCATTTACCACTTTCACTTCAAACAAAGCAGTACAGCCCTCGCCATCTCCTGCCATCATCATGGCAATCTTTTTATTCACCTCAAAGAGAGCGTCCCGGAAAATGTAATAATCTTCATTTTTGGAATCAATCAAAGGATTATCTGCAAGACCATTTGCCATGGTTATATACGTATCATTTGTAGATGTGTCTCCATCAACAGATATCATATTATATGTATCGTCCACCACTGAGCTTACTGCTTCCTGCAGCAATTCATGAGTGATATTTACATCTGTTGTGGCAAACGCAAGCATGGTACACATATTCGGATGAATCATTCCACTACCCTTGCTCATGGCGCCAATAGTTACAGTCTTGCCGCCGATTTCAACCTGAACTGCAGCTTCCTTGTGATGAGTATCTGTAGTCATTATGGCTTTGGCCGCAGCACTTGCCGCCTCTCTTGAATCAGACAGCTTTGGAACCATATCTACAATTCCTTGCTTAAGCTTCGGCATAGGCAACTGAAATCCAATTACACCTGTAGATGCAACCAAAACCGCATCAGTATCGATTCCAAGCTTTGAACCTGCAACCTCAGCTGTCTCCTCACAATATGCCATGCCTTCTGCACCGGTACATGCATTGGCAATTCCTGCATTGATAACAACAGCCTGTACATAATCACTATTGTAGACCTTGTCTCTATCCCATTTTACAGGAGCTGCCTTTACTACATTTGTGGTAAATGTGCCTCCGGCAACGCAAGGCACTTCACTATAAATCATAGCCATATCATCACGGCCGCTATACTTAATTCCTGCTGCTGTGTTAGCCGCCTTGAATCCTTGTGCAGCTGTAACACCACCATCTATAAATTTCATCTGATATTCACCATACCTTTCAAATATACTATGGAAACATTGGAACCAATTCCAGTCCTTCTGTCTCCTTCAATCCAAATAATAAATTCATATTCTGAACGGCCTGACCAGCAGCCCCCTTTACCAGGTTATCAAGAGCACCCATCATAATCACACGATGTGTTCTCTCATCCACCTTCAGACATACATCCACGAAGTTGGACCCCTCAACCCACTTGGTCTCCGGAGTCATTCCCTTATCCAACACTCTGACGAAGTATTCATCATCATAAGCTTTGTGATAAATGTCAAAAAGCATATCCTCTGTAGGATAATCCATATGTCCATCCGGATACTGAACCTTCTCCAAATTTGCATATGCAGTAACCAATATACCTCTATTCATAGGAGCCAGATGTGGGGTAAATGATATAACCACATCATCTCCATAAGTATAACCTAATTGTTCTTCAATCTCAGGAGTATGTCTGTGCGTAGCAACTCCATAAGCCTTCATACTCTCATTAACTTCGCAAAACAGATTCACAACCTTGGCGCCTCGTCCAGCTCCCGATGTACCTGATTTCGCATCAATAATCAGAGAATTAGGATCAATCACATGATTAGCAACCATTGGAATTGTAGTGAGTATCGAGCAAGTTGTATAACAACCTGGATTGGCAACCAATCTAACCTTGTCATTGGTCTTGTCACGATTCAGCTCACATAATCCATATACTGCTTCCGGAATGAAGTTTGGACTTTTGTGCTCTATGCCATACCATTTCTCATAAATATTCACATCTTTGATTCGGTAATCTGCACTTAAATCAATTACTTTGACCTGGGATAATATTTCCTCTGTCAAATGTGATGCCAGATAGCCTTGTGGTGTGGCTGTGAAAATAACATCCACCTGCTTAGCCAGCTCCTCCAAGTTGTCATCCAAACAAGATTCCTCCACCAGTTCAAAGAAATTACGATATACATTGGCATATTTCTCATCAATATAACTGCGGGACCCATACCATACAATCTGTGCGTCCTTGTGCTGTAGTAAGAGTCGTACCAGCTCGCCTCCTGCATATCCTGTTGCTCCAATTATTCCAACCTTTACCATGTGATCAACCTCTTTCCCTATGTCATCTCTCTTAATCAACATATACTTCTAACACTTATTTATAATAATACACTCTTTTCTCGTTGTAAAGAATAAATATTTATAAATTCAATAATCTTATGAATATTTATACACAAAAACACCGACCTCCAAGAGTTGAAACACTTAATCCAACTTTTGAAGGCCGGTAAATATTACTTCGGCAGGTATCCAATATTTTTCAGGAAGTTATCAGCATTCTCCTTCTCAGAAGATTTGCCCATAACAATAATACATGTATCCTCCACACAATTGGCTTCGTATACATATCCATCAGCTACAAGTACATAATATGTCAGATTCAAATCGCTATCCACTCCACCGCCACCATTTCCAAATTTCTGAAACTGGTCTACATTGGTTCTGTAAAATGTCATTGCTGCATCCGCATCAGTAAACTTAAACCACTGAACCTGCATAGTCATCTCTTTGTTGTAAGCCACAACAAAATCAATGACAGAATCATCCTCTACATATTTGTCCTCATAATGAAGCGCGCCAAAATCATATCTGCGAGCACGCTTTTCAAACTTATTAATATCCACTGGTCCCTTGGATGAACATCCCACCAAAACAATTAAACTTCCAAATACCAACATAATTGCAAGCAATCTGCGCATCTTATTTTTACAAAACTTTTCCACAGTTTTTAATTCATTTTTCATAAAAAGCTCCCTCACATCACCTTATTTAATAGAATTATAATTCAATCAGCTACCTAAATCAATCAGGCCATACAGTACAAAAAGCGACATGACACTATATAGAATATGTCATGTCGCTCTCATGATTTGATAATGTAAAAATTATTTATTATTCTGTCTCATGCATCTATATGAACAAATGCACAATGCAGATGCAGCTAAAATAATCAAGTATAATAATAAAATCATATTGCTATCACCTGTCTTTGGTGAAACTGCTTTCTTTGAACCAGTAGCATTAACTGTATTGTCTGAAGCAGAGTTTTCAACTGCATTATTATTTATGCTTATATTAGAAGTATTTTCCTGCATATTTGATGAAGAATTATCCGCTGTCAAAGTATTTTCTAATTCAGACGCACCTTTTTCTGTTGTTGCAATCTTTAATGGCACTTCTGAAGATGTAACCATCAATGAAATAGGTGAAAAAGATTCAAAATATGGATTAATATATCCTTTTTTATCTACACGCACCTGCTGAACAGTCCAGATTCCATTATGATAGTGGCCAACTACAACAATTTTATTAGTGTATTGTGTTCCAATCTTTATAGATACGCAACCCTTACCAGATGCATTCAACTCAAATATCTTTGCATTTAAAATATTATTATCTACAGTATTATTCAAAACTGCATCAATCAATCTTGTTACAGATGACAACGCTATCTGATTTGTAATCACGCCAACACTTTCAACTTCAACTGCGCTATTTTCTGGAACAATAATATCATCATGTTCTACTGTATTATAAACCATTTCCCTTTGAATATTATTAGTTTCATCATTTGTCTTATCCCAAATAGCATATAAAACTGCATTCTTTGGCAAATCTGAAGGATTAATTGATATAGGTTCTCTACCATCTTCGGTTGTAGACCAACCAATAAAGTAATATCCTGTTCTCTTAAACAAGTACCTACCCATGTAATCCTTAAAATAAGTATTATATAATGATCTGCTTACTTTAAATGTCTGCATATCTTCAGAATAATATGCTCTTGTAGCTCCATCATAAACATTATCCTGGATAGCATTACCATCTGCATTTGCATTAAAAACTATTAACTCTCCCAACTCATCATTCTTTACTGCAGTAAAAAAAGTATCAACAATATCAGGACCGCTTATCATAGATGTTAAACTGTCAACTGGATAAACTATATTCCACTTTGATTGATAATTACCATTTGAATATCCATCTGGTAATTGTATTTCTAGTCCAAGACCTTGAATATTATCTTGTGCAAGGTTTAATGTATATTCTAATATTCCATCAGATGATACTTTTAATGTAGATATATCTGGTAGATTATTTTTCATTACACACGCACTAATTGTCGCATTTTTCAAGACTTCGTTATTATAAACTGAACGGAATCTATATGTAATATTCTTATCTGGCGCTTCAATTTTTTTAACTTGATCAATTGTTATGTCAATCTCATCACCATTCATCTTTGACATTAATTCATCAACTGAAAAAACACAATTCATTGTTGTTGACTCATCCTGGAAAGCATATCCATTAGGTAATGTGATTTGTATTCCGAAAGAGTCTGATGCCAATTGAGATAAATCCAATTTGTAATCAAGCATTCCCTGTGACGTTTTAACTGTACTGTTATCAACAGTGCCGCCTTTCACTATTGCTCCATAAATTGTTGCAAGTGACAAATCCTGATCACCACATTTTACAGATACCTTTACTGACTTTTCTCCGCTTGGAATTCCAGTGGCATTTACATTTATAACAGAACACAATGTAAATGTCATAATAATAGCAAGCATAATTGATAGTTTTCTTCTGATACTTTTCATAACGACCTCCTTTAAATGAATAAATCATGACTTATGCCTCACTGATTCCACTTTACTACTTTTATAATTATATATCAACACCATTCAACCTACACAAAGAAAAATGAAAATGTAAAAAAGCGTAGTAGCCCAAAACTACTACGCTTAATATCCATATTTCTATTCATTATTAATCAATCTTGAACTGACTCAATGCATCGTTGATTGAGATAGCTGAATCAGATACAGAATTTGCAGCATGCTCTACATTCTGACTTGTATCAGCAATGTCTTCTGCACTCTTGGCAAGTTCTTCAACTGTTGCCATTACTTCTTCTGTGCTAGCTGACTGCTCTTCTGAAATAGCTGCCACATTTGCTGCGATTTCATTTACATCATCCATCATACCAATCATAGACTGCATTGTATCAGCTGCTGAATTCAAGTCTCCAAAAATCTTGTGGAAGCTCTCTCCAGCCTTCTCAACTGCTTCGCTACTATTTTCAATAGCGCCCATATTGTCCTGAGACTTCTCAGACAGAGTACCAATCTGTGAAGTAATCTCTGCAATAATACCAGCAATTTCCTGAGCTGCATTCTGGCTGTTTGTAGCAAGGTTACCAATTTCATCAGCAACAACAGCGAAACCTCTACCAGCCTCTCCAGCACGAGCTGCCTCAATAGAAGCATTTAATGACAAGAGATTTGTCTGAGATGCAATAGAATCAATCATCTCTACGATCTCATTAATCTTATCAGCTGATTCTCTAACAACATTTACCACATCATTCATCTCACCCATAGATGTTGAGATATCTGACATAGTATTCTTGACATTTGTCATATCTCTCTGACCAACATCAGCCTGCTTTACAAGCTCTTTCATAACATCATTTGTAGAGTTACCCTTTCTTGTAAGCTCATCAACTGACTGAGCCAAATCTGTAGCATTTTCTGCCAAATCTGTAACTGCATGTGCAATTCCATCCATTGCTTCCTGAATCTGGTTCATAGAGATAGACTGTGTATTAGCCTCCTCTGTCATGAAGTTGGAAGCATCCTTGGATGAATTTGAATCAGTCTTGAGCTGTGTAGCACGATTCTGAATATCTACAATAGTAGCCTTCATCTTGTCAACGTACTTAGACATCTCTGAACTGATAAGTCCTATCTCATCGCCATTGCTTGATGGCATTGTAGCTGTAAAGTCACCATTTGACACCTGTGTAATACTCTGTGTCAGGCTGTTTACAGGCTTTGAAATAATCTTTCTTACTGCCAGAAGTACAATTGCTACAATGACAATAAGTACAATAATCATAAATACAACTGCAATATTTCTAAATCTTACTGAATCAGCAAGAACCAACTTCTCATCAACTGTTGAGACAAGTGACCATGTTGTTCCAGGAACATTTGAAATTGCAACAATATAATTTGTCTTGCCATCCTTGATGTTGTATACGCCAGTGTCCTTGGCATTAGTATGGCTAGCAATCTCTGCAAGGAATTCATCATCTCCATGATCTGAAGCTGATGTTCCGTTATAATCTTCATTGGTATAAGTCAAAATGAAGTCTCCATCAAAAAGCATTGACTTACCATATCCAAGAGGTGTGTAAGCTGATACTGTATTTACAATCTCTTCAAGATCAATATCTACAGCCATAACACCTGTTCTACCATCTGCAAGAGTAACCTTTCTTGAAGCAGACACAACCATCTTGCCAGTACTATCATCAACATAAGGAGCACCAAATACAAATTCTTCACTGTCCTTACCCTGCTTGTACCAGTCTTTCTCTGTAATAATATAATCAGCATCAGGAGTCCATCCAGAAGCATCAATCCATGTGCCATCCTCAAGACCACCATATACACCATTTCCAACCATTGGTGAAATTGAAAGTGAAGGTGTAAGATATGCATTCATTGCATTTACATCCGCAAAAGGTACATTTTCCAAAGTCTCTACAAACTGATTGTAAGATGACATAATTGTCATAATCTCAGATGAGATTTCAGCTGAGTTCTTGCCAGCCTCACTCTCAAGTCCTGCCTTAGAACTTGCAGTCATAGACTTTGAAGCCTGTGAATTCAAAATAGTAATAATTGTAATCAGTCCAATCGCAACAACTGGAAGGATTACCATAAGCAAAGTTTTTCCGATACTTCTCTTAAGAAGCGGGTTGTTGTTTTCATGTTTGTTCATACTTAAACTGTCCTTCTTTCTTAATAATCCATAATTCCCCTATTTATCATGATTTAAAATATAACCCATATTTTAAACCACACGCTCACTATTTTATAAAAAAATCAAGACTCAGTAAATATAGTATCCAGCCCAAAACCTTTAGGCATATTTGTTACAGAAACACAAAAAGCAGCTGATATTTATTTATTCATCAGAAACGCTCTTTTATAAGACCACTTCTGTAAGCCAGAAGCAGGCCTTGCAAATCATCAACAGTCTCCTTTAGCTCTAAACCTATGTCAGTATTTGCCACTCTCTTGCGCTGTAGAGCCTTCTGTACCAATATTCTATCAGAATGAATATCGCTTCCTCGCTCCACTGCATCCTCCACTGAAGTAAAAGGTTCATGGGCTGCCAAAACCAATCCATAAGAATTATATATGAGTGTATAACCAGCAATTCCGGTTTTGGGTTGGTATGCCTTGGACAGGCCTCCGTCTATAATAAGCAGCTTACCACCACATCTAACAGGTGACTCTCCAGACTTGGCTTCAACTGGAATATGTCCATTGATAATATGAGACTCATCATTTGGCTTAATTCCATCTTCCCCTTGTACTCCCAGCCCAAACTCAATAAGTATATTGTCCACCACTTCCTCATTATCAAGAAGTGAATAATATGGATTCTTGGGCTCCACATGAGTACTCTTGTCATCGATGAAATATCTCTCAAAGGTAGTCATCTTCTCCTTGCCAAATACTGGTGAGTCAGGATTCTCCCACAGCCACCATAATATATCACGGCCTTCTGCTAATTCCTCCTCTGTATTTCCATAGAAACCTAATCGGGCCACATGCTCCAGCACATCATAGAGCTTTCTACCGGTATAGGTATCATTTCCCACAGTAACCGGCAGAAATTCACCTTCCTTGGTCAGCGGGACACAACCGTGATACAAGAGATTTCCATTATATACCTTGTACAATCCCCCATGAGAATACAGGAAATTTACATGCTGTCTCAGCTTCTCACAATTGGTAAATGAATAAACCAGCTGATCCACAACTTCCTGTTCCGCACTGGTGAGAGCATATACATCACCATCGAAATCTATTGTTGGAAAATATGAATCATTTAAAGCATAGGTCTTGCCATATGCTTCCACTGTGCCATCTGAAATATTAATCTTGTCCAGAAGCAATCTGTCCTCCATATGATACTCTGGATGCTTCTTGATAAGCTGACCTTCCAGCTTAAACTGCAATACTGTTATGGCCTTGTGCATCTTCTGCTCCAAAGCATTATCCAGATTCAGATGTCCTGATAAGTCATCATCAAATGAATTGCCATGAGATAACTCGAAGCACTCGCAAGGATCATCAACATAATATTCCATAGCAAGCTTTGCCAGAGGCAATAGATTAATTCCATATCCCTCCTCAAGAGTTGACAGATTACAATACTTGGCAGCTATACGAATAACATTGCACATACAAGCCGGATTTCCAGCAGCAGCTCCCATCCATAGCAAATCATGATTGCCCCACTGAATATCTACAGAATGATGATTCATAAGAGCATCCATTATAAGATGAGGACTTGGACCCCTGTCAAATATATCTCCAACCACATGTAAATGATCCACAGTCAGTCGTCGAATCAGATTGGCTATTGCTATTATCAATTCTCTGGCTCTGGCTGTAGTAATAACAGAATGAATAATCTCATTATAGTATGCTTCCTGATCAGCCTCGTCAGGTCTACCGGTCATCAACTCCTCGATGACATAGGCGAAATCCGGCTCCATAGCCTTACGAACTTTGGAACGAGTATACTTTGAAGCTGCGTTTTTGCATACTCTCACAAGTCGATAGATAGTAATCTGATACCATTCATTCAACTCAGAAGTATCTGTAAACCTGCAAATAACCTGGTCCAACTTTTCCTTGGGATAATAAATCAATGCTGCTAATTCCTTCTTCTCAGCAGTCATAAGCTGTGGGCCAAACTCATCATCAATCTTTCTGCGAATTGCTCCGGAAGCATTTCTCAAAATATGCTGAAATTGATAATATTCCCCGTGAACATCAGTTATAAAATGTTCTGTTCCCTTTGGCAGATTTAGAATCGCCTGCAAATTAATAACTTCTGTAGCAGCAGCTGCAATATTAGGATATTGCTTAGACAACAGCTTATAATATCTCTGTATCTGCTTGCCATCCATACCTTCTCTCATTTTTCCATTCTCCTCTTTATCCACTTTTCCTGAAATCTCGCACTTATAATCTACTTATAGTGACAATATCCCTTTTTAATTCCCTTAATACTTCCAAAAATAAAAAAGGGTAGAGAAATATTTGTTATAAATATTCCCTTACCCTCTATTAATCCTATGATTGTTGTTTACTCTCCTCTATGATGCGATCCTTTAAATCTAAGCACTTATCCTTCATTCTTCTATTAACAGAATTTGAAGTAACAAGACGGCTAACTAACTTAGCAGCTACATCATATTTCTTATAATGCATAGCCATATTGGCAATCAAATACTCAACTGTATTACTATCCATTCCTGCATATGGTGGTGTCTCAGTCTGTGTAGCCTGAACAAATCCATCAAATGCCTGCTTGTAGAAGCCTTCGTACTCAGCCTCCACGCTCTCCTTCTTCTTCTTGTAAAAAGGAGTATTGTCTGGCATAGTCTCCATCTGAGCTCTACGAAGCCATGCGATATTCAGACAAATGTATGCCTTCTCAGCAAGCTTTGCATGCTTTGCCATCGCTGATACAAGAGCTAGCTTGTACTTCTCAACTGCATAATCATATGTATAAATCTCTACTGGCGGCTCATCGATTGGCTTAAAGTTCTGACATATAGCTTCTTTAATCCACTTTCTCTGAGATGTAGATACATGCTCGAATTCCTGATTCAAAGCTGCATATCCACATACCGGACAAGCTGAAACACCATATTTCAATGTATCAATATAGTTATATCTAGGTCTAAGATCCGCATCCGGCTCAAGTCTCTTTAACTTTGTAGATTTAACTGATCTGATTTTGAACTTCTTGTAACATACTGGACATTCAATAGTTCTATCCATAAGGAAATCTTTCTCCTCAGGAACAACTACTTCCTTCTTGGTTGCATTGGCATCTGCCGCCTGCTTCTTGTCCTTCTTTCCATCATCTAAGATATTAAATTCTCCATCACCGCTGAGACCAAATTTCTCAAGTCCTGATAACAAACTCATATTTATTACTCCTACTCTAATTACCTACACAATTTGTGTCACACAACTATATCATGTAATACCAATTTCATCAAGTATTAAAATCTAGTCATTCTTTGGTAATTTAAATGAACTCTTTAGTGAAACAATTCTGTTAAATACTAAATGCTCATCACTTGAGTCCTTAGAATCCACACAGAAAAATCCCTGTCTTACGAACTGGAAGCTGTCATAAGCCTGTGAGCCCTTAACTGATGGCTCAATGTATGCCTTTTTCTCTACAAGAGAATTAGGATTAACATTGACGCTACCATCTTCATTGTACACACCCTTCTCTTCATCTACAAGATTTTCATACAATCTAACAGTAGCTTCCACTGCTGTATCACAGTTTACCCAATGGATAGTTCCCTTGACCTTGCGGCCGTCTGGGCTGTCTCCTCCACGAGTCTCTGGATCATATGTACAATGAATTTCTGTAATGTTGCCCTCAGCGTCCTTCTCGAAGCTGTTGCAAGTTACGAAGTATGCATTCATAAGACGCACTTCGTTGCCAGGGAACATTCTGAAATACTTGCGAGGTGGTTCCTCCATGAAATCATCTCTGTCGATGTAGATTTCTCTTGAAAATGGAACCTGACGACTACCAAGTTCTTCATTTTCCATATTATTTGGTGCATCAAGGTACTCAACCTGTCCTTCTGGATAGTTGTCAATTACAACCTTGATTGGATCCAAAACTGCCATAACACGAGGAGCCTTCTTCTTTAAGTCCTCGCGTATGCAGTACTCAAGCATTGCATAATCAGAAGAAGAATTTGCCTTGGATATACCACTGAGCTCTACGAAATTTCTAATAGCTTCTGGTGTATAACCACGACGGCGAAGTCCTGCGATTGATACAAGTCTAGGATCATCCCATCCGTCTACAATTCCATCCTCTACCAACTTCTTGATATATCTCTTTCCAGTTACTACATTGGTGAGATACATCTTGGCAAACTCAATCTGACGAGGTTTCTTGTCAAACATATCTACATTATTTACAACCCAGTCATATACAGGTCTGTGATCTTCGAATTCCAATGTACAGATAGAATGTGTAATTCCCTCAATAGCATCCTCAATTGGATGAGCGAAATCATACATTGGATAAATGCACCACTTATCTCCTGTTCTGTGATGACTCATATGAGCCACACGGTAAATAATTGGATCTCTCATATTAATATTAGGAGATGACATATCAATCTTGGCACGAATAACCATTGTACCGTCTTCATATTTACCATCTCTCATATCTGTAAATATCTGTAAGCTCTCCTCAACAGGACGATTTCTATTAGGATCATCCTTGCCAGGCTCTGTAAGAGTACCTCTGTATTCTCTGATTTCCTCTGGAGTCAAATCAGAAGCGTAAGCCTTACCAGCCTTGATAAGATTTACAGCAGCCTCATACATCTGGTCGAAATAATCTGATGCGAAATAGAGATGATCCTTCCAATCAGCTCCAAGCCAGGCAATATCTTCCTTGATAGAATCAACGAACTCTACCTTCTCCTTGGTAGGGTTAGTATCATCGAATCTCATATGGAATTCACCATTATACTCCTGAGCCAAACCGTAATTCAAAATAATTGACTTGGCATGTCCTATATGTAAATATCCATTTGGCTCTGGTGGAAATCTGGTTACAACTGTATCGTAGACTCCTTCAGCCAAATCCTTATCAATCTCTCTCTCAATGAAATTCTTGGAAATTACTTCCTTCTTCTCGTCTTCCATTATTTATGCTACCTCAATTCTATTTATTATCTACCGCCCATAGGCAGGCATAATTTTCCTCTTATATATAGGCAAATAATATTTATATAAGCAAATATCATTTAACATGTTTATGTGTAAACAAATGATCCTGGCAATACTCATAATTGCCATTACATTTTGAGCAGAATCTAAATTCAAGCTCAGGATTAGTCAGCTCAGTTCTACCGCAAATTGCACATTTATGACGGGAAATCTGTCCCCCTGCATTGTGATAACCGGCATTTTGTCTGCCCTCATTTACCTTGCGCTTGTATTCATGTCTGCGATGTATGTCTCGTGGATCCACACGCTTGTAATTTCTTGTGCCAAAGAAGAACAACAAGAAGTTCAATACAGAAGCGATAATAGCCACTCTGCCGCCCCAGTCTGAAGCAATCACACTATATATCATCAATACGCCATACAATACTGCCATCCACTTCATCTTGATCGGGATAATGAAGTAAAGCAAAATCTCCATATCAGGATAGCACACAGCAAATGCCAGGAATATGGACAAATTAATGTATTGCATTGAGAAATAATTGCCAATTCCGATTATGGCAGCCCCTGGTCCCTCAATTGCCGCATATATTCCGTAGAGGATAAATGATCCAATCAAAGTAAATATCATACCACCAAAGATATATGCATTAAATCTAAATGTACCCCAAGTATTTTCCAATGCATTGCCCAACTGATAGTAAAGCAGAAGCATTATAGCGAAAAACAGCGGATTCATTGTCTCTGGAATCATTATCCAGGTAAATATTCTCCATATCTGGAAACCATGAATAATGTAATAAGGCTCCAATGTCATAAATGACAGGAAATTAATATTTGTAATTTGGGTTCCAATAGTCAGTAAATATCCAATTATATACAGACCAATAAGGTAAGTCATCAGATGATTAACTGAGTATTTGCCGAATTTTCTCTCTAGTTTATTAAGCATTCTATCTAATCTCCGTCCCTAGTATTACCACAAGATATACACACTTTATAATTTGTAAATAATTAACTACCCTAAAAGCATAAAACGCTACCATTGATTATAAGATTTGAGGTGGTTTTTTGTCAATGAATGTTGTATAGGAATATTTAATATGAATTTTTAATAATACAAATTGTCCAAATTGTATTATTTATATTCAATTATACAAATTGTTTTTTGGCATTCCCTGTTTTATAATAGCAATGTTCGCTTTTAATAGGAAAAGATATTTTATTAGAGAGGGAGACTTACCTATGAGTAACTTACATAAATTAGGAATCGATATCGGTTCTACAACAGTAAAGGTAGCCGTTCTTGATGAAAATGATAATCTCATTTTCTCAGACTATGAGCGTCACTTTGCTAATATAAGAGAAACACTTCACTCACTTATCGAAAAGGCCTATGCTGTCACAGGCAATATAGAAGTAGCTCCAATGATTACAGGATCAGGCGGATTGACTCTTGCCAAGCATCTGGGTGTGGAATTCAATCAGGAAGTTGTAGCCGTTGCCACAGCCCTGACTCACTATGCTCCTCAGACAGATGTAGCTATTGAGCTTGGTGGTGAAGATGCCAAGATTATCTATTTTGAAAATGGTAATGTAGAGCAGAGAATGAATGGTATCTGTGCCGGTGGTACAGGCTCATTTATCGACCAGATGGCTTCACTTATTCAGACAGATGCCAGCGGTCTTAATGAATATGCCAGAAATTATCAGCAGCTCTATCCTATCGCCGCTAGATGTGGTGTATTTGCCAAGACAGATATACAGCCACTTATCAACGAAGGTGCAACAAGAGAAGATTTGTCTGCATCAATCTTTCAGGCAGTAGTCAACCAGACTATCTCAGGTCTGGCTTGTGGTAAACCAATCAGAGGTCATGTTGCTTTCCTTGGTGGTCCACTTCACTTCTTAGATCAGCTTCGGGAGAGATTTATTGAGACATTGAAGCTTGATGATGAGCATACTATCATTCCAGATAACTCACATCTGTTCGCTGCAATTGGTTCAGCTCTCAATCACAATCCTGAATCTACTACAGATTTGGATACATTATTAGATCAGTTGTCATCTGAGATTCATATGGCCTTTGAGGTAGCTCGTCTTGAGCCACTTTTTGCAAATGAAGCAGAATACCAGGAATTCACAGATAGACACAATGGCAACCATGTACAGACTGCTGATTTAGCAAACTATCATGGCAACGCCTTCCTTGGAATCGATGCAGGTTCCACAACAACTAAGCTAGCTCTTGTATCAGAGGATGGAGATTTACTTTACTCCTTCTACTCTAGCAACAATGGTAGCCCACTTGTTACAGCTATTAAATCAATCAAAGAGATATATAGCCTCATGCCAGAGGATTGTCATATTGTTCATTCATGTTCTACCGGATACGGAGAAGCATTTCTCAAATCAGCCCTGATGCTGGACGAAGGAGAAGTTGAGACTGTAGCTCATTACTACGCTGCTGCTCATTTCAATCCTGATGTAGACTGTATCTTGGACATCGGCGGTCAGGATATGAAATGTATCAAAATCAAGGATCAGACAGTTGACTCAGTTCAGCTTAACGAGGCTTGTTCTTCTGGATGTGGTTCATTTATAGAGACATTTGCCAAGTCATTGAACTTCTCTGTTCAGGACTTCGCCAAGGAAGCTCTCTTTGCCAAGCATCCAATTGACCTGGGAACCAGATGTACAGTATTTATGAATTCCAAGGTAAAGCAGGCACAGAAGGAAGGCGCATCTGTAGCTGATATCTCTGCAGGTCTTGCTTACTCAGTTATCAAAAATGCTTTGTACAAGGTTATCAAGCTATCTGATGCCGCTGACTTAGGTCAGAACATCGTAGTTCAGGGTGGTACATTCTACAATGATGCCGTTCTTCGTTCACTTGAATCAATCGCAGGTGTACAGGTTACCCGTCCTGACATTGCTGGTATCATGGGAGCCTTTGGTGCTGCTCTTATTGCCAAGGAGAGATACGAGGATAATCCTCGCACTTCTATGCTTACAATCTCACAGATTGAAGATTTAACTTTTGATACTAACTTAGACAGATGTCCTCATTGCAACAACCATTGCTTACTTACAATCAACCAGTTCAGCGATGGCAGATCATTTATCACAGGAAACCGTTGCGAGAGAGGTCTCGGTCTCGAGAAAAACAAAGACAATATACCTAACCTCTACGATTACAAGTACAAGAGATTGTTCCAGTACAAGCCACTATCTGTGAAGGAAGCCAAGCGCGGTACTGTAGGACTTCCTCGTGTGTTAAATATGTATGAGAACTACCCTTACTGGGCTACCTTCTTCAAGGAGTTGGGCTTTGCCACAATACTCAGTCCTCGTTCATCAAGAGCTATCTATGAATTGGGTATCGACTCTATTCCATCTGAGTCAGAGTGCTATCCAGCCAAGTTGGCTCACGGACATGTACAGTGGCTCATCAACAAGGGAATGAGTGATTTCATCTGGTATCCATGTATACCTTATGAGCGTGAAGAGTTTGCTGATTCCGACAATCACTACAACTGCCCTATCGTAACAAGTTATGCGGAAAATATTAAAAACAATGTGGAAGCCATCACAAGTGGTCAGGTTCGATTCCTCAATCCATTTATGGCATTCACATCAGAGGAAATTCTCACAGATCAGCTTGTGAAAGTATTTGCCACAGAATTTCCAGAGATTCCTGCAAATGAAATCAAAGCTGCTGCTCATGCAGCGTGGGTTGAGCAGGGTAACTACAGAAATGATATGGCCAAGAAGGGCGAAGAGACTCTGAAGTACTTAGAAGAAACAGGTCGCAGAGGAATCGTGCTCTGTGGTCGTCCATATCATGTAGATCCAGAAATCAATCACGGTATCCCTGATATGATTAACTCTTATGGTATGGCTGTACTTACAGAGGACTCTATCTCTCACTTAGGTAAATTAGAGAGACCTCTTATTGTATTAGATCAGTGGATGTATCACACTCGTATGTACTCAGCTGCCAACTATGTGAAGCAGCGGGAGGACTTGGATATCATTCAGCTGAATTCCTTCGGATGTGGTGTTGATGCTGTCACAACAGACTGTGTGTCAGATATCCTTACTAACTCAGGCAAGATTTACACCTGCCTCAAGATTGATGAGGTTAACAACTTAGGAGCTGCCAGAATTCGTCTCCGCTCTCTCATTGCGGCTATCCGCGTAAGAGACAAGAGAAAGACTGTCAGAGAAGTGAAGCCTTCTAACTTCCAGCGTGTAGAATTTACAGCTGATATGAAGAAGAACTACACCATCCTATGTCCTCAGATGTCTCCTGTACATTTCGAGTTGTTGCAGCCTGCATTCCAGGCAGCCGGATACAATCTGGTTATTCCAGATATCCCAACCCGTGAGTGTGTAGACTATGGATTGAAGTTTGTAAATAATGATGCTTGCTATCCTTCACTTATTGTTGTTGGACAGCTTATGGCAGCAATTCAGTCAGGCAACTATGACATGAGCAAGACTGCAGTGCTTATATCTCAGACTGGTGGTGGATGTAGAGCTTCTAACTACATCGGTTTCTACCGTCGTGCTCTTCGCAAAGCCGGATATGAAAATGTACCTGTAATCTCATTGTCAGCTCAGGGCTTGGAGAAGAACTCAGGATTCAAGATAACTCCACTTCTGTTACAGCATGCTCTGTATGCTCTGATTTTCGGAGATATCTTCATGAGATGTGTATATAGAATCAGACCTTATGAGGCAGTACCTGGTTCTACAGATGAATTACATGATAAATGGAGACAGAAAGTTATCCAGTTCGTAACTCAGGATGGCTTCCTCTCTCATAGAAAATATAAGAAGATGTGCCGTGATATCATCCATGACTTCGACACACTTCCAATACTTGATATCAAGAAACCTCGTGTTGGTATTGTAGGTGAGATTCTGGTTAAGTTCCTGCCAGCTGCCAACAACCATTTGGCAGAGTTGCTTGAATCAGAAGGAGCTGAAGCTGTTGTCCCTGATTTGACTGATTTCTTGCTCTACTCCTTCAACACAGCCAACTTCAAGCAGGAAAACCTGGGTGCTTCCAAGAAGTCACAGTGGATCTGCAACAGAGTTATTGATTTCTTCGAATGGTTGAGAAAGGCTGCAAGACAGGCATTCAACGAAAGCGAGAGATTCTCAGCTCCAGCTTATATCACAGATACAGCTGAGCGTGCCAAGGACATCGTATCTCTGGGAAATATGACTGGTGAAGGATGGTTCTTGACTGGAGAAGTATTGGAACTTATTCATGATGATTGTCCAAATGTGGTATGTATTCAGCCATTTGGTTGCTTGCCAAACCACATTGTAGGTAAGGGTGTAATCAAGCAGATTCGAAGCTTACATCCAGAAGCCAATGTAGTTGCTATCGACTACGATCCAGGTGCTTCTGAGGTTAACCAGCTCAACAGAATCAAGCTTATGCTCTCAACAGCCAACAAGAATCTGGCCAAGGAAAATAATAATGAATCCAATAATGCCAAAGCAGTTTAATCGGATATAATCCAACATATAAAATAAAACAGGAATTAGATTTCAGTGTAATAATAAAATCACTTTCAAATCTAATTCCTGTTTTTATATTATTTACTCTCTTTTAATTCCTTCTTACGGATATACATCCTACGATCAGCTCTGTCAAATACTTTTCGAACCGAGAAATCATCTACACTATGATAAGTCGCCTGACCGGCTGCAATAACAACCTGTCCAACTGATTTATTGTGCTCAATCTGAATATTGAACTCTCTCAATAGTTCTTCCCTGTTTTCATAATCTGTATTTTCCAGACATACAACAAATTCATCGCCACCAATACGATATACCGGACTGTGTTGATATATATCACATATTAGCTTACAGGCTTTTTGAATCCATCTGTCGCCAGCTTCATGACCGTAAGTATCATTTACAAATTTCAATCCATTTACATCAAATACTACAATTCCAAAGTCAATTCCCGGATTATACTCTATTTTCTCTTCCATCTCTTTCTCTTTTTCAAAGAAAGAATATTTATTCTTAACACCTGTCAGAGAATCAATGGTAATCATGCGCTTGGCATTCTCAAGTTCTATACGCTGTTGTTTCTCTCGCTCGAGAGATTCCTTTAATTGATTCTCTCGCTCTTTTCGCTCATCTTCCAATACAAAGGTATGAAGTATGGCTGTACAAATCATACTTCCAACAGAATAATATGCAACCATTACATCCATAATCTGCAAAATAATAAATATAGCCATTGCCATACTTGAAAATGCTACTGTACGATAATGAATTCTCATCTTACCTATTTTCTTAAATGAGACTACAAAGGAGTAAATAGATGCAGCAAAATATAATAATATCTGTGCTGACAATATTACAAACCTGCCATTCTGCGCTTCATATGTTCCATCTTTATAAAATCTGAAAATGACAGGAACAAACAAGTTCAATATCAAAAAAATAACTGTATAAATAATTATCAACCAGCCTACGATATTTAACACTTTATGAACAAAGCTGTCACTATCCAGATAATATATAACAAATCGGGTCCACTCAAATACTGATAATCCCATAAATAAAAAGAACATTGTCGTATCTATATATACCGGTATAACACTCTTTAATTCATATAAGAATCCCCACATAATATCAGCAATATAAAATACAAACAATGTATTTAAATATCGAAAATAATAACGGTTCTGTATACCATTACTACGAGTTTCTTTTCTCAGTACAAAGTCATAATTGATAATTATGTGCATTATCAATGCTAAAATAGCAAATCCCGAATAAAACATTTCTCACTCCCCAAATAAATCAACATCTAAATGTGATAATAACTCAACTTCAACATCTGATAAAACAGACTTCTATATTATTATAATATCATTATGATGAGAAAAATGCATCAATTCCATTGGCAATGCCTATTACCATGTTGTTCTGGTAGTTAGGATCTTGCATATTTACATCATCAGATGGATTGGTCATATATCCCATCTCTATTATGGTAACTGGCATCTGACACCAGTTAATGCCTGTCATAGTATCTGTAATTGATACTCCCTGATTTGCCATGCCTGTAGCTGCGCAGTACTGATCTATAACACATCTGGATAGGTACTGTGACTCATTGGCAATATATGCGCAATAAGGATTTGACTCAGATGGAGCCATTGTCAAAGCTCCACTTATGCCTGTATTTTCACTTCCATTGGCATGAATTCTAATTGTAATATCCGCTCCTGCATTGTTGGCCACTGTAGCCCTCTCCATATTGGATATATCTACATCATGAGTCGTTCTGGTCATTACAACTGTATATCCTCTAGCCTCAAGCTCAGCCTGAAGCTTCAATGCAATATCTAATGTCAGCTGATACTCTGGCACTCCAGTTGTGCGTCCTGTTGTACCTCCTGTCACCCTGGCTTTCATGGTTCCTGAGCCTGGTCCATTTGGCTCTGTGGCACTACTTCCATAGCGCTGATGACCAGCATCGATACAGACAATTCTACCTGTGGTCTTGCTTCTGTCTACAACCAAGGGCTGTGCTTGACCATATGCTGCAGTTGGCTCCTCAGTTGATATATAATCTCTACTTACAAATCCAATCTCATTATTGTATCTAACCTGTAACCATCCATCAGTTTCACCGGTAACAGTTACTTCTTCTCTGGCATTTATCTTGGAGATAACTTCAGCATCAGCAGAAGGAAGTTTTCTGAAATTCACTCTATCAGTTGTCCATGCATTGTATTCTTCAACAGGATTAACAATTGTCTCTGGCTCAGCATCATCCGCCTTAGAATCATCATCCGCCTTGGAATCATCCACTATTGAAGTTGTCTCTTCCTGCCTAGGCTCCTGAATTTCTACTGCTTCGTCTGCCTTCATTGCTCCTGTTGTCATAATCACAATGACGCAAATCAGGAGCATCAGCTGTGCCACTGCATTTATGCTCTGCTCAATCCAATTCGATTTCACATCGGCATTATCAAGCTTGATGGCACATACTGTCATGGCAATCATACCAATAACCCATGCTATAAGTAATCCCAGACATAATGGATAATTCATAATATTTCCAAAGAACTCAGCGAACGCCCCTCTATTCAGGATAATACTGATTATAATCATCACAAATCCTAATGGCATAAATATGCGCATCTGCAGAAACATAGGCCATACATTTCGCTGCTTCACTGCCACAATCATTTTCCAAATCACCTTGATGGTACCTGAAATAGTGCATATAGCTCCACCTGTTATAAACAGTGGATCTCTCAATATATATCCCAACAATATATTGACAATTCCGTAAAATAATACCGGCAATAAATCCACCAATGCCATCTGTATACTAAATCCCTCAGGGACTGTATCTTTTGTTACTTTCATAATCTAATCACCCTTCTATGTTTATACTAATATTTCATATCATGCTTTGTTATTTAAATTATTATTTAAATTATTATTAAAAATCATTATTTAAATCATTCTTTAAATCATTTTTATATCATTTTTTAAATCATTATTTATATCATTTTTTATATCATTATTAAAATCATTTTTTTAATCATTATTTTCATCACTATTTTCAAGAAGACGCTCCTCAATGAGGTCATAGTTCTGTGGTAAATGTGGCAATAGACATTTCTCACAGGACTTCACACCATTTTCCAAATAGATGTAATTGCCGCCACATCTATCTCCCATACTATATAGAGGACAATAACAAAAGAGACAGTTAAAATCCTGGCCCTCCTCAATCTTATGACATGGAAAATATTCACATTTATCATTCTGAAAAAATCTATAACTTGCTTCCATATATATACTCCAGTTACATCAAATATTATATTTCCAAAGCCCTCCAGCATAGTTATAACCTAGCCATCTATACGTCTTGTAACTTTATTAACAGACATAGCTTTAAATAACATTATTCTCAAATGATCTATACAGACGCAGACAATGAGAATTCCAATTGCACATCCAATCATTCCCAGAACCATCAATGGATATGGATAATGTGATAAAAAAGCGAAATTGCCGTTACCAACTGTACCTTTCACAAGATAGGCTCTCACGAAATCATTGTCATGAATTAGATACACGCCAAAGATTGCAGGTGTAATAAATGCAATAACTCTCTCTGTCACATGATGCAACTTAAGCTTCACAAAAGACATGAAAAGTGCCATGGAACCAATGAGATATAACGGCGTGATATATTGAATGGGCATATCGAAATTATAGAATCCGCCCACTGCATATTCTACTCCAATCTTAATTCCCCAGCTGATGATGGCGCATATAATATAAATCCCAAACCATACCATTCTATGAGTCTTAGAATCCAAACTGTATTTCTTGATGAGACAACCATAGAAAAATACTACTGTAAGCCAAAGTCCTGAATAGCCTCCCCCAAGTCCCCATGCCTCATTCTGAAAAGTCATAGTTGGCATAAATGAAAATGCAATAAATACTATAATAGCCAGAGCCTTGTCCGTCCGTGCATCAGTACGCTCCAAGCCTGATTTTATTCCAGCTCCAAGCAGAAACATAACCACATATGCTGTGAAAAACCAATAATGTGAGAATCCATTTTCTCCGGTGTAGACATTTGGAATCAGAGATGTCCAGAAATCTATATCACTGACATATGCAGGATTTATAAGTCTAAATAATAATGCAATAAAGAAGGAATAAAATAGAACTTCTATCCACAGATTCAATAAATTGGATAACTTAGTGCGTCTGCCATACATATTGTAGCCACTAATCACGGCAAATGCATTGACTCCGAAATAAGCCATAGCATTCACCAGGTTGACTATTATATAGCCTGTGCTCATGTGTGGATAGGCATGCTGCATACCGCCGTGGACAATAATATGATGAATTGGAATCATAATCATACATACTATTCTAAGTAAGTCGATTCCATAATCTCGATTAGATTTTAACTCTTCCATTTTAGATAACCCCCAATTTATATCTCCCTGAAATCACTTCTTTATTTTACACTATTTGACCTGCTATTGGTATTATTATTTCTCCGTAAAATACTACATAACGAGGAAAATGACTGTGCCCTAAGACACAGCCATTTCAAAACATTTGCTCTATATAAAACTACTCCCGTCGTAGTGCCTCAATAGGGCTGAGCTTGGCAGCCTTGGAAGCTGGTGTTGCACCGAATATAATTCCAACGCCCATTGAGAACAGAACTGATATAAGAATCCATGGCACACTGATTGCAAACTGTAGATGAGCTACAGATGTGATAAATAATGCCAACAGGATTCCAAGTATCACTCCAATGATACCTCCCACACTTGTAAGCACAACTGACTCTGTAAGGAACTGAGCCATAATAGTTCTTCGCTTGGCGCCCAGAGCCTTCTTCAAACCAATCTCAGAAGTTCTCTCTGTGACAGATACCAACATGATATTCATAACACCAATACCACCTACAAGAAGTGACAAGCTGGCGATTCCCACAAGCATAAGTGTAATAGCATTGGTCAACTGCTTCAACTCATCCTGATATTCTGATGAATTGGTAGATGAGTACTGCAGTTCAAAGGATGATATATAAGAGTTCAGTATATCGGATGCGCTCTTACCTACAGCAGCCATCTGCTCTGTATCATCCACTCTGACACCCACCTTGTCTGGCTCGTCAAATTCATAGATTATAGGCCAACTTGATTTTGGAATAAATACATTACCTGAAGCCGAGCCTCCATTCATATAGTAATCATTGATGCTCTCATACTCCTCTTCCTTGTCAGTGTCCTTGTTAGGAGGAGCAACCACACCAACTACCACAAAAGGTTCTCCCTTAATTTCAATTACAGAACCAATGACTTCATCTCCCTCTTCGTACATCTGCTTCTTGGCATTTTGATCCAGGATTGCAACCTTTCTGCCAATAGCATAGTCCTTCTCACCAAAGAGGTTTCCCTCCACTGGTTTGTAGAGAAATGTATCAAAATAATCTTCGGCCACACCTACTGTCTGTCCCCATTCCATTGCTGCGCCTTTGTGATAGACTACATTGTAATCCTCTCTACGATTGTAGGCCGTAGCACCTTTCACATGATCCAAGCCCTCAATTTCTGTCAGAGCTGAATCTGTCACCGGATATATACCGGTTGTATTTTCTGAAGAAGTATCAACCTCATAACCTTCCTTGGAAATTGATAATTCAACCACATTATTGCCAGCTCCAACCAGGCTAGTTGCCAACTGTTTGTTGGTTCCCTGGACAATGGATACAATGGCTATAATGGAAGCAATACCAATTATGACACCAAGCATGGTAAGTATGGATCTCATCTTATGAGCTCTGATACCCCTAAATGCTAATCTAATATTCTCTAACATTACATTCTCCATTTTCTCATAGTCTATAACTATGACTCATACTTATATGTGACTCTGTGAAATATTAACACAAGTCACTTCAACTATTATCGCTCTAATTAGAACAACAGGCTAAGCGGCATATTCTGAGTTGTTGTATTTCCCTCAAATGCTGTGGAGCCGTAAGGGAAAGCAACCAAATCTTCCTCAGATAATCCGTCTGTAATCATGATATACTCATTGAACTTAGGCACCTTTTGAGTGGTGACTACCTGTTTCTTCAACTTACCATTTCCATCATCAATCATACAGTAAGACTGTCCATCATCATCGGTTCTCACATATATTTTCTCCAGATATATGGCGCTGCCCTCTGTTGACATGAGGGATACACTTACATTTTCACCGCTGTGGAAGCCCTCGGCATCTGATAGATAAGCTGTGTATGGATAGGTTGATGTAACAGAGCCATCATAGATTCCCATTGGTTCATCTGTAGGATAGAGAGATATCTCTGTAATCTCAGCTACTGTTGAATTGCCTGTCTCGTAGGAGAATACATTTACCTTGTCTCCCACCTTCACAGATGTGAGGTTCCACTCCGTGAGATATCCTGTGAGAGTGCCTCCCTTGTCATTATTAATTTTGACAAATGCGCTTCCATCTGTAGTTGGATTATCAATGTCACCAACATATTTTACCGTTCCATCAATCTTGGCAACTACTACTGCATCCTCTAACTTCTTCTTGTCAGATTCCTGCTCCAACTTATTCCGCTTTATATCAGTCTCAAGCTTACTTATCTCCAAAGTCTTAGATGATATCATCTTGTCCTTCTGAGCCTGTGTATAAGTATCAACAGCTGGACTTTCCGGAACATAATAATCAGGTGTGTAGAGTTCCTTGGTAACAGCCTTGTAATATGTATCTGAATCAAATCTTGGTGACTGCAAACCATTGAAATTCCATGAAGCCTCAGGAGTAGCTGTCACATCACCATTTGGATAGATGCCAAATACAGCGCATTGCCCCTGATCTATAAATTCATTTAACTTGTCTCCACTTACAATAGTGTCCAGGGTGCACACATAGATATATGGATCATCTGCTGTTCCACTACCTGCCGCAGGACTTTCCGGAAAATATTGTTCCGGTGAAATGATTGCCACCGGCTCTGGCTCCTCTGGAATAGTCTCCACTGGAACAATAGCTTTGTAAGCCTCCAATTCCTTCTTGGCAATTTCAAGCTTCGCTTCCTTGGATTCACCGATATATTTATTGGTCTCAAGCTGCAGCTTCAAACTCTCTGTGTCATATGACAGGATTGGATCACCTTTCTTCACCTGCTGGCCTTCTGTCACATAGACCTCTGCAATCTTGTCACCTGAGTTGAGGACAACTTCCTGTGTCGCCTCATTTGACAGAATACCATCTGAACCACCCTCTGTTGCAATCCATGACATGTTCATATCCATAACTGGTTGAACATATGCATCCTTGGTAGCCTTTTTCTTGATTATCAATCCAATGATTAATATAGCAACCAGGATTATGGCTATTATAATTATCGCTTTCTTATGTTTCTTGATCTTACTCATGAGAAGCCACCTCCTCATTGTTAGTGATGGCAGTTTCATCTGCTATCTCATCAATCTGTGATGGTGATGTTTCCGTATCATATTCTGGCATTGATTCTCTAAGTTCACCATCCACGATATACATGATTTTCTTGGCCTGCTTAGCAATATGCGCATCGTGGGTAATCATTATAATGGTGACACCCTCATCATTTAACTGCTTAAACAGTTCCATTACCTGAGCACCTGATTTCTGGTCCAAAGCACCAGTCGGCTCATCTGCCAGTAAAATCTTTGGTTCATTTACCAAAGCTCGTGCAATTGCTACACGCTGTTTCTGACCACCGGATAACTGAGTTGGTCTGAATTTCAATCTATCACCAAGCCCCACTCTTTCCAAAGCAGCCTGAGCTCTCTCAGTTCTCTCAGCGTATGGTACTCCGGCAAATGATAGAGGAAGCTTCACATTTTCAATAGCAGTCTCCTCATTGAGAAGTTGGAAATTCTGAAATACGAATCCAACCTTGTGACATCTAACCTCTGCCAGATTGTTGTCATTTTGAGATAAAATATCTATTCCATCTAATACATAATTTCCAGATGTAGGTAAATCCAGACATCCGATGATATTCATCAGAGTTGATTTACCAGATCCAGAAGGTCCCATTATCGCCAGGTAATCTCCTTCTTCCACTTCCAGAGTTACATCCTTGAGAGCTGGGACTGATATCTCTTCCTGCTGGTAGTTCTTACAGATATTCTCCAGCTTTACGATTTTATTTCCCATATAGTCCTCCTAGTTTACTTCACCCTCTGGTACATCCTGTGGTTCAGCTTCAGCTGCATCATCGAGAGGCACATCCTCTGTCATCTCTTCTGTACCCATCATTGATTCATCATAAACTGGTGTCACATATACATGCTGTCCCAGGAGAAGTCCTGTTGTATCCTCAATAGTCACATAGAATGTATATTTAGTTGCACTATTTTCTGAATTCATAACGCCGGAAGTATCTCCTGAATAACTCATACCGCCATTTTCTGTGTTGGTCTGAGAATTGGTCTCACCAGTATTGATTTCACTGATCTTACCCTTCCATACCTTGGACTCATCCACGCGGGAATGAACTTCAACCTCCATGCCCTCTGATAATGAACTAACATTTAACTCATCAACAGAAGCCTTCACTCTGTACTGACCGGTAGCCAGAATTACCATATAAGGTTCGCCGGAAGTTCCTGCTGACTGGGAGATAGATTTCACCACACCGTCCATCTTGGATACTACTGTGGCGTTGTCTATAGTCTTCTGCAAATCAGCAATCTCTGCATTGAGAGTCTTCTGACTCATCTGAGCCTGCTTAATAGAAGCATTCATATCCGATATCTGAGAAGAAATCTCCAATTTCATCATCTCAGAAGCCCCCTCAAGCTGTGCCTGAAGAGATGCAATCTGATTGTTGTAATCCGTAATTTCATTTCCCAGACTTTCAATCTCTAATCTCTTGCTTGCCAACTGAGTCTGCTGCTCAGTTACCTTGTAGAGAAGTAACGGCTGACCTACTGTAACAATATCTCCTTCTTGCACATAAGTCTCTGCCAATTCTTTGGAAGAATCCAGATTGATATTCCAAGTCTGCTGGGCTTCAACAACACCTGAATAATAATTGCTGTATTCTCCTCCCTCGTAGTAAGTTCCATCAATGCCATCCATAATGGCAGATTTGAGTCTGCTAATGAAAATACCGACAGCAGCCGCAATTATAAGCGCCACGATAATTACGATTATCAGAACTTTCTTACCTGTCTTAAGCTCCTTAAACTTCTTCATAATTCCCTCCATTCGTGCATTTGTCGAAAACGACTTCGTAATTAATTTCATTATATGCAAAAAGAGTGTATTAGTCAAACTAATACGCTCAAAAATTTTATGGATATTCTCACGAACTGTTGGCAATGCATTATACTAATAAACGCATGTCAATTCACTTGACTATGCTACATATTTTACTTTTCAACTAAAATATCAATCTTACAATTATATTCTTTCAATTTATCTGTAATCTCAATAAATAAGTCTATTTCTTTTTGTGTCATTATTTCAGTGTCAAGAACCTTTTTCTTTTTAAAACCTTTCTTATTATTTGTTGGTACATCGACATATTTAAATGGAAAATCTCCACTCTTTAATCCGAAGCATGGCAAGCCTCCATTTGAAATATGTTGATAACGCTGAATTATGTGGTCTGGATTATTATCAATTTCCTGTTGAATACGTTTTTCAAAACATCCCAACCCACGGTTAGCATTTTCAATTCTAAAACATCCCTTTGTTGTACAATACTTTGTACTCGGACCAATCAAACCATAAAAAACTTTATTAATGTCAGAAATATAATAAACTTCAGTTAAAATAAAAAACTTATATATTCTAATTTCATCACCGCATACTCTTTTTTCCCAAAAACCAGGAATCACCAATAAAATGCATAATACAGGTATTATTGTTGCAATAACTGTAAAAAATAATGATATATTTTTTGCATGCTGCATTCTGCAACCTATAATTATAACACTCCACATAATAACCCATACTACTAACAACGGCCATTCAGTTAAATCCTGTTTTATTACAAAACTGTTTATATTCAATTTTGACTCTTTCTTTTTTCTCTTTGCCTGATTTCTCATACAAATAATAGAAATTACAGCAGGCAATATAAAAATAAGCAAATAATCTTTTATTATTATTTCAATAATTTTTGTCATCATAGTCTCCTTTATTATATCAAGCCATTGCTTCTATCCATTTTCCCTTTAATATTCGATAAGCTCTTTCATAACCATCTATATCAGATTCTAGACATTCCTTTCCTGTTAGAGAAGATAATCCTCCTTGAACAATTGATTTAAAACTATTTTTTGCAGCCCTATTAAAATAACTAGCTGTACGCTTTCTAATTTCACTCACAGAATTACCTTTTATTCCATTTCTAACTGTTTTCCATGTAACTTCTGTATCTAATGTTTTCGCCCTCGTTAACGCAGTCCTATAATATCTATCCCCTTTCTTTCCTATCTGGGATAAATGAGTCTTATCAAATAATTTATTTAATTCTTTAGTTACAGGTAATTTTTTCATTTTAGCACCTAATTTTCCAAAAACAACATCCGTCGCTGTCCCAGCCACAACATCTACTGCAATTTCCTTGGCTGAATCACCGTGTGCTAATCCTGAAGTAATTCGCTGTACATTATTACCAACACTAGTCGCAGCTATATTTGCTGGCGTACCTGGTACAGCAGCCGCTGGGCATGCGCCTATAATCGCACCAGTCACAGCGCCGCCAAGAGCTGCAGATCCTACATCTGATAAATCAATTTTTGTTATATCACCTTTATTCTCTATCAATTGAGCGCCTAATTCAAAGACTCCCGCAACAGTACCTCCAACAATTGCCCCTGCTATAACAGTCGGCATTTTACCGTCTAAATCAACATAATCTTTTGAACGATTCCAGCAATAAGCATAGGCATTTAAGGATATTGGAAGTATGATATTTCCTTTTATCTTATCCTCACTCACAAATCTACCAATACTTGCATCGTATCTTCTGGCTTGAGCGAAGTAGGTGTCGCCTACGGCTTCTTTCTGATAGCCAGTGTAACTCAGTGGTTGGAAGCGATTTCTTGCATCGATAATATTGCAATACTCCTGGCCAAATTCATCATAAGCATATGCTTCTTCTAAGTCGCCTCGCTGGTTGATTACCGACATCGGGCTTCCCAAGTCATCCTGAATGAAGTAATCATCTCCTACAGCTCTGCTCAATCCTACTACATTA
>JAGBNK010000008.1 GCA_017634455.1 Lachnospiraceae bacterium
AAATAACTAATGGGGATATACAATAAGATGATACACATTTCTAAGAACTATCCATATGAAATAGATGAATATAGCAGGGATTATATTAAACCCAAAAGTCTAATGTATGATATTGAAACCACAGGCTTCTCTCGTCAGCATTGCACCGTCTATCTCATAGGTTGTGCATATTATCATGACAATACCATAACCATAGAACAATTCTTTGCCGAGAATCCTGATGACGAGGTAAATGTATTGAAAGCCTTCGCTTCTATGCTTGATAATTTCAATACAGTCATTACTTTCAACGGACTTGCATTTGATGAACCTTTTATAAATGATAGATGCCAAATCCATAATATTGAATTCAAAAAACCTCGAAATCATATTGATTTATTTAGAATATGCACTTCTGTGAAAAATATTTTAAATTTGGCTGCCTATAACCAGAAATCCATAGAGGCATTCTTGGGAATCAACCGTGATGATCAATATAACGGCGGACAGTTAATCGATATATACAAAGAATATGTAGCAAATCCCAGTGAAGATAAATTGGATTTACTTCTGCTCCACAACCATGACGATGTGAAAGGAATGTCTGATTTAATACCAATTATCGCCTACAGGGATTTTGTAAATAAAATGTCTCAGGTTGATGAATTCAAAATTGTTGACGAAACTGACTTCCAGGGAAATAGTGTCAAAGAACTGGTAATTACTATTAAGTTAGATATATCACTGCCAAATCCAGTGAATTTCAAGGTAAATGATGCTTATATAAGTATAACTGATAATATTTTGAAATGTTTAATTCCTCTATACCAGGGAGAACTAAAATATTTTATAAAAGATTTTAAGAAATATTATTATCTGCCAGAAGAAGACATATGTATACTTCGTGAGATGGCAACTTCCATTCCTTCCTCCAGAAAGGTAAAGGCCAAGGCCAGCACTTGTTTCATAAAGCAGACAGGATTATTCATTCCTGTAAGCAATAAATTCCAGGTAAGCGATGATTTGTATTCATTTTATGAAACAATAGCAAAAAGCCAGCGATATCTCACTTATCGTGATGATTATGATACTGAATTCTGGATAGCTTATGTAAAGGACTTATTATCTCTAGTCATGTAAATCAGAAATCAATATTTATAAATTTAATACTGGCAAACAAAAAATCGTAGCAGGCCAAAACTTACTACGATTTTATTATGTCTTTTATTGTTCTTTCTCATAGAAGAAAGAATATCTTCTCTTGTATCCCATATCTTTGTATCCAGAAACCTGTTCTGTACTACCAATAAATAAGATACCACCAGTCTTCAAAGAAGCAGCGAATTTCTTGTAAATATCATCCTTTGCTTCATCTGTGAAATAAATCAATACATTTCTACATACAATCATGTCACAGTTCTTTGGATAAGCATCTGATAACAAATTGTGTTCTTTAAAATCAACGCATCTCTTTATCTCATCAGAAATCTGGTAAGAATTACCTACTTTTGTAAAGAATTTCTTCTTATATTCATCTGGAACATTTGCAATACTCTTCTCAGAATACAAACCAACCTTTGCTGTGGCAATTACCTGCTTATCAATATCAGTAGCATGGATTTTAATCTTTCTAAGATCAATATGCTTAGATAATGCCATAACAAGTGAATAAGGTTCGTCTCCTGTAGAACATGCAGCAGACCAGATATTCAAGTTATCTCCAAACTTCTTAACGAGTTCTGGAACAAATTCATTTACAAGCAAATCCCACTGTTCAGGATTTCTATAGAACTCTGATACATTTATAGTAAGAAAATTAACAAATTCATCAAATACGTTCTTGTCAGTCTTAAGCAACTTAACATAGTCATCATATGAAGTACATTTGTTTTTCTTAACAAGAGAATCAATTCTGCGTCGCATCTGTTTCTCTTTGTAAGAGCTCAAATCAATCTTGGTCAGTTTATAAACCTGATCTTTAAAAGCCTCATAATTATCCATAATACAATCTCCCTAAAGTTTATTATAAACAGATTACTCCTCTGCTTCTTCTGCAAGCTGAGATGCAACTTCTTCGATATTTACATCAGCAACTTCTGCATCATCATCCTCAGCTTCTTCTGGAGCAATCAAAGCCTTGATGCTCAGGCTAATCTTGTTGTCAGACTCTCTGAATTCAACAACCTTTGCCTCAACTTCCTGTCCAACTGTAAGAACATCAGATGGCTTCTCGATATGCTCTTTTGCAATCTGAGATACATGAAGCAAAGCATCAACACCTGGAGCCAACTCAACGAAAGCACCAAAGTCTGTCATTCTAGCAACTTTACCTTTTACAACATTACCTACAGCGAACTTTGTAGAAGCATCCTTCCAAGGATTCTCATCTTCAAACTTCATGCTGAGTGCAATCTTCTTGTCATTGATTTCTTTGATGAATACCTTTACTTCATCTCCAACCTTAAATACCTTCTTAGGGTTCTCAACACGTCCCCAAGACATCTCAGAGATATGAAGTAATCCATCAGCTCCACCTAAATCGATGAAAGCACCAAAATCTGTAACATTCTTTACTGTACCAGTAACAACGTCGCCAACCTTGATTGAAGCAAATAACTTCTCAGCCAACTCATCCTTTTTAGCAACCAAAAGCTGCTTTCTGTCACCGATAATTCTTCTTCTTCTAGGATTGAATTCTGTAATAACAAATTCAATTTCCTGATCCTTATATTTATCTAAATCCTTTTCAAACTGATCTGATACAAGGCTTGCTGGAATGAAAATCTTTGTCTCTTCAAAGATAACACTAAGTCCGCCCTTTAATACCTGATCAACCTTTGCTGTAAGAACTTCGCCGTTTTCAAATGCTTCCTCAAGTCTCTTGTTGCCCTTCTCTGCAGCAAGTCTCTTGTAAGAAAGTAATACTTTGCTTTCGCTCTCACTAACTTTGATTACAAGCGCATCAATTGAATCCCCAGGCTTAACCATAGTTGTAAGATCTGCGTTAGCTTCGTTTGTATACTCGTTACGAGTAATGATTCCATCAAACTTAAAGCCAAGATCAACGAAAATCTCATCAGGTTTCACATCGATAACTGTACCTTCTACTACCTCTCCATTTCTTATTGTTTTGTCGTAATTGTCAATCATTTGTTCAAAGCTCATCTCTGACATACTGTTGAACCTCCTCAATAATTTTGTTTGGGGTTGACGCCCCTGCGGTAATACCTACGTTGTCGATGGATTGCAGTACCGATAAGTCCAGGTCATCCTTTGTTTGAATATAGTAAGTATCTTCACATTCCCTTTTGCATATTTCGAATAACTTCTGCGTATTAGAACTTTTCTTGCCACCGATAACTATCATGGCATCTACTTCCTTCGATATTTCCGATGCTTCTACCTGACGTTCTTCTGTGGCATTACAGATAGTATTCAAAACAAGTATATCATACCCTTTTTCAGTTATTATTTCAACTAAATCTTGAAATTTCCTGTGATTATATGTGGTTTGAGAAACCATACAAATCTTGCGGTCTTTCACATTTTCCAAAAATGACAAATCGCTGTCATTGGATATGACTTTGTAGTCATCCCCATTAATCCATCCTACAATACCTTCAACCTCAGGATGGCTTGGATTGCCAACAACAAGTACATAGTAACCTGCTGCAGAATGTTCATCCACAAGTCTATGAATCTTCTTAACAAATGGACAGGTAGCATCTACCACATCAAAGCCTGAATTCATAAGGTTATTCTGCACTTCTCTAGACACTCCATGGGATCTGATTATAACAGTTCCAGGCTGGATTCCAGAGAGATCCGTACCTTCCTCAATAACATCCACGCCCTGAGCTCTGAACTCGTTTACCACTTCTTCATTATGAATAATAGGTCCGTATGTATATATTTTCTTATTGGTAGCCTTGGCTATTTCAGAGTTTACTGTATCAACAGCTCTTTTCACTCCAAAACAAAAGCCCGCACTTTTTGCAAGTTTTACATTCATATCATTTACCTCGTGAATTATAAAATGCAGATTTTATTTCTCGCACAATCCCACAATTGTATCAACCACTTCCTGAATAGTCATATCTGAAGAGTCAACACATACTGCATCCTCAGCCTGTTTTAAAGGAGCAATGTCTCTATGCATATCTCTGTAATCTCTGTCGCTAATATCCTTCTTAATATCATCAAGAACTGGAGTTTCACCCTTTTCCACTAATTCCTTATATCTACGCTGAGCACGGCAATCGACGCTGGCGGTGAGATATATCTTCACCTGAGCATCAGGAAGTACACATGTTCCAATATCTCTACCATCCATAATTACATCTGACTTTCTAGCCAACTCTCTCTGAAGTGACAGAAGCTTACTTCTAACGCATCCATATACGCTTGTAGCGGAAGCCATATTTCCAACTTCCTCTCTTCTAATCTCCTTGGATACATTGTCTCCGTTAAGCAAAACCTGCTGTGAACCATCAACATAAGCGATTTCCACATTAATATCATCCAATGATTCTTCTATAGCCTTCTCATCATCAGATGCTATATTATGATTTAATAAATATAAAGCAATAGCACGATACATTGCACCTGTATCTACATAAATAAAGCCAAGCTTGGCAGCTACCGCTTTGGCAATAGTACTCTTGCCTGCTCCTGCAGGTCCATCAATTGCTACATTAAATCCCATTTTAATTTCCTCCAATTTATTAATTATTTTCTATACTAGATCCAGCCAGATAACCTGTAGACCAGGCAATCTGCAAATTATATCCACCTGTTACCGCATCCAAATCCAAAACCTCTCCTGCCAGATACAGTCCCTTAATGGTCTTGCACTCCATGGTAGAAGGATTCACCTCTTTTACACTGACTCCTCCCTGAGTTACAATAGCTTCCTTGAAGCCTCTGGTATCCACTATGGTCATAGGAAATGCTTTCATAGTAGTTATAAGCTTGTCTCTCTGTTCTCTTGTAATATCATGAGCCACAAGCATCTCATCAACACCTGCCACATCACAGAAAACCTGAACCATTTTATTCGGCAATAAGTGGGGCATTATAGTCTTCAACTGCTTGTTAGGATTCTCATCAAACTCCCTTAGAAGACGCTTATCAATCTGCTCTCTAGTTAAAGCCGGTTTCATATCTATATATGCTTGTAATTCTCCTGGTAAATGTTTTGACACATAACTGCTGGCAGATAATATAATAGGTCCGCTAACTCCAAAATGAGTAAATAACATTTCACCGAAATCATCATAAAGCTTTTTCTTGCCTTTATATATTTCCACAGCAACATTTTTCAGAGATAAACCTTGCAGGAAAGGAATATACGCCTCTTTGGTCACAAGGGAAACCAAAGCAGGTCTGATATCTGTAACTTTTAATCCAAGCTTCTTGGCAAGAGTATATCCTCTTCCATCAGATCCTGTAGTTTGATAAGAGTTACCACCATTTGCCAGAATAACATAATCGCTGGTTATAGTATCCCCATCAGATGTGATTACACCAGTTATTTTAGATGTATACTTGGCACCGTCTTCTGCATAATCCTCCATTAAAACATCTCTCACTTCTGTATGAAGTTTAACCTTGACGCCTCTATTTCTCATGGCATTTTGCAGAGTTTTAATAACATCCGAAGAATGATCACTTACTGGAAAAGCTCTGTTGCCGCGTTCTATTTTGTATGGCATTCCTTCTTTTTCAAAGAAGTCCATAACTGCATTATTGTCAAATGTATAGAAGGAACTATAGAGAAACTTCTTGTTGGATACAACAGCCTCAAATACATCTTCCAAATCACTTGCATTGGTAAAGTTACATCGGCCCTTGCCGGTAATATATATTTTCTTCCCAAGCTTCTCATTGCTCTCCACAAGAACAACATCAGCTCCCTTATCAGCAGCAGCAATTGCAGCCATCATACCTGCAGCGCCACCGCCTACAACCAGGACTTTACTCATCGTCATCTCCTAAATTACCATATCTCATTTTCAAGGAATCATCTATATGATCAATCTCGTCGCTTTCATATATCTGATATTCATCCCATATCTGCTCCAATGTTTCCAAAGTATCAGCCACTTCATCCTGCTTTCTCATAGTAAGAGCCACAATCAAAGCATTGATTACACTAAGAGGAGCAACCAAGGAATCACAAATTGATGCCATATCGCTCAATGCAATCAAATTGCAAGAAGAATACAGATTCATAGGTGAATGTACACTATCTGTAATTGTAATAACTTTAGCACTTCTATTGTTGGCAAATTCCAAGGCCTTGAGAGTTCTCATAGAATATCTAGGGAAACTGATGCCTATAATCAAATCCTGAGAATTCATATGAATCATCTGCTCAAAAATCTCACTTGAACTTGTAGTATTTAACAAAATAACATTTTCAAACATTAGATTTAAGTAAAATGATAGAAACTGTGCCAATGGTGCGCAACTTCTGATACCTATAATATAAATCTTTCTGGCGGAGAGAATCAGATCCACTGCCTGCTCGAATACTTCCTCATTGATTGTCTCCATGGTCTCATGAATCTTCTCAGCATCAGAGGCAAGTACAGAACTCAGCACATTATTCTTTTGAATTCTGCCATATGTAACTTCCATGCGCTGTACAGAATTCAACTTATTGCGAACTGTCTCCTCAAGAGCTCTCTGAAATTCCGGATATCCCTTGTAGCCAAGAAACATTGCAAATCTAACAACTGTAGACTCACTGACACCAACGACCTCACCAAGCTTGGCAGCTGTGAGAAATGCTGCCTTGTCATAATTATCAGTAATATAATTGGTTAAGAGCTTCTGACCTTTGCTCATAGATTTATACATTTCATTTAATTTATTATGTAAATCATTAGTATTTTGCATTATATACTCCATTCACTTTGAATATGTATTTTCATATGTTTTAACATACAAAAAATCCACCGGTACAAAAACGCACCGATGGATTCAATTATACTACTTAAAGGAACAAATTTAAACCGGATATGCTCCATTTTTTGTATCAGCTGCTGCAGGATCAATCTTAGTCTGCTGAGCCTCACGATACTTGAAGAAATCTGTAGCAACCTTTGGGAACAATGCATATGTAAGGACATCCTCATCCTGCTGTTTCCACTGCTTCATCTCCTCCTCAAACTTAGCGAGACCTGGCTCCAACAAATCAGCTGGACGACAAGTAATAGCATTTACCTTGTCCTCGCCTAATACCTTGTCAACTACCTCTGGGTTAAATGGCTTTACAGTCTGACCATATTTACCAAGTAATACATCCTTGGTCTCCTTGGTAGCAACCTTGTATCTCTCACCCATAAGAACATTGAATACAGCCTGTGTACCAACGATCTGTGATGAAGGTGTAACAAGAGGTGGTTCTCCTAAATCCTTACGAACTCTAGGGATTTCCTTCAATACTTCCTCGTACTTGTCCTCTGCATTCTGCTCTTTCAACTGTGATACCATGTTTGAAAGCATACCGCCAGGAACCTGATAGCGAAGAGTATTAATATTAACCCCAAGAACCTTGGTATTCATAAGACCACTCTCTAAGCACTCTTCTCTGTATGGTCTGAAGTAATCAGCAATTTCAGTAAGCTTAGCCTGATCCAAGCCTGTATCATAAGGTGTGCCCTTAAATGTCTCAACCATAACTTCTGTTGCAGGCTGAGATGTTCCAAGTGCAAATGGTGAAATAGCTGTATCAATAATATCACATCCAGCTTCAACAGCCTTCATATAAGTCATAGAAGCTACACCTGATGTATAATGTGTATGCAAATCAATAGGAATTGATGCACCTTCCTTCAATGCTGTAACAAGCTCTGTAGCCTTGTATGGAACCAAAAGTCCAGCCATATCCTTGATACAGATTGAATCAGCGCCCATATCCTCAATCTTCTTGGCCATATCTCTCCAATAGTCAAGAGTATAAGCCTCGCCCAATGTATAAGAAAGAGCCACCTGAGCATGTCCGCCTTCCTTCTTACAAGCATTAACTGCAGTCTGAAGATTACGAACATCATTTAAACAGTCAAAAATTCTAATGATATCAATACCATTTGCAATAGATTTCTGAACGAAATATTCTACTACATCATCTGGATACTGACTGTAACCCAGGATATTCTGTCCTCTAAATAACATCTGAAGCTTTGTATTTTTGAATCCAGCACGAAGCTTACGAAGTCTCTCCCATGGATCTTCCTTCAAGAATCTAAGAGATGCGTCAAATGTAGCACCACCCCAGCATTCAACTGCATGGTATCCTACCTGATCCATCTTCTCAATTATTGGTAACATCTCATCAGTAGGCATTCTTGTAGCAATAAGTGACTGATGAGCATCTCTAAGTATTGTCTCTGTGATTTTTACAGGTTTTTTCATTTCCTCTGCCATGATTTCCTCCTTGTGTTATACACCAAATATTGCCATAAATACACCGGCTGCTACTGCTGTACCAATAACACCAGCTACATTCGGTCCCATAGCATGCATCAATAAGAAGTTAGTAGGATCTTCATCAGCTCCAACCTTCTGAGATACACGAGCTGCCATAGGCACGGCAGATACACCCGCAGAACCAATAAGCGGATTAATCTTGCCATGTGTTAATGCGCATAACAATTTACCAAACAAAACACCTGCTGCTGTACCAAAAGCAAATGCAACAAGTCCTAAAATAACAATCTTGATTGTTGTGGCGTTCAAAAATGCCTCAGCACTTGTAGAAGCTCCTACTGAAGTACCAAGTAAGATAACTACAATATACATAAGTGCATTGGATGCTGTCTCAGAAAGCTGTCTAACAACACCACATTCTCTAAACAGGTTACCCAACATAAGCATACCTACAAGAGGTGCTGTTGTTGGCAATATAAGACATACAATAATTGTAACTACTATAGGGAAGAGAATCTTCTCTAACTTAGATACAGGACGGAGGTTCTCCATCTTGATCTGTCTCTCTTTCTTGGTAGTAAAGAATTTCATAATTGGTGGCTGAATAATTGGCACCAAAGCCATATAAGAATAGGCTGCCACAGCAATAGGTCCCATAAGACTACTCTGTCCTAATTTACCTGCCAAGAAAATAGATGTAGGACCATCTGCACCACCGATAATAGATACAGCAGCTGCTGATTGATCATTAAATCCAAGCAAAATAGCAAGGAGGTAAGCACTAAAAATACCAAACTGTGCTGCCGCTCCAAGCAAGAAGCTGATTGGGTTTGCAATAAGTGGGCCAAAATCAGTCATGGCTCCTACTCCAAGGAAAATAAGTGATGGTAAAATTGACCACTCATCCAAGGTATAAAAATAATATAATAATCCGCCGACACCATTTGAAGTTTCTTCTGGTGAAGCAATAATATCAGGGTAAATATTTACCAAAAGCATACCAAATGCAATTGGAACCAAAAGCAATGGTTCAAAACCTTTCTTTATTGCCAAATACAAGAATACACATGCAACTGCAATCATAATAAAGTTCTTGTAATCAAGATTAGCAAATGCAGTCTGTTCAAGGAGACGGCTTAACGTTTCACTAACGTAACTCATAAAAACTTCCTCCTACATTATGCATTCAAAGTTGCAAGCAATGCTCCTGATTCTACTGACTGTCCTTCTGATACATCGATTGTAGCAACTGTTCCATCCTTTGGAGCTACAACAGGTGTTTCCATCTTCATAACTTCCAATACCAAAATAGTATCTCCTGCCTTAACATTCTGTCCTACAGAAGCCTCAACCTTGAATACCTTTCCAGCTGCACCAGCTTCTACCTTAACATTTCCAGCTGTTCCGCTAGCCTTTGGTGCTGCTGCAGGAGCTGCAACTGGGATTGAAGGTGTAGAACCTGTCTCCTCAACTGTAACATCATATGCTTTTCCATTTACTGTGATTGTATAACTCTTCATTGAATCGTCCTCCTAATTAATATCTTCTCTTGATTGAGCGAACTACGAAATCATCTGTAGAAGCTCCTGTTGAAGCAGCAATAGCTGCTGTAATTACTGCAACTAATTCCAAATCATCAGTCTCATCATTTGAAATTACAGTTTCAATTTCTGTTTGGTTAACTTCTGCCTCTATGCTCTTATTCTTCTGCTCAGCAGCTTCCTTCATCTTGTTAGTCAGATAAGGAATAATATTGAAGCAATAGATAATAACAGCAATCAAAATAAGTACTACAAATACTATTGCCATAGCCATAATTGTATTCAATCCGGCCTTTGCCATAATCTCAGATTTTGAATATACAATCTGAACATTTATAGCTGTAACTTCAGAACTAACTGCGGAAATTACATAAGTTAAAGTCACATCTCTTTTTTCAAAAGAAATAGTCTCAACTGCCGAAATTGTCTTGCCGGCTTTAGTAACTTCAAAGTTCTTGAAACCTACAAACTCACCAACCTGTGGCTGAACCTCAGCCCACTGCTGTAACATAGTAAGTTCCATCTGAGCTTCATCCGATTCCTTGTTGGAACCAGCCTGATTCTCATAATATGCAACATACTGCATAATTTCATCTGGGGTAAGCTTTATCAATGACTGGGCTGTGTTCTCGCATGATGCCTGGAGCATCTCGCTGGTATATCCAGCATATGTCTCCTCATCAGGCTGCTTAGCACAAGAACACAAACCTAACATAAGAACAAAAGCACTTACCAAAATCATAAGTTTCTTTTTCATTCTATCACCTTTCTTACTTAGAACCATGCTTCTTGTATGGGCCCTCTACTCTCTTTGTAAACAACATTTCAAAAGATGCAATTAAATATTTACGGCAGTCAGCAGGATTTACAATTCTGTCAACATAGCCTCTTCTTGCAGCATTATTTACACCACAATTTGTAGCTTCATATTCAGCTGCCTTCTCTGCAAAATCAACATTTGAATCTGCATAGATAATCTTAGCAGCGCTATCAGCTTCCATAGCAGCAATTTTAGTATCAGCAAATGCAAATACCAAATCTGCTCCAAGTGACTTAGAATTCATAGCAACATATGCTGAACCCAAAGCATCCTTTGTAATAAAGTTGATCTTTGGAACTGTAGCTTCAGCCAATGCTGATGTCATCTTAGCAAGAGATTTGATTAAATGATACTCTCCATAAACTGATGCATCATAACCATCAACATTTGTCAAAGTTAAAAGTGGAATGTCAAATGCATCACAGAAGTTAATGAAATCTGCAGCCTTGTCACAGCCATCAGCTGTAAGTACGTTAGTATTCTCATCATTTACATTTGAATTTCCAACAACACCAACAGTGATACCATTTAACTTAATGAATCCTGTAAACATCTCCTGTGCAAATCCAGGCTTAGACTCAAACATCACTCTGCCATCAGAAAGCTCTGTAGCAAATGCAGCTGCATCCAAAACCTTGTCCTCAAGTCCTTCAGATGCTCTATTCAAGTCATCAAGGCACTCTTCAACACAGCCCTCCTCAACATTAGAGCCTGGCAAGATGCATACAAGTTTTCTGATTGCATCAAACACTTCTGACTCCTGGCCAACGAAATCCACATTACCTGCTTCATTTAACTGGAAATCAGCAGATGAAGTATCAAGTACCTCTGTTCTGTTTCCTTCAATAGTATCAGGTGTGTTAACAAATAACTTAGCTTCCTTTGACATAAATGTGAAATCACTAAGTCCAGGAAGAACACTAAGTCCACCACCACAGTTGCCTAATACAGCAACAATCTGTGGAACAACTCCTGAAGCTTCTGTAGCCTTGGCATAAATAGCACCAACGCTCTCCAATGCATCCATAGATTCCTGAAGTCTAACGCCACCACAATCTACAAGTCCAATAACCGGTGCACCCATCTTAATAGCCATGTCATAAACTGACATAATCTTCTTGGCGTGCATCTCACCGATTGTACCACCTAGTACACTAGAATCCTGGCTGTATACGAACACAAGATTTCCATCAATCAATCCGTGTCCAATTACAACTCCGTCTGATTCTGCTTTGTTCTCGTTTAAGTTGAAGTCTGTAGCTCTGGCTGTAACCATAGCCCCAAGCTCTACAAAGCTGTGCTCATCGAGCAACTCTTCAAGTCGAGAAATTGCAGGACTAGTCTTTAATTCACTCATATTTATTCCTCCATTAATTTAAATTAAAAAACAAATTTCGCTAATCTATATAATACCCAAATAGGGAAATATTTTCAATGGTTTCAAAGGGGTTTTAGAGGAAAATTGTTAATTTTTTGTCATTTTCACGAAAAAATAAAACCTTCTCTCCAGTTTCCTGAAAAAAAGGTTAAATATATATTATTCTCCGCCTACATCAAGCTTGATTTCATTTTCCGCTTCCTCTTTGAATTCCTCAAGCAATTCCGGTGTAGGTGCAGGCAATTCATCAAGAGATGATACACCAAAGCTTCGCAAGAATTCCTCTGTAGTTCCAAATAGCATTGGTCTACCTGGAGCATCCAATCTACCAAGCTCAGTTACCAGTGAGTATTCCACCAGTTTACTTACAGCATGATCACAGGACACGCCACGAATCTTCTCGATTTCAGATTTGGTAATAGGCTGCTTATAAGCAATGATAGACAGTGTCTCCAAAAGAACATCTGTAAGCTGGGCTTTTCTAGGCTGCTTGGCAATATTTATCAAATATTCATATATATTAGCTGATGTGCACATCTGATATGCTCCATCAATCTCACTAATTACAACGCCTCTGCCCTCTTCTTCCCAGCGAGCCTTCATATCTTCAATTGTATCTATAATTTCTTTCTTATCTACATCCAAAGCTTTGGCAATCTTGGATGGTTCAACAGCTTCACCAAAAGTAAATAATATACCTTCAATAGCTGCTTCTAATTCATGCTTATCCATTTATAAACTCCATAATCAGTAAATAATATGATTCAAATGCACATGTGCATATAGCAGAATCTATGCTGCTAATTTCGATTCAATCTCAATATCACCGAAGATTTCTTCCTGTGAAATAATAATATTACCAGCTTTCATCATTTCCAAAATAGCAAGGAAAGTAACAATAACTTCCAGCTTAGAATGTGATTTCTCAAGCATCTGTCTAAAGCTGAAATGCTTATGGCTGGCAGCATATTCCTGTAAATATACCATCTTGTCTTCAAGAGAAATCTCTTCTTTCTTAATAGAACCAAACTTGGAACGAACAGGATCAATTCTATTCTTCTGTCTCTTGATAACGCTCTTGAAAATGTCATTCAACTGATTCAATGTCAAATCATTCATAAGCTCACTTGTATCAATTGGAGCCTGATATTTCTCAACTTCCTCAGGAATAGTTGCTTCCTTATAGAATATCTTGGAAGCATCCATCTGTCTGTCCTTGAGATTGTATGCCATACATTTATATAATTTGTATTCCAACAACTGCTGTACAAGTTCTGCTCTAGGATCTTCTTCCTCCTCATCCTCAGTTTCCTGAGCCGGAAGTAACATCTTGGATTTAATATCCAACAGAGTGGCAGCCATGAACATAAATTCACTCATTATATTCAAGTCAGCCTCCTGCATCTGACGGAGGTAGTCCATATATTGACTTGTAATTTCAACAATAGGAATGTCGTAAATACTAACTTTATTCTTGTTTATCAAATGAAGTAATAAATCTAAAGGTCCTTCAAAAACCTGTAATTTAAATTCAAGATTCATTTTCATAATCCTCTCAATTATTCTAAAGCACATTATATAGTAAAAAAACATGTTTTACAAGAGAAAACACAACATTTAGTGTTTTGCAGTAAATACAATTACTATTTATTGTATTACATAATTTAAGCCCCTGAAAATCCAGGGGCCTAAAACAATAATCACATTTTACAATGTATATCTTACTGGCAATCCTTGATGCTGAAGCTGATTCTGCCCATCTTGTCTTTACCAAGGCATACAACCTTAACAACATCTCCCAAAGTAAGTACATCTTCTACATGCTCAATTCTCTCTTTGGCAATCTTAGAAATGTGAACCATTCCTTCCTTGCCAGGAGCAAACTCGATAAATGCACCAAATTCCTTGATACTGATAACCTTACCTGTAAATACCTGACCTTCTTCGAAATCAGTTGTGATGATTTCAATCATCTTCACAGCTTCTTCCATCTTAGCCTTGTCAGTACCACATACAGATACATTTCCCTCATCTGTAATATCGATCTTCACGCCTGTACGCTCAATGATTTCATTGATTGTCTTACCACGCTGACCTACTACATCACCAATCTTGGCTGGATCAATCTGAATCTGAATAATCTTTGGAGCATATTCTCCAACTTCCTTACGAGGCTCAGCAATTGCTTTGGACATACATGTATCCATAATGAAGAAACGTGCTTCACGAGTTCTTCTGATTGCCTCCTCAACGATAGGTCTTGTAAGACCATGAATCTTGATATCCATCTGAATTGCTGTGATACCGTCCTTAGTACCTGTAACCTTGAAGTCCATGTCTCCGAAGAAATCTTCAAGACCCTGAATATCTGTAAGTACCAGATAATCATCATCTGTATCTCCTGTTACAAGACCACAAGAAATACCAGCAACCATCTTCTTAATTGGAACACCAGCAGCCATAAGTGACATACAAGATGCACATGTTGAAGCCATTGATGTAGAACCATTTGACTCAAATGTCTCTGAAACAGCACGGATTGCATATGGGAATTCCTCTGTTGAAGGAAGAACTGGAAGCAATGCTCTCTCAGCTAATGCACCGTGACCGATTTCACGACGTCCTGGTCCTCTTGAAGGCTTTGTCTCACCTACTGAGTATGATGGAAAGTTGTAATGATGCATATATCTCTTCTCTGTTACGAACTCATCTAATCCATCAACTCTCTGAACCTCAGAAAGAGGTGCAAGTGTTACAATATCGCAAATCTGAGTTTGTCCTCTTGTGAACATAGCTGAACCATGAACTCTAGGAATCAAATCAACTTCTGCTGAAAGTGGACGAATCTCATCAATAGCACGACCGTCTGGACGCTTATGATCCTTCAAAATCATCTTACGAACTGTCTTCTTCTGGTACTGATATACAGCCTCACCGAGAACAGCTAACCACTCTTCATTATCAGCAAATGCTTCCTCGAACTTCTCAGTAATCTGACGAATGTTCTCCTCACGCACCTGCTTCTCATCTGTAAATACAGCATCTTCCATCTCTGCTGGAGTTACAATCTCTCTCATTGCTGCAAACATTTCCTCTGGAATTGCGCAGCTTGTATATTCATGCTTAGGCTTACCGATTTCAGCAACCATCTTGTTGATGAATTCAATAATTGTCTGGTTTACATCATGAGCCTTATAAATAGCCTCAATCATCTTGTCCTCAGGAATTTCATTAGCACCAGCCTCGATCATAATAACCTTCTCTGATGTAGAAGCAACTGTAAGCTTCAAATCACCCTTATCCCACTGCTCCTGAGATGGGTTGATGATGAATTCTCCATCAATCATACCAACCTGTGTCATAGCACATGGACCATCAAATGGGATATCTGAAATACATGTTGCCATTGCAGCACCAATCATAGCTACAAGCTCTGGACGGCACTCAGGATCAACAGACATTACCATGTTGTTCAATGTAACATCATTTCTGTAATCCTTTGGGAACAATGGACGCATTGGTCTATCAATAACACGAGCTGTAAGAACTGAGTTCTCAGACGCCTTACCCTCTCTCTTGTTAAATCCACCTGGGATCTTTCCAACAGCATATAATTTCTCTTCAAATTCAACTGAAAGTGGGAAGAAATCAATTCCTTCTCTTGGCTTTTCAGAAGCTGTAGCTGTAGATAATACAGTAGTCTCACCATACTGAATCAAAACAGCACCATTTGCCTGTGCGGCAACTCTGCCAGTGTCAATTTTCAAAGTTCTTCCGGCAAGTTCCATTGTAAATGTCTTTGTCATTTCTCTTTCTCCTTGTTTGAAATACTTAGGTAGAAACCGAAAACACTGATTAACCAAAAACCTATTTTTAACTAATCAGTGGTCTCGGTAACATCTCTACCTATATACATCAAAAAGACGGAAGTAGATACCTACTCCGTCTTTTCGCTAGCATAATTACTTTCTCAAGCCTAAACGCTCGATTAATGAACGATATCTCTCAATATCTGTATCCTTAAGATATCCAAGAAGATTACGTCTCTTACCAATCATCTTAAGCATACCACGTCTTGAATGATGATCCTTTGGATTCTCCTTCAAATGCTCAGTAAGCTCCTGAATTCTAGCTGTAAGTACTGCAACCTGAACTTCTGGTGAACCTGTATCTCCAGCTGTTCTTGCATACTCATTGATGATTGCCTGTTTCTTTTCTTTTGTAATCATTTTGTTTTCCTCCTAATATTTTATACGCCTGTAATCAGCAGAAGGTCGGAGTGTCCATCCACCGAATACGGGTAAACTCACACCATGCTATTTTAGCACAGCATTATATTATTGTAAACAACACATTTTTAGTTCAACAAGCTTGTGCAGCAAATTGGATTTCTATAAAATGCATTGGAAACAATTATACCTGTTGTCTCTGTACTAGCATGAACAATCTGTCCACCACCAATATAGATAGCCACATGGCTAATTCCACCACTACCATAGAATAACAAGTCTCCAGGCTGAAGTTCTGAAGTAGATACTCTTGTACCATAATTAGCCTGAGCTCTTGATGAATGAGGAAGTGATATTCCATATTTTGAATAAATAGAAAGTACAAATCCTGAGCAGTCAGCTCCACGTGTAAGACTTGTTCCGCCCCATACATATGGATTTCCAACAAATTGAAGGGCATAATTTACAAGATCAACTCTCACATCAGATACGCCCTCGCCATATCTAGCTTCTGACATTGTCATAGCATCTGGCAAAGCAATTCCGCACTCAACAAATTCTGCAGAAATATAACCAGTCTCTCCATCAACATTTACCTGAACCCAATCACCTAATTCAGCAATTACTTCAAGCTCATCCCCAGAGAATACATTTGATAAAATGGCAGAATCTGTATTGGCCTCAAGACGCACATGTACAGCATCAGCTGTAACCTTGGCCTTGTTGGTTGCAACTTCATTGGCTTTAGCCAAAGCTTCACTACCAGTAACAATAAATTCGGCAGAAACATATCCTTCTACCTCACCTGACTTAATATGATACCAGTCTCCTTCTGTTCCAAGAATTTCAACCGCACCATTTTCAGGAAGCTTACCAACCATAGAAGCTTCTGAATCAGCTGCTTCTCTAATATTCAGATTTCCCTCAGCAATAGACATACCGAGATTTGTATAACCATACTTTGATGCATCTGCAACTGCTGTCTGAACAGCGCCGGAATCTGCAACCAAAGCATCGGAATTTGATAAGCCAGAAGCTGACATAGATACAATACCAGCTGTGGCATTAAAAGCATTTTCACTATTAGAATTACTATTCTTTACTACTGACGATATCATCAATGATGATACACATAGCACTGTAAAAGCACTAATGATTCTTTTCTTCATCTTTTCCTCCAATTTTTCTGCAAAAAACAGAAAAACTACATTACCAAATAATCGTTTCCAAATGGTAGTATACAGTGTGTTACAATAAATGTCAACATTTTGTAACATTTTTGTAACAAACTTTTCTATTAATGATTGAAATACGCCCTTGCCTGTTCCTTATCTCTATTCATCTGCTCAAAAAGTTCATCAACACTGTCAAATTTTCTTTCAGGGCGAATATGCTCCAGAAATACAACTTGAGCCTGTTTCTCATATACATCATTATTGAAATCCAATATATGAGTCTCCACCCCAAGAATTTTGTCGCCGGACACAGTAGGCTTCGTTCCAATATTGGTTACTCCGTGATATTTTCTGTTATCAATATACACTTCTGTAATATATACTCCATTAGGAGGTAACAATTTAATCTCCGGAGGTAAAATATTAATTGTGGGCAAACCGTATCTGCGGCCTAAATGATTCCCATGAACCACCTGGCCCCATAGAGAATATTTATAGCCTAGAAGTTCATTTGCCAGAGATACATTGCCCTTTAGTATTTCATCCTTGATATAAGTACTGCTTATGTCTCTATGATTAGCCTGAAGTTTTTCAATGACTTCCAGTTCAAATCCAAATTCATCAGAAAGCTTCTCCAATAATTTCACATCTCCTGCACCCTTCTTTCCAAAATGGAAATCAGTACCGCAGGTCATATATTTCATATGGAAATTATTTACCAGAAGTTCTATAAATTCTTCCGGTTCAAGATTCATTATCTCCTGCTCGAAATCGCATTGTAACAGATAATCAATGCCCTCTCTCTCAAGCATGGCCTGACGCTCTTCATTGGTAATAAGCTGGCCTACATATTTCTTGCCAAGGGAAATATTAGGAGATACATCAAAGCTTAGAATACAGGATTTATATCCTCTATCCCCCTGCCCTTTAATATTTCTCACCAGAAGCTCATGGCCCTTGTGCATGCCATCGAACTTGCCAACAGTTACAGCAGTATTTTCATTTATGTTTTCATATATAGAATAAATTGTCTTCATATTTATGCCTCTAGGAACATCTTGTTTGGCTTATAGACATCCCCAACTCTTTCATATATACCTACAAATGTGTCATCCGCCATATACATGCGAACCATCTCTGCATCCAAATCTATCAGTGTCAAATCATCAGCTGACACTTTGCCACCGTTCTGTAATATTTTAGTGCATTCTTCAGCTGCAACAACCTTGGGATATTCTACCAAGGCTTCATCTATAGCCAATATTATGCTATCCAAATCACCTTCATCCCGAATACGCTCTATATCGGACAATGTAAGAGCATTTTCCACAGAAAAGCCTGCAGCCTTAATTCTCTCCAAGGACTCCATACAAGCACCGCAGCCAAGCTTGCGGCCAATATCATCACAGAGAGTTCTGATATAAGTTCCTTTGGAACAGGATATGGTAAATGTAACCAATGGAAGTGTAATATCTTCAATACTAATATCATAAATAGTAACCGGTCTTGGTTTGCGCTCCACAACCTGACCTTTTCTAGCCAGATCAACCAGCTTCTGTCCATTTACCTTCAAAGCTGAATACATTGGAGGAATCTGCATAATATCTCCAACAAATGACATAATGGCTGATTTCACATCCTCCTCTGTCACTATAACTTCATTGGTTTCAAGAACATTTCCAGACATATCAAGAGTGTCTGTAACAATTCCTAATCTCATAACAGCTCTGTAAGTCTTGTCCCTGTCTGTAAGCAAATCACAGATTTTGGTAGCTTTGCCTATACATATAGGAAGAACCCCTGTCGCATCAGGATCAAGGGTTCCGGTATGTCCAATTTTTCTTATTTTCAAAATACCTCGAAGCTTGGCAACCACATCAAAGGATGTGAATCCAGCTTCTTTATATACATTTATAATTCCGCTTTTCATAGTCTATAACTGCTTCTGAATCTCCGCTACAATCTCCTCAACCATTTTCCATGGATCGTCGCCCTTCATAGAAAAGCCTGCAGCCATCTTGTGACCGCCGCCACCGAAGTGAACAGCTATCTGAGACAGATCAATGATACCAGTCTTGCCTCTGGTGCTGGCCTTGTACTCATTGTCTTCAAGCTGATACAAGAAGATTGCAATCTCAACCCCTCTTGTAATTCTCAGCTGATTTACAATACCATCCAGATGCTTAGGCAGTACATTATACTTCTCCATCTCCTCCTTGGAAATAAATGAAGCTAAAACCATGCCATCCATAAATTTACGGCTCTTTAAAATAGCTTCCGCCTGAACGAGATTCTGCTCATAAGTCTTGGCATAAAATGTCTCATCAATAATTCGAGAATAATCTATGCCCTTCTCCATCAATACTCCAGCAGCTTCCATTGTAGATTTGTGAGTACATGAATACTGAAACACTCCAGTGTCATGAACCATACCTACATATATGCACTCTGCAATATCTTTGGTAATCTTGTCTGGAGAAATAGTTGTATAAAACAACTCACAAGTGGAACTTGCGTCAGGCACAACCATATTTACATCAGCGAAAGCCTGATTGCTCACATGATGATCAATGCAGATTTTCTTCTTGGCCAGATTGAAGCATTCAATTGAATCACCCAGTCTTGATCCATCTCCGCAGTCCATAACAAGGAAGAGATCATATTCCTTGCCTTTAGATGCAGATGGCACCTGTATATCCTCCGTATTCTTAAGGAAGCGGAAAATATTTGGAATGTCTTCCAGATAAATATCACACTTCACCTCTGGAAAATATGTCTTGATGTAATTATATGCAGCCATTGTAGAGCCAACGCAGTCACCATCCGGTCTGATATGACCTCCAATAGCTATTGATTTTGCCCCAGCAATTTCCTTCTCAAATATCATTAATTTCCTCCATTAACCTCATCAATAAGCTTTGACATTCTAACGCCATACTCAATTGACTGATCCAAAATGAAATGAATCTCAGGTGTATTGCGCAGATTCAACTTGCTTGCAAGCTGTCTTCTAATATAGCCTGCAGAGCTTGTTAAACCTTTGATTGTGTCCTCCTGGAGTTTTTCATCTCCAAGGACACTAATATATACCTTTGATGTTTTGAGGTCAGGAGCAACCTCTACAGCAACTACGCTTGTAAGTGTAGAGTTTACTCGTGGATCCTTCACATCATTTCTGATGATTTCGCTAATCTCTCTCAAAACCTCTTCATTAATTCTTGTATTCTTTATACTTCTCTTCTTCATTCTATCGTGGTACCTCTACCATAATGTAAGACTCGATAACATCGCCCTCTGCGAAATCGCTGAATCCGTCTACTACAAGACCACATTCATATCCAGCCTTAACTTCCTTCACGTCATCCTTAAATCTCTTCAATGATGCCAAATCACCTTCGAATACCTGCTCGCCTTCATGCTGTACTCTTACCTTACATCCGCGCTCGAAGCGACCATCTAAGACATAAGAACCAGCAATATTTCCAACATCAGAAGCCTTGAAGATCTGGCGAACCTCAGCATGTCCAATAATCTGCTCCTCATAAATTGGATCAAGCATACCCTTCATAGCAGCCTCAACATCCTCTATAGCGTTGTAGATTACGCTGTACAAGCGAATATCTACACCCTCAGAATCTGCTGTCTGCTTAGCCTGTGCATCAGGGCGAACATTAAATCCGATGATAATAGCATTGGATGCAGATGCCAGGATAACATCACTTTCGTTAATAGCACCAACACCACCGTGGATAACCTTTACAACAACCTCATCATTTGAAAGCTTAACAAGTGACTGCTTAACAGCTTCTACAGAACCCTGTACATCTGCTTTGACAATCAAGTCAAGTTCCTTCACATTACCAGACTGAATCTGTGAGAAGAGATCATCAAGAGACATCTTGGACTTAGTCTCCTCAATAAGCTTGTTCTTGCCTTCTGAGATAAATGTCTCAGCAAAGCTTCTTGCTTCCTTCTCGCTATCCATTGATACAAATATCTCTCCAGCATTTGGAACTTCGCTGAAACCGATAATCTCAACAGGTGTTGAAGGTGTAGCAGCCTTTAATCTCTTGCCATTCTCATCAACCATGGCACGAACCTTACCATAAGAGCTTCCTGCAGCAATTGGATCACCAACATGAAGTGTACCCTTCTGTACCAAAACAGTTGCAACAGTACCACGTCCCTTATCAAGACGAGCCTCAATAACAAGACCACGGGCATTTCTCTTTGGATTAGCCTTCAGCTCAAGAACTTCAGATGTAAGTAAGATCATCTCCAAGAGGTTATCAATACCCTCACCTGTGTGAGCTGATACAGGACAGAATATTGTGCTTCCGCCCCAATCCTCTGGGATTAATTCATACTCAGATAATTCCTGCTTAACTCTCTCAATATTAGCACTTGGCTTATCAATCTTGTTGATAGCAACAATTATTTCAATTCCAGCAGCCTTTGCATGGTTAATAGCCTCAACAGTCCGTGGCATAACACCATCATCAGCAGCAACAACCAAAATTGCAATATCAGTTGAATTAGCACCTCTCATACGCATTGCTGTAAATGCCTCATGACCAGGTGTATCGAGGAATGTAATCTTCTGTCCATTAATTGGAACCATGTAAGCACCAATGTGCTGTGTAATACCACCGGCCTCTCTATCTGTAACCTTGGTATTTCTAATAGCATCAAGAAGTGATGTCTTACCATGATCTACGTGACCCATTACACATACAACAGGTGGACGGCTAACCATTGTTGAAACATCTTCCTCTTCCTCCTTGAGAAGCTCCTCAATAACATCAACCTTTACTTCATGCTCGCAGATGTAATTGAATTCCAATGCAATCTCTTCAGCCTGATCGAAATCAATGTCATGGTTAACTGTAATCATTACACCCTTCATAAAGAGCTTCTTAACAATCATAGAAGGCTGAATCTTCATCTTGTCAGCTAACTCTCTAACTGTCATTGTATCAGGAAGAGTAATTGTTCTAATCTCATCATCAGCAGGTAATTGCTGCTTTGGCTGTGGCTTGTTCTTCTTCTTACCACCATTCTTCTCGAGATTTACATATCTCTCCTGCTTCTTAGTCTTGTCCTTGTCATAATCGTGTTTCTTTCTCTTGTCATCACGATTATTTCTTCCGTCCTTAGAAGGTCTTGTATCCATAGGTGCAGCATCAACGTTATCCTTTTTAAAGTTGTTTCCTCTAAAATCATCCTTCTTAGATGGCTTATTCTCATTTCTTGATGGTCTGAAATCATCATCATTTGCCTTATGTCTGCTACTTGGTCTCTCTGACTCACTGAGCTTTCTAGGCTTAATTGGCTTAGATGGATTAGACTTGTTGGCGTTTGCAGCCTCACGTCTTTCCTTTCTCTCCATTGCCTCCTTGCGATCTCTCTCCTCCTGAATTCGATGAGAAGGGCGAGCTGTTCTCTCACTTTCAGGTCTTACTGTGATTCTACCGCGAGTTGGCTTATCCTGATTAGCAGACTTTCTGTCATCCCGTCTATCATTTCTACGATTATTTCTATCTCTGTCACCTCTAATACGTGGATCAGAACTAAACTGTGAATTGAAGACAGCAGTAACATTCTTCTTTTTCTTTGGCTTCTCCTCAGAATTTGCTTCCTTGGCAGGAGCTTCCTTTGCTGCAGGCTTCTCAGCCTTCTTCTCCTCAGCTTTCTTCTCCTCTGCCTTCTTTGGAGCTGCAGCCTCTTCCTTCTTCTCTGCTGTTTCCTTCTTGCCGAATTTCTTCACAACCATATCATAGGTATCACCCTCAATTCCGCTCTGAGCCTTTACCTCAATTCCTTTTGAAGCAAGAAATTCAACTATATCTTTTGACTTAATGTCATATTCTTTTGCCAACTCATGTATTTTAACTTTTGCCATGTATCGTATCCTCCATTATTCTGTAATCCCAGACAACTTTTTCTTGATTGCTAATGCCATATTCTCATCACACACCGCCAGGGATGCACGAAATTGTTTTCCCAAAGCATTGCCCATTGTCTCCTTGTCCCAATGAAACAATATGTCGCATTTATAAAATTTACACATGTCCGTGAAATTCTTCTTGGTATTGTCAGAAGCATCCTCTGCCACAATAACCAAATAAGCATTTCTTTCCTTCACAGCCTTCTCAGTTGCAAACTCACCGCTTGCAATCTTGCCGGCTTTCTGGGCCAGGCCCAACATTCCCAATGCCTTGTCTTGCATTAATCAATCTCCTGTCTTATAACCTCGTAAATTGTCGTAGGTATCTTACATTTTAATGAGCGTTCGAATCCTTTATTCTTCAATGCCAGTTTCAAGCACTCTTCCCGTGAGCATATGTAAGCGCTTCGACCATTCATTTTGTGCTTCCTGTCCAAAACCAATTCATCATCAAGTTTTGTAATACGAAGCAAATCTTTTTTGCTGTGCAGTTTATTGCATCCCACACATTTTCTCATAGGAATTTTCTTATTAATCATATATTATTCAACATCCACATTATCAGAATCTTCTTCGTAGTCCTCATCATACAACTCATCATCATCATATGACTCATCATAATTCTCGTCATCATCGAAGTACTCATCATCGTACTCATCGTAATCCTCACCAATTCCGAATGCTTCCATCCACTCAGCATCGTCTCTAGCCTGTGACTCACTCTTGATATCAATCTTGTATCCTGTAAGTCTTGCTGCAAGACGAGCGTTCTGTCCTTCGCGACCAATAGCAAGACTCAACTGATAATCAGGAACGATAACCTGTGCTGTCTTGTCATCAGAATCAGCTAATACAGCGATAACCTTGGCTGGGCTTAATGCATGCTCAATCAATACAGCAGGAGTCTCACTCCACTCTACGATATCAATCTTCTCACCCTGAAGCTCATCAACTACATTATTTACACGATCACCATTTACACCAACGCAAGCACCAACTGGATCTACATCAGGATCCTCTGACCATACAGCCATCTTTGTTCTGCTTCCAGCTTCTCTGGCAATTGACTTAATCTCTACAATTCCGTCTTTGATTTCTGAAACTTCATCCTCGAAGAGACATTTAACAAGATTTGGATGAGTACGTGAAACAGAAATTCTTGTACCCTTCTTGTTGTTAGATTTAACATCAACGATGTAAACCTTGATTCTATCTGTAGGAGCAAAATGCTCACCCTTAACCTGCTCGTTCTCAGGAAGATATGCATCTGTCTTTCCTAAGTTTACGCAAATGTTCTTTCCAATGAATCTCTGTACAATACCATTTACAACAGTATTGACCAAACCAGAGTACTCGCTCTCAATTACAGCATTCTCTGCATCGCGAAGCTTCTGACGCACATTTACTCTACCCTGAGCTGCTGCATTACGTCCTAAGTTCTGTGTGTTGATCTCAACATTTATAACATCACCAATCTGGTAAGAACCACCAAGCTCTCTAGCCTTTTCTAAGCTGATTTCCTCGTACATATTTTCCACAGCCTCAACAACTGTCTTGGCAGCGAAGATACGGTACTCAAATGTCTCAGGATCAACTTCTACAGTAATGTTGTCTGTCTTACCAAATGCTGTCTTGCAGGCACTGATAATTGTAGACTTAACTGTCTCAACAAGTACATCTCTTGGGATATCGCTCTCTTTCTCAAGCAATGTGATTGCCTCTAATAATTCATTGTTTTTCATTTTCTATTTTCCTCCTATTTTGCACAACGCAATTAAAAATCAAATGCTAATCGAATCAGGGAAATGTCACTTCTATTAAATGTTAAATCATTTCCATCAATTTCTATAATAATGCTATCCTTGTCATAAGACTTCAATGTTCCTGTGAAATCCTTCTGCTTATCAATAGCTTTGTATGTATGTATATCAACATCTTTGCCAATGCTTCTGTCTAAGTCCTTGTCCTTTTTAAGAGGACGACCAAGACCTGGCGAGCTGACCTCAAATATATAAGGATCTGAAATGTAATCATACTGATCAAGTAACTCATTCATCTCACGGCTCACATCAACGCAGTCGTTGATTGTAATTCCCCCTGGCTTATCAATATAAGCTCTCAAGTAAAAGTCCTGACCTTCTTTTACATATTCCACATCCACCAGCTCAAATCCCATTCTGTCCAAAATCGGCAAGATGAGTTCTTCGGTTTTATTTTCGTAATCTGATCTCTGGGACATTCAATCACCACCTTTTAAATTTTCCTATATAAACAATTGAGAGTGGAACAAGTTCCACTCTCAACTAGTAACAATATTCAAAACAGTTCCTAGGGGAATCGAACCCCTGTTTTCGCCGTGAGAGGGCGACGTCTTAACCGCTTGACCAAGGAACCTCATTTGCTGTCGCTCGCGACAACAAAATGTATATTACACGAATATCATCTATCCGTCAACCCTTTTTTCGAAATTTTTTCAAAAACTTTTTTCGAATGTATTGTGGGGTTATGAATCGTATCCATTTGGATTATTTTTCTGCCAATTCCAAGAGTCACGACACATGTCTTCAATGCCATATTTAGCAGTCCAGCCAAGCTCTTCCTTTGCCTTTGTTGCATCAGAATAACATGTGGCAACATCACCTGCACGTCTTGGTTTAATCTGATAAGGAATCTTGATATTATTTGCCTTCTCAAAATTCTTTACAATATCCAATACAGAATATCCAACTCCTGTACCTAAGTTGTAGATGCAAAGACCTGCATTCTCTTCAATCTTCTTCAAAGCCTTTACATGACCATCTGCAAGGTCAACTACATGGATGTAATCTCTCACACCTGTACCGTCCGGTGTGTCATAGTCATCACCAAAGATACCAAGCTCAGGAAGCTTACCAACTGCAACCTGGGTGATATAAGGCATAAGATTGTTTGGAATACCATTTGGGTTTTCTCCCATTGTTCCTGATGGATGTGCTCCAATTGGATTGAAGTATCTAAGCAAAATTACATTCCACTCATTATCCGCCTTCTGCATATCAGAGAGAATCTGCTCCAACATAGACTTAGTCCATCCGTATGGATTAGTACACTGTCCCTTTGGGCACTCCTCTGTAATTGGAATCTGAGCTGGATTTCCATATACTGTTGCAGAAGAAGAGAAAATAATATTCTTACATCCGTTCTGTCTCATTACATCAACAAGAGTTAATGTACCAGCAATATTATTCTCATAATATTCCCAAGGCTTGGCAACTGACTCGCCTACTGCCTTCAAACCAGCAAAATGAATACAAGCATCAATCTTGTTCTCAGCAAAGATTTTGTTCAAAATATCTCTATCTAAAATATCTCCCTTGTAGAAAACTGGTTTCTTGCCAGTCAAGGCCTCAACCCTCTCAAGAGACTTCTCGCTGGAATTAGATAAATTATCCAATACAACTACATCATAACCTGCGTTCTGAAGCTCTACACATGTGTGACTACCGATGTATCCGGCTCCACCTGTAACTAAAATAGCCATTTATATGTCCTCCTTTGTTATAAAATACCTTATTAATAATCAATCTGATTTTATATACTTCCCTCTTATATAAATATATGGTTTAGATAAAACCAATACCAATCAGACTGTCCACGATATTATATCATAAATCCTTCAGATGTAACGAAATTTAAATAGAGTTTTTTAGATTTTTCGCAAAAAAAGAGTCCTGATACAAAATCAGGACTCTAATAAGTTCAATTATGCTACATTCTTCTTTGCAAGTTCTACTAACTCTGCAAAACCAGCTGCATCATTAACAGCGAGATCTGCAAGCATCTTTCTGTTCATCTCAACACCTGCAACCTTAAGACCGTACATAAACTTGCTGTATGAAAGACCATTAAGTCTTGCAGCAGCGTTGATACGAGCGATCCAAAGCTGTCTCATCTGTCTCTTTCTCTGCTTACGTCCAGCATAAGAGCTTGTAAGTGCTCTCATAACTGACTGCTTAGCTACACGGTACTGCTTAGAGCGAGCGCCTCTGTAACCCTTTGCCATTTTTAATACTCTATTATGCTTCTTTTTAGCGTTTAATCCGCCTTTAATTCTTGCCATTTTATATTCCTCCTTAACCTATTCTTAGCTATAAGGTAAAACCTTTTTCATTACCTTTACATTTGTTGAATCTGTCATTGCAGACTTTCTGAGATTTCTCTTTCTCTTTGTAGTCTTCTTTGTAAGGATATGGCTCTTATAAGCTTTGTTTCTCTTTAATTTTCCTGTTCCTGTTGTAGAAAAGCGCTTTGCAGCAGCTCTTTTTGTCTTAATCTTTGGCATGTTATTTTCCTCCTTAAATTATCTCTTTTCTGCCAACACCATGCTGATGGATCTACCCTCTTGCTTTGGTGCTTTCTCCACAGTTGCAACATCTTCCATCTCTGCAGCAAAATCATCTAAGATATGCTTTGTCTGGGCAATATGAGCCATCTCACGACCTCTAAAACGAAGTGTAACCTTTACCTTATTACCCTTTGCGATGAATTTCTTTGCTGAATTTACTTTAGTATTCAAATCGTTAGCCTCGATGTTTGGAGACAATCTGATTTCCTTTACCTCAACAGTCTTCTGCTTCTTCTTCGCCTCTTTCTCCTTGCGTGCCATCTCATAACGGTACTTACCATAGTCGATGATCTTGCAAACAGGTGGCTTAGCATTTGGTGCAATCTTTACCAAATCAAGATTAGCTTCGTCTGCTAATTTCTGTGCTTCCTTTGCTGAAACGATACCAAGTTGTTCTCCGTCTGAGCCAATAAGACGAACTTCTTTGTCTCTTATCTGCTCATTAATCATATACTCGCTAATGACTTTACCCTCCGTAAAATAAAAAATGTGGATAGACAGACTATCCACAATCAAAAATCAATAACACTTCGCAAATAAATATTATTTTCGAAAATCTTTGAACACTAAGTCACTTAATATGCTTAGGTGAGAGTGGATACTCTACTTTCTTTACAACAGTTGATAATATATCATACCTCTTATGCTCTGTCAACAATTATGGAAAATATTTTTCACACAATTGCTTTCATTATTATAAGAGATTTCACCCGAAGAAAAAGGACTTGCAGACCGCAAGTCCCTCTTGGACTAATTATCATATGTACGAATGCCACACATTTTAGATAAGTCTGGCACCTACTACTGCGATATAGCCCTTGGTTTGGTGTGTATTGCCTGCCTCTTGTTTTAATTCATCACAGGCCTTTTTGAATATGCCGCCGAATTCCTTAGAAGAATCTCTCTTCTTTGAATACCAGAAAAGATTACTACTAGCAGAATCTTCCGAACTGGCATACTCGGCTACAGCCGAAACCTTTAAATACTCATCTAAAATGCCCATATGCTACCTCCTAGGTGATATCCAACAGGTTCCAAGATATAAATAATATATCTCAATTGAATAATAACACCATTTAGCATATTTGGCAAGCATAAAACACAATATATTGTGTTTTACCATTTTCAATATACCATTTATTCATTTATACAATTATATTTCACAATGAAAACCTACTTATATAAATTAAGTATTTCTGCAACTCCACCATGATTATTGTCATTGGTTGTAATAACATCAGCAACAGCCTTGACATTTTCCTTGCCATTTATCATAGCAACTCCCACTCCTGCTGCTTCAATCATAGAAATATCATTCTGTTCATCTCCCATGGCAACTGTGTCTTCAATAGGTAGTCCCAGATGTTTTGCCAGGCTTTGCAATGCCTCACCCTTATTGGCTCCCATCTCAGTAAATTCATAAAACCATTTATTGGAAAAGAAGCTGTCAAAGACATTATGAGAATCATTTTCCATCTCATGCTGCAGCTTATACAATTCATCTCTGGAATTATAATCGATTGCCATAACCTTGTAGATTTCGTGAGATGCAATATCTTCTATTGAATTCACCACCGTAAAAGGCTCCTGGGTTGTAGCTGCATATCTGTGAGTGAAATCATTTTCCTCCAGGCAATATAACATGTCTTTGGAAAATGCTTCCAGATATATACCTCTCCTTTGAATCTCTTTCAAAAGTGCTGGAAGCTTGTCCCGATTCATAATAGTCTTGTGAATTATACACTCTCCCTCCAGGTCATAAATCAAAGCTCCATGAAAACATAACAGGAAGCAATTATGTGTAGAAATGCCTAATCTGTTGAAGAGAAAACTGCCTCCATAGAAAGGTCTTCCTGTGGTAAATGCAAGATAATCTCCCCTGTCCTGAGCCGCTTTAAGAGCACGAACATTTTCCTCAGAAACAGTTTTGTCCGTATTAAGTAATGTCTCATCAAAATCAATAAAGTATGCTTTGCTCATTTATTTATCCTCGTTGTCTATAGCTAGTATTGGCACAAAATGTCTGGAAATTCTGCCTCCATCAGAAGCTTTAACCGCCTCCATAGCCTCACGGCAAAATGTATCCTGGGCTCCAATGCCCTGGGTATTTCTTCTGTTAACATGAACATAAGTACCATCATTTTGCATAATATATGCCTTGGTATTATCCTTGAGGCACACATCTAATATGTGTCGGATTCTATTCTTGATTTTCCCGTCTTCAACAGGGAAAATGATCTCAACTCTTCGATCCAGATTTCTAGGCATCCAGTCAGCACTTCCCATATATATATCTTCCAGTCCCTTATTATAGAAATAGAAAATTCTGCTGTGCTCCAAAAATGTACCTACAATGGATCTGACTTCTATATTCTCACTGACTCCTGGAATTCCAGAAATAAGACAACATATGCCTCGCACAATAAGATGAATCTCCACACCTGCAGCTGAGGCATCATAGAGATGTTCAATAATCTCCTTGTCACACAAAGAGTTCATCTTGGCAATTATTAGAGCCTTCTCACCATTTCTGGCATTTTCTGCCTCCTTATCAATCTTATTGATAAAGGCAGTTCTAAGCCAAATAGGTGCAACAGCCAGCTTATTCCAGTGCTTTGGTTCAGAATAACCAGATAGCATGTTAAATACAGCTGTAGCATCCTCCCCATAGCTTTCGGAGCAGGTGAAGATACCGCAGTCAGTATAGAGCTTGGCTGTGGAATCATTGTAATTACCTGTACCTAAATGTACATATCTGGTAATGGAACCTTCCTCTCGACGCACAACAAGAGCAATCTTACAGTGAGTCTTCAACCCAAGCAAACCATATATTACATGACAGCCCGCCTTCTCCAGACGCTTGGCCCATATAATATTATTTTCCTCATCAAATCTGGCTTTCAACTCCACCAACACAGTAACCTGCTTACCGTTTTTGGCAGCCTTTTCCAAAGCTTCAATAATAGGGGAATTACCGCTGACACGATACAAAGTCTGCTTGATGGCAAGGACATCCTTGTCAACTGAAGCCTGCTTAATGAAATCAACTACAGGATCAAAGGTCTCAAATGGATGGGACAGGAAGATATCTCCCTTCTTGATTTCGTCAAATATATTATCTCCCGGCTTAATTCTAGGATTTAACTGAGGCTCGTACTTTTTCTCCCTCAGTTTGTTATATCCTTCTATGCCATATAATTTCATGAGAAATGTCAGATCAATAGGTCCATCCACCTTATAGATATCACCCTTTCTGATATCCAACTGTCTGGCTAATTCCTTCAACAGATCGTCATCTACATCCTTTTCAATTTCAAGACGGATAACCTCACCCCACTGGCGCTTGGCTAACTGTTTCTCAATCTCCTTCAACAAATCAGATGCATCATCCTCATCCAGATTGAAATCAGCATTTCTCATAATTCTATAAGGATAAGCCTTCAGCACATCATGATGGAGATACAGCTTATGGATATTTTTCTCAATAATCTGTTCTAACAGAATAAATGTATCCTTGTATGGCTTCTCACTAGGAATCCACACAAGTCGAGGTAAAACAGATGGAACCTGCACTGTAGAAAACTCGTATTCATCCCTCTTTCCCTGAGATAATTTGGAATCAGGATTATTGGATTTCAACAAAGCAGCAATATTCAAGGTCTTATTTCTAACCAGTGGAAATGGTCTTGATGCATCCACTGCCATTGGAGTGAGCACAGGATATACCTGCTCCATAAAATATTTATCTACATAAACTTCCTGCTTGGCAGATAGCTCCTCAAATTTATCAATAATTAGAATATGATGCTTCAGCAGAATTGGTATCAGAGTCTTGCCGTAAATGTTATATTGCTCCTTTACCAATTCATGGGTATCATATGCAATAGCTTCCAGCTGCTCCGATGGAGTCATACCAGCAATATCCTTCTTCTTGTACTTGGCATGATCCATGTCCTTCAGGGAAGCAACTCTAACCATGAAGAATTCATCTAAGTTAGAAGATGTAATACTGACAAATTTCAATCTATCTAATATAGGTATGTTCTTGTCTTTGGCCTCGTTTAATACACGATGCTCAAATTTCAACCAACTTAACTCTCTATTGTCAAATAATTCGTCCCCGTACTGGCTAATATGTTTTTTCATCCCCTATGTCCTCCTACTTCAAGACTCTCTTTTCTTTCACAACAGGTCTTAAATCAAATACCTTCTCAAAGAAGTCAGCACTCTTCTCAAACATTCCCTTTTCAAGAGAAAGTGAATCCTTGGCCTCCACTGAGATAACCAATTCATTCTTCTTCACTTCCACCTTGATATTCTTGAACTTCTGTCTGTGACTTCTGTCCAAAGCGTTGGCCACCTTGAAAATAGCAACCATGCGCATAATATCGATATATTCCTTCTCACTAAATCTGTCAGCCATAAGCTCATAGGAATCCATTGGAACTGCAGCATATTTTACTGTAGTTGCAATTATTTCCCTCTCGTGATGGGTCAGACCTAAAATCTCTGAATTCATAATTATGGAATAAGAACAATCTGCAGCCTGTGAAATGCTTATATATTTACCGCAGTCATGTAAAATGGCAACACAGCTCAGTAACAATTTACAACGATTTTCCAGACCATGATATTTCCTTGTGGAATTGAAAATGCCTGAGCATACATATTCCAAGGCTTTCAAATGTGGCTGATAGCTGTTATATCTTCTGGCAATTGCCCAGGCAGCAGTTAAAATATCCTGATTGAAATCATGCTTCACCTTGAAGTCCTTGGTTTTCATATAATAGTTGTAAGCCATACCCTCATTTACAGATACATTTTGTGTAAATATATACTTAGGCTGAAAGTTCTCCACCAAAGCCTTGTGAAACAGAATCAAGGAATCCAAAATATCAGAATCATTTATTCCTATATTATAAATATCATCAGAATCACTATGATTAATATTTCTTATATCATCTAGAATCTGAACATATTCATCAGATTGAATAAAGGTATCATCTGATATTCCACTGAGCTCAGTAATAATTGAAGTAAGATTATCTTCAAGTATAATCAGATTCTCTATTTCTACATCTCGAGGCACATACATATTGATGAATCCACCTATTTCCTTGTTCATAATCTGCAGAATCTGGTCTTTTCTGTCAATATAATGAGACAGACGACGGAGGTTTTCTCTCATAATCGCTGTACCAATATTAATATGCTGAGTAGTCTCAACCTTGCCATTGATAAACAGTGTTATCTGGAGAGATGCTCCACCTATATCAACCAAAACTGCACTCTTAGAAATATATTTATCAAAATCAGCCATGGAAGCTACTGCCATGTAGCTCAAAAATCGCTGTTCAGAATTGCTGAGAAGTTTCATTTCAACTCTGGATTTACCGCGAACCAGCCTCTCAGCCAATAGATAATTGGATGCCTTGCCTACAGTAGGGCCTGCGTACACATCCATACTTGATATTCTATACATGTCCACCGTATCAGACATGTTCCCTAGAATATCTGCCAGCTTCTGAATTGTATCAGAAGAAATCTCCCCTGTATGGTATATGTCTTGCACAATACCCACAGGAAATCTCTGGCAGTCAATCTCTTTAATCTGACTAGAATTTCTTTTGTCAAAAACCTTTAAAATGGTCTCGTAAGATCCAACATAAATTGAAGCAAACATAGACATAAATCACTCCCCCGTTTCCATATAATATAATTCAGAAAATATTAATATCATTTACCTCAAGCAAAAGCTATCCCGCAATATAATTTCCCAAAATCTTCAAGGCAGCAGTCTCCTCCTGAAGTCCACGAAGAGCATTGATAACCTCTTCCTGCTGCAGATTACCTTCAAAATCAATAAAGAATCTGTATTCCCATTTCTTGCCCTTTACATTTCTATCAGACAGGGGTCTAGATTCTATCTTGGTCATATTCAATCCATTAAATATAAAATGCGACAGAATATGATACAGAGAACCTTGCTCATGAGGCAATTCAAAACTCAATGATACCTTGTTGGCATCCTTGAGATATTTCTTTTCCTTGGATACTATAATAAATCTGGTGGCATTTTCAGTCTCATTTTGGATAGCATTTTCCAAAACCTGCAGTCCATAGATAGATGCATTATGTGCACCGGCAATGGCAGCCTGTGTCACATCACCATCTTCCTTTACCTTTTTAGCAGATACTGCAGTATTTTTCATAGACTTCTGCTCCCAGTCACCATGAGTCAACTCAAGATAATTAGAACATTGCATAAGAGCCTGTGGATGAGAATATACAGTTTTGATATCCTCCATGGAAGCTCCTTCCAAGGCAAGCAAAGCATGATCTATTTTGATAGTCTGCTCACCAATAATAGATACATCATAATCTATGAGTAAATCATAATTTTCTCCCACAATTCCTGCTGTGGAATTCTCCAGAGGCAAGACAGCATAATCCGCCTCTCCTGAATCAATAGCTTCCATAGCATCTCGCCAGGTGGCAACTGCAGAAGCCTGGACATTTTTCCCAAAGAACTTCTCTGTGGCAACCTGTGAATAAGCTCCATAAACACCCTGAAATACTATTTTGGCATTTGAATAATCAAAGGAATCATATCCGGTATAAGCCAAATCCTTGATAAGTCCATGTTCAGCAAGCATCTTGTACTGTCTCTTGCGGCTGGTGGACATAATCTGCTCAAAGAGCTCCACAACTCCCTGCTTTAAGAATCCGTCATCTACAAGAGAAGATAATTTCTCAAGCTTCTGCTCTTCCCTTGTCTTGTCATATACATTCTTGTTGTTGGCAATTTTGTATTCTGCCACTTCTTCCGCCAAAGCCATACGCTTCTTGTAGAGATTTACAATCTCATTGTCTATACCATCAATTTCATCCCTGATTTCCAATAAATCCTTCATGCAAACTCTCGTACTTTCTGTCTTGTAATAATTTCTCAGTTCCCAATATATTAAATAATACTATACCATATTTCCCTGATTATTTTTATAAAAAAGCAATTGAAGACTATATTTTACAATAAATCTCCAATTGCCTGTAAACCACTTAAGCAAAATCAAAAAGTGATAACTGGTTAGATTCAGACATACCATCCAAAATACCAAGTTTTGACATTAAATCAATTGTAGTTTTAGATACCTTTCCTCTATCTTTCAAATCATCCTTGGACAAAAACTTGCCCTGAGATGCAGCAATAGCCAGAGACTCTGCAGCTGAGTCACCCATTCCATCAATGGAATTAAATGGTGGAAGCAGCTTGCCATCCACAATCTTGAAATATCTCGCATCGGACTTGTACAAATCCATAGGCATAAATTCAAAACCTCTGGCGTACATTTCCTGCACAATCTTCATATCACGAAGAGATCCCTCTTCCTTGGCAGAAAGCTTATCCTTGCGCTTGTAATCTATAATATGCTGTTCCAAAGCCTGCTTACCCATGCACATAAGCTCGTAGCTGAAGTTGTCAGCTCTAATACTGAAGAAAGCTGCGTAATATGCCAATGGATAATATACCTTACAGTATGCCACACGCCAGGCCATCATAACATAGGCAGCAGCATGAGCCTTCGGGAACATATATTTAATCTGTTCGCAAGACCAGGTATACCACTCAGGAACACCATGGTCCAACATATCCTGTTTCCACTCTGGCCATTCCTTACACTTACCCTTGGCAATGATACCCTTTCTGGTCTTCTCCATAATATTGAAACTCTCAGCAGGGTCTAATCCCATGTGAATAAGGTAAGTCATAATATCATCACGGGTACAAATAGCTGTAGAAATAGTAGCCTTGCCCTCCTGAATCAGAGTCTGGGCATTGTTCAACCATACGTCAGTACCATGACTCAGACCAGATATACGAATAAGATCCGTAAATTCCTTTGGCTTGGCATCACGAAGCATTCCCATAGCAAAATCTGTACCAAACTCTGGAATTCCTAAAGTTCCCATATCAGTACCCATAAGCTCCTCAGGAGTAACTCCCAGAGCGGATGTATCCTTAAACAAAGACATAACCTTTGGATCATCAAGTGGAATATCCTTTACAGCATCAAGACCTGTCAAATCTTCCAACATACGAATCATAGTAGGATCCTGATGTCCTAAAATATCAAGCTTCAACAGGTTGGAATCAATTGAGTGGTAGTCAAAGTGGGTTGTTATAATATTTCCCTCAGCCTTGTCAGCCGGATGTTGAACAGGGGTAAATGTATTAATTTCCTCTCCCACCGGCAAAACAACGATACCACCAGGATGCTGTCCCGTTGAACGGCGCACACCTACACAGCCGCCTACAATTCTATCTATTTCACAATTACGCTTGTGAATTCCTCGTTCTTCGTAATACTTCTTGATATAACCATATGCAGTTTTATCAGCCAGAGTACCTACAGTTCCAGCCTTGAAGGTCTGACCCTCACCGAAGATAACCTCTGTATATTTATGAGCCTTGGATTGATAATCACCTGAGAAGTTCAAATCGATATCAGGCTCCTTGTCTCCCTTAAATCCCAGGAATGTCTCGAAAGGAATATCAAAGCCTTCCTTTTTCAATTTCTTGCCACATACAGGACAGTTCTTGTCTGGCATATCGCAACCAGCTCTTCCTGAGAAAGCCTTTACCTCCTCAGAATCAAAATCTACATAGTGACAATTGTCACAGAGATAATGAGCGCTTAGGGGATTAACCTCAGTAATACCAGCCATTGTAGCTGCAAAGGAAGAACCTACGGAACCTCTGGAACCTACCAGATATCCATCCTCGTTAGACTTCCAAACCAGCTTCTGGGCGATAATATACATAACGGAATAACCATTACCAATAATTGAATCCAGCTCTCGCTTCAATCGCTCAGCAACAACAGGAGGCAATTCCTCTCCGTACATCTCATGAGCTCTTGTATAACAGATTCTACGCAAATCCTCCTCGGAATTCTCAATTACAGGAGGACATTTATCAGGTCTTGTAGGAGCAATAGGCTCACACATGTCAGCAATCATATTGGTATTGGTAACAACCACTTCCATGGCCTTGTCGCTGCCTAAGTAAGAAAACTCCTCCAGCATCTCCTCTGTAGTATGCAAATACAATGGGGGCTGCATATCCGCATCATCAAATCCCATACCTGCCTGAATGATTCGACGGTATATCTCATCCTCAGGATGGAGAAAATGTACATCACAGGTTGCAACTACCGGCTTCTTAAATTCCTCTCCAAGTCGGACAATCTCCCTGTTTATATTTCTCAAATCCTCCTCGGATTCAACCAGAGGATCATCACCTCTAAGCATAAATGCATTGTTGCCAATTGGCTGAATCTCTAGGTAATCATAGAAATCTACAAGTCTGGTAATCTCTTCCATGGATCTGCGTCCAAGTATAGCCTTATATAGCTCTCCAGCCTCACAGGCTGAACCGATAATCAAACCTTCTCTATACTCAATAAGTTTACTCTTTGGCACACGAGGCTTTCTGCTGAAATAATCCAGGTTGGACATGGATACCAATCGGTAGAGATTGATTCGTCCAATATCATTCTTGGCAAGAACTATACAATGATACATTGGCATCTTCTTGATAGCTGCATCATCCGGCATAGCCTTGTCATTTAAAGTCTGTAAATCGTCAATGCCTCTATCATGAAGCATGGAAATAAATTTAACAAAAATCTCAGCAGTACATCCTGCATCATCAACAGCTCTGTGATGATTCTCAAGGGATACATTTACAGCCTTGGCCACATTATCCAACTTGAACTTACTCAAATGTGGCAACAGATATCTACTGATAGGCACTGTATCCACATAGGTGTAATTACATTCCAATCCCAGTCTCTCACAATTCTTTTGAATAAAAGTCATATCGAAGTCAGCATTGTGAGCAACCATTACTGAGCCCTTACAGAATTCCATAAATCGAGGCAGAATCACATCAATTGTTTCTGCATCAAGAACATCCTCATCTCTAATGGATGTAAGCATGGTAATTCTGTAGGGAATAGGTTCCTTGGGATTTACAAATTCAGAGAACTTATCAACTATTTCTCCATTAACAACCTTAACAGCACCAATTTCTATAATATTATTCTTATCAGCATTGAATCCAGTTGTCTCTAAATCAAATACAACATAAGTATCATTTAGAGGTCTGTTCTCCTTGCCTGTTACAATCTTCTTGGTATCATCTACCAGATAGATTTCACAACCATATATAACCTTGAAATCAAATGGTTCACCAGCTTTATTTTTGGCAAATGCAATATCATGGAATTTATGATCTGCAGTTGGGAAGGCCTGAACTGAACCATGATCTGTAATAGCAATTGCCTGATGTCCCCAATCAACTGCGCACTGTACTATATCCCCAGCATCACTTACAGCATCCATATCACTCATCTTGGTATGGCAGTGAAGCTCAACTCTCTTCAGCGGAGCATTATCCATTCTCTTGGTAGTGAAATCAGGAATAGACATAATAGAGTCCACATGTCCCATGGTCACATCTTTTTCAAAGATATCCATGGACACATTTCCCTTTACCTTGACGAACTTGCCCTTGCCTAATTTGCCAGAGAGCTCTTCCACATTGTCATTTGATGCAAATATTTTGCATGTGAGACTGTCAGTACCATCGAAGATAGTGAAACTGATTATAGTTCTCTCACCACGGATTTCTCGAGTGTCAAAGCCTACAATCTTGCCTCGTACAATAACAAGACCCATCTCTCCCTGAACATCTTCAAGCTTCATTGGATCACCCTCAAAGTCTCTACCATAAATAACATCAGGGTTATCAGACTGACGGATACTTCTGGTTCTTCTAAATCCTCCATTTCCAAAGGAATTATTGAACTTCTTGGTCTTGTCATTTCCTTCAGCTTTCTTGACATCCTGCTTTTTGACGGTTTTCTTGCTCTCATCAGCAGTTTGTGAATTTTTTCCGTCCTCAGTTTCTTTGGACTGTTCCTTGTTAGCTACATTTTCTTCGAATCTCTTAGTAATCTCAGAAATTCTATTCTGTAACTTAGCTTCTGTGCTTTCCTTATATTTGAATTCGCCCTCAGGCTTGTAATCAAAATCTATAATAATCTTCTGACCGCATCTCTCACAAAATACAGCATCTAAGTACTCATATAATTCCTTGGCATATTCCTTGGTAATTACATTGTCCTCCACTGTAATAATCAGATGCTTATCATCTACGAAATTGAAATCTGCTTTCTTTAAAACACCAAGCATCAATGCACTTTTGGCATTGATTTCTTCATATATACTGTCCTTGTATGCCTCAAAGAGTTTTTCTGGAGTATACTGCTCTGAAAGCTCGAACTTCTCAATAATATATATCTTCACATCGTTCTGAGGGAAAATCTGCTTAGACAGCTCCTTCTCCAACTTCCAGATAACATGTTTTGGAATCAAAGTTTTTAAATTGAGGTATAGGCGGATTGCTGTATGAGTAGGATTACTGGCAACTCTGGTAATCTTCGCCTCATTTAAAATCTTATACAAATTATTATCAAGTTGTAATGATGGAAATACCTCTTCAAAAAACTTATCCAATTTATTCACTCCAATTATCTAATTCATATTTCAACGCATCCAGAAGTTGATCTTCTGGAACCTTCTTAAATATCTCACCCTTTTTGATAAGTAGACCTTCGCCAATACCACCGGCCACACCTAAGTCTGCTTCCTTGGCTTCCCCTGGTCCATTTACCACACATCCCATAACTGCTACTTTAATATCCAATGGATATGCAGCCACTAGATTTTCTACCTTGTTGGCAAGACCAATCAAATCTATCTGAGTTCTACCACAGGTTGGACAAGATACAACTTCAATTCCACCCTGTCTCAAGCCCAAAGTCTTTAAAATCAGTTTAGCTGACTTAATCTCCTCTATTGGATCACCTGTGAGAGATACACGAATTGTATCCCCAATTCCCTGTCCCAGAATCATACCTAGGCCAAGGGCTGATTTAATATTACCGCTGGTAAGCGTACCTGACTCAGTAATTCCAACATGAAGAGGATATGGAATTTTGTCAGCTATAAGCTCATGAGCCTTTACACACATAAGCACATCAGAAGACTTAATGCTGACAACCAGATTATCATAACCTAAATCCTCAATAATTCTAACCTTGTCAATGGCGCTCTCCACAATTCCTTCTGCTGTAACACCATTATATTTAGCAACAAGTTCCTTCTCAAGAGAACCGCTGTTAACTCCTACTCTAATAGGAATATTTATCTCCTTGGCTGCATCTACAACCATCTTGATTCTCTCTGTTGAACCAATATTTCCCGGATTAATACGAATTTTATCCACTCCGCTTTCAATAGCTGCAAGAGCCAATCTATAGTCAAAATGAATATCTGCAACAAGAGGAATAGAAATCTGTCTCTTGATTTCCTTCAAAGCCTTGGCCGCCTCCATTGTAGGCACCGCACAACGTATAATATCACATCCAGCTTCTGTCAAAGCCTGAATCTGTGCAACTGTGGCATCTACATTCTCTGTCTTGGTATTAGTCATAGACTGAATCAAAACAGGGTTACCACCGCCAATAACTCTATCTCCAATTTTAATTGTCTTGGTATTTCTTCTTGTCATATCCATAATAATTCACCCTCTTATAAATATTTAAAATAACTTAATAATGTCATTGATCATGACAAAAACCATAAGAGCCATCAAAAGCATGAAACCAATTGTATGAATTGCCCCCTCGATTTCATCCTTCATCTTACGACGTCTAAATACTTCTATTATGAAAAATAATAATCTACCACCATCAAGTGCCGGCAAAGGTAACAGATTCATTACTCCTAAGTTTGCCGAGAGCATAATGGCAATATTTAACATGTTCATTGCAATATAGAAAGCTCCATCTACAGCAGAAACTTCATAGGTGTCATCAATAACCTTTACAATTCCAACCGGGCCTGACATATCTGCAGGAGTAAGCTTTCCTGTAAATAGCATCTTCAGGCTGGCAAACACTGTGTAAATCTGATACTTAATCTCATAGACACTATATTTAAAAGTCTCTATAAAATTAGTCTTCTCTGGTGCTCCAGAGCCCTGTATTCCCAGTAAATATCTACCAGACTCCTCATTTAATTTAGGCTCAATAACCACGCTGTGTTTCTGTCCATCTCGCATGAAGGTAACATCTAAATCTTCACCACTATGGATAAAGGACAGCACGCTTATCTCCTGATAGAAATGAACCTTGTAGCCATTGATCTGTACAATTTCATCTCCTGCCTGCATTCCCTGCTCCGCAGCTGAGTAGCCTTCCATAACGCCAGCAACTACTGGCTTACTTACGCCCACACAGCTAATCATTATAAAGGACAGAATAAATGCAAGTATAAAATTGAAGAATGGTCCAGCAAATACAATAGCTATTCTCTGCCATACAGTCTTGTTGTTAAATGCTCTGCCGTCGTGGCTTTCCTCATCCTCACCTTCCATCATGCAGGCTCCTCCAAAAGGAAGAAGTCTCAAGGCATAGGTTGTCTCGCCCTTGGTAAAATGTAAGATTCTAGGTCCAAGTCCCAAGCAGAATTCATTAACCTTTACATCACAAGCCTTGGCCACAAGGAAATGACCCAGCTCATGAAATATTACTATGAAACTAAAAATAAGAATTGCAATAATAATGCTCATTAGTAACGTCCTTCTATATATTCATAAGTTAATTTCTCAGTTTCTAATATTTCATCCAGATTTGGATTGTTGATATAAGAAATATTTTCCATACAATCAGCAATAATCTCTGGAATCTGTACACAGCGAATTTCATTCTTCAAGAACTTCGCTACAGCCTTCTCATTTGCAGCATTTAGCACAGTTGGAATATTTCCCCCCTGCTCCATAGCTTTATAAGCGAGAGCTAATCCCTTGAAAGCATTGAGATCCGGCTTTTCAAATGTCATCTTGCCAACCTCAAATAAATCCAGATAATCAGACTTAATAGGCTTGCGATTTGGATAAAACAGGGCATATGAAATAGGAATCCTCATATCAGGAGTTCCCATCTGGCCAATTACTGCTCCATCATTAAACTGCACAGCAGAATGTAATATACTCTGTGGATGAATCACAACTGTAATCTTGTCCAGGTTTACATTGAACAGATGATGAGCTTCCATAACTTCCAAGCCTTTATTTACCATTGTAGAAGAATCAATGGTAATTTTCTTGCCCATACTCCAGTTAGGATGATTCAATGCCTGCTCCAAAGTAACATTTTGCATCTCCTCCCAGGTCATTCCTCTGAAAGGTCCACCTGAAGCAGTAAGTAGAATCTGATTGATTTCATTGTGGCCCTCACCCTGCAGAGACTGGAAAATGGCACTGTGCTCAGAATCTACAGGAAGAATCTTTACCTGTTTGTCACGAGCCAAAGGCATAATAATATGTCCAGCTGTAACCAATGTCTCCTTGTTGGCAAGAGCTATATCCTTGCCCGCCTCAATAGCAGCAATTGTAGGACGAATTCCAAGCATACCCACAATCGCTGTAACCAAAATATCAGACTCTGGAATTGTTGCAACAGCAAGAAGCCCTTCCATCTGTGACAACACCTGAATACCTGATAAATCAGAAATATTCTGTCTAAGTTCTGCAGCCTTGTCCTCATCCCATACAGCAACAACTGTAGGCTTGTACTGACGAATCTGCTTCTCAAGCAAAGCAATATTGCTTCCTGCTGACAAAGCTACCACATTTAACTCACTACTATTTTGAGAAATAATATCTAATGTCTGTGTTCCAATGGAACCAGTTGATCCAAGAATAGCAACATTTCTCATAATTGCATCCTTCCTCCTTACAAATCTACAAAATCTCTTATAATAAATTTGAGGCTAAGAAATATACTATTGGCGCAGTGATAATAACACTGTCAAATCTATCAAGAATTCCACCGTGGCCAGGAATCAACTTGCCATAGTCCTTGATATCGTAATTTCTCTTGATTGCGGAAGCAGCTAAATCACCAATCATGGAAATCAAAGCTCCAATTCCACTTACAACTGCCAAAATATATACTTCATTCTGTGCCATTTCCATCTGATTTCGGAAAATGTAGCAATATAATACTGTCAGAAGCATAGAACCAACTACTCCACCAACAGCACCCTCAATGGATTTCTTTGGGCTAAGAACCGGTGCCATCTTGTGCTTGCCAAATAATACACCTACGCAGTAAGCGCATGTATCACATCCCCATGAACACAGGAAAATCAACCATACCAAGTATGCACCTCTCTCCAGCATTCTAGTCTGATAGAGAAATGATAGCATAATAGCTACATAAAACAATCCAAAGAATCCTGCCATAATCTGGTCAGCCTTGTACTTAGGATATGTAAGAACATATACTCCTAGCATAATAATAAGAAATACTATAGGCAAAATCATATGCTCAGGCAAGAACTTCCACAGCAAATCTCCGTAATATACCAGACATGCTATATATCCTACAAAGCCAGCCAGGCTCTTCTCAATACCAAACACTCTATATAATTCATACATTCCAATCAGAGAGATAACAGCCATGGTTCCAAGCAACACATTGCCTCCAGTAATTATTACTGCAAGAGCAATTATTACCAATACTATTCCACTGATTAATCTAGTTCTAAACATCTCAATTATTACCTTTCAAATATATATTATCTACACCTTACCATAACGACGGTCCCGATTCTCATAAGCTTCCACAGCTTCCTGTAAGTCTTTCTTACTAAAGTCTGGCCATGGCACAGGTGTAAAATAGAATTCCGCATAAGCCAACTGCCACAACAGATAATTAGATAATCTCTGCTCACCACTAGTTCTAATCATTAAATCAGGATCTGGCAAATCTGCTGTATCCAAATATTTCGAGAAGTTCTCCTCTGTAATATCATCTGCAGATAAATCTCCTGATGTAATATCCTGATTCATCTTGCGAATGCCTCGCACAATCTCATCTCTACTGCCATAATTTATAGCAAAAGTCAGATTAAATCCATCATATGCAGCAGATTCTACTTCTAATTCTCGAATCTGTTTCTGCATATCTTCTGACAATCTGGTCTTGTCACCAATAACCCGAACTCTCATATTGTTCTTCTTGGCAACGGCCTTACAAGTTTTCAAATAAGAGCCCAACAGTTTCATCAAGGCTTCCACTTCCTCATCTGGTCTGTTCCAGTTCTCTGTAGAGAAAGCATATAATGTCAAATATTTAATGCCCAAATCATAGGCATCACGAGCTATGGTTTCAACATTCTTGGCACCAGCTGTATGGCCAGCTGTTCTAGGAAGTCCTTTGGCATTGGCCCATCTTCCATTTCCATCTAATATGATTGCAACATGCTGTGGTACACTCATAAAAACCTCCATAATGTGTAAAAAAAGGGCACTAATTAAGTGCCCCTTATCTTCTTTAAATCAATTAAACTGTAGTTACTTCCTTAGTCTTGGCTTCAACTGCCTTGTCTATGTCCGCAATAAACTTATCTGTGAGCTTCTGAACCTCATCCTCAAGTCCTTTGATTTCATCTTCAGAAATGTCAGCTTCCTTAGACAACTTCTTGAAAGAATCATTGGCATCTCTACGAATATTTCTGATAGCTACCTTAGCTTCCTCGCCGCGCTTCTTAACATCCTTGGCAAGTTCAAGACGTCTCTCCTCTGTAAGCTCAGGGAACACAAGTCTAATAACCTTACCATCATTTGTAGGATTCAATCCCAAATCAGACATCATAATAGCCTTCTCAATTTCCTTCAGCAAGCTTGCTTCCCAAGGCTGAATCTGAATCATTCTAGGCTCTGGCACATTGATGTTGGCAACCTGCTGTAATGAAGTAGGCACACCATAATAATCAACCATTACCTTGTCCAATACATGTGGATTAGCGCGTCCAGCTCTAATAGTTGTATATTCTTCTGTTAAATTATTGAAAGACTTCTGCATCTTGTCTTCATAAACTGATAATCTCTCGTCCATTACATCCTCCATTATACAGTAACCTTAGTACCATTAAAGTCTCCTGAAATGGCCTTTACAATACTATTCTCTTCCTGCAATGCAAATACATACATTGGCATCTTATTTTCCATACACATAATAGAAGCTGTTAAATCAACAACTGCTAATTGCTTATCAATAACCTCCTGAATTGGAAGTTCATCATATCTCTTAGCATCTGGATTAACCTTTGGATCGCTGTCATATACACCGTCAATTGCCTTGGCAAGTAAGATAACATCAGCCTCAATTTCAATAGCTCTCAATACTGTAGCTGTATCTGTTGAGAAATATGGATGTCCTGTGCCTCCTGCAAAGAAGCAAACCTTGCCCTGTGCAAAAGCAGCATTTGCAGCATCCTTGGAGAAGCCCTGTGTAAATGCTCCGCATACAAATGGTGTAAATACTTCTGTAGTCATACCTACGAATCTGAAAATCTCTGATACATAGATACAATTCATAACAGTTGCAAGCATACCAATCTGATCTGCCTTGGTTCTGTCAATTGTCTCAGAAGTACGACCACGCCAGAAGTTACCACCACCGATTACGATACCAACTTCAACGCCGTCATCAACAAGCTTCTTAACCTGTTTTGCTACTGCAATACAAGTCTGCTCATGAAAACCAGTTTTATTCTCTCCGGCAAGTGCCTCGCCGCTTAATTTCAATAATACTCTCTTCATTATACCCGACCTCGATTATGCGAATAATCCATCCACATCAACATCAGCATATACCTGAGAACAGAATCCCTGGATAACAGCACCATTGTTAATCTGAACTGAACGAGATTTAATATTTCCAACGATAACTGCTGATGTATCAACAACAACAGGTCCCTGAACATCAATGTCACCCTTTACAGCACCAGCGATAACTGCTGATGTAGCTGAGATGTTACCAATAATAACTGAACCAACACCAATCTTGGCTGTTCCAGATGTATTAACCTCACCTTCGATCTTAGCAGCATCTGCGAAAAACTCTGATGAAGTGCTATTTCCTGTAATAGAACCTGTAACAACAAGCTTACCATTACATGCAACATCACCGTTGATTGAACCCTGAACATCAACTGAACCAGCAGATTCAATATTACCTGTAATCTTCATACCAGCTGTAATAAGTGCTGTCTCATCTGTAGCTGCTTCTGTCTGTGTAAATACAGGTGTGCTAACTGGCTGAGCAACTGGTGTAGGTGCTACTGTCTCTCTTGTTGTATTATTTAACTCTTCGTTGAAATCCATTGTGTTTGTAACCTCCGATGTATTTGTTTCATTCTTTGATGCGATTGACTCATTATTATCAACCTTCTTTGATACCTGCTCCAAGAGTCCATCTAATTTATTTAATTCAGACTCAACATCAATATCCGTATTGAGAGGTGTAGTATCATTTACCTCTTCTGTCTCGTCAAATTCCTCATCTGATACAATATCATTTACTGCCTCTGAGAAATCATCCTTAAACTCTTTAAAAAATCCCATTATCTTTCCTCCATTTTCTCTTGTCCGCTACTGTGAAATAGTAACATGCTGAATAACTGTAGTCTCCCCATCTATAGGTAAAATCAAAGCTCCTGCCTTCTGAAGTTCCTCAATCAACTTAGGCAGAGCCTGTACAGTCGCATCTTTTGCCTCAGTATCGTGCATAAGCACAACCGACGTTTTATATTTTACCACATCATTCATTACATTTTCAACCAAATCATCAGGTGTATATGCCAAAGATGTAGCATCTCCACTGGACACATTCCAGTCAAAATATTTCACACCTTGATCATTAACATATTGTATGTATTGAGACATATCAATATTGCTTACCTTGTTACTGCTTCCACCTGGAAATCTGTAATATACGCTCTCCACTCCAGTGGTGTCATATATCAGATTCTGAATCTGTTCAAAATCATTTTTGAAAACATCCAAAGAACTATAGATCTCAGAATATTTATGAGAATAAGAATGCATACCAATAGTATGGCCCTCATTGACAATTCTCTGATATATACCCTTGTATTCCTCCTCAGGTTTTCCAACTACGAAAAAAGTAGCTTTCACACCATAATCATCCAGAATATCCAAAATCTCGTTAGTATTCTCACTAGGGCCATCATCAAAGGTCAGATATACCTTTAACACATCCTCTGTTCCAGCCAGGTTGTCTATGTCTTCATCCGTTTGATTGACAAGCTTAAGTCCTGAATCAGCCCCATTTACGGCTGCATCAACATTTTCAGAATAATCATAATCCCCTGTAAGAATATCAATCTGTTTCTGCAATGATACTACCTTGATACATAGCAAAGTAATAACAATTATAGAAATGGCCATCCAGATAGCTATGGTGGATAATATTGCTGTCTTTATTCTAGCCACGCGTTTGCGTCTATCGCGCTTGCTTTTTAAGTTATTAGGCTCATTAGAGTCGTTTCCAGCCATGGCTTCATATCTCCCTTCCTTAAAGTCTATACTATTGTATCATATTTAATATATTATTTCTTTTGAAAATTATATTTAGCCATTCCATTACTTAAATGGTAACCGCCATTCTCATCTATAAGGATACATTCAATGCCTTCAGTGGCATTTACCAGCTTCATTCCTCTGTCTAATCCCAGGCAGAAAACCGCAGTTGAATAAGCATCGCACTCCATGGAAGATTTGCCTATTATAGTAGCACTAATAACACCATTTTCCGCTGGATAACCAGTGTTTCTATCCAGAATATGATGATAATTCACACCATTTTGTTCAAAATATCTCTCATAATTGCCGGAGGTAACAATGGATAAATCAGATACACTGAGACCTCCATATACATTGGAGCTGTTCAGAGGATCTGTGATTCCCACATTCCAGTTTGATCCATCCGCCTTGTTGCCTATGGTGATAATATTGCCTCCAAAATCCAAAATCCCTACAATTTCCGGATTGATAGACAGTATAAGACTCTCAATTCTATCAGCTGCATAACCCTTGGCTATAGCCCCCATATTCAGCTGCACCTTGTCAGATGTAACTGTCAGAGTATTGGTATCTGTATCCAGGGATAAATATTTACATCCTGTGCCTTCTAGAGCAGACTGAATCTCTTCATCCTGTGGAACTCTGGCATGATCAGTGCCAATACCCCAGAGATTAATCAGATTACCAATTGTAACATCCAATGCTCCATCAGATTTTTCATTTACATCTATGGCACAGCTTAATACTTCTTCTATTTCATCAGACACCTGAAAAGTAGTTTCACCCTGGGCTATAGCCTCATTAATATGATAAAGCTCACTGTCCTTGGCCTGGGCGCTGAATACATTTTCCAAGACATCTACTTCTTCAAAGGATTTAACAATACAATCCTCCAACTGAAGCTTATCCTTACCGTAGAGTGTAATTGTCATCACAGTATCAAAATGAACCTCTGACTCAGTGGAACTCTCTATAGAATTTCCAAAGACCGATTTCCCACAGCCAGTCATAGAAAGCATTGATATTACCAATGCTTTTACCATAAATACTGATATTATTTTATTCATTTTCAATCCATATGATATATGCTTCATGTAAATAAACTCCTGCTATAAATCATAAATCCCGTCACTATAGACATCTATAGTGACGGGATAAATATCAATTATGAAAAGGAATTAGTCAAATATTACTGACCCATCTGCTTTGCAACTTCTTCTGCAAAGTTCTCTTCCTTCTTTTCCATACCTTCACCAACTTCAAAACGAACCATATCTGTGATCTTTATATCGCTTGAAACTGACTCTAAGTACTTAGCAACGTTCTGCTTACCATCTTCAGCCTTAACATAAACCTGATCCATAAGAACAACGTCCTTAAGCATCTTGTTGATACGACCCTTGATGATTCCTTCCTTAACCTTCTCTGGCTTAGAAGCTTCCTTAGGATCATTTTCCATCTGAGCCTTGAGAATCTCTGTCTCATGGTCGATGTATGACTGCTCAACATCTGTATCATAGATGTACTTTGGATTCAAAGCAGCAATCTGCATTGCAACATTTGTAAGAGCTTCCTTTGTTGCATCATCATTTGCACCATTTGCAGCAACGAGAACACCAATTCTACCGCCACCGTGTACGTAAGATACAACAACGTCTCCTGAAACCTTCTTGAAACGACGAACAGATAACTTCTCGCCGATTGTAGCTGTCTTCTCAACAAGCTCATCCTTCAATCCGTTCAAACCAAGAAGAGCTTCAACGTCCTCGCCGTCAACACCACCATTAAGTGATGAAGCAAGTGCCTGGTCAGCAACTTCCTGAACGAAGTTCTGGAATGTCTCATTCTTTGCAACGAAATCTGTCTCAGAGTTAACTTCAACAACACATGCTGTGTTTCCGTTTAATGCAACTCTTGTGATACCTTCTGCAGCGATTCTGCTAGCCTTCTTCTCAGCCTTAGCCTGTCCGTTCTTTCTCAAGAACTCAACTGCTGCGTCCATATCACCATCTGTCTCGCCAAGTGCCTTCTTACAGTCCATCATACCAGCGCCTGTAAGCTCACGTAATTCTTTAACCATAGCTGCTGTAATAGCCATTTCACATTCCTCCAATATCTTATAATTCTATGGGACAAATTTAATTATGCCTCTTCTGACTCCTCAGCCTCAGCTGTCTCTGTCTCAACTGTTCCCTGCTTTGCCTCGATAACAGCGTCTGCCATTGTACCAACAATAAGCTTAACTGCACGGATAGCATCATCGTTTCCTGGGATAACATAATCTAACTCATCTGGATCGCAGTTTGTATCTGAGATACCGATAAGAGGAATTCCAAGTGCATGTGCCTCCTGTACGCAGATTCTCTCCTTCTTAGGATCTACGATAAAGATAGCATCAGGAATTCTACCCATTTCCTTGATACCACCAAGGTTCTTTGTAAGCTTCTCAAGCTCTTTCTTAAGCTTAATAACTTCCTTCTTAGGAAGAACATCAAAGATTCCGTCCTCTTCCATCTTCTCAATTTCCTTGAGACGAGCGATTCTTGACTCGATTGTCTTGAAGTTTGTAAGCATACCTCCAAGCCATCTCTCGTTTACATAGAACATTCCACAACGCTCAGCTTCCTGCTTAATAGCATCCTGTGCCTGCTTCTTTGTTCCTACAAAAAGGATGATTCCACCCTGCTCAGCAATATCAAATACTGCATCATAAGCCTCGTCAACCTTACCTACAGACTTCTGAAGATCGATGATATGGATACCATTTCTCTCTGTGTAGATGTAAGGAGCCATTTTAGGGTTCCATCTTCTTGTCTGATGTCCAAAATGAACACCTGCCTCAAGTAACTGCTTCATTGAAATAACACTCATTTTCTTTACCTCCTGGTTATTCACTTCCACATATGTCATTTTCTCGCCAAACCCTTGTATTTATGGGCACCAAGACGAAAATCAATATGTGTGATTAATTTTAAGCCGTTTGCTATTATATCACAGCGAACGGCTCCTATCAAGCATTTTATTTTATTATAAGCTCACATCAGCAAATTCGTATCAATGTATTAATTTTCATCAACTCAAGGAAGTATTATTTTCCCATAAGTGCATTGGCTATCTCTTCAAAGGTTGAACCTTTGGTAATTGTATAAGTTCCCGGCTGCAAGAAATTGTCATCATTGCTCAAAGTCAGAAATTTATCAAAGGCTTCCGCATTATCAACTATACCCTGCTCCTGCAGATGATTGGAAATAATTGAAGATGTCTCCCCGCGAGAAATGGTAAATTCAACAGTCTCCCCTGTGGCACCATCCCCATTAGTATCAGTACCATTACCATTGGCATCCGTAGCATTAGCATCTGTAGCATTAGCATCTGTAGCATTAGCATCTGTATTAGTGGCATTGTCTGTGGCATTGGCCTGAGCTGCGGCATCATCCTCAGAATTCTTGTCATCCTCTGTTTCCATGTTATCTGCTATAGTTCCCTTCTCATCGGGATATACCATTCCAAGCTTCTTCGCCTCAGATTCAATCTGGGACTTGGACATGGTCGTTGTGGAAAATGCAGAAGAAATCATCCAAATTAAACTCATTATGATAAGAGCAATTCCCGCTCCTCTTAGATAATATTTCAATTTCATGATTCCTTGCCTCCGTTAAATAAGCCTAATACCAGCTTAACCTCTCCAAGGCCCTTGCCCATCTGCTTTGCAATTTCAATCTCACTTAAGCCTTCATTATACAGCTTTATAATTTCATCATTTCTATTGCCTTCACCGGCATGTTCATTTTCATTATAGACTTCAAACTCATCCTGAAGACTGGAATCATCTTCACTAATTCCAATATTTTCTGGCATTTCAAGCTCTACAGCTTTCTGAGACATGGCCTCAACCTGTTCAATCTTGTCATCAATAGATGCTTCCATCTGTGTTACAGCCGACTGCATAAGTCCCAGTTCCTTGGTTAAATCTGTAACCTTTTGCTGTTTCTCATTGAGCATCTCATACATAAACATAATCTCATTATGAGATTTATTCATAGAATCCAAAACTGTATCAGAATATTCACTTATGGACATAATCTTGTTGTTAAGCTCCTTGTCAGTCTCCACTGCAAAGGATTCTATCTTCTCATCAATCTTGTCCTTAGTCATTTCCTCAAGTTTTGATTCTGCCGCCTTCATTTCTTTTTCAAGCAATACTTTGATTTCTTTTTCACCCAGTTTTTGAATTTCTTGTACATCAGAAGAAGACAGTTTCTCCGAAACGAAGAAACTGCCAACAAGAAATACAATACCTATTACTAAAAGCGAAATCTGTAATCCGGTCATGATATTCTCCTTAAATTTTCATATCAAATGGTACATGTTCTCCCTTTACCAAAACCTGACCATCTGCATTTTCCTTTTTCTTCTTTATAACCTTCTTCTTCCTTTGTCCAGGCTGATAACCGCTTCCATTGCCTTCACGGTCATCATAATTATACTGTTCAGCCTCAACATCATCCTTTGTCATTACTGAATTTGCAGCATGTTCTTCTTCCTGCCTAACTTCCGCAGTAACCTGTTGCTGTTGAAGAGCACCTTTTTCCCCTTCATTAGCACTGGTTCTGGTTGCCTCGGCAGTATTCTGCAACATTGCATTAAATTCCAAAGGTCTAATAGTCATAGATTACCTCCTACAGAGAAGTATATACAATTTCTCCGTCTTTCTTCTCAAGCATACAGTAAGATCTCTTATCCTTAACTATTGCTTCAGTTCCAGAAATTGAAACAGCAGTTCCTGGATATATATCTCTACGGACAGAAATTTTGGCATGCTTGCTATTCAAAATTTCCTGGTGTAATTCTTCTAACTCACTCTCGCCCTTATTCAATTCATTTGCCATACTCTCAAGCTGTGCTCGCAATATCTTAAAGGCTTCAATCTGCTTTGCTTCAAGCTGAGCTCCTGATTTAATCAATGCTTCATATTTGTCATATAAAGCTCGCATCTTGGCAACATTTGCCTTCAACTCATCTACCTTGGTCTGCAACTTGGTGAAATAATCTTTTCTCTCAGGTGATACACCAACTTCAATTGTGGTTTTACCGCCCATTTCAGATCCAATAATATTGGCTTCCACCTTGCCTATGGCTTTGACGCTTCCGCCATTTATAGAGCCTTTTTTCTCTGCAACAATTACATCCTCACCAGATGTAACATTGCTATATATAAGAGAACCAGCTTCTACAAATCCGCCTGCAAATACTGTAGCATTTTCTATATATTTTGCAATGACATTGCCGCTGGCTTCAATGACACCTTTTTGCATACCCTGTATGCCGCATTTCACTATAACATTGCCATCAGCATGAATCAAGCAATCTTCCACACTGCCCTCAACTTCTATATTGCCATGAGCAGTTATCTTGAAACCACCTCGCACATTGCCTCGCACATGTACATTGCCATTGTATTCAATATCACCAGTAGAATTATCTACATCTGCAGGGACCTCATATACATCTGCTACAAAAACCTTGCCACCTGTAAGTGTAACATGTCCTGTCACATCTGAATAAATATTTAACCCATCCTCAGATATTGATATATTTCTACCGTATTCTAACTTCTTATTCTTGACACTTCTAGGTGGAGTTACCTTACCAAATACATCAGAACCCGGTTGTCCTGGATCCATAGGATGTAATGTAGCAAGCAAGTCTCCTGCATTAACATGAGAAATAGTATCAAGTGAATGATAATCAACTGAACCATCCTCATTATGTTTAGGTTTTAAATTAGGATTGGTATTGAAGAAATACTCAATTCTAGCGTCGCTGCCATGAACAGGCTGTCGACCTTCTGCAAATACTAGAGGTGTCTCATATACATGATTATCAAGGAATTCATTTATCAAATCTTCATTGATACCATATTTAATCCCCTTGCTTTTCAGCTCATGCATTATGTCATTAATATCAAGCTTATTACCCTTTGAAGATGGGGCATGAAATATACATGTAATCTTCATCTTGTCCAATGAACATATCATATCCATAGTCTCAATGAATTCCAATCCATCTCCCTCAGATAGATTTATCTGACAATCCACTCCACTAAATACCGCATCACTTAAATCTTTTTCTGACCCCACTTTTATCCCTTTTTGGTTTAAAAAAGACGTCAGTTCCTTATAAGAAACTGGCGCCCCTCCTTCCTTCGGGGCAAAAATATTACATACAGCTGTCTTTCCCATCCAGCTAATTTGGAAATATCCGTTTTTTTGCTCCATGTCTTCTCCTTGTTATTCATTTGTAAGTATGTCCAAGTAATCCCCCAAATGCTTGCGCATTTTTACTATAGCCTTGGTATGCAATTGTGAAACACGAGATTCAGAAACATCCAAGACTTTGCTAATCTCTTTCAATGTCATATCTTCGTAATAATACATCAATACAACCTGTTTCTCTTTCTCGGTAAGTTTCTCAAGAGTTTCAGCAAGCATCTGCTTCAACTCCTGCTGAGAAACCATATCTTCTGGCTGTATAAAATGTGAATTACGATGAGCATCCATAACAGGTTCGGCTCCCTGCTCTACATACTCATTTAAAGAAACAACATTGGTAACCTTTAATTGAGATTGCCAATCTAACAATTCATCCCCAGACAAACCTAATTCCTCTGCAATTTCTTCGTCAGAGGCTGTTTTACCAGTGCGCATCTCAATATTTTTGATAGCTTCGTCAATCTGCTTCTGTTTCTGTCTAACCGTCCTTGGAATCCAGTCCATCTTTCGAATCTGATCCAATATTGAACCACGAATTCGAAAACTAGCATAGGTCTCAAACTTTACATCTTTTGCAAGTTCATACTTATCAATTGCATCAATAAGACCAAAAATACCATAGCTACACAAATCATCATATTCGACATTCTTCCCCAAATACATGCTCAGTCGACCTGCAACAACTTTAACAAGAGGTGCATATTCTATGATAATCTGCTCTCTTAATTCCGGAGTTGGTTTTTTTCGATAGGAATCCCAAAGTTTATCTTTGTCAACCGTTTTCATCCTACTCCTCCGCTATTATTATTCTTCTGTGTCCTCGGATATTACATCCTCAAGTTCACTTTCTTCATTCTCTTCGTCAGTCTCTTCTTCCATTACATTCAATGATTTATCGAGAATGACCTTCACTATACTACCTATGACGCCAAAAATTATAACAGCGCACAGAAGTCTTGTAGTGAAAATAGTAAAGGATACATGCTGTATGATAGATGCAACACATGAAACCAACGCTGCAATCAATGTAATAATAATCGGTATCGGTTTTGTGTTCATAACTATCCTTATATCTCCTTTACGTCCTTGCCTACAGCCTTTATAAGGTAAACTCCTGTCTCACTATATAATTCAACTGTACGACCATAGTTTAGTCCTGTGTCTTCTGCCTTCAAAGGAATTCCCAACTGTTTCAGTTTCTCCTTTGATGCTCTGGCATTCTTCTCGCCAATATTAATGCCGCTACCACTGCCATTGCTCATTTCAAACATTTTAGCACCACCTGCAATTTTGGCAACTAATTTTGACTTGTTTGCGCCTGCTTTTAACATGTCGTCATATAATTTCTGAATTCCGGTATCTGCAAACTTCGCAATATTAGAATTATTTCTAATCTGAGTGCTATCCGGAAGCATTATATGAGCAAGCCCGCTGATTTTAGTAGTAGGATCATATAAAGCAATTCCTATACATGATCCCAAACCAATAGTTGTCAGTACATCAGGGGCTTTACATATTTTTAAATCAGCCATTCCAACCTTTATTACTTGTCCCATAATACGCCCCTATCACAATGATAATCCCAATGAAGTTAATATTTTCTCATATGAATCTTCTTCTGGCATCAGGATAAAGTATCCATTGATTGCCAATTCATCACTAAATTCAGTCTTGATCATAAGTGCATTATCACCCATCATACCGAACTGAATAGCTGGCACGCTCAAAATAGCTGCAGCCATATCTACTGATACAAATGGTATTGTAGGTGTAATAACCAGATTTGTAAGACCTGACAGTGCTGAAAGATAAGATCCAGCAATAATATTGCCTATTTCTTTTACAGCAGATAAATCCATCTCGTCAAAAGGTTCATTGTAATCAGCTGGTCTCATCATAAGTCTGTTGATAATATGATGAGCTGAATCCATATCCATCAAGAACATCATGCTGCCCTCAATGTCGCTTTCAACCCCCAACATAATACCTACAATAACCTCATCTTCAGCTCCCATTGACTCTCCAATTTTCTCAACTGGAAGGAACTGTACCTCAGGTACACTCATGTCAATTTTCAAGCCAAGCATGTTAGCGATTGCAGATGTTGCATTACCTGCTCCAATATTACCAATTTCTTTGAGTACATCGATGTACTTCTCATTTACTTCTTCTAAACTAAGCATATATCCTCCTAGCCAGTAACAAAAAACACACTATGCATTGTCTACTTCGTCAAAGATTGATGAGATTTCTAAGATAGAAATAAGTTCGCCCTCATTCTTACCAATTCCACTAATGAAATTGTCCTTCTCAGGAGACTGAGTCTTGGCATTCTCGTCAATCTCATCTTCAGAAAGTGCAATTACTTCCTTTACTTCATCAACAACCACACCAATAAGTCCCATCTCTTCTGTCTTCAAGATGATAATTCTAGACAAATCTGTAAATTCATCATCATCAAGCTTCATCTTACGACGAAGACTCATAAGCGGAACTACCTCACCACGCAGGTTGATAATACCAATATAGTGGAAAGGTGCCTTTGGAACTCTTGTAATCTTGCACATACGAACAATATTATCTACATATGAAATATCAAGACCATACTGCTCATTTCCAATGCTTACAACTATATATTGAACTTTTTCTTTTTCAACTACTTCTAATCCGTATTCATCTGTCATGATTATTTACCTCCTACTTAAAAGATTGCATTAACATCGATAATCAAAGCAACCTCGCCATCTCCAAGGATAGTAGCGCCATTGATAATCTTGTTGTTATCAATACATTTACCAAGTGATTTAATAACAATCTCTTGCTGTCCTATCAAATTGTCAACAACTACACCGGCGTAACTGTCGCCCTTCCTAACAACAACAACAGTTAAGCTTTCTGGTTCCTCCTCCTTTGGAGTTGAATCAAGAAGCTCGTCTAATCTGATAAGTGGAATAACCATTCCTCTTAAATGAATAACTTCTTCTGCCTGCACATATTTAATCTCACTAACAGGAATATTCTCAATATTCTGGATAGATCCAAGTGCGATAGCATATTTCTCATCTCTAACTTCAACCATAAGTGCCTGGATAATAGCAAGAGTAAGTGGAAGTCTAACAACGAATGTTGTTCCCTGACCAAATACACTCTTTACTTCTACATCTCCACCTAATGATTCGATATTAGATTTAACAACGTCAAGTCCAACACCTCTACCAGAGATATCTGTAACCTTCTTAGCCATAGAGAAACCAGGATTGAACAAGAAGTCAATAACTTCTTTCTTAGATAAGTTCTCAGCCTGCTCTTCTGTAACAAGACCTCTCTCAACAGCCTTAGCACGAATCTTCTCAATATCAAGACCAGCACCATCATCCTTTACCTCGATGATGACATTGTTACCTTCCTGGAAAGCATTCAATGTAATTGAACCTGTCTCAGGCTTACCTGCAGCACGTCTTGTCTCAGGATCCTCAATACCGTGGTCAGCTGAGTTTCTAAGTAAATGCTGTAATGGGTCACCAATCTGATCCACAACAGTTCTATCAAGCTCTGTATCCTCACCAGTCATGTACAATTCCATAGGCTTGTTAAGCTTACGACTCAAGTCACGAATCATACGTGGGAACTTAGCTACTGTATTCTCAATAGGAACCATTCGAACCTTCATAACTGACTCATGAAGAGTTGTTGTGATTCTCTCAAGATATTCAATCTGCTCATGGAAAGTCTGCTGATTCTCATCACTACTTGTATCCTGATCACTAATAGATACAAGTGAGTTCTTTGCAATAATCAACTCACTAACCTGATTCATAAGTGCATCCAGCTTCTCAATATCCACACGAACTGTTCTAGCTGTTACAGGCTTATTAGCTGGAGCATTCTTGCCACCCTTTGCTGCTGGAGCTTTGGCTGGTGCAGGAGTTTCCTTCTTCTCCTCAGCTGACTTTTCAGCAGGTGCAGGAGCTGTCTCCTCTTCCTTCTTCTCCTCAGCTGGCTTTGTATATGTAGCTGATGTAACTTCGCCTGCGTCAACCTTCTCAATTTCTGAAACTGCAGAAATTGCATCAAGCATTGGCTGAAGCTCACTTTCAGTAACTACAATCATGTTAAATGTTAAATCAAATTTCTCATCCTCAATATCCTCTGAGCTAGGATTGTAAATAAGAATATCACCGAAATCTTCTACAGCCTTATAAACCAAAAATGCTCTAGCTGCCTTTAACATACAATCTTTCTGAATATGTACAGTAAATCCATACATCTTGGCACCTGAAGATTCTGTTTTTTTAATCTTTTCAAGCTCATCCTCATCAAGCTTCAGGTTCTCATATTCAAATCCTTCACCAGAAGCCTCTGCTTCTGCTGTTTCCTCTGAAGCTGCACTTTCTGCAGGTGCAGCATCTGCTGAGCCGTCTCCGCCTTCCAAGAAATCATTTAACATCTTGATAAGGTGCTCATTAGCCTCATCACCTTCACCAGAAGTAGCCTTTACTGTTTCCAAATATGCCTCAATAGCATCAAGGCACTGGAACAGGATATCGATCAAAGTACTGTTGACTTTGATATTATCATTTCTTACTTCTGAGAATACATTTTCCATATCATGTGTAAGATGCTGCATCTTCTTGAATCCCATAGTACCTGCCATACCCTTTAATGAGTGAGCAGCTCTAAAGATTTCATTTACACAATCCTTATTCTCTGGTTCCTTTTCCAGAAGCATAATATTATCACTCAGCTCCTGAATGTGACCATTTGTCTCATCGATAAAAATATCTAAATATTGACTTACATCCATTTCTATTCCTCCAGTCTTCTCATAATTGCATCTGCTATTTTGTTAATAGGTTCAACTTCATCAGATAAACCAGACTGTTCAACTGCCTTTGGCATTCCGTATACTACGCAAGTCTCCTGGCTTTCTGATATAACATATGTTTTTTTGAATCGCTTTAGATCTCTTATTCCTCTAGAGCCATCTGCTCCCATACCAGTTAATACTACACAGATGATTTCATCATAGTGTAATTTCTGAATGGAATCATACATTACATCTGCACAAGGTCTCAAGCTATTCACCGGAGGAGTATTCAAAATATTTACTATTACTTCTCCGCTGCGATTTTCACTAAGTTCTAGATGTCTACCACCTGGAGCAATATATACCCAACCAGGTTTCAATACCTCACCGTCCTCTGCTTCTTTGACTGAAACCTGACTAGATCTGTCAAGTCTCTCTGCAAGAGCTGCGGTAAATCCCTCAGGCATATGCTGTACCAATACCAGAGGTACATTCATTCTACCAGGAATCATAGGTATCAAATTATGAAGTGCTTGTGGTCCTCCAGTTGAACAGGCAAGAGCAATCAATTTACCTTTATTAGGTCTACTGCTGTAGCTTGGAGCTGATTGCTTTGGAGCCGGTTGGCTTTCGTAAGACCGTGAATTAGCACTTGGTGCACTAGGTGTCTGGGCTGTATTACTAATTCCATTACCAGCTGGTGAACTGTTAATCAAATCATTATTGCCTCTGTTTTCCTTCCTAGCAATACCCATGAGTATTTCCTGAGTTTTGCGAACACTCTCTGCCACTTTGTCTGATGGGGTCCCCTTAGAGCGGCTTCCAAGCGCTGCGTGAACTTTCTCAAGTAAGTTCTTCTCAAAAATAGCATCGGATTTACCAATTTTGGTGGGCATAGCAATACATGTATATGCACCATTTTGCATCGCACTAATTGCAAGCATCTCATCCTCGATGATTGTGCGACTCATTCCTATAACTTTGACTCTTACCTTATCTGCTTTCAATCGTGAAAGTAGCTCAACACCATCAATACCTGGAATAGCCAAATCCATAATGACTAAGTCGTACTTCTTGCTCAATATTTTGTTGTAAGCATCTTCACCATCTGGACTAGTGTCCAACTCATGAAAATCATTGTCTGCGTTGAGTATATCACACAACCACCTTCTCATGAGTGCAAAGTGATCAACGATAAGAATCTTAGCCATCTACATCCCCTGTTCTTTCTTTCTAATGCGGCGCTCCTCATTAAAAATATAAGTTATAAGTCTCTCTCGTTCTCTTTCTGATTTATGGAAGAACTGAACTCTATGTTCAAACTTCTCCCTGTTTTTCGTTCTATCTGAAGCAATTATCTTGCCTACCAGTTCTATAGTATCTGTTGGCTTATCTCCCTCCAACTTAAATGTAAGAAGTAAATAAGATATGTCTTTGAGGGAATTAGATGATATAAATCTAGTTCCTCCACCACTGATATCAAGCAAAGTTCCAATTCCTCTGACTTTCATAACATCAGTTTGTTTCATATATTCTTTGCAAGCAGCAACATTTTCCTGCATAGCAGCTTCCTCTGTCAATCCCATAAAAATTGCAGTTATACTGCAATCCAGTCGATAATATTCTCGACGCTGCTGCTTCTCAAGAGGTGAAGTCAACTTAAATCTAAGTAAGTTAAATCCCTCTCTTTTTAAATGTTCTACAATTGTCCCCTGTGCCTTATAAATTCCTGAACCTGTGGAAAATGATAAATCATATCTGATATTTAAAGGTAATAATCTATATCTTTCTTTTACTATTGGAATGTTAATATCAATAGTCTCATCATCATTTACGTCAAAAACAGTTGAGAAAAACTTACCTTCATATGCACCGGCTTCAGGTGATCTCATTTTCATCTGAACAATTTCAATATCCACTTTATCTCCGGGTAATAAATTCTTCACTTCCACTATCAAGTATTCCTCTTAATTATTTATTTACAAAATTGCTAAAAATCTGTGCAATGCCCCATTTATATTTCACCTTTTCATTGCCATTTATCAAATTGTCAGCAATGGTTTCAAAAGCCTTTGAAGACTTTGCATTTGGTGCTTCAATAGATACTACCTTTTGATTTCTCACAGCCTTCTCCAAAGTAGCATCTGCAGGAACCATACCTATATAATCAAGTTTTCCGCCCAGGAATTTTTCCACTACAGAATTTAACTTATCATATACAGCCTTGCCCTCTGATTCAGAAGTCACTTTGTTGGATACCAAATGTACATTGGTACCATTGGCAATATAGTTCGGATGTTTATACAGAGCCTTCATTAAAGAATAAGAATCTGTCAATGAGCTAGGTTCCGGCGTTGTTACAAGCAGCACCTCCGGACTAGCAAGCACAAATTCCATAACAGCATCTGAAACCCCCGCTCCAGTATCTATTATTATAATATCACAAAGATCATTCAATGACGAAATATTATGAACAAGATATGTTATTTGTTCTTTTGTCAGATTATTCAATCCAACAATGCCTGATCCTCCTGAAATAAAGCCAATACCATTAGGCCCTTCAGTTATAATATCTCTAATATTTTTACCACCAAATATTAAATCGCTGAGATTATATTTTGGAACAGTTCCAAACATAACCTCCACATTGGCCAAGCCAAAGTCCGCATCCAATATAATGACTCTCAGGCCCTTGGCTCTAAACCAGGTAGCCAAATTTACTGCCATGTTGGATTTGCCAACTCCACCCTTGCCGCTGGTGATGGTAATTACTCTTGCGCTGTTTATATTATTTTGATTTTTAAGTTTAATTACATTTCTTAATTGTTCGGCCTGATCCATTTATCGACCTCCCAATAAATTCTTAACTAATTTCTGTGTATCAATCTCATCAATATCATTTGGTACATTCTGACCTGTTGTAACATAGGATACATTGGCACCTGTGTATTGACGAATATTGTAAATATTTCCATAAGCACTTGTCTCATCAAGCTTAGTGAAAATCAAATCAAATTTGCCAAAGGTCTTGTAGGTATCCACAATATCTTTGAGATCCTTGTACTTGGTTGTTGCGCTAAGCACCAGATATACATCCTTGTCATACTCATCTGGCAGTTTGTCAATAAGGAGAGCCATATCTCCTCTCTGCTCATCATTCTTGTGAGAAAATCCTGCAGTATCTACAAATACCACATCATATGACTTGTACTTCTCAATCTCTTTGGCAATATCCATTGGTGAATACACAATAGACATTGGGATTCCCAAAATATCAGCATAGTTCTTCAACTGGTCAGTTGCTGCGATTCTATAAGTATCAGCTGTGAGAAGAGCTACATTTCTATCCTCCTCAAGCTTGAACTTAGAAGCAATCTTGGCAATGGTTGTGGTCTTGCCAACACCTGTTGGTCCAATAAAGAATACAACCTTTGGCTTGTTCTTGCTAATCTCAACAGTCTTTGGCTGTCCCATTTTCAGAATCATTTTCTGATATGCGTTGGAAATCATATACTGTAAACCATCAGTGCTGTGAGAAATTCTCTCCATATCATCTAAAATCTGATTGATATATATCTCATCAACTTCATTTTCAAGTAAAATCTTGTAGAGCATCTTGAAAAACTGCTGGCTTTCCTGCTGCTCATCAAAGGAATCATCCTTTACTCTTGAAGCATAATCATCATATACACCTACAGGAGCTTCCTTTAGCATAGACACATCCCCTGTGTATTCCTTCACGAAATCCTCATCAGCCAACTTTCTAAATCCTAATGTTTCCTCTGACTTAAAGGAATCTTCCTCAGACTTATATGTTTGTTCATCTGATTTATATTTTTTCTCTTCTGTCTTGTATCCACTCTCCCCAGGCTTGCTGGCCGTTCCTGCAGAAGCATATCTGTCTATTGCAGTAACTCCGCTTTTGTTTAAGCCCTCGCTGGAGTTCATCAACTCAGAAACTGCGGCAAATGCATCCTTTAACTCAGACTCATTCACTCCATTTAACTGTACATTGCCAGAATTCTGTCTCACAAATTCTGCATCAGAAGCAGATACTGGCGGTATAGTAATATCCTCGTCGGCAACCACATCGAAGTTGCCTCTGTGACCTTTGGTCTCTTCCTTCTTGCCACCGTCAAATGTTTTGGTTTCAAATGTCTTCGGAGCCACAGAATCATCCTCTAGCGCTGCTGTCACTTCGAAAATATTACTTTTAAATATGCCAATGAGGCCCTTTTGACGGACCTCTTTTACATTCATTATAACTACAGCATCTCCCATTTCTTCCTTTGCGAGAGCGATAGCTTCATCTTTGGTTTTACCTTGAAATTTCTTGATAATCATCTTATGCTGTCACCATTCCCACTGAACTTAATGCTACATCTGAGTCAATCTCGTTATATGATATTACTACCAAATCCTTCACAAAGTCCTCAGACATTTTCTTAAAGTACATACGCACTATAGGCGATGTAATTACAATTGGGATTTTTCCCAACTCCTCCATCTTGGCAATCTGCTCATTCAAGCTTTCCATGATTGCATTTATTCTCTCAGGATCAAGTGTAAGATATGCACCCTGCTCAGTCTGCTTTACAGAGCCCATAATCTCCTGCTCAATCTTTGGATCTAAAGTTATACAAGTGTTCTGTGCATTTGGCTCGAAGTATCTGCTTGATATAGCTCTCTTCAATCCTTGTCTCGCATACTCTGTCAGCACATCTGTATCTCTGGTTGTGGAAGCATGATCAGCCAGCACTTCAAATATTGAAAGCAAATCTCTGATAGATACTCCCTCTGCCAATAGATTCTGAAGTACTTTCTGAATCTCGCCAAGTCCCAGAAGCTTCGGTGTAAGCTCGTCAACCAAAGCTGGATTAGTCTCCTTGAGATTGTTAACCAGGTTCTGTACATCCTGACGAGTAAGTAATTCTGAAATATGTCTACGGATAACCTCTGTCAAATGAGTTGCAATAATTGATGGTGGATCAACTACTGTATAACCTAAACTCTCAGCCCTCTCCCTCTGAGCATCTGTAATCCACAGTGCCGGCAAATCAAAGGATGGCTCTCGAGTTTCAATACCTGTTATCTCTTCCTCAACATATCCAGGGTTCATTGCCATATAGTGGTCAAACATAATCTCACCGGCAGCAACCTGTATGCCCTTTATCTTGATAATATACTGATTCGGATTCAGCTGGATATTATCTCGAAGACGAATAATAGGAACAACTGTACCAAGTTCCAGAGCAATCTGTCTCCTAATCATAACTACACGATCCAGCAAATCTCCACCCTGATTTACATCAGCAAGTGGGATGATTCCGTAACCAAATTCTAATTCAATAGGATCAACCTGTAAGAGAGAAACCACATTTTCCGGTCTTCTAATCTCCTCTGCCTCAGATTCCTCTGCAGCAACTTCCTCCTCTATGGTCTCCTCTCCAATTGTCTTGTCCATGGAGTAACCTGCTATGATAAATACTGCTGCAAAAGCCAGGAATAAACCTATATTCAATGGGGTAAATATTCCAAGGAAAGCCATAACAGCACCAACAATATATAGCACTCTTGGGATTCCAAAGAGCTGTTTGATAAGTGTACCACTAAAGTCAGCTTCCTTAGATCCCTTGGTAACCAAAATACCTGTTGATAATGAAATTAATAGAGATGGAATCTGAGAAACCAATCCATCACCGATGGTAAGAATTCCATATTGCTCAATAGCAGCCTGGAAATCAAGACCACCTCTCATAACACCCATTATGGTTCCGCCTACCAGGTTAATTACTGTAATAATCAAACCTGCAGTGGCATCTCCCTTTACATACTTAGTCGCACCATCCATAGAACCAAAGAATCCAGATTCTTCCTGAATCTTGTTTCTTCGTTCACGAGCTTCCTTCTCTGTAATTGCACCGGTATTCAAATCTGCATCAATAGCCATCTGTTTACCAGGCATAGCATCCAATGTAAAACGAGCAGAAACTTCAGCTACACGCTCAGAACCTTTATTGATTACCATAAACTGAATCAAAATCAATACAATAAAGATTATGGCACCAATTACTAAGTCTCCACCACCTACGAAAGAACCGAAGGTTGTAACTACGTTACCAGGATTTCCCGTTGTTAAAATCAATCGGGTTGATGATACATTTAAGGAAATTCTAAAAATTGTTGTAAAAAGCAATAGCGTTGGGAAGAATGACATATCCAAAACTTCCTGAACAAATAATACATTTACCAAAATAATAAGGGCAATGGATATGTTCAATGCCAACATTACATCCAATAAAATAGAAGGAATTGGAATAATAAAGAAAAGTACAGCTGCAAGCAAATATCCAACAATACCAATATCTGTACCTTTAATAGATATACTCATATTCCATTCCTCCTTTCATATATTTCAAATCTTATTGTCTCTTGGCATATACAATAGCCAAGACTTCAGCAACTGCCTGATACAGTTCAGGCGGAATCTCTGCTCCAACATCAACTGAACCATAGATAGCTCTGGCCAGAGGCTTGTTCTCTACAATCTCAATATGGTTCTCCTTGGCCTTCTCTTTGATTTTCTGAGCCAGATAATCCTCTCCTTTGGCAAGAACCACAGGAGCGGTCTCAGTCTCTGCATCATATCGAATAGCTATAGCCAAATGTGTAGGGTTGGTAATAACCACATCCGCCTTGGGCACATCTGCCATCATACGTCTCTGGGATGCCTCCCTCATGCGCTGACGCTGCTGACCTTTAATCTGAGGATCTCCCTCAGTATTCTTGTATTCATCCTTAATCTCTTGCTTGGTCATCTTCATTTCTTCATTAAATTTATGTCGCTGATATATGTAGTCAGCCAGACCTACAATAAGATATAACAAGCTTATTTTAAAGCCTGTATCAATAATAATCGAACCTACCAAACCTATGCCCTGATATAGCGGAATATCATATAGGATAAACAAATTGTTAGCCTGGTCTTTGATATTTGTGTAAGCCACATAGAAAATCAAAGCAATCTTGATAATTGATTTAATTAAATTGAAAATGGACTCCTTGGAAATGATTCTCTTGAATCCATTAATAGGATTAAATTTATTCAAATCCGGCTTCATTGGTTTGGCAGAAATCTGCCAACCAACCTGAACAACACTGACAATAAAAGCTACAATAAAGCCAATCAGCAAGAAAGGCAGCATGGCAATTATCATCTGTGTAATAGTCTCTGTAATTATTCTAGAGATTGAATGCACTGACATACCTGAGCGTTCGCTTTCTACGAACTCAGGAATCATGCCATATATCCAATTAAATACATTGATGAATCGCTCGCCCAAAAAAGATATAAAAACCTTGAGACTTAGAAACAGTGCTATAAGTGTAACTGCAGAATTCAATTCTGTACTCTTAGCAACCTTGCCCTCTTCTCTTGCGTCTTTTAACTTTTTGGCTGTAGCAGGTTCAGTTTTCTCTCCACCGGGACCATCCTGGGCAAACCATTGCAGATTCAGTGGCAGAATTAATTGTCTATCCTCAGTCAATTCAATACATTCCCTTTATAATCTCTATCATTAACTCTCTCATTTCCTTGAATACGAAATTGGCAATATCCGGTAACATAAATACTGTGATAAATAATACTGCCAATCCCACCAGAAGTTTCAACTGAATACCAACAGCAAACATATTCATCTGTGGTGCAACCTTGGCCATAATACCCAGTACTGCATTTAAAATCATAATGCAGGCAAATACCGGAAGCACTATTCGAAATGCAATAATGAATAAATCCGCCATGTACTTGGTCATAGAACCAAGAAGTGAATTCATATCAAATACTGCACCTCCAAGGGGTATCAAAGAAAATGAATCTATAAATGCTCTCAATATGTATTGATACATATTGGATGTGATAAGCAAAAGCAACAGAAAATAATTATACATATTTCCTGTAAGTGCAACTTCTGATCCAGTTGAAGGATCAAATATAGTCGCCATGGAAATACCGATATCCATATCAATAATAGTACCGGCATATAAAATAATGGAATTACAAATATTTGCCGAAAATCCAATTAGCAATCCTGTAATTCCCTCTCTCAAAACCAATATGGCATAACCAATTTCCGATGTATATTCAGCTTCCTGAAGAGGGATCGTATAAAATAATAAAATAGCAATAAAAGCAGATAAACCTGCCTTCACTCTACCAGGCACCTCGCGTCTGCCATAAAATGGCGCTGTATATACAAATGTGGAAATTCTAACCAGTATTAATAAAAAATATTCAAGTTTTAATATATCAAATGAATAATTTACCATGGTTTAACTAACCTAAATATATACTAAAATTCGACCAAAGATTTGTCATAAAATCTGTAATATTATTTAAAATAAATGAGCCAAAAATTATAAGTCCAACGAAGATTCCCAGAATCTTTGGCACAAAAGTCAAGGTCTGTTCCTGAATTGATGTGACAGTCTGGAAAATGCTGACTATCAAACCTATAATCAGAGAAATCAAAAGCATAGGTGCTGAACATATAATAATTGTATAAATAGAATCTCTAACAATATCTAATACCTGACCTTCTGTCACAACCTTCACCTCTATTCTTTAACTAATAAAATGTCTTGACCAAACCTTGAATTACCAGGTTCCATCCGTCTGCCAATACAAATAATAATATCTTAAATGGTAACGAGATGGTGGTTGGCGGCAACATCATCATACCCATGGACATAAGTACTGATGCTACTACCATATCAATTACAATAAATGGTATATAAATTAATACACCTATAATAAACGCTGTTCTAAGCTCACTGACAATAAAGCTAGGTACCAAAACAACAAAAGGAACATCATCATACTCTTCATAAGTAGTATTTGATATTTCACAGAACATATTCAAGTCCTTCTCCTGTGTCTGACCATACATAAATTGTCTGATAGGTTTAACGCCTTCCTCAAAAGCCTGCTCCTGAGTAATTTCATTTCTATCAAGGGGCTGAATAGCTTTCTCATTTATCTGTGTAAATGTTGGCCACATTATGAAAAAAGTCAAAAACAGCGCCAAACCAATCAATACCTGATTAGGGGGTGCTGTCTGTGTTCCTATGGCAGCTCTAACAAAATGCAACACAATAATAATTCTGGTAAATGAGGTAAGCATTATCAGAATTGAAGGAGCTAAAGCCAGAATAGTCAACACCAAAAGAATTCGGACTGTAGAAGACAAGGTACCTGATTGAGAATCAAATGAGATTGATACTCCTCCATCTCCCACAACTCGATCACTAGCATTTGGCGCATTTTCTGTTGCTCCATATTCTGTGGCATATACAGTTTGTGAGCTACAATAAAATAATCCAATTGTAAGTATTAATGTAGCAAAAATTAAGCTAAATAATACATATACTTTCTTTAATTTGCTCATAGTTAATTTGCCTTACTTATCTGTCTTATGATTTTTAAACTTATTCAAAATATCATTAAAATCTCCCTGAATTGTAGGAATATTCTCCTTGTAAGTATCTGGAATCTCCTTCAATTCATCCTGGGAAATTTCACCAAGAAAAGTTATCTCGTTCTTGCCAACAGCAATAACGAAATAACGATCCTTTCCAGCTTGAATAAGTTGCACATATTTGTCCGTAGTAAGCTTCAGAGTCTCACTCACAGCAAGGTTCTTATTGATACTTTGAGTCTTCTGATAGCCAGCAATCCATCTTGTTGTAAAATATGTCATTGCCAATACTATAACAAAGCATACCAATACCACTATGAGTTGAAATATGCTCTCTCCGGTTGAAGATAATAAAATCATATTTATCCAATTACCTTCTTAACAGCCTCAAGAACTCTTTCTGCCTGGAATGGCTTTACAATAAAGTCCTTTGCGCCAGATTGAATAGCCTCGATAACCATTGCCTGCTGTCCCATTGCAGAACACATAATAACGCAAGCATCAGCATCCTTTTCTCTGATAGCCTTCAAAGCTTCAATACCATCCATCTCAGGCATTGTAATATCCATCAAAACCAAATCAGGCTTAAGCTCCAGATATTTATCAACTGCCATCTTGCCGTTTTCAGCTTCTCCAACTACATTGTAGCCATTCTTTGTAAGGATGTCCTTGATCATCATTCTCATGAAAGCTGCGTCATCACTAATTAAAATATTCTTTGCCATTTTTTTCTCTCCTTGTGTCTAAAAGTTTATTTCATTATCTCAGTAATTCTAATTCCGAATGATTCTTCGATTACTACTACTTCGCCTTTAGCAACGTATTTACCATTAACCAACACATCAATCGGTTCACCAGCTATTTTATTTAATTCTATAATAGTTCCTGGTGCAAAGTCCAGTATATCTTGTATAGATTTATGGGTTCTACCCAATTCTACGGTTACCTCAAGAGGTACATCCATAATTAAATCTATGTTTTCTGGCTGATAAGGTGGTTGATAACTGCCAGTAAATGGTTGAAATTGTGCAGATTGTACATTAACCTGCGGTTGTGGATATGGTTGCGCATATTGAACTGGTGGTGGCTGCATATATGGCTGTCCCTGTGGAGCAGCTGCAGCTGGCTCAGGCATTGGAGCCGGAGCTGGAGCAGGCGCAGGTTCTGGTTCTGGTGCAGAAGCTGCTGGCGCTGATTCCTCAACAGTTGATGCGGAATCGCTCTCCATGTTGTTCATAATATTATTGCACATTTCCTTGGCAAGTGAAATTGGATACAACTGCATAATCTCACTATCTACCAAGTCACCAATCAATAACTTAAAAGTGATTCTAACAAAATCCTCATGCAAGAAATCTGCTATATCACTTCCATCTACTGATTCAGCTAAATCAATTAAATCAGAAGATGGTGGACTGATGTCAATCATATGATCAAGCATTGATGAAAGAGATGTTGCTGATGAACCCATCATCTGGTTCATAGCCTCACTGATGGCACTTAAGTGGATTTCTCCTACTTCCTCATCAGTTGAATTTCCTTCACCACCCATCATCAGGTCTGTGATTACTTTAACATCATTTTCCTTTAATACCAATACATTGCTTCCATCCAAGCCTTTGGTATAAGCAATTCTAACAAGTACGCAAGGTTTCTCATATGCATCTACAATATCTTCCCAGCTTGAAACTGTAACAACAGGTGTAGATATTTCAACTTTTTTATTTACGAGAGAGAACAATGTAGTTGCTGCCGTACCCATACTGATATTGGCAATCTCACCAATTGTGTCCATCTCTTCGCTAGTAAGTCCCCCAGAATCATTTGATGACGTCTCTTCTGACGCATCTGGCACCCCACCACTAAGGAGTGCGTTGATTTCTTCTTGAGACAATACTCCGTCACTCATGTGATTACTGCTCCTCTCTTATTACTGATGTAACTCTAACTGCGTAATTATCCCCAGCCGCACCAGGTAATGCAGTAAATTTCTTGATATCTCCAACAAAGACTTCCAATTCCTGGTCGACTTTGGTGTCAAGTCTAACTACATCTCCTACCTGTAAGCCTGAAAAATCACTTACAGATATTGTACTATTTCCTAAAACAGCTGTAACTGGTATAGCTGCTTTTGAAATCAATGATTCAATAGCTTCCGCATAAGCCGCTTCACTTTTCTCCTGCATGCTTGAATACCAGAATTTCGTATTCAACTTCTCCATGACAGGCTCAAGGGTGATATATGGCAGACATACATTCATAAGTCCTTCCACTTCACCGATTTTAATATTAATTGTAATGATGGCTATCATCTCTGATGGAGAAATAACCTGTGCAAACTGCGAATTTGTTTCTATTCTCTCTAATCTAGGATGAATATCAATAACATTTTCCCAAGGCTCTCTCAAAAGAGAAACACAAGCTGTCATAATTCTCTCAATTATAAGAAGCTCAATCTCAGAGAATTCACGAACCTTATCCATTGGCTCGCCCTCTCCACCAAGCATTCTATCTACTATAGTAAATCCTAATTGAGATGCCATCTCCACTATTATATTGCCCTCAAGAGGGTCAAAATTTACAATTCCCAGAAGCACTGGATTCGATAAGGCATTGGAAAATTCCATATAGGTAACTGCCTCCGAATTCATAACTTCGACCTGTACATTCTTGCGAAGATATACAGGTAGGTTGGTAGACAGCAGTCTGCCATAATGTTCAAATATTATTTCCAACGTACGAAGATGCTCTTTGGAAAATTTTGAAGGGCGAGCAAAGTCATATACTTTGACTTGTTTCTCGTTGTTGGCCTTCATTTCCTCAGCATCAACTTCACCGGTGCTTAGGGCTTGTAACAGATTATCAATTTCACTTTGTGATAGTATATCACTCAAACTGTCTCACCACCTAAACAATATAAATCAGTTATTATTGATACTTTACACTAGAGAATGTAACATCAATAATTGCATCAGAGCCAAACATCTGCTGTAAATTCTTCAGAATATCTTCTCTAACAGCAGCCTGATTACCCTGAAGTTCCTCCATTGTATAAGAAGAAACCACATTGAAGATTTCACCCTTTATAAGATCTATCTTTTCTGTTACCTGTTTATTCACAGCATCAAAATCTTCGTTTTCTTTATTTAATGATAAAGAAACCTTGATCATTGCATAATGGCTGGCAGAATCAGTCCCCTTCTTCAGGTTAATCATCAAATCCTCATCGCCTATAGCAACCAATTGCACCTGATCAATAGGAATATTTGAATTACTTGTAGCACTTCCTGATTCCAAATCAAGATCAATTGCTGCACATACTTTTGTAATAAGTTCGTTGGCCTGCTTGGTTTCAGGAATTATTGTAATAGTTACAATAACTGTCAAAACCAGGTTCACAAGAACTAACGCCAATGTTATTACTGTCAATAAATTCTTCTTCATTTCAAACCTCTTTAGTTCTCATTAGTATTTAGAGAGTTATATATTTTAATCTCTACTCTTCTGTTCTTTGCTCTACCTTCTGCTGTATCATTTTTTGCTATAGGATCATATTCTCCTCTACCAGATGATTTAACATGGTCAGCACCAATATTGGAATTCTCTCTGATATATCTGGCAACATTCAATGCTCTATATATAGAGAACTCTTCATTGGTAGCATATAATTCACCTTCACCAGGTGGCACATTATCACTATGACCTTCTACTTCCACCAGGTTATTAGTGTAATTATTTACAACCACACACAGCTTCTTCATAAGTGGAAGAGCTTCGTCTCTAATAGTAACTTCACCAGCATTAAATAGCATAGCTCCGTTTAGATTAATCATTACATAATTCTCAGTGAAATTAACTTCAATCTGGTCAGTGACTCCCATGGATTCAAGCATCTCACCGATTTGTTCAGCCATCTGCTCGCTTTCTTTCAAGCCAGCCTGTTTCATGGCTTCTGCTGCTTGTTCTTCTGTCACTTCCTCAGTAGGTTCTTCAGGACTAGTTCCTGTATAATCTCCAGTATTTTGTGACTGATCCTGGTATGCAGATGATGCATTAAAATATACATCAAACATTTCCAAAGCACTGATTCCGGAAGAAATCAATTCGCCATCACCAACAGACGATCCACCTGCTGGCAAAATGGAAAAACTGCTCTGAAAAGATGAAATAATCATCTCAAACTTCTCAGCATCTACTGTAGACATTGAGAAAAGTAATACGAAGAAGCAAAGTAACAGATTCATCAAATCACTAAAGGTGGCCATCCAGGCCGGAGATCCCGCTGGTGCTTCTTCCTGCTTTTTCTTAGCCATTATTACTCACCTCCGCCTTCTTCACCGCCTGCAGCAGCTCTATCACTAGGTGACAGGAATGACTTCAATTTCTCTTCAATTACACGCGGATTCTCACCAGCCTGAATCGAAAGAAGTCCTTCTATTGTAATTTCTTTCATCATGATTTCCAATGCGTTGTTTCGCTGCAACTTAGCAGATGTAGGTCCAGCCAACCAGTTGGCAATCAATGAACCGTACAAGGTCGTCAACAAAGCAACCGCCATATTCGGTCCAATAGACGAAGCATCATCAAGCTTTTTTAACATATTAACAAGCCCGCAAAGAGTACCAATCATACCCCAAGCAGGCCCCATTTCAGCCCATTTATCCCAGAATTTAATAATAACTGAATGTCTAGCTTCAATATTAGTCAACTCTGTTTCCAGAATTCCTCTAACCAAATCCGGGTCAGTACCATCGACTACAAGGCCGATACCTTTTTTCATAAACTCATCTTCCATATCATGAGTAGCTTCTTCCAAAGCAAGCAATCCTTCTTTTCTGGAAATGTTAGATAAGTTAATAATATTGGTAATAGTCTCTGTAGGATTGCCTACAGAAGGTTCTTTTATTGAAAGAGTAATACTCTTCAATCCATTTATAAAGTCTGGCAACTTATTAGATCCAAGTACACTGGTTAGCGAGCCGAAAATTGTAATAATAACAGATGGTACATCAATAAAGTTAGTGATAGCTGAAGGACCACCAGAAGAAACAATACCAAATATAAGCATTGCAAAACCACCAACCAAGCCGATTAACGATGCTAAATCCAAACTTTTTCACCACCCTTTTATAATTTAATAGAATTGTATATCATTATTATCACGCAATGATATACCTAGAAATATCTTACTAGATTTTATAATAAATGTCTACATTTTTAATCGTCTTTTCATACTAAAAATAGTCATATAACCACTGTCATAACACAAAATATAGTATATATATCAAGTTCAAACGCATTCTAAACATTGCTTCTTTTATATCGCTACTCTATAACATCTATTTTCCCTTGCTTCAAATAATATTTTTTATTAATATAATCCACCAACTCTAACCTATGTGAAATAAGAATAACAATTTTCCCTTCTAGATATTTATTAATATTTCGCCATATTTTAGCCTCTGTCTCTTTATCTAACGCAGATAAAGGTTCATCCAAAATAATAACATCTGATTTTTTAATTAAAGTTCTTGCCAAACACAATCTTTGTCGTTGTCCACCAGAAATATCCGTACCTTTACCGCATATAACAGTATCATACGCCAATGGCTGTTCCATAATCCAATCATCTATTTCAACAGCATTGCAAATCTCACGTACTATTTCTAATTCCACATCCGCCCCTAGTAATAGATTATCCTTAATTGATGCATCATATAAATAACATTCCTGCGTCATCACGCTCATCCTTTTTTCAACCATTTCATATGTATATTGCCCATAAAAAGAATTGTTAATATACACTTTTCCTTTATCAGCCTGCCACAAACCTAATATAAGTCGTACTAACGTTGTTTTACCTGAACCTGATGGGGCAATAATCGCATTCACACCTTTATTAAGAACTATGTTTGTATCATCAAATATCATCCTTTCCTCATAAAAGAATGATATATTCTCCATTCGTATTTCATATATCGGTTCAAGAATAGGTTCATGGAAAACATCAGTTGGTTTTTCCCCAAGAAAAGACATTATTCTATTAGCAGATATAAAAACATCCTGTATTTCTCCTCTCATGCGAGCAACCTCAAGAACAGGTGCTAACAACAAAGAAAAATATGAATTATAAACTATCAATTCACTAATTACTATTTTATTGCAATAAACAGCTATTCCTCCTATCAACCACACCAAAATCTCCATAAACGAAGATATCATTTCAATAAATCCCGTATTTATTGAAATATCAATAACCGTCTTAACCTCATTATTAATACATTCATCAAGTTTATAGCTATATTCTTTCTTACAATAATTAATTCCACCACTACATTTTAGCAACAGAATATTAGATAAAATTTTTTGAAAAAAATCTACAATAATAACATTAGAATCTACTTGTTTTTTATAATCATCCTTTATTTTACAATCATATTTATGTTGGACAACATTAGTTATAATAAGCAATAAGACTCCACCCAATGCAATAATTGGTGATTTAATAAAAAAATACAATATAATAAATGCACCAGATATTAATTCACAGAAAAATTCCATCCATTCAAGTGATGCAAAAAAAGTCAATTTATCTGCATCTTCCATTAATAAGGTCATCATGTTACCGCTACTATTATCCATAAACATTTCCCCATCATATACCCAAATCTTATCAATAATACTTAGCTGGATTTTAGAATAAATATCTTTCTTTAAGATAATATTAGTTTTCGAAGTAAAAATTTTGAGCAACAATGTAGCAAATGAAAGCAACAACAGCATGATAATATATGCTATAAACTCCCGCATACTTCTCTTAGTTTGGATTACATCAATAATCATCTTTACAAATAATGGTGAAATCATTATCACAACTGTCTTTATTGCCACTAACACAAACTGAAGCAAAATCTGTTTTTCCCATTTAATCAAAAATTTATAAATAGAAATATTTTTCTTTACAATATCTATTAGCATCATCAGATCCCCCTAAAAATAACTTCAAAAGAATCAAAAATCTTTTCAACGCAACACATACCTACACACTTAGAATAATATGCTGAAACACGTGGGGCAGCACTACTATTCCCATCGAATCTAATGTATTCTCCATTAGTTTTTGGAACCCAATTATCCTTCCCAAAGAAAATAGCACGTTCTTTATAATGAACCATTAATCGAATCGGAAATTTTATTTTTTTCACAGCCAACACATGCTTCAAACACGCCGGATAACCTTTTTTTTGTTTCCCATTCATTTCCGAAGCTATAACTAAAATATTCTTTTTATATAATTTATTTATTATTTCTTGTGTATACTCAATAATCTCATCATCATCAGTATCAAAAGCTCCACTTATACTAATTATAGAAATATCATCTCTATCAGCTATTCGTTCTAACACATTGACCATGCTAAACAAAGAACATTTATTATTATCATCATAAATTTTATAAACTGTCACAAATCCTTTTGGATTAACCAAAAAGAATTCACTTACGCATGCTGTTCCATGTCCATTTTCATCACGATAATCTGCATCACTGATTTCTATATTTTTATCATTAAACTCTATATATTTTAAATCAATACCACTATCTATAATTGCTGTTTTCATAAAAAAACAAGGGCAGATAGTATCATCTGCCCTTCCTCCTAAAATTAATTATTTGCTTTTTTTGTTCTCAAGCACTTAACTCTATTATACCAAGCAGAATTACCAACATAGTATATTACACGTGTACATTTAGATGAATCCCACTGGCCCTGTACAATTGTTGTGTTAAGCTTACGAGAAATTCTTTTCTTTTCCATAATCTCATTCCTCCTTTCTCAAATATTGATATATTTAAAGTAGAATATATCCTCAATCAGTAACTCCCCATATTTCAAACATCAGTTTTTTCTTCTTTTGCTTGCACTTTTCTTCTATCTGTTTTGAATCATTTTTTATGTTATTAAAATCACTTAAACAAGACCAGCAAAAAACATTTACCGGGCAGTCTTCACAAATAGTTCCTTTAAAACTAATAACATTTTCTACATTTTCGGAATAAAATGTTTTTCCATTATGATAAGATATTTCCATCCCATTCTCTTGAAACAAATTGCATGGATAAATATTTCCATAAGGATCAAATGTAGCCATTTTCCTCGAAGCCATACCGCAAGATGATAAATTAGCAACTTCATAATTATCATAAACATCTGCTATTTCAAGTTTATTTTCATGAACATAATTATCAAATATACTTTTAAGAGAAATATAGTTTTCACTCGCTCTTCCCATATATGACAATGGTCTAACCTGGCAACCCACTTCTAGTTCATCACAAAGCTTTTGAAACTGTTCTTCACAATCAATTGAATTAGGTAAAATAGCCGATAACGATATATTTTCGAATCCTTTTTCTTTAAGTTTAACTACAGTTTGTATAACCTTTTCAAATACTCCATGGCCTCTAATAAAATCAGTAAGTATTTTATCTCCACCATCTAAACTAATTGATATAGAATCATACACACCTGTAATCCAGCCAATTACCTCATCATCCAGTAGTGTCCCATTAGTTAACAACAGCAATTTGCAATTTAACTTTTCTTTCAAATAACATGAAATTTTTTTAAAATCTTTTTTCAGAACTGGTTCTCCCCCTGTAACTGTAACTTCTTCTATTTCTCGATTTGTTGACAATTCATCAATAATATCTAGCCAATAATCCACTTGTTTTTCATACCTTACTTTTGAATTATTTGCATCCATACAACAATGAATACAATTCAGATTACATCCATTTGTTAATGAAAGAGAAACAGAATTCACAATTCTTTCTTCTTCATTATCAACCAGCAATTTAATTTTTATCATATTTGATATTACTGATTGTAAATATTCTTTATCTTCCTTTTCATAAAGTTCTAAAAAAGCATCTTTATTTAACGATTTAGCATAATTACAAATTATCTTATGTACTTCATCCGATATTATTATCCATGCATTCAAATCTCTATTAGCAATAAGGAAATCATTATTGTATCTTAGCAACACATTATTTTTATTCCACTTCATCCTAATTCTCCCAATGTCTTTTAAACATATATTATTCCATAATAATCTCCATAAAAACCCGCTATATGTATAATTCATATGAATTATTGTTCCAAAAAAAATCTTTGATGTATTTGTATTAACAATCCAAATACATCAAAGATAACGTGTTACTTTTCATGATTTTTATTACATATATCGTATATTTCATTCAGCATACGAACAACCTCATCCGCTTCTTTTTTATGAACATCATCACCAAATAATATCCAATCAGCAGAAACAGACAACTCATTCGAAAACTTATATAAAATATCAACCGAAAAAGATTTCTTGCCACTTTCAATTTCGTAAATAAACTTAGCAGAAACATCTATTTGCTCAGCTAACTGTTCCCTCGTCAAATGCTTCTCTTCTCTAACCTCCCTAATTCTAACTCCAATATTCTCGTCTATCAAAACTAGCACCTCCATTCTCCCTCTACAAAAGTATATAAATTATCTAAAAAATATTCAAGATACAAAATAATACTTTATATAATGAAAAATAGCCCCACCGCAAAAGTGGGGCCATCAATATTTTAGTTAATTTATCTCTTCAAATTAGTCAATTCTTCAAGCATTGTATCAGATACTGTAATAATTCTAGAGTTAGCCTGGAAACCTCTCTGAGTTGTAATCATATCTGTAAATTCCTGTGACAAATCAACATTTGACATTTCCAACTGTCCTGTTGACATGCTACCACCATCTGCATTTACAGCAACACCGATTCCATCGAAATCACCAGAGTTCAATGTTGTCTTAAAGCAACTGTTTCCTAAACTTTCAAGACCTGATGCATTGGAGAACTGGGCAACAGCAATCTGTCCAAGTAATACTGTATTACCATTGTCATAAGAACCAAAAATCTTTCCAGCTCCATCAACAGACACACTTGTAAGAGTACCAAGTTTCTTACCAATACCCTTGACACCATTAATATCACCCTTCTCAACATTAACAGTTGAACTTCCGCCATTATCATAGTTAAGAAGCTTTGTGAAATCAACAGTTACATTTTCAAAATTACCTAAATCATTCAAATTAGAAAGATTAAGAGAAACCTTACCATTATCAGCAGCTGAATTAATAAAGCTAAATGTACCATCTGCTGTATTGAATTTCAAATTATAATTAGTTGTATCATATGTATATTCCATTTGTCCTGCAGCAGACAATGCCAATGTTCCAGGTTCAAGATTAGTTGTATCAATAGAGAATAATGTAGCTAAATCAACCTGTCTTGTATCTGTAGGATCTGTAGAATTTACAAATGTAAATGAAGTCTGTGAACCAGCTGTTTCTGGAACAGCAATACTTGCTGGAACACTTGAAGCATCAAGTCTATAAGTATTTCCACCAGATGTGAAATAAATATTTCCACTCTCAACTGAGAAGTTCTTAGTTGGATTATATTTTCTGGTAGCTGTTGTATCATTACCGAAGATTTCGCTTAATGCTCCACCATTAGCCTTGTATGTAGCCAAGATATCCTGGTTCTGATCATTATAAATATTTGAAAGTTCTACTGTGTACTGTCCCTGCTCTGTATCTGTAGCCTTGATAGAGAATCTAGCTGTATAAGCATATCCTAAGCTATCAAAGAAAGACAGATTTCTGTAGTATCCTTCCTCACTTGTTACATTCTTCTCGTTCTTGTCAATTACACCTGAGAATGTAGCTTCTGTTGTAGCTTCTGGAGCACTTGTTAAGTTCTTAGCCTGCATAATTCTAAGAGGAGATACAGTATCCTGACGAATTGTAATTCCGGCATCCTCTGTCTCTTCTGCCTGCCATCCCATTACCATATATCCTGTTGAAGTCATAGCAAGGTTACCATTACCATCAAGATAGAAAGAACCAGCTCTTGTGAACAAATTCTCTGAACCATTATTTACAATGAAGAAATTGGTAGAATTTGAATCTGTAAGCTTAATATCAAAAGCCTGTCCTGTAGACTGTGCAGCACCAGCTGATGTGATGCTAATCTTGGTAGATGCAGTTGTAACACCAAGACCTATCTGCTTGGCATTCTTTCCACCTGTAGTTTCAGTAGCTCCTGAAGCTCCAGATGTTGTCTGATACATAATATCAGAGAAAGTAACTGCAGATGATTTAAATCCGATTGTGTTAACATTGGCGATGTTATTACCAATAACATCCATCTTTGTCTGATGTGTCTTAAGACCTGCCACACCAGAGTAAAGTGATCTCATCATAATTAAATGACCTCCTAATTTGCATTTTGCTGTAGGTTGTCGCTTCTGTCAGTCGGCGACTTTAGCTTCCTTAAAAGGTCCAGCTAAATAATTACAGCACCATCAATATTTGTAAATACATTTTCTGTGGTATCTGCCTGATCCATGGCTGTTACCACTGTCTGATTCGGCACATTTACAATAAATGCAAGCGAATCAACGATTACTAGTGATTCCTTAATACCTTTCTCGCTAGCTTTGGCTACTCCATCTCTCAACCTTTGGTTTTGATCATCTGAAAGAGATATATCTCTGTCGTCCAATCTCTGAGACGCGTGCTTTGAAAATTTCAAATCAACTTGTCCAGGTTTTGCAACATCGATTCTCTGTTTCAAGATATCTTGAAAAGATAGCCCGTCACTTGTTGTCTCAATTTTCTTTCCAGGTTGATTGTTGAGATACTGACCAGCAACTTGTTCAATTGAGGTAAAGGAATTTGTTATTTTATCCATAATTTCAACTCCTTACATCCCTGTAACAACTACCTTGCATCAACTCCTATGCTTGAGATGCTTCGCTTGTATCAGTTCCACTATTATCATTATCGGCATTTTCTGTAGATTCTGTAGATGTATCTCCTGCATTTCCCTGAATTTTCTTAATTTCTTCAAGTCTTGCTTCCAATGCCTGTAGTTTCTTATAAGCATCCTCATTAACGAATTGCTTCTGATAAGCAGTCATTCCATCAACCAAAGTCCTTGCTGCAACTATGCCTTTCTCATCGTCAGCTGTAAGATTTGATACATTTGGCAATTTGTTTACCATTGCAAAAAATGCATCTGTAACAGTAATAGCTTCGAAGTAAGTATCATCTGCAATACTCTGCAAATCATCAATACTGTAAAGCTTATCTCCGATGGACAATTTCATATTGCCTTCATCATCTTTCATTACATAATCAACTCTACCTGTCACATAATTACCTTCACCTGATTCAGAATTAACAAGCATAATAACATTCTTGCCAACAAGAGAATTAGCTTCAAGTGTCTTCATCTGATCCTGAACAGCCTGTACTGCCTCAATCTGTGAAAATGATGCCAACTCTGATACATATTCAGTATTACTTGTAGGCTCCAATGGATCCTGGTACTGCATTTCTGCAACCAAAAGTTGAAGGAACATCTCTTTGTCATATGCATCCTGCTTTTTGTCAGTCTTTTTATTCTTGTCATCTGTGGAAGCTGCTGCTTCTGTTCCGTAAGATGTAATCTTACCATTTTCTACAGTTGCTTGTATTGGCATATTGCTCCTCCTCTACGCTTCTAAGTTTACTGTGTTACCATTGTCTCTCATAATCTGCGCAACCAGCTCTTCCTCTTCAGTCATAAGACCTGATAATTCGTCTAAGTTGTTGAGATTAATATTTCTTGTTCTAGGTTTGTTATTCTGCTCTTCCTGTTGTCTGTCCTGTTGACCTTCCTCTAAGTTTCTCTCAAATTCATGTGTAGCAACTGAAATTTCAACAGATGTTACCTTGGTATTAGTATTGTTGAGTTGCTCCTTTAAAGCCACCATCTGACTTTCCAAAGCTTCCTTCACAATCTGATTTTCAGTATATAATTTTGCAGTAACATTTCCCTGTTTCTCAGATACTTCCATGTAAATCTTTCCAAGACCTTCTGGATTCAAAATCATCTCCATTGTCTTGGTCTCAGAGGTAATTGTTGTTCTAACCTGAGTTACAATCTGGTCAATCATTTCTCTCACATATACTCTCTGTCCATCTGGCAATGTAACCTGTGCACTTTCAGGTTCATATACCACATTACTTTGAATATCCTGTGATACTGCTGGATTAAATTCTCTTTCTGTATGAGTCATCTCTCTCTGAGAATTATTTGAATTTGTATTACTTCCCTGCTGACGATTTTCTAATACATCAACGGTTTCTGTAGCTGTATCCTTAATAACCGTCTCCACATTGGTTTCAATTTCAGGTTGATCATCCTCAGTTTTTGAATTAGTCTCAACTACAGTTGTATATTCTGGCTTGGCTGAAATTTCAACCTCCTCCAGCATTTCAGGTTCTAAATCTCCCTGAATCTCTTCTCCTGTAGCTACATTAATAGCAATTTTAATATCACTATTATCTGTCTGAGAATTTGAAAGAGTAATAACATCCTCCTGTGGAGTCACCTCCAACTCATTTACCAATTCAGAATTTATATCCTGCATTTGTAAATTGTTTTCTGCATTGTCTACAACATTATCTACAACATCTGTAATAACATTTACCGGCAAATCAACTGTCTTGACCATATCCTGTGTGAAATCCTTCAACTGATTCAATACATTATTGAAATCTTCATTCACAACCAGGCTGATAGAATCCTCTGTTCCAGTTAATTCTGTAACTAAATTCGCCAGATTATTAACATCTGTCAAATCAAGGAATGTAAGTCCAAGCTCTTCCATTGCTCTCTCAATATCTTCCTCAGATACTTCAAGTTCTTCTTCCAGAAGGCCTTTAACATTTTCCTCGAACTGATCAACAGCCTCAGTCACTTCCTCAACCTTGCTATCATCTATCACAACAGTCTGACCGCTTTCACCCTTGGCAATATCACTTTGGCTATTTTCCACCTTTACTGATGTTGCTTGAGACTGAATCTGTGTCATCTTGTTTGATGAAGCCTGTGTATTGTATGAAATGCTATTCACACTTTTGTTCATGCTTTGATTCATCAAATTCAAGAAATTATTTCCAGAATCAATCTTCTCAGACTTTGCAGATGATTGAACTATTGGTCCAACCTGTATCGGTAAACTCGATACATTTGCACTAGTCATAGCATCTTCCTCCTTTCTTATGCAATTATCAATGTGCTCTTCCCTTTCTGGGAATATATATCCTAAGGTTCCATAAGTTCAGTAATTCGTGCTGCGAAGTTCTGATCCATGGCACCAAGAATATCAGCTCTTGCCTGGGTATCCATTGCCCACAAAATTTTACCAACAAGTCTAGGATTAGCTGTCATTGTGTCAAATATTGCTGCCGCTGCATCCGGTTCCATGTTGGCATAAGTATTTGCATAATCTTCTATGTCTTTAGTTGTTTGTTGTTGTTGAAGCACCTGTTTGTATAATGCTGCAGCATTTTCCGCATCAATACTCTCATAGTACTCCTTATATGCATTTATATCGGGTGCTTTCTCCGAAAAAACAACCTCTTGATAAAACTTTTCTTTTTCTTCATTAAAGGCAGCTTCTTTTTCTTTATATACCTGCAGCTCTGCAGCCTGAGCCTCCAGTTCAGCAATATGAGCCTGGTTGGTCTCAGTGGCAGTATTGGCATCTGCCAATTGTTGTTCCAGCTCTTTTATCCGATTCACAGCTTCATCCATGGTAGCAAACTGATAAGCGGAATCTTCCTCGGCATACTCCTGTGTAGATGGCAAAATCTTGTTAACCACAGGAACATCCTTTAATACCGGATATAATACAGTAGAGCCAAATCCACCTACATCCATCTTAATAAGCAAGCCCAAAATCAACAGCCATATAGCCACAATAATTATGGCAACACCTACAATAAGGAGTTTACCAACGACAGTTTCCTCCTCCTCTTCACCATTTTCCTCAGCTGCTTTCTTCTTCTCTTCTTTTTCCCTTTTCTTCGCTTCCTTGGCAGCAGCCTTTGCTGCCTTCTTGTCCTCTTTTTCTTCAGCCATAATATCTTACTCCGAATCTGAATCTTCTTGTTTATTATTATGATAAGTGTAACTTACCAATTCATCTGTTATCTTGCTCTCCTCAGCCAGAAGCTCCTGCTTGAATTCCTCAAAAGCCTTCTCCTTGAGATTCTCCTGAGTTTTGCGCTCTTTCATTGCCTCATTCATTCTGATTCTGGCATTTTCCACATTTCTCTGAGCAGTATGTACTGCAATCATCTGATCTCGCACCATACTCTTCATGGAATCTATTGACTTCTTGCAATTATTAATATCCCGGATGTTTAAATCTCCCGAGGTCAGTTCCTTTAATCTGGCCTCATAGCCAGCCTGGCGAACCAGCAATTCCTGTAATTTTTCCTGCTCCTCCGCAAGCTTCTGATTAGCAATTCCGAAGGCAATCTTCTCCTGACTCTCAAGCTTCTCTTTAATCTCGAGAATATTTTGCATTTTATAGATAAATTTCGCCATAATTATCACTCATCCTCAAAGAGATTATTTAACATATCCAAAACATCTTCAAAATCAATTTTCTCATCTGTCTGCTGCAATAGAAATTCATTTACGCTATCAATTTTGGAAATAGCAAAATCTATATTTTTGTTAGAGCCTGGCTTATAAGCACCAATATTTATCAAATCCTCAGCCTCATTGTAGGTAGCCAGTACATTTTTCAACTGTCCTGCAACACGCTTATGTTCTTTAGTGGCAATGGCGCTCATAACTCTGGAAATGCTTGCCAGCACATCAATAGCCGGATAATGATTCTTCTGAGCCAGACTTCTGGATAATACAATATGTCCATCCAAAATACTTCTGGCTGTATCAGTAATAGGTTCATTGAAATCATCACCATCTACAAGGACAGTATATAATCCTGTAATAGAACCTTTGTCTGAATTTCCAGCCCTCTCAAGAAGCTTAGGCATCTCAGAATATACACTAGGTGGATATCCTCTTGTTACAGGAGGTTCACCTGCAGCAAGACCAATTTCTCTTTGAGCCATAGAGAAACGGGTAAGTGAATCCATCATAAGAAGCACATCTCTACCCTGGTCTCTGAAATATTCTGCAATAGCCGTAGCAGTCTTGGCAGCATTCTTTCTCATTAAGGCCGGTTTATCAGATGTAGCTACAACTACAACACTTCTTGCCATACCTTCTGGCCCCAAGTCCCTCTCTATAAATTCTCGAACCTCACGACCACGCTCTCCAATAAGAGCAATTACATTGATATCTGCCTTGGTATTTCTGGCAAACATACCCATAAGTGTACTCTTACCAACACCTGAACCGGCAAATATTCCAATACGCTGACCTTTACCAACTGTAATAAGTCCATCCACAGCCTTCACTCCAAGAGGAAGAACCTGTGAAATAATTTCCCTGTCCATAGGATCAGGAGGCATAGCATCCGCCGGATATGCGCAAGGTAAATCAAGCAATTCATCCACATCTGTAGGTCTGCCGATTCCATCTACAGTATGTCCCAACAAGTCATCACCTACAGGAATAGATAAAGGTCGTCCTGTATTTTCTACAGTACAACCTATACCAACACCTTCCACTCCCTCAAAAGGAGTCAGAAGGAGACTCTTATCTCGGAATCCAACAACCTCCGCCATGACGCGTTTATCCTCGTCTGGATCCACTATTATTTCACACAAATCATTCAATTTTGCATCCGGTCCCACAGACTCAATAGTCAATCCAACCACCTTGCTGACGCGACCTAATCTGTCAAAATATGTATTGTCAACCAGTGACATATACTTGCTTGTATCTACCAATTATGTGCCCCACTAACTCAATGCCTTTATTTCTTTTATAAGATTGCGCATCTCTGTATCCATGCTGCAATCAAATAATCCTCCGTCTGTCTCCACCATACACTGTGAATCATTTAATAGAGGATCTAATACAATATCAAGTGAAACCTCCTGTCCCACCTTGGTTTGTAATTCATCTTTTTTACTTCGCAAAAATTCCATATTCTGCTCGTTCACTCTGATAATAAACGATTTAGAACTATCTACATTGGAAATAACATTGTCCAAAAGATGGAAAATAATATTCTTATCATCGTCGAATTTCGCAAGAAAAACCTTTTCAACAACATCACAGACTGCATCTACAAGTTCCTTTTCCATGTTCTTCTCTTTCTCGGCAATGTCATCCATCATAGCCTGACGCTGTCTCTCAATATCAGCTTCCATCTCAGTCTGCTTCATGATGCTTTCCTGATATCCTTTGTCATAACCAGCCTGATGTCCCTCAGCTTCAGCATGAGATTTCATGGCATCGGCCTGGCTTTGTGCAGCATCTAGAATATCCTGAGCCTGGGCATTGGCCTGAGCAATTATCTCCTCAGCTTCTTCTCTTGCCATGGCTACATAGTCCTCATCAGGCTCCTGATTTTGAATCACATCCTCCTGGAAGAAATCTTCCTCGTCGAAATCCTCTGGCAATTCCGGTTCAATGAGATTGCCATCCTCATCATACTGAGGTTCCATTTCCTGCAGTTCCCGAAGTTTCTCTTCACGCTTAATGCGAGCCTGTTCCTTGGCCATTTCCATATTATGCTTCTGAGCCTCCTCCTGGATGCGCTCATCAAGCATATCATTGTAATCCAAAACCTTGGTACCATCATCCTCTTCATGAGGTATAACCTGAATACCATATACAATATTAGACAACTAGCTCGTCACCTCCACCTCTAGAAATAACGATTTCAGCCTGATCCTCAAGCTTTCTAATAACACCAACAATCTTCTGCTGAGCTTCCTCCACGTCCTTCATACGTACAGGTCCCATGAATTCCATATCCTCTCGAATCATAGAAGCAAGACGGCTTGATAAGTTCTTGAATATTGCTGACTGAACCTCCTCATTGGCACCCTTAAGGGCAACTTCAAGATCATTATTGTCAACATCACGGAGAACTCTCTGAATTGCTCTGTCATCAAGCAACAAGATATCTTCGAATACGAACATCTTCTTGCGGATTTCGTCTGCCAATTCTGGCTCTTCGATTTCCAGAGATTCCATAATACGCTTCTCTGTTCCACGGTCTACAGTATTCAAAATATTTACGATAGCATCTACACCACCAGCAATTGTATAATCCTGGTTGATAAGAGATGACAATTTACGCTCAAGTACTCGTTCTACTTCCTTGATAACTTCAGGAGAAGTTCTGTCCATCAAAGCAATACGCTTAGCAACATCCGCCTGCATCTCAGGATTCAACGCGCTCAAAATCAGAGACGACTGACCAGGTGCCAGATATGACAGAATCATAGCGATGGTCTGTGGATGCTCATCCTGAATGAAGTTAAGAACCTGAGAAGGCTCTGTCTTTCTGATAAATTCAAAAGGTCTAACCTGCAATGAAGCAGTAAGCTTGGTAATAACACTCTGGGCAGCCTCGTCTCCGAGAGCCTTCTCCAAGAGTTCCTTGGCGTAACCAATACCACCTTCTGCAATATATTGCTGAGCAAGACAAATCTGATAGAATTCGTCAATAACTGCATCCTTCACAGCTGGAGATACACTTTGGGTATTAGCAATTTCCAATGTTAATTCTTCAATTTCTTCTTCTTTTAAATGTTTAAATATATCAGCTGATTTCTCAGGTCCCAATGCAATAAGCAATACCGCAGCCTTCTGAACTCCTGATAATTCTTCTATTTCGCTCATTTGTTAACCCCAATCCTCGTTCAACCAGTTGCGCAGCAGATTTGCCACTGCCTCTGGATTCTCGTCAACGAATTTCTCAATAAGGATTCTAGCTTCAGATTTCTCACTAAAGCCAATATCTTCAAGCTGCTCTTCCTGCTTAGCTTCAAGAAGTGTCTCAACAGAAACCTGCTCTGCAACAGCTTCCTCTTCCTTGGTTCCTTGTAAAGTCTTGAGTACAACAAAACCAAGCATAGCCAGAATAAGTACAGCTAATACGATCTGTAAAATGTCTGTAATACCAATATTTGGTCCCTGTGCATATTCAAACATAGGAATCTGATATGCCACAATTGTAATATTTTCCGGAGCAATTCCTGTAGCTTTGGATACCAAATTAACGAAATCCTCATCTACATCAGTCTTTACTCTGTCACTATTTGCAGCAACAAACTGATCAAATGTCTGATCTGCAAGTGTGCCATCAGCCTTTAATTTTTCCTCATCATATACAACATATGATGTGGCAACAACAGAAATAGATGATGTCTCATAATCTATTGTACCAACTTCCTTCTCTGTCTCTGTAATCTTCTGATCTGGTAAATAATCCTTGGTAAATTCCTTGGATGAAGAAGAAGACTGTTCATTGTCCTCCAGAACATATGTAGTATCATCATCATTGGTATCTGTTCCCGGAACTCCGCCAACACCTGATGTATTCTTAGTCTCCTTGGATGTCTCACTATCCAGATAACCCTCAGTTCTGCCTTCATCTACGGAATAGTCATAATCCGTTATTTTTTCCTTGTCGAAATTCATCACCAGATTCATTCCAACATCAACATTATCATATACATCTGTTCCTAAAAGAACGCTCTTTACTTCATTTACAACAACAGCCTGAGCCTTGGCTTTAGCTGAAAGATTTGATGAAGCCTGTCCGGCAACAGTAGATTCATCTCCACCTGAGAAGAGAACATTTGCCGCACTATCCAAAATCAAAATATTTTTTGGTGTATCATTTCCAAGGCCAGTAGCAACAAATTGTGCAATACCTGCAGCCTGATTTTCGTCCAAATCCTTCTTTAAAGTAAGTACAATATTGGCATAGGCATCTTCCTTCTCTGACAGAAGAGTTCCATCATTTTCCGGAAGAGATAATGTAACCTTGGCTGAATCAACCTGCTCTATAGTAGCAAGCTCTGAAGCAAATTTATCTTCAAGATAAAGCTTGTACTTCTTCTGCTTGTCAGCTTCTGTAGTAGCAAAACTTCCATTGACAGCATCCTCAATAGTATAGCCATCTGCTCTAACCTTGTTGGTACCCAGCAAGATATTGGCATTAGCATAATCTTCCTGCTTAACTTTGTATATCATTCCAGTGTCATCCACTTCATAAGCAATGGATTCACCGTCCAATAAATCCTTTACAGTTGAAGCTTCTTGAGCTGTCTCGCATGTAATAAGATTTACCATATTCGGTCTTGAAACAACATAGCCCAAAATCACAAGAGCAATGATGACAGCAGCCAAAATACTGATCATCAAAGCTTTCTGTCTGGTATTAAATTTTTTCCACCATTCAATTATTTTATTTAAAATATTTTGAATCTGTTCCGGCATTTCCTATCCCCTATTCATAAATACTATTACATCTGCGAGTTCACAAATACAACTACATCTGCATATTCATAATACTGTTGTAGCTCTCAATAAATTTATCTCTGACAGCCACTGTATATTGCAAAGCCAGGTTAGCTTTCTGCTCAGCAATAAGTAAGTCATGCACATTGTCCGACTCACCCAGTGCAAAGGAAATCTCCTGAGCATTGGCTTCATTCTGTAATGTGTTGGTATCCTTTACCATCTGCATAGCAGAACTTAAAACCGAATCAAAACCTGCTCCATTGGTCTTACCTGTCACAGGTGTTGTGGTTCCATTTGTTTTATATAAGCTATCTAAAGCTGATATATCCATATTGGCCTCCATTAATTCAAAATCAAATGTTGATTAAAATCATATGTTGATCAAAACCCTCATAACAGCATCAACACAAAGCTATTATGTGAAATATATTACTGTCCTATCTGTAACCCTGCCTGAACCATGCTCTTCATAGAATTAAAAGCTGTAACATTGGCCTCATAAGAACGGCTGGAATCAATAAGATTGGTCATCTCTGTAACTGTATTTACATTTGGATAACTTACATATCCATTCTCATCAGCATCAGGATGACTAGGATCATATGTCATAATAAAATCTGTCTCTGTATCCTCTGAAACCTTGGTAACCTTCACTCCATTTCCATTAAAGGTCTGGGTTCCTTCTAAAACCTCCTTGAAAGAAGGTGATTTAGTCTTCTCTTCAAAAGTTACAATCTTGCGTCTGTAAGGAGTTCCATCCTCAGTTCTTGTTGTATTAACATTGGCAATATTTTCAGCGATTGTATCCATTCTGAATCGCTGAGCAGTCATTCCTGAAGCTGCTATATCAAATGATTGAAATAAACCCATAAATATTCACCTCCGCTTATTTAATAACCGATCTGAATCTGTCAAATTCTCTTGATACTGCACTTGTGAGAGTCTGATATCTAAGTTGCTCCGATGCAATTTCCACATTTTCAGTATCAATATCTACATTGTTGCCATCTAATCTATATGAATATGAGCCATAATCTGTATAGATTGTGGGATCTAATTTCTGAACTGCAACATTTTTCACCGCATCATCTAAACCTTTGTATTTGGTATTGCGCAATTCACTCTCCAAAACACTTTGAAATTCTACATCCTGTCGCTTGTATCCTGGTGTGTCCACATTGGCCACATTATTGGCCAAGGCACTCTCTCTGAGCCAGCTGGCATCAGCGGCTTTACCAAGTACATCCACATAGCTAAATGCATTCGAATTTAACATAGGCTTCCTCCTCTAGGCATACTATTAGCCCAATCTTATTTTATTATAATGTATATTCACAAAAACACAAGAGTTTTTACACTATATTGTGTGTTTTTTATTTTTCAAAACACAAGGTTTAGTTTTTTAGCAATTTTCAGATTTATTAAAATATTTTTACTTCAAACCATTATTTTCAGAGAGCAAAAAAGGGACTTACCAAAGTAAGTCCCTTTAAATAAACACATCCATGTGTATTTATATATCGGATTAATTTAATCAAAAATTAATTACTTGTCTTTCTTAAGTGAATCAAGCTCATCAAATACAGCATCATTTAATACTTTGATATATGTACCCTTCATTCCTGATGAACGAGACTCAATAACTCCAGCACTCTCAAACTTTCTCAAAGCATTTACAATAACAGAACGAGTAATACCTACTCTGTCAGCAATCTTGGATGCAACCAGGATGCCCTCTGTGCCCTGAAGCTCATCAAAAATATGTACAATAGCTTCCAACTCTGAAAAAGACAATGTGCTAATTGCAGATTTAACAATCTGAACTTTGCGGTTCTCCTCTGCATTTTCCTCATTTACAGAGCGCATCATCTCAAGACCAACTACTGTTGTTCCATACTCAACCAGGATAATATCATCAATATCATACTGGCGATCATATCTGTATACAAACAAAGTACCTAATCTCTCACCTGCAATATCAAGAGGTGCAATAATTGCTGAATATTTATTAATATCAGCAGATTCAAAGCCCAATGTCTGTAAGTTAACATTTTCCTTAGTTGATAGAATTCCAAGGAGACGCTCATTTAACATCTCATCAACGAATCCGCCAACCTCTTCTACAATAAGTTCTGTAATATCAGGAGTTCCCTCTGCCTGGCTCACGCCAAGGACCTTGCCTTTCTTACTGATTACAAGCACGCTTGAATCCAAAATATCAGTAAGCACAGAACATATATCATTAAATACAACCTTTGATGAATTGTTGTTATGCAGAAGCTTACCAATCTTTCTTGTTTTGTCTAACAACTGAACACTCATTTTATACCTCCAACATTCCCTTGGTCGCACAGTCTAATGCAACCGGATTTGTAATATTAATCTCTCCCCAACCAAGACCTATTGGGTCTTCGTATAAAACTGATTTTAACATCATCCCGAAACAATTTCAATAAATTTCAGAATATTTAGTCGAATAAGGCATAAAAACTTTTTTCACAAACACTATTATCTAATCTGTATTGACAACAGTGGTAATTTGTCAATTATTCCCGTCTATCTTCTGTATGACGGCATTCTTCATTCTGGCATACTAATTTATTTCCCTTTTCAACCATGAAGCCACCACATACAGGGCATGGTTTTGAAACTGGCTTAGACCAGCTCATGAAATCGCACTCTGTATTATTCTCACAACCATAGAATCTACGACCCTTCTTGGATTTTCTAACCACAATGTCCTTACCGCATTTTGGACATGCCACACCGATTTTTTCCAAATATGGCTTGGTATTTCTACAGTCAGGAAATCCAGGACAAGCCAGAAACTTACCATGTGGGCCATATTTTATAACCATGTTACGGCCGCACTCCTCGCAGATAATATCAGTCTCCTCATCTGCAATTGTGACTTTCTCCAATTCCTTCTCAGCCTTCTTAACAGCTACATCCAAATCAGGATAGAAATTCTCTACAACAGATTTCCATTTTACCTTGCCCTCTTCAACCTGATCCAGCAAGCTTTCTAAGTTTGCTGTAAAATGATCATCAACAATACTTGGGAACTGTTCCTTCATTATATTATTGACCACATCTCCCAACTCAGTCACATATATATTTCTACCCTCTTTGACAATATATCTTCTCTTCAAGATAGTAGAAATTGTTGGAGAATAAGTACTTGGTCTACCAATTCCAAGCTCCTCCATTGTATGTACCAAAGATGCCTCTGTAAAATGAGGTGCTGGCTGTGTGAAATGTTGCTTCTCCTCCACAGATTTCAACTTAATCTGAGTATCCTCAGTAAGTTTATCAAGTCCAGGAAGCTTGCTTTCCTTCTTCTCGTCAGCCTCTGTATACACCAGCATATATCCATCAAATTTTCTGATAGAATCTGCAGCTGTAAAGATATAATCACCAGCAGAAAGCTTCACGCTCTTGGTCTCATCAACAGCATTGCTCATCTGACTGGCTGCGAATCGTCTCCAAATCAGCTGATACAATCTGTACTGATCTCTAGATAGCGAATCCTTTACATCCTCTGGCGTTCTATTAATATCTGAAGGTCTAATAGCCTCATGGGCATCCTGAATCTTGTTATCAGATTTCTGTACGCTTCCAAGCTTATTCTTGAGATATTCTTCTCCATAATTTGCAGAAATGAATTCCATTGCTGCAGCCTTGGCCTCATCAGATACACGAACAGAGTCTGTACGCAAGTAAGTAATCAAACCAACTGTACCCTGTCCCTTTACATCTACACCTTCGTACAACTGCTGAGCAATTCTCATGGTCTTCTGAATAGAGAAATTCAAAGCTTTGGATGCCTCCTGTTGCATGGTACTTGTAGTAAATGGAAGAGGCGACTTGCGCTCTCTACTTCCAGTCTTCACACTCTCCACTGCAAATGTGGCATCCTTTAATACATCCTTTATTTTCTCGGCTTCATCCTTGCTATTGATCTCGATCTTATTGGATCTGTCTCCGTAGAATTTAGCCTCAAAGGTCTTCTTGTTATCTGCATTTTCAATGACGGCATCTATTGTATAGTATTCTGTTGGAATAAATGAATCAATCTCAGCTTCCCTGTCACATATTAATCTCAATGCAACTGACTGTACTCTACCAGCACTTAAGCCTCTCTTAACCTTGGCCCAAAGCAAAGGACTAATCTTGTATCCAACCATACGGTCAAGCATTCTTCTAGCCTGCTGTGAATCCACCAGATTCATATCAATATCACGGGGATTCTTGAGAGAATTCTTGACTACATTCTTGGTAATCTCGTTGAAAGTTATACGAGATACATTCTTGTCTTCCAATTTCAAAGCTTTGATCAAATGCCAAGAAATAGCTTCACCCTCACGGTCGGGATCCGTTGCGAGATAAATTTTGTCAGCCTTTTTGGCTTCCTTTCTCAAGCTTGCAAGCAACTCTCCCTTGCCTCTAATGGTTATATATTTTGGTTCATAATCATTTTCCGGATCAAAACCTAATTGACTCTTTGGCAAATCTCTTACATGGCCGTTAGAAGCCATAACCTCGTAATTCTTGCCCAGAAACTTCTTGATTGTCTTCACCTTTGCTGGTGATTCCACTATAACTAAATACTTCGCCATGAAATCCTACTCCTTAATAATAGAAATCAAAAGCAACTATACACCAAGGTTTTTTGTTTTTCAATATGTATTTTCTGAAATCACATATTGATTTTTAAATTTTTCGGATATAAGTCCCTTTTCAACCAAGCCTATTATAATAGAAAGAACTTCTAAATAATTCATGTCAGAATTATCAATTATTGTATTGAGACTGGTTGGATAATAATCAACTAAAGCATATATTTCCCGCTCCTGAGGCGTTAAATTCCTGAGAAGATTATCTCTCTCTGGCAATAGATTAATATGTTCCAGATTAACATCCATTAATGACTGCACAAAGTCCTCAGAAGATGTAATTATGGAAGCCCCCTGATTTATTAATCTATTACATCCCTCGCTCATTTTGTCAGTAATCCTGCCAGGAACTACATATATATCCTTGCCCTGTTCCAAAGCAAAGTCTACTGTAATCAATGAACCGCTCTTCTTTCTGGCTTCCACCACCACCAGAGATTTGGATATCCCGCTAATTATGCGATTTCTAGATGGAAACTGTCCCGCCAAAGGTTGTCTGCCATGAGGATATTCCGATATTACGCAACCATTTTCTATAATTCTATGATATAGATTTTTATTCATGGCTGGATAACATATGTCAACTCCACAACCTAATACTGCAACAGTTCGCCCTCCCGCATCCAGACAGCCTACATGGGACGCAGAATCTATCCCCTTGGCCATGCCGCTTACTACCACAAATCCATTCTCACCTAAAGTGTAGCCTATCTCTGCAGCCATAGACTTGCCATAGGCACTACAGCTTCTGGCTCCTACCATTGCTACCATCTCATCACTAGCCCTTGGTAATTCTCCCAGAAAATATAATCCATAAGGATGATCATATACTTCAAACAAGTCCCTAGGATATTCATCATCCTCTATTGTCACCATAGATTCCCCATAGGAAGCAAACTCTCTATATTTTAAATCAAGATTATATTTCCTTGCTTGTTCAATATTTTCCACTTGATTAGCATTAAGTATCCCGCTCCAATCTTCCTTTGATTTAAATTCATTATATACTCCTTCTGCAGAGCCATATAAATCTATTAATTTATTCTTGGCCACATTTCCCAAGCCTTCTATCTCATTAAACCAATACTTGTATTTCATATCTCACTCCCCCAAACACTTTTCAATAATGAATTAATCCACACTCTCATCATATGCTTCAAAATCCAGATTCATATCACAAGATATTCCTTAATCATTCCAGAAGTTTTGATCCATAGCTCTATAGCACAGAGCTTCCTGCAAATGTTTTATCTGAATATCTTCACTTCCATCCATATCAGCAATGGTTCTTGCAACCCTAAGTATTCTATGATAGGTTCTGGCCGTAAGTTTCATCTTGTCATACATTTTCTCCATAAATTTCTCTTCTGCCCCTTTTAAGGCACAATATTTCTCAAGCATTCCCACAGGAATCTGACTGTTGAAATTAAAAGCTTCAAGTTTATATCTGTCCTTTTGCAAATTGTGCATCTCCACGACCCTCTGCCTAATGGAAGCAGAGCTTTCACTCATACCTATATTTTTCAAATCCATAAAGCCTACAGTTTCCGCCTGTACGCATAAATCAATTCTATCTAAGAGAGGCTGACTTAGCTTGTTCCTATAATTCTTCAAGGATCTATCACTGCAATGACATCTGTTTAAATCCGGATAATAACCACATTTACAAGGATTCATGGCTGCAACCAATGTGAAGTCCGCAGGAAATGTGAAATTGCCACTCACCCTGGATATACATACCTTTTTATCCTCTAGGGGCTGTCTCAAAATCTCTAATGTATCCTTGTTAAATTCCGTCAACTCATCCAGAAACAGCACTCCACCATTAGCCAGAGATATTTCACCAGGTCTCACAACGCTGCCGCCTCCAACCAAACCATTAGGAGTTATCGTATGATGAGGGCTCCTAAAAGGTCTATGGTTAATCAGACCTTCCCGCTCTCCAAACAAACCACATGCACTATATATTTTGGAAATCTGTATCTGCTCCTCAGGTGTCATATCCGGCAATATGGAGGGAATACACTTGGCAATCATGGTCTTTCCTGCTCCCGGCGGTCCCACCATCAATATATTATGCATACCTGATATGGCAACTTCACATGCTCTTCTAAGCATTTTCTGCCCATTAATATTGGCAAAATCATATTTATCATCCGATATTATGTCTTCCCTCACTTCATCAGACACATCATCTCCATATGCCTTATCATTCAAATTGTCATTACCAGTCTCGAGTTCCTGGGCTTTGGTCAAGAAAGTTATAGCTTGATTTAAGTTCTGCACTGGTATAATTTTCATATCAGGAACAAGGCCGGCTTCCTTGGCATTAACAGCAGGTACAATGCAGACTTTGATTCCCCTTTCCTTCGCTGTAATAATCATGGATAATATGCCATTCACTCCATTTACCTCACCATTTAAAGACAGCTCACCCACAATAATCATCTGATTTATATCATCATTTTCTATAACACCCATTGCAGCCAAAATGGAAATAGCCATTGGCAAATCAAAGCCTGTACCTGTCTTGCGCACATTTCCCGGAGCGAAATTCACAGTAATCCTCTTTACCGGGAGCGAATACCCAGCCCCCTTCAAGGCAGTTCTAACTCTCTCCCTGGACTCCCTCACCTCAGAAGACAGAGACCCAACCATATCGAAGACAGGCATACCATCACTGATATCCGTCTCTACAGATACCATCAACGCCTCAATTCCATACAAGACTGCAGTATTGATACAACTATACATATAAGATCCTCTCCTAACAGCCAGAGCCATAAAATCATTTATATTAACTTAAATAGTAAGACGAGAAAAGGTTACAAAAAATCAACAAGAAAATTTGTAAAGAGCCTAAATTGAAAGGATAAATAGATACTTCTAAATATATAAAAGAAAAATCCACAGGGAAATCCCTGTGGAAATGATAAAAAAGACATCTATAATATAGCAAGTCATGCTAAATATTTCAACTATAATTTATTATCTAATCTGTTCTGTAAGTCCAACCTTCTTCTGAACCTTTCTCAATGTCTTGTTTGAGAAATATCTGGCCTTATCAGCATTTTCCTTGATACAGTTATTGAGATATGCCTTGTCTGCCATAAGCTCCTCATATCTCTTCTGAATTGGAGCAAGTTCATCAGCTACACACTCACCCACTGCAAGCTTGAAGTCGCCGTAACCCTTTCCTTGAAACTCTCTCTCAATCTCCTCATTTGTCTTGCCAGTAATTGTACTGTAAATATTCATAAGATTACTGATTCCAGGCTTATCCTCTCCGTAACGCACAATAGCCTCTGAGTCTGTAACAGCCTTCTTAAATTTACGGATAATAGTATCTCTGTCATCAAGAAGTAAAATTGTAGAATTAATATTTTCATCTGACTTAGACATCTTCTTGGTTGGATCCTGCAAGCTCATAATACGAGCGCCAGTCTTACCAATATATGGTTCAGGTATAGTAAATACATCCCCATAAATGTTATTAAATCTAGTCGCAATATCTCTTGTAATCTCCAGATGCTGCTTCTGATCTGCTCCTACAGGAACCACATCAGCCTGATATAACAGGATATCAGCAGCCATCAAAACAGGATATGTATACAAACCTGCATTAATATTATCTGCATGCTTTGCTGACTTATCCTTGAACTGAGTCATTCTATTTAACTCGCCCATGTAAGTAAAGCAATCCAGAATCCATCCTAATTCAGCGTGTCCTGACACATGTGACTGATAATAGATGCAGTTCTTATCCGGATCCAAACCAGCTGCTACATACAAAGCATATAGCTTTCTGGCATTCTGCCTAAACTCTGTAGGATTCTGTCTAACTGTAAGTGAATGTAAATCCATAATTCCAAAGAAGCAATCATACTCATCACATAAATTCACCCAGTTCTTCAAAGCTCCCAGATAATTTCCAAGCTGCAATGTTGCTGTAGCCTGCATTCCACTATATAAAATCTTCTTTTCCTTTTCCATTGTCTTGTCCTTCCTAAATTCTATTAATTATTTATTATGTAATATCTGTTTTCTAATATAATCAAAGGTATAAGCTTCGCCCTTATCAGCCAGCATGGTAAGCAATCTCTCCAATAATTCCATGGTCTCAGGATGCATCAGATATCGACCTTTGCCCTTCTCATAATATTCTAATGGGCTTCTGTCAGTATAATCGTCACCCATATAAACCATACAGGCAGCAATTCTATCCATAACCATCTCCACCACATATTTCTCAGGCATTTTCATTCCTACCATGCCTTCATTTTTGTTGAGGCTGTAGTCAATCCAATATTCAAAATGATGCTTGTTTCTACCCTTGTGATGTAGCCAGGCAAGAGATAAGCCTGTAGCTTCCCTCTCTGCATTATTAGGACTTCTGGTACCTTGATAATATTTTGCACCCACAGAAAATTCTACCGGTGAATATTTCGACAAATCATGCATTAAGCCCTGCTTATATAAGCCGACTTTAAAGCAGTTCTTCATTACCAGATGCCTATGATGTGTAATTGTCTTGAAATGCTCAAATCCATGTCCCATAGTTATTTCCTATTTATTCTTTAAAATAATATTCTTGGCAGTGTAAATGGAAACAGAATTTCCAGGAACACTTACACTTTGCTGATTATCTATATCCTTTTCCACAAAATCAAGAGTGCTTTCATCTGCTGTATTCATTACAAGCTTCCACTCCTTGGTTTTTGAAACCTTTGGCAGCGCCAGCTGAACCTGATCATAATGGAAATTATAGGCTATATATACATTTTCATGCTCATTGGCATATTCACCTACATACAAGATTCCAATGGCCTTCTGCTCCTCACCTATAAACATAAGCCAAGGTTCAGAACCATGATATGACAAATCCGGCATACCAATGTGCTTGTAATCTGCCATTTTCATAGGATTTTCCTGACAAATAATAGTATGCTTCTCTCTGAAGCTAATGAGATTAGACACAAATTCTACCATGCCAGACTTAGCCTTGGAATTTGCAGCATACTGCACCCAACCAAGGGAATTATCCTGGCAATAAGGATTGTTATTGCCTTCCTGGGTATTCAATATCTCATCTCCGCCTCTCAGAAGAGGAATGGCCTGTGATAGAAATGTGGCACAAAGTCCATTTCTCACCTGCTGTAATCTAATCTGCTGAATCTGCTTATTCTTGGTTGACCCCTCAACTCCGTTGTTGAAACTGAAGTTTACATTATCTCCATCACGATTCATCTCTCCATTTGGCTCATTATGTTTCTCTCCATAGGATACAGAATCCCACAATGTAAATCCATTGGAATTAGCAATATAATTTACAAATCCATAATTAGAATTCTGCCTACGCAGGAAATTCACCAATTGAGTCATGGAGCCCTGCATATGATTCTGAATCTGTCTTGTAACATTTTGAAAAGAATTGTTGTATACAAACAGATGCTTAGAGCCCTTCTCTTCCAACAGAATATCGTCTGAAATATTATCATAGAATATCTTGGTATGAGCAAAGCCCGGATGCTTAGATATCTCTTTCACAGGAATCAAAACTCCCAGCAGATGGAATCCATCCACATGGTAATTCTTGACCCAATGCCACAGGCATGAAATTATATATTCATCATTACATTTAGGGGAAAATGATATTTCCATAATAACTTCCATTCCCAAACCATGTAATGCATCTATCATCTTCTTGCAGTTATATACCCCCTCAGGTCCTCCAAAATATGAAGCCTTGGGAGCCATATAGCAGCCATGATCATATCCCCAATAGTTGATTTTATCCAGAGACTCTATATCATATTCAATAGTTCTGCCTCCAGTACTCTTCGGAACCATGTCATACATTAATTCCTCAAAGTCATACATTGGCTGAAACTCAATGGCAGTAAATCCCATATTCTTAATTCCAGGAGCCAGTTCTAAAACTCCCATATAGTTGCCCTTTTGAGAAGCCTTCAGCCCATGATTCATAGTGAAACCACGCATATGAATCTTGTAGATAATCAATTCATCCGGTTCCACATGTGGCATATCATTCTGCCATTTATAATTTGTAAGGTTGAATCCACCATATATCATGCAATCCTTGTCATATCGGGATTTATCACCCCATTTATCTCTGCCTACAACAACTTCAGCATAAGGATCCATATATGTATTTTCACCTGATTTATATCTGTAACATATATTTTTCCAGTCGTAGCCACTTATTACTACTGAATATATATTGCCAATTCGATATTCATCCCCAATTACAATCTCCTCCAACAACTGATAGTTGGATTTGTTGTACAACAAAATAGCGCAAGGTAACCTGCCTTCTGTGGAAAATGTAAATGACATTCCTTCAGAAGTAAGTCTGGTTCCATATCCATTAAATTCGCCAATTCCATTAATCATAAATACGCGCCTACTCCTTTTTACATACCCATTCATTATACAAGATATATTGCTTTTTTCCAAACCCTTTCGTATAATTTGAATGTATTTATTATTCCGTTGAAAGGAGATTATTATGGCTAAAGACGAAGTATTTCCAGTTGATGAAAATGATGATGATGTAGTTGTCACTATCGCATTGGATGATGGAACTGAAATGACATGCGAAATTCTCACAATCTTCGATTGTGGCGGCGATCAGGATTATATCGCTTTATTACCAATTGCTGAAAATGGTAAGCCACTTGGAGACGAATGTGATGAGGCATTCATCTATAGATATTTCGAGAAAGAAGACGGTACTCCAGTATTGGACAATATAGCTTCTGACGAAGAGTACGAAATGGTATCTGACAGATTCGATGAATTGCTGGACGAAGCAGAATTTGACGAGATGGATTAATAGCCCATCTCGCCTATAAATCTGGATTTCACAAGATTCTCACCTTGGTAGTTCTTAGGAACAACCATGGTGAGATTTTCTTTTGCTCTGGTTATTGCCACATAGAACATTCTCCTCTCCTCCTCAATAGTTTCTGCATCTACTGCTTTGTGGGATGGAGTTACACCCTCATTACAATCCATTATATATACATTCTGAAATTCCAGCCCCTTGGAACCATGAAATGTATATAGATTCACGCCTGTTGCCTCCTCATACCTATCTCCAATCTCTTTATCCATAAAATCTCTAGCCATCTCATACTTACTAATAATCTCCTGTAGATTTCTGGCGCCTTTTAATATATATTTCATAGAATCAACCAATGTCAGATATCCTTCATACTGCTCCTTGTTTCTTGATATTTCTCTTAAATATCTATCATATCCAATCTTGTTCATAATGAAATTTACACCAGCATCCCCGGATAGCTTCTTCAGGAAATCAATATCCCTCTCTAAAATATCAATCTCCCTGCAGATTCTGGGATTGTCCATATAATAATTCCGCCAGGAGTCAAAAGTCACCCACTCTCTTTCCAAACTATTTCTTACCAAACCACGATTTGGTTTATTCATAATTCGAATCACATCGGATCTCTTCAAAATCTTGGATGCCATTTTTAAATAACACATAATATCAATAGCCACAAAATGCTCATAGGGATTTTGAATCTTCTCTCTCATACATATATTAATTCCAGCCTTCTTCATATCCTGACACAACTCAATACTCTGACTATGTTTTCTATATAATACTGCGAAGTTCTCCGGGGCTTCGCCATTGTTTATTCTACATTTAATTTCATTAATTATACTTGTGATTTCTTCTTCCTTATTCTCAACCTCCAATATTCTAATACCACATCCACTGCCATTTCCCCCATGAATATCTTTTTGAAATCTATTGGTATTATGGCCCATTAACTTCTGTGAAGCCTCAACAATTTCATTGGTACTTCTGTAATTTCTATCAAGCTGTATGATTTTCAAATCCTGATATATGGCACCAAGATTTAGCATAATATCTGGTCTTGCTCCTCGAAATCCATAAATGGATTGGTCATCATCTCCTACTACAAACAGATTATTCTCAGGCAAAGCCAACTCCTTAATAATATCAAATTGAAGCTGATTCATATCCTGTATTTCATCTATGAGAATATAACGAAATTGTCTCTGCCATTTCCGTAGTACATCTTCCCTATCCCCAAATAATCTCAAAGTCTCAGAAAGCATATCATCAAAATCCAGATAATTGTAAGACCGCTTATATGTCTCATAATCTTTATAAACTGATACCATATCCATATCCTGAAATTTCTTGGATTTATAATGGTCCAAATCGACCATATTATTCTTCATAAAGCTAAGCTCTGCACCAACTGCCACAACAGTATCTTCAGATTCCACTGTGTAACCTGATTTTATGATAGAATCCTTAATTAAATTCTGTTTTAATTTACCGGTAACAATCTGATATTTACCACGACACAGTTCTTCTCTCAATATACCATAAAAAACAGAATGGAACGTCCCAAATACCACCGGCATATCTGCCGATACATAGTTTCTGAAACGTTCCCTCATCTCTATAGCAGCACTCTTTGTAAATGTAATAACCAGAATCTGTTCTGGTAATATATTACAATCCATAACAAGATGAGCAATTCTACGAACCAGGGTGTAGGTCTTACCGCTCCCAGGTCCAGCAATAGTCAGGCAGGGACCATCTACATGTTCCACAGCCTGCTGCTGTGATTTATTAAGCATATACTACCTTTCACTCTATATTGTTATCTGACTGCCGAATATTATATTTACTTTTAATTAATCTAAAACCAGACAATTATGGTCTATGATTTAGATTTCTAGAAATCCAGAATCTGCTTGCACCAGACTCTAATTTAATTCTGCTGACAATTTCTCAATAGCAGCTTTGATTCTGCTGATTGATTCCTCTTTGCCAATTACTTCCATAATTTCTGTAGCTCCACCAGGAGTCATCTGCTTACCTGATACAGCTGTACGAAGTGGCCAAAGTACATAGCCATTCTTGTATTCATGTTCTGCAACGAAGTTCTTAACTGTCTCATAGATTGAATCATTTGAATAATCATCCAATGCTTCCAATACTGGAAGAACTTCCTTCAATACCTCAAGTGAAGTCTCAGGTGTAGTCTTCATCTTCTTATGAGAATACATCTCAATATCATAATCAGGTACCTCCTGGAAGAAATCAATATGATCAGCTATGTCAGGGAAAGTCTCAATACGAGTCTTCACCATTGTAGCAATCTTCTTCAAATCATAATCCTTGGTTACAACTTCCTTGATATATGGTAATGCCTTCTCATAGAATGCATCGAAATCCATAGCCTTGATATACTCACCGTTCATCCAACGAAGTTTTGTCATATCAAATACAGCTGGAGACTTGTTGATATGTCTGTAATCAAACTTGGCAACCAAATCAGAAAGTGACATAATCTCCTGATTATCCTCTGGGCTCCATCCCAACAAAGCAACGAAGTTTACAATTGCTTCTGTAAGGAATCCCTGATCCAACAAATCTTCATAAGAAGAATGTCCGCTTCTCTTAGAGAGCTTCTGATGTTCTTCATTGGTAATAAGTGGGCAATGTACATATATTGGCACATCCCATCCAAAAGCTTCATACAATCTGTTGTACTTTGGAGAAGATGACAAATACTCATTTCCTCTAACAACATGAGTGATACCCATTAAATGATCATCTACAACATTGGCAAAATTATATGTTGGATATCCATCTGACTTAATGAGAATCATATCATCAAGCTCAGCATTATCAACTGTAATTGTGCCGTAGATTTCATCTTCAAAAGAAGTTGTACCTGTTCTAGGATTGTTCTGTCTAATAACATATGGTACTCCAGCAGCTAACTTGGCATCAATCTCTTCCTGAGACAAGTTCAAGCAATGCTTATCATAGATTGAAACTGTCTTGCCTTCTACAACTTCCTGCTTGCATCTGGCTTCCAATTCCTCTGGTGTACAGAAGCAGTAATAAGCTTCACCTTTCTCAATAAGCTTCTTGGCATATTCTAAATAGATACCCTGTGCCTGTCTCTCACTCTGTACATATGGGCCAACGCCGCCATCCTTGTCTGGTCCTTCATCATGGATAAGACCTGTGCCAGCCATTGTTCTGTAGATAATATCAACAGCTCCCTCTACAAGTCTCTCCTGGTCTGTATCTTCTATACGCAGGATGAAATCTCCACCCTCATGTTTTGATATTAAATATGCATATAAAGCTGTTCGCAAATTTCCTACATGCATACGTCCTGTTGGACTTGGTGCAAATCTTGTTCTAACCTTGCTCATTTTCGTCCTCACTTTTTTTAAAATTTTTCCAACATCCATTATATACCAGAATGCCTCTTTAAAGTGTATTATATTACATACTTTTTTGCTAAATAATCATAGAAAATAAGCAGGATTTTGTCAATTATAACTCTTCAAGCTGATTATAATCAGTTCTACCACAGATTACTGTCAGATTTCCGTTTCTACAACGAATCTCATCAAGGAACTCCTTCTCAAGAGTTTCATCCTTTAATTCAACTTTGTAAGTCAATTCATACATACTTCCCATATTGGTTGTTTTAACACGATTAAGCTTGGCACCCTTGGTATATTTATCAAATAAATCATCGAAGATATCGCTGTAATCTAAGTTCTCTGGAATTGTAACTCTAAGCTCCTTGTCCATGTTCTTATTCTCTGCAAACCCTGTGAAATGTAACAGAAAATGTACTCCACAGATTGCAACTGTTAGAACTGCAGCCAGTGCAATTGCTGACACGCTTGATAAGATACCCACTGTCATAGCAAAGAAGATAAATCCAATCTCCCTGGATGTTCCCTGCAAAGATCTAAATCTAACAAGACTGAAAGCACCAAGGACAGCCACTGATGCTCCTAAATTTCCATTTACCGCCAACATTACCACACATACAAGAGGTGGCAATATAATCAAGGTTCTTGCAAAATTCTTGGACACCTTGCCAGTATTCATATATGTAAGTGCAATTATCAATCCCAGTACCAGGGCGATTCCTCCATAGATGCAGGCACTTCCCAGGCTGAGAGTTGTTGTTGTAGTTGTTGCTGTAATAAGTTCTGATAACATAATATATTCCTCCGTTTATAACTTATAGAGCCTGTCGCTCATTTAATAACTGTTTCTTGTAGAAATTTCCATATTTTGAAAATGAAGTATCATATATCTCATGCTTTGAAAGCAATCGAGCAAACCAAAGTGGCATTGCATCGCTAATCTTCACTTCCATTAGATGATATCCAGCTGATAGCAGATACTCATTGTCATTGTCCCAATCCAGAGTCAGATTATCCACTCTGCTTCTGATATTTATGTCAAATGTTACTCTAAAAGATGGATCCTCATTTCCATACATCGCAATTCTGTCATAAGCTATATATCGCTTTGGATACAGAGTATAATGATTCAGGAAATAATCTATCTCATTGAATATCTGGCCGCTTTTCTCCGGTGTAATACCATTTTCAATGTAATCAATCGCCTGATCTATAGGCAGGATGATTCGCCGCTTATTTACCAGGCCATTATATTTCTTCTTGATTTCCAGAAAATATTTACCCTGTTCCTTGGGCTCGCCATAACAACGAATCCTAAACTTCTCTTTGTATTTTGGTTTCTCAATTGATGTGCGAATCAGTTCATTATCCTCAGTGTCAAAATATATATTTCTAATAGTATGCAATCCATACTCATCCTCTGTCATGTAATGATCCAACTCCGCCTTGAATTTCATATATGTTGCATTATCCAGTAAATATTTCTTCTCATATCTGTTAAATACCTTTTGATCAGCCATTTTGTTACCTCCTTCAAAACTCGTTTCAAATATTTGATTTATTTGATAATGCAATTCTAGAATCCCAAAGTGATGGTTATGTGAAGATGGCTAAAATGTTAAATGAAAAAACTCCTTACAAGTACAAAGCTTATAAGGAGTTCAATAATCTCATTTATTCAATTACATTTCATAGAAATTTATATTCTCTTTCATCTCAGGTGTAATCTCGCCCCCATCTTTCTCGTATTTATCATATACACCCTGGAGACGCTTCAATGTCTTCATATTGTTGGCCTTGAACTTATGAATAGCATTGGTATACATAGGGCTGTCTAGCAGCTTGCCTCGTATATCCTTGGAAAATGGACAGTATGTAAACATAATCATACGCACCACTTTGTTCAATCTGAAGCCGCCCTTTGACTCATACTTAATCCAGTTGAGATAATCCTTGACGAAAACCTCACGGAAATTATTCTTAGCTCTGGACAACGCAGTCTTCAACTGCTCCTTGGCCTCAGGACTCAAATCATGATTCTTTCTATAGAATTGTAAATAATCATAATAGTCACTGGTCAAGCTATGTTCACGGATATCATTCCAACGCACACCCTGAATCTTACGGCAGATTTCCCATCTGTATCTGGCAATAAGCTCAATCATAAGCTCATTTAAATCTGATCCTGTAAATATTGGAATCATAAATCTGGCCGGAGTATCATTCTTGACACTGGCTGTCTCCTGCCACATCATACCCTTGGTTCCAGCATTTGGCATCAGTATAATATCCGGCAGAATCTCCTGCATTAATGATTCATGCTTCATATCCCCTGGCAGGCCATGAGAATATATAGGTCTGTAAAATGCTGAGTAGTCAATAACTCTAACATTATTAATAGCTTCATATATCTTGTCTCTGGTTGTAAGCATCTTGTCAGGATCATTGAAGAGATCATTTCCATTAAGCACACAGCTGAAGTTGGTAATATTTCCATAAGTAATTCTATTTACTGACTTGAACATATTATCAATTTCAAACTCTGTTCTAGCCACAGGCTGAGCCTTGATCTTCTCAATATCGCTCTTTTGAATATTACCCTGCTTATATTCATCCAACAGGTATTGACCGAAGTCCATATCGAATTCGTTCTTGGATGGTTCCTTGTCTCCTTGGTATACTGCCTTCAACCAATCAAACATGGTAAATACATGATCAGACTGGCAAAGTTCCATATGGGTAGCAATGCTAAAGAGTCCATCAATCTTGTCCTCATCTAAGTAGGACTTATCCATATATCCGAAATTCAGAAACATTTCAATAGTTGTAGGCACACTTGGCTGTTCTACTGCTCTAAAGAAACACTTCTTATAAATTTCATAGAATTCCTTAATACAATGTTTCTTCAACTGATATGCAGTCTCATCCTTTTGTGTATCGCCATAGCAAGATGAGAAATCAGAGAAATGAGATAATATCATCTCCTTCTCCTCATCCACATATCCGGCATAATTGATAATGAATTCCAAATCACTTGACGCTCCTGCCATGTCATCATCTGAACCTGACATACTTACATCAAGAGCCTTGGCCTTCTCATATTCATTCAAGCATTTATCCAGAAGCTCTTCCTCATAAATGCCTACCACTCTGGCAAATTTCAAAATCTGCTCAATAATCTGTTCAGACTCCTGACAATCCAGATTATTCTTCTTCATATGAATCTCTAGATTAATAAAACTATGAAGCAAATCTCTCTTCTTGTCGCTGACAAGCAATTCTTTGTTGTATTTAAAGAAGCCTATCATCTCAGAGATACCCTGGGCTACTCTGTGCATCTGTGCGGAAGTTTCCATAATCGCTCCAACACACAAACTATCATCAATAGTATACAGCTTCATATAATCCTCGATACCATTTACCATAAGACTGGCGCAGCTATCAATCTCCCACTGCTGAAGCTTGTGTGTCACATTTAATGGCTCAAAATTATTAATATCGGGACCATTAGGATTGTCAAATCTGGCTTTGGCACCAATAGTCTGATACTGCTCATATACATTATCAATAAATGTTGTAAATTTCGCCGCATCCCTGGACAACTTATCATATACTCTAAACTGCTGATATCTCTGAACCATGGATGTGCGCAAAAACAATTCACGCATCTTGGCTTCATTTTCCAGGAAATGCTTCAAATCAGATACACCATGACAGTCAAATGGAATCATTACGCAGTCAGTCTTGGCAATGTAATCACAAATAAAGAAATCCTGCTCAAGGATTCCAATAATTGAATTAGTTCCCAATTCCGTCTCGACGAAATGATTCTTTTGAACAACATTTCCCTGCTGTATAATATACCATTTCTTCACTGTATCATTCTTTTTAGCAATTATATCGCCTTGCTTAAATTGAACAACTTCCATCTATACACCTCATTATCTCTTCGAGTCCTTCTGATTCAGTCCACATAGCTTATCTACAGATTTGATAATTTCAATAATCTCAGGAACATAATGCTCATGTTCTGTCATCAGTCTGTCAATTTCATCTCTCTCACTTTGAACAATCTCGCGAACCTCATCGATATGTCCACGAATTGCCTGTCTTCTCTCAACAAGAGTGTGACGAATCTCTGTCATCTCATTTTCATCAATCAAAGCTTTGGTCTGATTCAACCATATCTTTCTATCATATAAATTAATCTGCTGCAATATGCGCATCAATCTGCCATTAAAGAATTCCAGATCATCATTGTTGCGCAGGAATCTCTCCTTCTCACGAACAGCATCTGTATATTGCTCCCACTGGAAGTTCAACTCAGTAGAACTGTTTACATGATACTTATTATATACATAATTCACCGCTTTAGAAGCATTGACATATTTCAGCAGAACAACATTTAACATCTCTATTGTCCTATTGAGATTTCTAGTAGCCTGGCGCATTCTCCTATCCATGGAATTAAGTTTCATAAATATGTAAAATGCTCCAAAAGCGCCTACTGCAAAAAGCAATACAAAACCAATGGACAAATCAAATTCAGACATCATCTGAATTACGATAAATAATACCAGAAGGGTTGCGTAGAAAGAAAAAAGTGCAATGGATGCGCTTCTCAAAATCTTGCGATGTCTTCTGATATCATCACGCTCAATCTCCCACTGACTCTTCTGAGCTTCAAGCACAACCTTGTCCTTCTTTACAGCATCAAGATATCTCTCGTTATCAAGAAGTCTGTGAATTGTACTAGGAATATCATCCTCATTCTGTTCCATAAGAGCAAATTCTGTGTCTGAAATCTTTCTGTTAGAATTCTGATAAGCAGTTCTGGCCTTATTGAGTTCCTCAATATTGGCAGCCACTTCCTTCAATTCTCCAAGCTTATCCTCAGGCATCTTCTCAATTGTCTGAATGTCTGTCAGATAAGCTGTAACAATCTTGTACTCTGCCTTCTCCCCTTCGATTTCCTTGGTCATGCCAATAATCTGTTCGCAGGAATCCAGAATATAATGCTCCAGCTTCTTAGGGTCTTCCCAGTTGTCTATGGTAGATATCTCAGCATATACCTTTTCAAATGCCTGATCTATCTCTTTTTCTTTTTTGCTTTTCTTACCAAATAATGAAAATGCCAATTCTATCTTCTCTCAATCTTAAATCTTACACAATTTATTATAATCCGCTTTCCACTTTGACAATATCTGTCCAATGGCCGCTCTGTCGTCCATGCCATTTCTCTCAAGCAATCTGTCAACCTGAGCATCGAAATCTACTATCTCTTGCTGATGACTCAAGGCTGTCACCTCTTCCTTCACAGCATCAACCATATCATCTGCCACAAAATATTTGTCAACTATTCGGTTGAAGCCATCCTCATCTCTGGCACATCTCATACATGCCAGCATAGATTTCAGGGACTGACTCTTGTTGTTGCGTCTGTAGGCTTCCTCGAAGCAGGCACAGGCCTCCTTGAAGAAGAATAATCTGGCATAGGCGCTACCTAAATTGTGCCATACATCTCCTACAAATCCGGCTGAGATTTTGCGCATATCCTCGTCATCCAACATATTCTCATATTCATATATGGCATCAACGATTCTGTCCTTGTTCATCAGTCTGTCAGCACGCATTTTCTGGCACTCTATAGGACTCTTATTTTCAAAGGAAGCAATGGCCTCCACCACCTGTTTCATCTCACTCTTGGTTAGATAACCGGTGTATTGCAGTATAATACCAACAAAGGTATGAAGAGGAGCTTTCAGCTCAATACATTTTCTAAGTTGAGCCTCCAAATCCTTCAATCCCAGTTCATGGCCAATCCACATACACAAATCCTGTGAAATGAAATCATTATTTAACAGGTATACATTATTCAATATAAAATAATTCAATTCCTCTATGGAATATATATTTATGCCAACCTCATCAATATATATAGGATTGGCAGCCAGAGGACGTTCACATAATATTAGCTCACCCATGATTCATCCTCCTCGTTTTGCCCTCTCAGGCTTATTGTATGTTCCCAGGTCTTGTTGGAAGATGGAACCAATTCTCCAAATCCCATATCCTTGATAACTACATTTACATCCCTGTCAGATGTAGGCGTAGCTGTAATTCTAAGTCTGGTTGTTCGTCTGTCCCTGGCAGGTAAATCTGTCAGTTCCAACAGTTCCACATGAGCTTCACGGCTATCCGGTTGCTGAACCCAGAATTCAATCTCAGGCTCACCATCTAATATGACCTCACATTCGCCCTTCTCCTCATACCAGCTCTCACCTGCTGATATCAAAGTCTCAAACTGCATCTCATTTCTCACAAGAACCTTGAGATATAGATTCATCTTGGTTTCATTGGCACCGATATATGCAAATGGCCAATCCATCTGCTGATCCTTTACCACTCCCGCATAGCAAGCTCCCTTGGAGTAGAGGTTCTTGCCTATAAAAACCTTGCGGCCATGACACAATTCCTGTAGAGATAATTTCATCCAATCTCCGTCAAATCCATCTCCAACCAGATATACTGAAGAAATCACTCTGCCCTCGAACCTCTGTCTCACAATGCCCACAAACTGGGAATCCTTGTCCTCAAACATTCTACCGTTATTGCCATGCTCCAGTTTTATCATCTGTGGTGTGGATCTGGTATCTCTGGACAAAATGCAGGAAATCACATCTGAACCACTGTACTCAAAAAGGGCCACATCATGGATAAACAACTCTGGCTTCTGATTAAGAGCATAGTAATAGAAACTTTCCTTTCTATCCAAGAGAATCAGTTTAGAGCTGTCCAAGCCAATCTTATTAACAGCTGTAGCCATAAGTTCCATAACTTCCACACTTACATTATCTACGGAGATGGCAAGCTTAGCTACCAAATCTCCAGTATATATGCGACCGGTGATACTCAATATCTTTTTGAAAAATATAATGAACAAATCTCTGGCATTATATTTCTCATGGTCAATGAAAATCTCCTCCTCAGCCAAGGCTCTCTCCAGAAGCTTATCAACTCCCTCAGCATTTCCCAGCTTCACCTGATTTCTGGCTTCACTGCCATAGAACCACTGTCCTATGCCTCGCTTCTTGGCCAGAAATGTAGGAATCTGATAATTCTCACTTCCCATAACAGTACTTATTGTACTAGGCTCATCCATATTCAATTGATAGAAACTAATCATTGTATATCTGTCATTTAAATCAATTCCCAGATATACTCCATTTCTTGTATTTTCCATAATTTCCTCAATCAAATTCTATAAGTATTAACTAGACTATGGTAAATAAATGTTTTGTTACCACATCAAGTCCCTGATATTTTTTCAAATCCTTGGCAAGCTCTACATCCTCGCCATACATATACATATTCTGCATATGATTGATAATGTCATATCTATCAGACATCTCCTTGTCTGTATCAGATGAAATAGTAAGTTCATCCTTGGCAGCAGGCAATTCTCTCATGCCCTCACTGTATATCTCATAGCTTATGACTTCACCAAAGAATATGACGAACTGCTTAACAAATATACCGCAATACATTTCGTACATATCCTCAACCACAGGCTCCGAATCATTTATCCTGTAAGTGATAGTGACTCTCTCACCAGGGTTGCCTCTGTATTCCACAAACTGCTTATCATACAGATGATATTTCACAATAAGTCTGTCATCCATATTCTTGTAGAAAGCGAAATACATATTATTTCTGATATAGTGCTTCAACAGCTTATCCAGCAGCTTAAATTCTCTATCGCTAAGTAATCCTGCCTGTGATAAATATTTCATATAAGCCAGGTTACAGCTTTCCTTCACTTCCACTTCCTTGTCGAAGTAATATGCCAAATATGTAAATAATTGTTCAGGCACACCATCATGTCCCAGCATATATTCATGACTCCAGTAATTAATATATGCCTCAATGAGCATACGGTCCTTGCCTCTGGTCATATAAGAATCAAATATTGCGGGTATATGTGGCGCCATATTTCCACTATATAAAGCCTGGAATAATATATTCTCCTCCAGCTCTCTAACCTGCATGCCCTCTGCTACAGCCGCTTCCCAAATTGCAGCCATAACACTGGTTGCTCCCACATATTGCTTAGACAAATAAGAAATTGTGGTTGTGTTATATACTCCCGAATCAAATAATCTGCCTGACAAAGCCACCATAAATTCATCTCTGGTAAATTCATTTTCTATAATCCAATCATTTACCAGCTGCAGGAGCAATTTGTCATCCACCTGAGCTCCAGGACATTTGCGAAGCAACTTCTCTGCCCGATGCATATGATTTTGGGAGATAAACATAGAAATTGCAAATCCCAATGTGTAAGCATCTAAATCTTCCACATCATCCATTTTCAGGAAATAATCCTCCAGCATATCCTCACGGAGTCTCATTTCAAGAGCCTGAACAAATTCCGGCAGCTTTCTTCTGATATATTCCTTGGATACAATGGATGATTTAAGCACCTGTTCAATCTTGCTTACATCTTCCACATCGTAATCCTCATAGGATTCCTTGGCATCCAAATCCTGCAAAACATATGGCAGAGAAAGTGGAGCCAGAGTCTTGAGCTTGTTCATATATTTAGCAGTGTACATTACCTGCTGTAAAATATATGCAGATGTATCAGATATCATTTCCCCTCTGCTTGTTTCCAGAAATACTCTAAAGTTCTTGGAAATAACCGGCAGATAAGCCACATGATTTACAACAGGCACCACAATTGGCATCTCATACTGCTCCTGATACAGAAATACTCTGTTGATGTCAGGATACATGACAATAACCTTTTTCATATAAACCATGGCTGATACATCCTCTGCAATCTGCTCATGGATTATGCCCATCTCCATAATATTCTGGTAAATAATAGCCAGATTGTCGCTCATTCGCTTCTGTTTAAGCTGTTCAATCATAAACAGCTCCATATTTCTGAGATAATTCTCATAAAGCTGTGGAGACTTGCTTCTGTTGGTAATTACATTGGCATAAAGCAAGGCTCTCTTCTGATCCGGCAGAGTTGCACTGTACTGGAAATACATAAGCAGCATCTGTGGCAATGCCTGTATACTCTCCTCAGGCAATGAGAACATGTAAGCTTCATATAAACCACTAAGTCTCAAACCTTCCTCAATTCCCAGAGTATACCATGGTAAATATTTCTCACCATATATCTGGTTCTTGATCAAATAAGCAATTAAATCAGACAGGAACTTCTCACTTGGACATTCCTTATATGCGCAGGTTGCCACATAGAAAACCTTTTCGTTAAACTCATCAGCATTTTCCACCACATGAGCAATCTGTAAGCACAGGTCCCTGTTAAATGTTGCATGCTTTGCTGTCCAATATAATATCTTGGTGGCAAATGGAGTAAATTCATGCAATAAATATGGATCCTGGTTGTAAACCTCCAAGGCCTCTAAATATAAATAGAATGAATCATATCCTGCTTCAACCCACTGCTCTATAGCCTTCAATCGCAGATTTGAATTTACCACATATTCTTTTCTAAGGAATGATAGGAACCAGAAAATCTTCGGATTTTCGGGATTCTTTCTGAATATTGTCTCAATATCATTGGTAAGTCTATCTACATAGGACTCTTCTCTCTCAATAAGAGTGCAGAGATATAACAGATATGCCCAGTCTTCTCCCTGCTTATCCTCTATATCCTTCTTTAAATCAGATATAGCCCAGAGAGCTTCCTGTCGCTTTTTATTTACAATGAGACACTGTGTTCTCATAAGTTGATAGAACCATACTGTAGGTTCATCCATTATCATTTCATCCAGCACTGCAATGGTTCTATCTGACCAGTCCCCAGTGGTGATTCTATGGAATCTATAATCCTCATATAATTTAGAAATCTGCAGTTTTCTATATTCATCTGCTGATACAGTTCCCAAATCAGCATCCTCTCTGGCATCTGCAGTAGCCATAATCTCTATGGTCTTCACAACACCTTTACTCTCAAAAGTGATGCGGCAAAGATTCTTGCCAGCATGCATTCTATCCTTGTGGATATAATAATTCAGCTCCATAGAGCCACCTAAGAAGAAGTCGCTGGTAACTACATCCTTTTCCACTGTGACGAAATCACTGTCAGACTCAACTTTGATTTCTATATAGCCCCAGGTATTCTTGGTAACCTCAATCTTCTCTTTGCGATTTTCCCGAACCTCGTAGAACTCTTCCTTGGTCTCATTAATATTGTAAGTCACAGCCTCCTTAAGTCCTGCTGTAACCATAAACTCTTCCATATTTGTAGAACTTGGAACTGCTCTTCTAAATCCCTGATACAGAAGTTCCAATTCCACATTCTGTCTGGATACATATTCCTCAAAAGCAGCGGAATAAAATAATTGCATAGCCTCATTCCAATGACCTTTGGCCAGATTAGCCAAATCCTGCAGACTTGTAATCTCACCAATGGAAGATGCCACGGTCTTAGAATATATTTTTATATCAAAAGGAAGGCGATGCTCGATTTGGTTACACATAATTGTGAAATAACCTTCGAGATGATCACCCTCTGATAATTTACATCCTCTTACTTCATATCTGACAACAACCTGTGTCCCCTCAAATTGAGGTTTAGAGACTCTAACATATGGATTTGATGAATAAACCAATCCCTTGATAGGTATATCACCTACACTGGTAATTACAAACTCATCAGAAATTACATTTCCTTCAATTCCTATGGTCTCAATCTTGTCAGCTGAAAGGGATAATTGCGGTTTTTGATTTTCAAATTTGTCTTCTGACATTCGCCAGATTCTCTTACGCAAAATGTAACTCCCTTAACCCTGTTCAAAGCCTTGAATCAGTTGATTTTCTCGTCTAAACGACTATAATAAATTATAAACTATTTGTATATGACATGCAATAAAAGGAGCTAGACATGATAACTCATAAAGATCATTTTCACGGTAGTGATTTAGAAAAAATTGAAAAGATTTACGGAATCAAAAAGGAAGACATAATAAGCTTTTCTGCAAATGTAAATCCTCTTGGAATCTCACCTCTCATGAGAGAGAGATTGACTTCTAACTTAGATTGCATATCCACATATCCCGACAGAGAATATACTGCTCTTCGTGATAGCATCGGCAATTATAACAACTGTGATGCCAATGATGTAATTGTAGGAAATGGTACAACTGAATTAATCTCTCTATTTATCGAGATTATGCATCCAAAGAAAGCAATCGTATTAGGACCTACCTACTCAGAGTACGAGCGTGAAGTTACCCTCAACGGAGGAACCACCCTGTACTATCCTCTGAAAGCGGAAAATGATTTTGAATTGGACATCAACCATTTCACATCCAAGCTTGATGCCACAATCGATATGATTATACTTTGCAATCCTAATAATCCAACCTCATCATCTATTCCAAAATCAGATATGAGACATATTTTGGATGTGTGCAAGGAAAATGATATCTATGTATTAGTTGATGAAACCTATGTAGAATTTGTTGATAATATTAATTCCATCAGTTCAGTGTCACTGTGCACCTACTACAACAATATTATCGTACTTCGAGGTACATCCAAATTCTTCGCCTCACCTGGCCTTAGACTTGGTTATGCTATTACAGGCAACAAGGATCTCAAAAAAGAGATTCTCAAGCGCCAGGATCCATGGTCCATCAACTCTTTGGCTGATATTGCAGGACAGATAATGTTTTCTGACGAGGAATATATCAATGCCACTCGCCAGTTAGTATCAGCGGAAAAGGATAGAATGTATGAATTATTTAAAGCAGATGATAGATTCAGACCATTCAAGCCATCTGCCAACTTCATGCTTATTGAAATCCTTGATGATGAATTAGATAGCGAGATACTTTTTGAGCAGGCAATCAGAGAGAATCTTATGATTAGAGATTGCTCTACCTTCCCATTCCTCAGCAATAAGTTCATTCGATTCTGTTTCATGAATCCTGAGGACAATGACAGACTGGCCAAGTGCTTAATGAGATAATCAAAATAAAAAGGATTAGAAAATCATTTCACATGATGATATGATCTTCTAATCCTTGTTTTTTATTTAGCTCCTTCTTTTTTGAAAACAACCAAAACTGTCTTCATGAGAATCTTGATATCAGACCATATAGACCAGGTCTTGATATATTCATTATCCAAAGCAACAACCTCTTCAAAATCAGTGATATTATTTCTACCACTAACCTGCCACAATCCTGTAATACCAGGCTTGAAACTAAGTCGCATCTTGTGATGAGGTGAGTATTGTTTGAATTCATCCACTGTTGGTGGTCTGGTTCCAACCAGACTCATATCTCCCAGCAATACATTGATAAACTGTGGAAATTCATCAATACTTGTTCGTCTGATTTTCTCACCAATTCCAGGAAGAACTCTAGGATCATCTTCCATCTTGAACATGAGACCATCCATCTCATTTTCATTCATAAGCTCTTTCTTACGATCCTCAGCATCCATATACATGGAACGGAATTTATATAAATTAAATTCCCTACCATTTTTACCAATACGCTTCTGCTTAAATAGGACAGGACCCGGATCAGCCTTTTTAATCTTTGGCGCCACATACAGATACAGGATTCCTGTCAGAATCAATCCAAATATAGCTCCGATAATATCCATAAATCTCTTGATCCATATGAGCCATACTTCAGTCATCTGATTACTTGTGGTAACTACTGTATGTCCACCAATTCTCTCATTCATACGATTTGGAAGATGCTCTGTATTCATCATGAGACATACATGAACTACAACTCCAAGTTCCAACAAATAATCCACAATCTCATTCTGTTTCTTTCCTGAACCAACACTGAGATATGCCTCATCAACTACCGCCTCAACAAGGTAATCCTTCAGCTCATCAGCATTACATACTACCTTCTCACGCTCAATGACCTCGCCCTTCATATCCTTGTCTATGATACATACACCACAGAGTTCAAAAAGGTCATATGGTCTCTTATTAAATTCTCTGATAATCTCCGCCGCCGTATCTTCCTTGGCAATGAGAATCATCTTGGACAAATCATGAGTTGATAATATCTGATTTCTAATTATTCTCTTCCATATAATTCTCTCTGCATAAATGCAAAACAGAGATATAATTCCAGTTAAACCAAATACCAGACGAGAGAATTCAAAGGACAGCTGAAATGCATACAGATAAATTACAAATACAGCAAATGTAACTATAACCTGTTTTATAACTGCCTTCAGCTCCATATATCTGTCTCGTCGAATGATATTCTTGTAAGCAGATGTTGCAAGAGCACACACCAGATAAATAATAGCTAGAGAAATCCAGCCTACTTCCAAAATCTCATGCCACCAAAATTCATATTCAATTTGTTGTCTAATATATAGTGCCAAAGCATATGACAAAGTAACTGCTATCAAGTCTCCGATTAAAAAGTCAAAATGCTTTGCCCATGATTTTAATTTCTTCGCATACATGCTTACATTATATCTCATTCACCATAAAGATTCTATGATAATTTTGTGATAAAGATTTTAAGAAAAAATAAAAAGCCACGGGGAACATGGCTTTCTATTTCATAAGTGCATCACGCACTAATATTCAATTCAATCTATTAATCAGTTACTACAACTGGTGAATGATAGAACTCAGTTGTTGCGAAGTTCAGAATCAGCTGTCTGCCTGCATTCTTCTCCCCACAAGGATCATAAGCTCCCCATACAGATCCACGCTGATAGCTGAATCTATGAGCTGCAAAGTTCAGATCCCATACTGTATATCCACCATTCTCTCTATTCAATCCAGCAGCCTGCCAGAAAATATTGAGAAATGTTGAAACTGATAAATATGGTACAACATCTGATGTATCTCCAAGACGCTTAACCATACCCTCACGGCTTAAGCCATCAATAAGTGGAGAACCAAATGTTACTGTATTCATAAAGTTGTATTCTCTCTTCAAATCCTTGTCAGCTGCAACCTGCTGAGCAACCATTCCACCAAGAGAATGACCTGTGATAATCAAATTAGATCCTGCTGGAACATTAGCTCTAATTGTAGCCTTAATATTTCTCACATATTGATTATCAAATTCGAATCCAGATAACAAATCTGTCCACCAGTCTGTTGTCTGATTCTCAGCATCAGTATCTGTACCAGATAAACATACTAAGTATACATCCTCTGTCTTCCACCAGAACCAGTTCTTATATCTAAGCTGGCCACGTGTAATAGAAATAGGACCATTGCTTCCAACCTTTGAATATCCAAGCTGTACCAATGAAGCAACCTGATTAGCTTCTGTATATGTAACGGTCTTTCTACCGATTACATCTGCTGCAGCCTGGGCAATTGCCAATGTACTCTCATCATCTGACTGAGAAGCTACCTTGTAATATTCTCTAAGGTTACGACGCATCTCCCCGATGTTTTCTTCATCTACAGTACCATTATCTGAGATATCAAGAGATGTCTCATTTGCTGCAAATGCTGTCATAGAAAATAGCATGCAAAGTACCATAGAAAGTGCAATAAATCTGGTTACCTTCTTCATTATTAAATTTTACCCCCTTATAAATAAAACCTTTTCCCTAATCTCTTTCCCCTCAGAGATTATATAGTACCTGACTATTATTTTATAAAGAAAATGTCCCTCGCGCAATAGTTTCGTAAGGGTTTAGTTGTTAATGTTTTGACGAGGATCAAGGCTTTTGATGAATAAATCTAATAAGTGTTTTTCATCGCCTCAATATAACCCTGCAGCCTATCTCTACTGCTTTTATCCATCTCGTTATAAGATTGAATCAACTGGCCAATTTCTGTATCCTTGTCGACCACATACCAGACATTCTGATTACCGCGTGTGCCCGTATTCTCCATTCCAGAAAGTAACCATTCCGGAGTCACATTAAGCACTGAACATATAATCATGATTTTTTCAGATGTTGGATTCGTATGCTTACTCTTCCACTCGCTAATTGTACTCTGCGAGATTCCCGTCTTTTCAGAAAAAACTTTTTGAGTCATATTAATCTGTTCTAGACGTTCGAATATTCTATCGCTAATTGTCATATAAACACCTCTTACTTATACTCGTATTCTATGAATAAAAACATCTGTCATCAGCAGCCTATCAATTATTTCTATTGACAAATGCCCTTAACACTCTTAATATATGAATTAAGAAATGGGTTTATTACCGGGTAAGGCATCAGCCTGACAGGACATGCTCGTTTCTTTTTTTATTTCCATAACATCGTACAAATATTTCTTACCACTTCCCGCATGCCTAATCAAAAGTCTCGCATGAAAAATGTTATATCCGTAGATTTGACCACTATCATCATAAACGGGCAATCCAAATCGAGTATCATATCTATACCATCCATTTTTAGCATCTCTTTCATGTTTCTGTTTCCTATTATGCTCAAACACTCCATTGCTCGCTATTTCAATCATCTCTGGTATACCCTGAGCAGCATTAGCCTTTGCTTTTGCAACAGTTCCTTTTAATTTCTTTGTATATACAGATCCTGAATACTCCCTAGGAAGATTGGTTCCTATATAAATAATCTCCCCTTCTTCAGCTATTGAATAGAAATCGCCAACATAATCCTTAAGATATTGTTCAACATCATCCCAATTTATATTTCTTTTACCTTTAAAAATAATATCATTTATCATAACAATACTATTACCATCAGCATCTTTTATAATCGATATATTTCTTGAATTACGATTATCATTCAATTCACCACTCAATCATTCTCCTCCTTATATAATTTTCATTGCCTCAATATACATCTGCAACTGTCCCTGAGGCACATTCAATACTTAACATATAGTCAATCTATCACTTACCCACCATGTCACATTGTTTAATGGCGTCTAGTTCCTCCGCCAATGTCATACGAAGTTCACGCAATTCAATATCATTTTGTATATCCAAAAAGTATTTATCCGAAACTCCAAAGAATCTAGCCAGTCTCAATGATGTATCTGCGGTAACCTTACGTCTGTCATGTAAAATATCCTGCACTCGCGACACTGGCACATTGATTTCTTTCGCCAAGCGATATGCAGACAGCCCCATCGGTTCCATAAATTCTTCTATTAAAATTTCACTCATTTTCGGTGTTTCTATTAATGTAGGCATATTATTTCCTCCTATTAATGATAATCAACTATTTCTACTTCATAAAAATCACCATTATATTCTCTGAAACATATACGATATTGATCATTTATTCTAATACTACATTGTCCAATTCTATCACCATTTAGAAATTCTAAACGATTTCCTGGAGGCGCTTTTAAATCTGACAAACATGTAGCATTATCAATAAGCATTAATTTCCGCAATGCAACCTTCTGAATGTCATAAGGTAATTTTTTAGAAAATAATTGATTATATACTTTTTCAGTTTCTTTATCTGCGAAATCTTTTATCATCTACAATATACCTCCAAAACGTGTACACGTCAAGTAGTAACAACATCCATATTCATCAAATAAACCCGCTTAAACCATATTTATAATAAAATCCATTTTTACGAATTATATAACCTCACTTCTTGCATGTCAATAAACAATACACTTCGCTTGTATTCTTTTTGTATTTACTTAAGGAAGCTTCTAACCTTGTCATATATAATGGCACTCACAAGGGAAACAACCACCAATACAATAGGTGTAATCATAAACCATGTGTTGTCTGGGACATGAGCATTCATAGCATTTCTATAGAAAATATGTACCAGCCACATAACTGTAGAATATTTACCCAGATAAGCAAACACCTTCTTCAATCCAGGGATCTTAAATATTACAAATATACACAGGAAAATATTAATAAGTGGAACTACAATATAATGATATTCCCAGAATACCTTTCTGGATAGCAACAGGTTATTGTGAATTGAAAGCACAAAGAGAGCTATAAGCACCACTGCTGTTGCAGCCTTGGCCAAGCTGTTCTTGTAGAATTTCCTATAAAATTTGCCAAACCAGTCTGCGTGACAGGCAATCATTCCCACAACAAAAACTTCCAGATATACATAGATGCTGGTCTGTCCAAAGTATTCCAGCTTCAAGATTCTAGGAAGTACAATAAGCACTCCAATTACAAATACTGAGCCGAATTGATTCAGAAGCTTATAAAATGCAGGTGCTACAATCATAAATATAATGGCAGCACTAATATACCACCATGCTCCATTTAAGCTACGGGTATCAAGAAGCTTGGATACACCAAATATATCAGCAGCAATAGAAATCACAATTTCAGATAATGAGTTACCATATTTTGAGAAGAATTCCTCACCTGTAATCAAAGCCTTGATTGCAAAGTATACATATGAAATAACAGCCACAGTGCAAAAGGTTGTCATAACCTTCTTCAGTCTGTTCCAAATCCACTTGGAATCCCCTTCTATAACTGCAGAATTCATATAGCTTATATACAATCCATAACCTGATACAAAGGCAAATATAGCCACACAAACCTTTGCATAGATTCCAACATTTAACACACTCTCCATGTCAAATGGATAGAAATTCAGATTCAGATAATCAAACAAGCCGGTCTCATGATAGCAATGATGAAATATCATCCACAAAATGGCTACTCCCTTTAATGCAGTTGATTCCTCTTTTGATAAATATCTATTCATAAACTACTTCCTCTAAGTAAATAATTTCTAACTTTGCATATTATAACACAAGACATTTATAAATATTCTCCAAAAAGGGTATAAAAATAGGAAATGCAAAGCCATTTCCCATAAAAAACAGCGCTGATATAATAAATATACCAGCGCCATCCATATATTCTAATTATTTATTCATGAAATACTCGTGAATACCAGCTGCTGCAGCCTTACCAGCACCCATAGCCAGAATAACTGTAGCTGCACCTGTAACAGCATCACCACCTGCATAAACTGCATCCTTGGTAGTAGCACCATTTTCCTCAGCCACAATACATCCGCGTCTGTTTGTCTCAATACCCTTGGTAGTGCTTGAGATAAGTGGGTTTGGAGATGTACCAAGAGACATGATAACTGTGTCAGCCTCAATCTCATACTCAGAACCAGGAATCTCAACAGGACTTCTACGACCAGACTCATCTGGCTCACCAAGTTCCATCTTGATAACTTTAACGCCTGATACCCAACCATTCTCATCTACGAGAATTTCTGTAGGATTCTGAAGTAAATCAAAGATTACTCCCTCTTCCTTTGCATGATGTACTTCTTCTGCTCTTGCAGGAAGCTCAGCCTCACCACGACGGTATACGATATGAACCTCTGCTCCAAGACGAAGTGCAGTTCTAGCAGCATCCATAGCAACATTTCCACCACCTACAACTACTACCTTCTTACCTCTAGAGATAGGTGTATCATAACCCTCCTGATATGCTTTCATCAAGTTATTTCTTGTAAGGAACTCATTGGCAGAAAAGACTCCGTTAGCCTGCTCTCCTGGGATTCCCATAAATCTAGGAAGTCCAGCACCTGATCCGATAAATACAGCCTCAAAGCCTTCCTCTTCCATTAACTTATCAATTGTAATTGTCTTTCCAATAATTACATTAGTCTCAATCTTAACACCAAGAGATTTAACATTTTCAACTTCTGCAGCTACAACCTTGGTCTTTGGCAATCTGAACTCAGGAATACCATATACCAATACACCGCCTGCCTCATGAAGTGCCTCAAAGATTGTTACATCATAACCAAGCTTTGCCAAATCTCCTGCACATGTAAGACCTGCAGGACCTGAACCAACAACAGCCACCTTGTGACCGTTCTTCTCCTCTGCTCCCTGTGGCTTGATTCCATTTTCTCTAGCCCAGTCAGCTGTAAATCTCTCAAGCTTTCCAATTGATACTGGATCACCCTTGATACCACGGATACATTTACCCTCACACTGACTTTCCTGAGGACATACACGACCACATACAGCAGGAAGAGCTGATGACTCACTGATAATGCTGTAAGCCTTCTCAATATTACCATCCTTGACCTGTTCAATAAATGCTGGAATATTTATTGAAACAGGACAGCCCTTAACACACTGTGCATTCTTACAATTTAAACAACGAGTTGCCTCGTCCATAGCCTCTTCCTTAGAATATCCAAGGCATACTTCATCAAAATTCTTTGCGCGAACCAATGGATCTTGTTCGCTAACAGGTACTCTAACCAATACATCTACATTAGCCATTATTTGTCACCTCCACAATGTCCGCATCCGCCGTGATGAGTATCGCCCTCTTCAAGAGCCAACTTAGCACGACCTTCCTCAGTCTTGTACTGAGCCTGTCTTGCCATAGCCTGATCAAAATCAACAAGATGTCCGTCAAACTCTGGTCCGTCTACACATGCAAACTTCACTTCGTCGCCAACAACAAGACGACAAGCTCCACACATACCTGTACCATCAACCATAATAGGGTTCATTGATACTACTGTAGGAATTCCAAGCTCCTTGGTAAGCTTACATACGAACTTCATCATAATCATAGGTCCAATAGCTACGCAATGATCGAAAGTCTGTCCCTCGTCAACCAATGCCTGTAACTGATTAGTTCCCATTCCGTGGAATCCATAACTTCCATCATCAGTTGTAACGCAAAGCTGTGTTGCAACCTTTTCCATTTTATCTACAAAGAACAACAAGTCCTTAGTACGAGATCCCATAATTACTGTTGTATCTACTCCATGCTCCTTCAACCACTTAACCTGTGGATAAACAGGTGCAGTACCTACACCACCTGCAATAAATACAATCTTCTTCTTCTTAGTCTCCTCCAAATTTTCCTCTTCGCACAATTCAGAAGGAAGACCGAGAGGTCCTACAAAATCTTCAAAGCTGTCTCCAGCCTTAAGTTCTGCCATTCTCATTGTTGAAGCACCTACTGTCTGGAATACAATAGTAATTGTGCCTGCTTCTCTATCATAATCACAAATTGTAAGTGGAATTCTCTCTCCCACTCCATCAATCTTGACAATGACAAACTGTCCTGGTAGACAAGATGCTGCAACTCTAGGTGCTTTAACATCCATGAGATAAATCTTGTCGGCCAACTGTTCTGCCTTTAGTATTGGATACATAAACCATCCTCCTTTGGTTTTTTGTCGATATTTAGTATTTCACTCTCACATAAACTATAAGTAAATTCCTGTAAAATAATTATAATATTTGTAAAAGTGAATCTAAACGCATAATTAAATGATATTTGTTTTTACCTGCATAGTCAAACTATTTTCCACTTAAAAATAGCCAAATATTTTCAAAAATTCTCCATGATGTTTTATCAGAGTAAACAACTAAAGTTGTCAATTTTTTAACATCCATGGAAAAACACGATTTTATGCCAATTCTTTATTTAAAATGAATACTTAACCATAAAAAGAAACAGATATTTCCGACCAAACTCATCAGAAATATCTGTCCTATTATAAAACCTTTTTAACTAAAATAAACCAACTCATCCTCTGGCTTTTCTGCCGGCTTCATCTCTATCGGATAAAGCATAGGTCCTTTGCCCTTGTACTCTCTGGCAAATTCAACCTTCACCTTGGCAGTAATATCAACCCAGCTACGATGAGCAGGAGCCTCATCCACTCCAACCTTGCACATCATGCCCAGGAACTGTATGTCTTCCACACAACATGTCATGGCAAATCTACCTGGTACAACCACGCCTCTCTTCAACTTGCCCTTGCCATCCTGTGGATTATAAATCAAACCAAGGAAATGTACAGTCTTGCCATCATACTTCTTAGGATTATCCATTACATCCATAAACCAAAGTGCATAATCTGCATCAGTAATTTCAATAACATCAGCATCCAAATCAAATGGTAATTCTTCTTCTCTATTGTCGATAGTTCCATCCTTACGCTCATATACAATCTGAGCCGGACGGTTTACAGTCTTGATTGTAGCTCTGTACTTAGCACGAGGTGTGTCATCATCACATCTGTTAAATATTACAACCTCTGCCTTGAAGAACTGCTCCTGCATCATTGCTCTCATATTGAGCATATACATGTCAAATGTTGTGGCATCAATTGTACACAGAGACTGAACAACAACCCAATCCTTTGGAGCATCAATCTCATACAGATTACCTACATCCCATGTTCCATTATATTCTATAAATACTGAATCAGGTTTGTATGTATCATTTAACTCCGCTAATTTGGCAGGTGTGAATTCCTCTTCATCCTCCAGATAAGCCACTTCCACGTTGGCTTTCTTGAGCTTATCCATGTCATATTCCACATCCCCGTCTTCACAGCAGATAATTAATATCTTCTCATTGTCCTCTCCGAATCCATTTTCCAACAGAGTCTCCTCAATAAGAGTAGTCTTGCCGCTGTCCATAAATCCGGTAAAGACATAAACTGGAATCTCAGCCATTTTATTTCCTCCAAAATTAACAAGGCCCAGAAGGCCTTGTTATAAAACTCATTAATTAGTTCAATCCAAATAATTCTTCAAGCTTATGCTCATCAATATCAGGACCGATTACTACAAGTCTACCTGTGTAATCAGGCTCTCCCTGTCTAATTTCATACTCGCCATCAACCAGGTCAAAGTAAATCCATGTGCCATCTGTAGATGGAACCATTCCCTTTGCTCTTAAGATATCGCCATATTCATCTGTCTCAACGAAAGCCTTGAGGGCATGTTCAATAGTAGACTTCTCAAATACATGTGGAGTCTCCTTACCCCAGCTTGTAAATACATCATCTGCATGATGATGGTGATGATCATGGCATCCACAAGTACAATTCTCATCATGTACATGATGATGTTCATGCTCTTCATGGTCATGATGATGGTGCTCATGCTCATCATGGTCATGGTGATGCTCGTGCTCATCATGGTCATGGTGATGGTCATGCTCATCGTGGTCATGGTGGTGTTCATGCTCATCATGGTCATGATGATGATGGTGCTCATGCTCGTGCTCTTCCTCATGATGCTTAGCCTCAGCCATTAATTTATATTCTAAGTTATCCTGTCCCTCAATTACCTTGAGAATATTCTCTCCAGCAAGCTCATCCCATGCAGTTGTAATAATTGCAGCCTTTGGATTAAGCTCCTGAATCTTCTTCACGCAGAATTCCAACTGATCTGATGTAGCCTTCTGTGTTCTTGACAATACAACAGTTGTAGCATACTCAATCTGGTTATTGAAGAATTCACCAAATGCCTTCATCTGCTTAGAAGCCTTCAGTGCATTAACAACTGTAACCAAAGCATTAACCTTCACATCGTGTGACTCTTCCAAATCAATAACAGATGTCATTACATCGCTAAGCTTACCAACTCCAGATGGCTCGATAATAATCCTGTCTGGATGATATGTATCTAATACTTCCTGTAAGTTCTTGGCAAAATCTCCTACCAAAGTACAGCAGATGCAACCTGAATTCAATTCAGAGATTGTAATTCCAGCATCCTTTAAGAATCCACCGTCAATACCAACTTCACCAAATTCATTTTCAATAAGAACAACATTCTCGCCCTTATAGACTTCATCAATCATCTTCTTGATAAATGTTGTTTTTCCAGCTCCCAAAAAACCTGATATAATATCTACCTTTGTCATGATACATTCCTTCTTTCTAAAAAATTACATTCTCTCAGGTGCCTCAAAACCTAATAAGTCAATACATACTTCAAGAGTCTGTTTTGTTAACTGTAACAATTTAATATAACCAGCCTGCTTCTTCTCATCCTCCTCACCGAGAATCTTGGTCTCGTGATAGAACTTGTTAAATGCATTGGCCAATTCATAAATATATGCACATATCTTATGAGGCGCTGTCTCCTCATATGCATTTCTAATAGAAGTGTTAAAACGAGCAAGTTCCAACATAAGAGCCTTCTGACTCTCTGTCTCAGGAGCACCAATAACTCCTGTATCTACAGACTTACCACTCTGCTCATATTTAGCCAAAATAGACTTCATTCTAACAATTGTATAGAGAATATATGGTCCTGTATTTCCTTCAAATGAAGTAAATCTGTCTATATCAAAGATATAATCCTTGGAAGCCTGGTTAGATAAATCACCATATTTAATAGCAGCAAGAGCAACTGTCTTAGAAGTCTCCTCTGCCTCCTCCTGGCTCATAGTATCATTTTCCAAAATCTTAGAATACATCTTCTCATTGATATCGGAGATAAGATTTTCCAATCTCATAACACCACCATCTCTTGTCTTGAAAGGCTTACCATCCTTGCCATTCATAGTACCGAAACCTACAAATTTCAATTCAGTAGAATCAGGCACAATGCCAGTCTTCTTGGCACATCTGAATACCTGTACAAAATGCAATTCCTGACGCTTATCAACTACATAGATAACCTCATCTGGATGATAATCAGCCTCACGCCATATAAGAGTTGCCAAATCTGTTGTATTGTACAAAGCAGCTCCATCTGACTTCAAAATCATACAAGGTGGAATTTCCTTGGTGTCTGTCTCTTCTGCAACATCAACAACCAAAGCACCTTCACTGACATAAGCAAATCCATCAGCCTTCATCTTCTCAACCATATCAGGAATATATGGATCAGCATCAGACTCACCCTTCCACAAATCAAATGAAACCTTGAGATTCTCATAATTTCTCTTCAAATCAGTTACAGACACATCTAAAATGTGCTGTAACAATGCTGTATATCCAGGATTACCATGCTGAAGCTCATAAGTTGCAGCCATAGCCCGCTCCTTGTATGCCTCATCCTCCTTAGATTTACCACTGGCTGTTGGATAGATTTCCTCCAACTCACTAATAGTAAATGGAGCCTCTTTTGGATATTCTCCCTTATATTCAGGATCAAAATATACTAAATCAGGCTGACGCTCTCTAAGCTCAGTAATAATCAAGCCCATCTGTAAGCCCCAGTCTCCCAGATGCACATCACCGATAACTTCATTTCCCATGAATCTGTTGATTCTCTTGATACTCTCTCCAATTACAGCAGAGCGCAAATGACCTACATGAAGTGGCTTTGCAACATTTGGTCCGCCGTAGTCAATCATGATAGTCTTCTTCTCTTCCACTTCATCAAGTCCAAGTCTGTCATCAGCAAGCATCTTGTTGGTATAATCAGCCAGATATTCCTCTGATATTTTCATATTCAAAAATCCAGGATTGCAGGCTTCAACACTTGCAAACAGTTCATTTCCCTGAAGCTTCTCGCACACTTCATTTGCAATCATAATTGGAGCCTTGTGAGCTTCCTTTGCACAAGCCAATGCGCCATTACACTGATACTCGCACAAGTCAGGTCTGTTAGAAATAGTTACATAACCATATTTCTCACCATAACCACACTCAACAAATGCCTTGGTTACTTCGTCTTTGATAATATTTATTAGTTCTTGCATCGTTCTCTCCTATTTATATAAGAAATAAAGCATAAAATATGCCAATTGCCATTTTAACATATAGAATAAATTTGGCAACATCTATTTGAAAAAGCCTCCGACATGTAGAACATATCAGAGGCCCCCCTTATTCATTTATTATTCAAAGCAATTAGCTTCTAGAATTCTTTAAGAAATCAGGAATCTTGATATCCTGTGGCTTTACTGTGCCTTCTGTAATAGATGGCTCATTAAAAGATGGCATCACTGGCTTCTTCACTGCTTCACCGAAACCACCAAATGTTGTTGTAGAAGCAGGCTTAGCTGTTGTACTAGCTGAAGCTGTCTGAGCTGAAGTACCAAATCCTAATCCAGCAGAAGCTGTTGTCTTAGAAATTTGTGAGCTGTACTTCATATTGTCAATAACACTGCTTCCTGGCTTTGGAATAGAATTATTCAAACCATTGTCTCTAATTCCTGTAGCAATAACAGTAATTGTAGCTGTGTCTGTCATTGACTCATCATATTTTGCACCGAAGATGATATTAATATCATTTCCTGTGAGATCCTTGATGTAATTTGTAGCAGATGCAGCATCCTGAAGAGTAATATCACCAGAAATGTTGATGATAACATCTGTAGCACCGCTGATTGTTGTCTCAAGAAGTGGACTTTCAACAGCGATTCTAACTGCCTCTGTTGCCTTCTCATCACCCTTACCAGTACCAATACCAATATGAGCAATTCCCTTGTCATGCATAACTGTCTTAACATCTGAGAAGTCCAGATTAATAAGTGCTGGCAAGTTAATCAAATCTGTGATTCCCTGAACACCCTGCTGTAAGATCTCATCAGCCTTCTTCAAAGCTTCTGGCATTGTAGTTCTCTTATCGCAGATCTGTAATAATTTATCATTAGGGATAACAATAAGTGTATCCACATTTTCCTTTAATCTATCAATACCGCCCTCGGCATTTACCATACGAGTCTTTGCTTCAAAACTAAATGGCTTAGTAACAACACCAACAGTGAGGATACCCTGCTCTTTTGCAATCTTGGCAACAACTGGTGCAGCACCTGTACCAGTACCGCCTCCCATTCCGCAAGTTACAAATACCATATCCGCACCCTTTAAGTGTGCTGAGATCTCTTCTGCTGATTCCTCGGCAGCCTTCTGTCCAATTTCAGGCTGTGCTCCAGCACCAAGTCCCTTTGTGTGCTTCTCGCCGATCTGAATCAATGTAGGCGCCTTACATAACTGCAAATCCATCTTATCAGTGTTGACACCGATAAATTCTACTCCCCCTATGTTTTCGTCAATCATTCTATTGACAGCGTTGTTTCCAGCGCCGCCGACACCGACTACAATAATCTTTGCGCCGTTTTCTATTTCATTAGTCATAATTTCAAGCAAGATCTCTTCCTCCTTAATTCCCTATAAAAATGTTTCACGAAATCCGTGAAACCTAATATGCAAACATATATATCTTATAATATATTTTTTATGCCTATTTATCAACCCATTTTTTTGAAAAAGTGGATTTTATCCACACTATTCTGTGGTTTTTTCAAATACAATATCTGTATCTTGTGTTGACCAGTCTTCCAAGTGCAATATACCTGACATATCCACCAATTTAGGCAGAATATAATTCAATCTCTTAACCTTTTCATCAATATCAGAACCATTTCCAAAATTTATATAAACTGCACCGCTAAACACTCCAAAATTGCCGGCTTCATCAAAATTTCCAGAAGTAACTGCCACATTGTTCTTGCGAAGAACCTTGATTATATTCAGCATGTTATTCAACTGCTTTTCATCAATAGCTACATGTTGACCAACCTCCGCAGATTCCAACACAACACCGGACACAGGAAGTATATCATCGAGAATTCTATCTGAAACCTCAACCACTTCACCTTCATCATTAAAATAAGCAAAGGTTCCATCAGCCACAGCCATAAATCCCATCATTGACTTTTCTTTAACCTTGATTTCCACCTTGTCATAAGAAGTCATTTTCACCTTTGCAGATTCAACAAAAGGTATATTCTTCTTTGGATGTAATGCATTATCAAAGGTTACATAAACTGCATTGTTTTTGTACTTACCAGTAAGCACATACTCTTCTATCTCAATGGGATCATAATATTTACTTCCCACAACCTGCACATCATGCACATTGCAGAACATATACATGGCAATAAAAGCAGCCACAATTATTATAATGACACCAAGAATTATATTACCAAGATAAAACCAGACAACGGACTTTTTCTTTTTATTCTTCTTGCCCTTTCCCATAACTTAACCTTTCTATACTTCTTCAAGCTTCAAGCCCTTTGATACAGATAAAGCTACAAACATTTCAAACACAAGAAACATTATGGAAGTACCACCATAACTTATAAATGGCAATGTAATACCTGTATTCGGAATAGTATTTGTAACAACCGCAATATTTAATATAACCTGTAAAGCCATATGGGCCATAATCCCTATCACCACAAAGGATCCAAATATATCCTTGGCTTTAGTAGCAATCAAAACTAATCGCCACAACAACAGGATATACATCAAAATCACACATATAGCCCCGAAAAGTCCCAGCTCCTCACATATAATAGAGAAAATCATATCATTTTGAGCCTCAGGAACAAATCCAAGCTTCTGCATACTCTCTCCCAAACCTTTACCAAACAAACCACCGGAACCAATAGCATATAGCCCCTGCAAAGTCTGATAAGAGGAATCACTTGTAAAATTCTCAGGGTGTAACCACACCTGAATACGCTGCATACGATAACTACCAGATGCCAGCAGGACAAATATAGCCGCAAAGGCCACTCCCCCCATTAGTATCAGGAAGAATCTCTTGAACTCCGGGCTGGCAACAAAGACCATTATACCTGCTATACCAATTACAATTATGGCAGTACTTAAGTTGTTATATGCAATAATTGCAGTAAGAGGTAGGCACATGCACAGCACCTTAATAGCATTTTTAAAGTCTCTCAAAGCCTTGGTTTTCTTGGCAACTACACTTGCAATCATGAAGATAGTAGCCATTTTAGCCAACTCTGAGGGCTGGAATGAAATAGGTCCAATATAAATCCATCTGGACTGACCATGTGATGATGTACCAATAAAGTTTACCGCCAGGCAGGCAACATTTGCCGCACCAAAAATCAACATAGATAATTTATCCAGAATATGATAATCAAACACCTTGAGGAATATCACTCCCAAAACCGCTCCCAAACCAGCAGCCATCATCTGTTTCTTCAGATAATAAATTGAATTACCATATTTCAAAGTGGCCATATAAGCAGATGTGCTATATAGCATAACAAAGCCAAAAGCCATAAGAATTATGATTATCACCAAAAATGTGTAATCTATATATTCAGTTCTATTCTTTTTCCTACCACGCTTCACAGCTTGTTCAACACTCATTTATTTCGACAATCCTCTAACATATTCCTTGAAAATGTCACCTCGTTGCTCGTAATTATCAAACATACCCCAGCTCGCGCATGCAGGTGAAAGCAGAATTGCATCCCCTGGCTGCGCTGTGTCATAGCTTATATCAATTGCCTCCTCCAGAGAGTCTGCAAATACATAGTCCTTGAAATTATGAGCATCACAACATTTCGCAATCTTCTCTCTAGTCTGTCCAATAAGAACCAGCTTCTTGACCTTACCGTCAAAGCTTTCGATCCACTCATCATACTCAGACTCTTTGTCATAGCCACCACCAATCAATACTGTAGGTCTATTCATAGCCTGAATTCCTTTGATGGCAGCATCCGGATTAGTTCCCTTGGAATCATTATAGAAGTCTATATCTCTCTTTTTACATACAAATTCAATTCTATGTTCAACTGCATGGAAGTTCTTGAGACCTTCCACAATAACATCCATTGGCACTCCCATTGCATCAGCCATTGCCACTGCAGCCATTACATTTTCAAAATTATGCTTACCTAAAATATTTAATTCATTAACATTAATCACAAGATTATCTTCACCTGCTTTGGCAAATCTAATCTCCTCTCCGTCAACATAGAGACCATCATCCAACTTTCTCTCGCTTGAGAAAAATACTACATGCTCATCCAGAGACTCACCAAACTTGCGCAGAACCTCATCCTCATAGTTAAGTACACATGTGTCAGTGCTCTTCTGATTTCTAGTAATGCTCTCCTTGGCCGCAATATAGTTCTCCATTGTATGATGTCTATTGAGATGATCAGGAGTAATATTTAAAATAGCTGAAACCTGAGGAGCAAACTCTTCAATAGTCTCCAGCTGAAAACTACTAATTTCCGCAACAACAACTGTGTCATCAGTCATTTGATCAGCTACACCAGTGTAAGGTATACCAATATTTCCAACCACCTGTACATCATTGAAATATCTGGCCATTATCTCACCAGTAAGAGAAGTTGTTGTAGTCTTGCCGTTGGTTCCTGTAATAGCAACAATTCTGCCAGCACCTAATCTATATGCAAGTTCAACTTCACCCCAGATAGTTATTCCCAAACCTGTCATTTCCTGTACCAAAGGGCTGTCAACTGGTACGCCTGGACTTAACACAGCCACATTTACCTGTGACAGGATATCCTTCACCTTGTCTCCCAGATATATCTCCACTTTCTGCAATCCGGGATTCTTGTCATAGAATCCAGCCACATCCAGGTTCTCGTTGCCATCGTACAGATATACTTTGCATCCTTTCTTAAGCAACAACCCGGCAGCTGCAACTCCACTCTTTCCTGTTCCAATCACAATATAAGTCTGTGCCAAAATATCCATCTTCTAACTCCTAAATCATATACTTCAAAATTTATGTGGATTTATACATTTTGCACCAAAGCAAAAATTTCACATATCAAAACAGCTATATTACAAATATTTCTACATGGCAAAATATGCTACTGCGCATACCAAAATAGTAATTATAGAAAATACTGCTACTACTCTGGTCTCTGACCATCCACCAAGCTCAAAATGGTGATGAATAGGCGCCATTCTAAAAATTCTCTTACCATGTGTAAGTTTAAAATATCCAACCTGCAAAATAACTGATATAACTTCCACCAGATAAACCACGCCTACAATAATAATGAAAAGTGGCATCTGCATCATATAAGCTGTTCCAGCTACAAAACCGCCCAAGGCAAGGGAACCTGTATCTCCCATAAATACACTTGCAGGATATACATTGTATACAAGGAATCCAAGAAGTGTACCAAACATTGCAGCGCAGATTGGCTCAACCCCGCCGCCTACAGATAGAGATACAAATGTGAAAAATGCAGCTACAACAGCAGTTACTGTAGAAGCCAAACCATCCAACCCATCTGTGAAGTTAGTTCCATTTACTGTTCCGATAATAGCAAAGAACATAATAGGGAAAGTCAGAATTCCCGGATCAACCATTTTGCCACCTGTGAAAGGAATAATCATTTCCAATGATACATCTGTATAGTTCACAACACAGAAAGCAAATACAGCTGTAAGAATAATCTGTAAAATTAGCTTCTGCCAAGCAATCAAACCATCCTTATTTCTCTTGACAACCTTCAGGTAATCATCAAGAAAACCAATAAGACCAAATCCCAATGTCAAAATAAGAACCGGAATAATACGAGGATAACTCTTAGCATAGAATAAACTGATAACTGTCACGGTAATAAGCATCATAATTCCACCCATAGTAGGTGTACCAGTTTTAATCTGATGAGATTCCAGCTCTTCTCTCTCAGTATTTCCCACCTTCAACTTTCTCAAGAATGGAATAATTACAGGTCCTAACAAAACCGTAATAAAAAAGCTTAATAATAATGGTAATAGTACATTTAACATTTCTCATATCTCCTAATATTTTCTTCAAAAGCCATAATATCATATATAGCTTTTCATTATTGCACAAAAATAAGATTCTTATGCATTCATTTATTCATGTCACACCTACTGAGGAGTTTCAACATTTTCCTCCTGTGGGAAATTTGTCTGCTCAATTCCCATATAAGGTAGAATCTGTGCAAAAATATCTCTGGCAATAAATGAGGACTGAGAGCACTTATCCTGAAGTTCCACATGTGGCGTATCAATAGTCACATAAACCACAACCTGAGGATCCTCCACAGGGGCAAATCCTATGAATGATACAACATAATTTCCAGAGTTTCTAGGAAGCTTCTCCGCAGTACCAGTCTTGCCCCCAATAGAATAGCCTTCTACTGCAGCCTTCTTTCCAGTACCCTCATCAACAACTGATTTCATATACTGTCTCAGAGTATCACTTGTCTCCTGAGACACAGTCTCCTTCATAATGACCGGGTCAATGGTTTTGATTACATTTCCCGAATCATCCTGAATCTGACTCACAACATGTGGCTGGTACATATCACCACCATTTATAAGAGAACAGAAAGATGTGGCAAGCTGAATCATAGTCACATTGAACCCCTGTCCAAATGAACTTGTAGCCAGGTTGGCAGCCGTTTTATTCAACTGATCTTCATTAAAAATAAGAGATGCAGTGCTGGCTTCTCCTGGCAAATCAACTCCAGTCTTCTGTCCAAATCCAAATATAGATTGATATTTGGCAAATGTACTTCCACCAATGGCATAAGACATCTGCATAAGAGCATCATTGCAGGAATTCATCAGAGCCTGCTCAATATTTTCTGTACCGTGTCCTTCTCGTTTTACACAGTGAACCTCCTCACCACTTACGACCTCAACACCGTCGCAGACATAAGACTCATCGCCATTTAGCTTACCAGTATCCAGCCCCATGGCCACTGTAAATGGCTTAAATGTAGAACCAGGCTCAAAGGTCTTGGTTGTAGCATAGTTTTGCCACAGGTTATTCAAAGCATTCATCTCTTCCTCATCAGTCATAGCTTCCAACTGTTCAGGAGTATATAAAGCTGTTAAATCCTTAGGATTATTCAAGTCAAAACTAGGATATGTAGACATTGCCAGAATCTCACCTGTATTAGGATTCATAACAAGAACTGAAGTATTGTCGCTTCCCGTTGTCACAGGAGTCTCCTGATATTTCTCAAGAGTCTGAGCTTCCGCCAGCATCTCAGCATTGGCCTTTATTACAGCCTCCTCACAAATGCTCTGAATATTGGCATCTATGGAAGTCACCAAACCATTGCCATTTATAGGCTCAACCAGCTTCTGTTCCACATCATTATCTGAATTAAAATATCCATAAGCTCGTCCGTTGGTTCCAGACAGCACATCATCATACTGAGTCTCAAGGCCAATAACACCTGCAGAAGCAGAGGCAAAGCCTATAAGCTGACTGCCCAGATTTCCATAAGGATAAGTTCTCTCATACTCTTTCTCGAACCATATGCCAGCCACCTGATTCTTGGTATTTTCATCATTCATAATAGCTTCAAAGGCACTTACCTTATCATAGGACATTTTCTTGGCCAAAACCTTGTACTGACTATTGGGATTCTTGGTCAAAGCATCTTCCACAGCTTCTTTGGTAATCTCCGGGAAAATCTGGCACAAATATGCTATTGTAGACGCCTTTTTTTCCTCATTGAGATTCAATACCTTGCAGTCCAAGATGACATTATATACATCAACACAGGTAGCAAGAACCGTACCGCGACTGTCATAAATATTTCCACGCTGATAAGGAATAACGCGGCTGTCATAGCTCTGCTGAGACAGGACAATCTTCTCATATTTATCCCCTGAGGTGTACTCGATATACATGAGTCTCCCCACAAGAACCACAAAAAGAATACAAAGTAAGATAAATACTACATAGAGCTTACTTTGCATTCTCTTTAAAATCGTTTTTTTATTCTGTTTTCTATTTGTATTTCTAGTTTTCCTAGCCAAAAGATAAACCTCTAATCTATGGTATTGCTTTGTACTGACTCATAGAGTCTGTATCATCTATACTATAATACACTATTTGATCTGTATTTGCATAGACCATACCCAAATCGTTAATGGCTGCCTGCTTAACAACTCCAAGGTTTGTAGAAGAAGCAATTCTGCCTTCCAAAGCGCTGTTAGAAGCCTTGAGTTCTGTAACCTGTGACTCCAACTCTGCAGCCTGATTCATATGAGAAGTAATGTTATTTGAAATAGTAATATATCCAACGAAGAACAAGCAAAGCGCACCTACAAGGCCTGCTGTTGCTACAGTAGCCATTCTCTTCTGTCTCATCATTCTAGCATGAGCTCTCTGCTGTCTTCTAGCCTGTCTTCTGCGCTCCTCTTCAATCTCTCTCTTTCTAGTCTCGCGGTTAGGCAATGGCTGCTGGATCTTTCTTACTGTATTTCCATCTGTATAATAAAATGTATTGACTTCTCTCATAATACATATCCCCTTTTCAAATCTTATCTTAGGTTTCTAAAATGTTATTTCATTTCCGTTTCTTTCAAATACTCGAAGCTTGGCACTTCTCGATCTGGAATTCTCTTCCAATTCCTTGTCGCTTGGCAAAATAGGTTTTCTTGTAACCACCTTGCCCTTAGACTTTCTGCCACATGTACATACTGGGAAATCCTTTGGACATATACATGGGTCCTGATTATTTTTAAATGCTACCTTTACAATTCTGTCTTCCAATGAATGGAATGTGATAATACATATACGACCATCTTCATTTAACAGATTAATAAAGTCATTCAAATTATCCTGTAGAACTTCAAGCTCTCTATTCAACTCAATTCGTATCGCCTGATAAGTTCTCTTGGCAGGATGTCCGCCAGTAGCCTGGAGTTTCTTGGGAATTGACTCTCTGATAATTGCATTTAGCTGTCCAGCTGTAACAATTCTCTCTTCTTCTCTGGCTTTGCAAATATTTCTTGCAATATTTCTGGCAAATCTATCTTCGCCATAATCACGAATGATCCTGTACAAGTCGTCCTCACTGTAATCATTTACAATATCTTCTGCAGTCTTAGGATTTCTCTGATCCATTCTCATATCCAGTCTCTCATCTTCATCCATGTAGGAGAAACCTCTTGAAGGAGTATCCAACTGGAATGACGAAACTCCCAAGTCAAGGACTATTCCATCCACCTTCTCAATTCCTAAATCCTTAAGAACTGTAACCATGGATTCGTAATTGCTTCTGACAAGTGTAACCTTGTCACCAAATTCCTGAAGTCTCTCGCCGGCAGCTCTTAATGCGTCTTCATCCTGATCAATACCAATTAACTTACCAGTAGTAAGTCTCTTGGCTATCTCATATGAGTGACCACCGCCGCCGAGAGTACCATCAACATACACACCATCTTCTTTTATATTCAATTGTTCAATTGTCTCTCCTAAGAGAACTGAATAATGATTAAATTCCATATCTTATATACTCAATCCTAACTCAGCCATGTGTTCCACAATTTCATCCATGTCATCATAACTGCTGGCTTCTTCGTATTTAGCCTTATCCCAAATTTCAATCTTGGTCATGACTCCTACAAGCACTACATCCTTCTCAAGTCCTGCAAAGTTTCTAAGTACTGGAGGAATCAATATACGTCCCTGTTTGTCTACATCGCAAGTTGCAGCTCCTGCAAAGAAGAATCTCATGAACTTTCTTGCATCCTTGGTTGTGAGGTTTACCTCTCTGAACTTCTCTTCGATTCTCCCCCACTCTTCAGAAGAATATACATATAAGCAACCATCTACGCCTTTGGTAACAACAAACTGTTCTCCAAGCTGTTCACGGAATTTAGCCGGCATAATCATTCTGCCTTTTGCATCAACTGTGTGATTATATTCTCCCATGAACATGGCCGCTTACCTCCTTCCCTTTTAATATCCACAAAGTTATCAACTTATCCACCACTTTGTGACACGAGCCACCACTTCGCTCCACTTTTAACTACATTTTACAGAAAAACAACACCCTAGTCAACCCCAAAAATCCAGTAAAATCAAGGGATTGCGCCATGTGGAGGCAGGTGGAGGAACATTTACACGCATAATTTGTGGCATAAAAAATAGAACCACAATATCTTGTGGTTCTATAGTAATTCTCACTATTTTTATGTAATATTGTACAAAATTTTGTACTATTTTTTATTAATTTTTCCATGCATTTTCCATACAGTTAAGGCCACTGCCACCACCATCATGGCAACAGCCACCACCTGTGAAATTGCAACTCCAGTGGAGCCAATTGTCAATTGATCCGTTCTGAGAGACTCAATCATAAATCTTCCAAGTCCATACATAAACATATAAATGAAGAACAATTCTCCGTCAAACTTAATCCTCTTGGTAAGCACCAATATAATTATAAGGACGCCTAAGTTCCACAGAGACTCATAGAGAAATGTAGGATGCACTGAAATATATGTATCTCCATTTATCACAACAGCATTGGCCCACATCTCCGCAGTAATATCGCTTCTACTTCTCACTGCATCTACAGGCAACTGCATAGCCAGCAGATTATCTGTATACTGGCCAAAAGCTTCTCTGTTGAAAAAGTTGCCCCATCTGCCCATAATCTGACCTATTAAAACTCCAGGAATAACCACATCTGCAAAATGCCAGAAAGGAATCTTGCTATGCTTACACAGAAGCACCGCAGCCAAAATACCAGCCAATATGCCACCGTATATTCCCAGTCCTCCATTTCTCAGATTAATAATATCCACCAGATTATCTTTGTAATAGTCCCAGGAGAAGATTACATAATATAGTCTCGCTCCAACCACGCCTATAGCAATGGTCCACAAGGTTATATCCAAAAATCTATCCTGATCATCACCAAAGCTTTTGGCTCTGGCCATTATGCATATCATAGCCACAATCATTCCCAGAGCAATCACCATGCCATAATAAGCTATCTCAAAGCCAAGCACATTTATGCTCTGCCCCACATGATTCAAGTGAATATTTAGATTAGGAAAATTTATACTATAGTTCATTATTTACCTCTGACAAATCCATTATCAACATAGCATCACCAAAACTGAAAAATCTGTACTTCTCCTCAACAGCCTTGGCATATGCAGCCAACACATGTTCTCTTCCAGCAAGAGCTGACACGAGCATAACAAGAGTAGATTCTGGTAAATGGAAGTTAGTAATCAAAGCATCTATAACCTTGAACTTATATCCTGGATAGATAAATATTTCAGTCCATCCACTCTTCTCTGTCAATCTGCCATTCTCATCTGCAGCAGACTCCAAAGTACGAGTACTTGTGGTTCCAACAGATATTACTCTTCCACCATTATCTTTGGTAGCGTTTATCATATCAGCCGCCTCTTTTGAAACCATATAAAACTCAGAGTGCATATGATGATCCAGTACATTTTCCACTTTTACAGGTCTAAATGTACCCAATCCAACATGAAGAGTAACCTCAGCAATATTTACCCCCATGTCCTTAATCTCCTGCAACAGCTCCTTGGTGAAATGCAATCCAGCAGTAGGTGCAGCTGCAGAGCCATCATACTTGGCATAGACAGTCTGATATCTATCCTTGTCCTTCAATTCATGAGTAATATATGGTGGCAATGGCATCTGTCCCAACTGATCCAAAATCTCCTCAAAGATTCCCTCATACTCGAAGCGAACCAGTCTATTACCCTCTTCTACCACATCGATTATCTCAGCCTTTAATAAGCCTTCACCAAACTCAATTCTATCGCCAACACGAGCCTTCTTGCCGGGTTTAACCAATGTCTCCCACACATCATCCCTGACTCTCTTGAGAAGCAAAATCTCCACCTTGCCACCAGTGTTTTCACGAGAGCCATATAATCTTGCAGGAATAACCTTGGTATTATTTACCACCAGACAATCTCCCGGTTTCAAATATTCCTTGATATCATAAAAATGTTTGTGTGACACTTCTCCCGTCACCTTGTCTAAAACCATCAATCTAGAATTCGATCTTTTCTCCAATGGATCCTGAGCAATTAATTCTTCCGGAAGGTAATAATCGAAATTCTTAACGTCTAATGCACTTTTATCAATTACATTTTCATTTATAGTTTCATTCATTTTTCAACCAGCTTTCTATCAATTATATCAAAACACTCAATTCCCACGTTTACCTATAATAACAAAAAATGAAGCAAAAGTGAATGTATGGATATGCAAATATACAATCACATTTCCATAAAACAGAATTATATAACATACTCTGATTAGACAACTATCATTTCACAAAATGATGCTCTATAATCAATTTAATCGCTTCTATATCCAGTGGATATTTATTAGATTCTTCTGTTATTATCAATTCATCGCCAACAAAGATTCCATTTCTTTGATATTCACGAATACGCTTCACAGAATCATTGGCATAATTGCGATCATCCATCATTCCTCGATGTTCCCAATAAATCTCACGTCTGTTTTTCACATCCAAAATAGTGAAATCTGGATGTATTATAATACCACCTGGCATAGTAAGCGGGCACTCATACTTATATGGAATCTTCATCTTGTTAAGCATATTCGCTATCACCACTTCTGATTTCGACCTTACCCTCTCACCTCTATCAGTTTTATAACTAGGTACATTTTCGCTAATATATTTATGTTCAAATGGAGCCTCACTCCATTGCTTTACATAATCTTTATCTGAAATCACAATAGGCTCAATCATATTTCTGCTTTGTTCAGGAACGGCCTCATAAATGTCCTTAAGCTTCTCTCCGAGGTTTTCTGACTTATCAATTTATTTATTTAATGCAAATATTTCATTTTCCAAAGCCTTCAATGCTTTCTCATCATAATATTTTTGCATATATAGCTTTATTGTTGCCATCTCATTCTTTGATAAATATTTTCCTGTTTTTTCTTGTGGATTTGTCCGTAAATAATAAGATACAACTCTTTTCTTTGTCACAAAATGAATCTTTCCATCGGGATAATTAATCATCCTCCCTGTAATTCTATTCTTTTGGCCTTCCAGTTCCTTCAATCTGTCACGTGCAGCTAAATAAACTACATCTGTTTTCAAATATTTTCTTCTCATAAACTCCTCCTTTTCTCCTATACATTAATTCCTATTATGGAGCAATAAACGAATTTCATCATTTCTGTCATTCTCGCCCACTCTATTTCAACGATATCTGCCAATTTACACATTCTCGTTGATGCCCACAAAATTGCGATAGACGATTTTGAACATAATCGATGTTTCCGCTGACAGCGATAAAATCGCTGTCAACGATTTTTCAAATTTTCAAAATTTCGTCTAAGTTTTTGAGGACTCAAAAAAATGTCTTCCACGAGATTTTATATTTTTTTAAATTCGTCCTACTAAAATAGGCTTTCAAAAAAATATTTCCACGATTTTTTCATTATTTATTTTTCCGATGTTTGGTTTTTGATTTAGGTCATGAAAAGTGACATCGATTTTAATAAAATTGTCTTTTTTCGTGGAACTCCCTCATAATTCGCTTATCAAACGCATTAAAACACTAGTTCAACAAGCAAAGCCACAAAATATTCAATAGAACAACTAATAAAAACAAGAACAAAAGACACTAATTAGACTAGCAACAAAAAACACTAGCCTTAGATGTAAGCCATTATACATCCAAAACCAGTGTTTTTCCATCATATATTTTATTTTTTCACAAATACCTATGTTTAGGCACAATCCTCATAAAAGCACATGCTATAAGAGAAGCAAAAACAATAATTACATTCTAAGCTGTACGCCAATTCCGTCAAGACCCTTGAGAATTCTATTCATTGCAGTTGTAATATCTTCCTCCTCAAGGTTTCTGTCCTTTGCTCTAAATGTAAGGGAGTAAGCCATTGACTTAAAGCCAAGAGTAATCTGGTTACCTTCATAAATATCAAACAGCTCATAAGACTCTAAAATCTTGCCACCCTTGTCCTCAAATACAGCTTCAATATCCCCAGCCAAAACATTCTTTGGAACAACCATAGAGATATCTCTTGTAGCTGCAGGGAACTTAGCAATTCCTACATATTTAGTGTCAAAGTTTGCGCGTTCAACAATCTCAGGCATATCCAACACGGCAATATAAGCTCTCTCCTTCAGGTTATAGTTTGCAGCAACCTTTGGATGAACCTCACCTAAATATCCGATTACAGTTCCATCATAAATGATATTAGCCTGACGACCTGGGTGGAAATAATTTCTACCAGCATTTGGATCGTAAGTAATCTTTCCATTCATTCCTACCTGAGATAATATTTCCTCAACAACACCCTTCATTGTGAAGAAATCTCCCTCACCATAGAATCCAAGTGTCAACTGCATGCGCTCATCTGGAAGCTCTGTAAGTGGAAGCTGCTTTGGCAAATATATATTTCCCATCTCAAAGAGACGCACATCCTTATTTCTTCTGTTGGCATTAGTAGCCAGAGATGTAAGCATACCATTAAGAGGAAGTGTTCTCATAATTGAGAAATCCTCTCCAAGTGGATTAGAAATTACAATAGCATCTCTAACCTTGTCATTTGCATCAATACATAATTTATCATATACCTTTGGACTCTCAAATGAGTATGTCATTCCCTGAGAGAATCCACAGAACTTAGCAACATTTCTCACAACCTTCTCAATCTTCAGCTTATAAGAAAGTCCACCTGTTGTAGCTTCACCTGTTGGCAAGCTTGTAGGAATATTAGCATAACCATAGAATCTGGCAACTTCCTCTGCAAGATCAGCATAACCAACCAAATCCTGTCTAAATGTAGGAATTGTAAGCATGTTGCTTGCCTTGTCATATACCAATTCCAATCTGTCGAAGTACTCAAGCATCTCCTCAGGAGTTATGTCAGTACCCAGCATAGAGTTATATTTATCAGGCTCGAATGGAAGCTGGATGCTTGACACCTTCTCTGGATATACATCAACAACGCCACCTACAACTGTACCGCAGCCCAACTCTTCTACAAGCTGGCAAGCTCTGTTAATAGCCTCGATTGCGTTATTTGGATCCAAGCCCTTCTCAAACTTGCTTGAAGCATCTGTACGAAGTCCAACTTTCTTAGAAGAATGTCTGATATTTGTTCCATTAAAACATGCTGACTCGAAAAGCATAGTTGTTACATTGTCAGTAATCATTGAGTTCTCTCCACCCATGATACCAGCAATACCAACAGGCTTCTCCCCATCGCAGATCATAAGTACGCTATCATCAACAATTCTAGTTTGACCATCAAGAGTTACAAACTCCTCACCATTCTTGGCGCGGCGAACTACAATCTTGTTGTCTGCAATAGTATCCAAATCATAGGCATGCATTGGCTGGCCATACTCTTCCATTACATAATTTGTAATATCTACAATATTGTTGATAGGTCTGATTCCCTGGGCACGAAGTCTATCCTGCATCCACTTTGGTGAAGGTGCAATCTTGATATCCTTTACAACTCTTGCAGTATATCTCTTACACAAGTCTGTAGCTTCAATATCCACCTTGATGAAATCATTTACATCTTCATCATTTCCTGTCTCAGTAACAACAGGTGGTACAAATTTCTTGTTAAATGTTGCTGCAGCTTCTCTAGCCAATCCAAGGATAGCAAAGCAATCCACTCTGTTGGATGTAATTTCATATTCAACAACAACATCATCCAATCCCAGGTAAGAAATTGCGCTCTCTCCAACAGGAGCATCCTCACCAAATATGTACAAACCATTTTCAGGAGCTTCCGGGAACATGTCTCTTGTAGATCCAAGTTCCTCAATAGAGCACATCATACCATTTGATTCCACTCCACGAAGCTTACCCTTCTTGATTTTAATTCCGCCTTCTGTAACAGTGCCGTCGTGGCCACCTGCTACTCTTCCGCCATCTAATACAACAGGAACCTTGGCTCCCTCAAATACATTTGGAGCTCCAGTAACAATCTGTGTAACCTCTGTTCCAATATCAACCTGGCAGATAACCAGCTTGTCTGCATCTGGATGCTTCTCGATTGACTTAACCTGACCGATTACAATCTTTTCCAAATCTGCATCCATGCAGTCATAGAATTCTACTTTGGAGCCAGACAGAGTCATAGCATCCATATACTCCTGTGGAGTGCACTCCAACCCAGGAACTAAATCTTTTATCCATTTTAATGATGTCTTCATGTCATACCTCCACTAATTAAAACTGCTTCAAGAAACGATCATCGTTTTCATACAGCAATCTCATATCGTCAATTTCATATTTCAACAAAGCAATACGCTCCAAGCCAACACCAAAGGCAAATCCCTGGTATTCATTTGGATCAATTCCACTCATCTCAAGTACATGAGGATGAACCATTCCACAGCCGAGAATCTCAATCCATCCTTCACCCTTACAGAAGCGGCAGCCCTTGCCTCCACACTTGAAGCAAGTCACATCAACCTCAGCACTTGGCTCTGTAAATGGGAAATGATGTGGTCTGAACTTAACCTTGGTATCCTCTCCAAAGAGCTTTCTGGCAAACTCCTGAAGTGTACCCTTCAAATCTGCAAATGTAATATTCTTGTCAATAACCATACCCTCAATCTGGTGGAAAGAAGGCGAATGAGTTGCATCAACTTCATCTGCTCTAAATACACGACCTGGAGCAATAATTCTAATAGGAAGCTTACCCTGCTCCATTACACGAGCCTGCACAGGGGACGTCTGTGTTCTAAGCAAGATATTCTTGTCAATATAGAATGTATCCTGCTCATCCTTTGCAGGGTGATCTGCAGGAATATTTAACGCCTCAAAGTTATAGTAGTCATACTCAATTTCTGGACCCTCAACAACTTCGTAGCCCATTCCAATAAAGATATCTTCCACTTCTTCCAAAGCAGCAATATTTGGATGATTATGTCCAATCTTGGCCTTCTTAGCTGGAAGAGTTACATCAATAACTTCGTTTTTCAATTTCATTTCCATTTCAGCTGATTCCAACTTCTCCTTGGCAAGAGCAAGCTTGCTCTCAATATCAGCTCTGGCATCATTTACCATCTGGCCAACCTTTGGTCTGTCCTCTGGTGCCACATCCTTCATAGACTTAAGAACCGCTGTAAGCTCTCCCTTCTTTCCAAGGATTGCTACACGCACATCATTCAATGCATCAAGTTCCTGGGCATTTTCAATTTGTTCAAATGCTCTTTTCTTAATCTCTTGTAACTTGTCGTTCATTTATGTTCTCCTTCTTTTATTATTCTTTTTATGTCTATTAATCCGCTCGGCTTGGGCTTATATAACTTATCAGGAACGCTTCCGCTACTTGCTCGCACCAGCGGTACTAAATTCGTCTCCTATGGTCGACTCATTAAGTGCCGGGGCTCTCAATGTTCCTGATTAAGTTATATAAGTCCATCGCCTCGCTAGCTTTTTAATTTATTAAATATAAAGTTCAATCAGCACTCGCAGACACAACATGGCTTTTAAAGGAACATTCTTCTCTATTAGATTAAAAAAACTCCGCCCCACAAGGGACGAAGTTACTCCGCGTTACCACCCAAATTCCAGATTTCTCTGACACTCGTACGCTTAACGTGCGCTACCCGTTGCCGACTACTACTATTTCACCGACACAACTCCTGCGTGAAATTCATCTTATGATCTTACTTAAAAGGGCTTCCAGCCAGTGACCCTTTCTCTCTTAAAGTGTCTTCACAACCTACTTATCGCATTCACAGCTTTTATCTTATTCAATTAATTCTATTTAAACTATACATATTTAAATAGATAACGTTGTCAACATCGCTCATTTTAGCACAGAACCACAGCAACTTCAAGATTAATTTTCGCAAACTGATTTACGCAAACAAAAAGAGGGGACACCCCCCTCTTAATAGTTCCAAACCTTGGAATTACTATAGAAATACATCAGAATCGACTCATAATCCATACCCTGAGTCGCCAATACCTTGGCTCCATTCTGACTCATTCCGCAACCGTGGCCATATCCGCCACCATAAATCATAATATTTCCACCAGCATCATCCATAGATATAATAGCCGATGGCAATATGCTGGCTGAGATTTCGCTGCCATCATTTAAGTTGATATTTCTACTTGCAGCCCCAAGAACAGTTCTGATATTCAGCTGTCCCAGAACCACAATTTCTCCTGCGTCAAATGTAAATGTCATCTTAGTTGCAGCACCGGTAACAGCCCTCTCACTTATGGAGATTTTCTGCAAAGCTCCCACACTTTTATTATTAGAAACTAATGTGTCCAGGAAGTCTGGTGTACAAGCCACATTATCCGGCTCCTCTGACAACTCTATCAGTTGAGATACAATAACATTTCTAGCGCCGCTCTTGTCTATAGATGTATTCCATCTATAATATTTGGCATCAGTCTCGTAAGCCTTGCTATCTCGTCCTCTTATATATTCATTAATATCAATACCGCTATATATGTCTGAATCATTTACCCCTTCATCCTTCAAGCCTACGAAGACGCCGCTCAGTACCTGATTATCCATATCATCTCCCATAATCTTACCATCCTGTGTTATTCCGCAGGATGTGGAAAAATATAGAGCATCAATTGGTCTGTCATCAGACTTATTGACAATAATTTTGCCAGAGGTAGCTTCCACCGCAGAATTAGTTACAGAAGTACCATTGCTCTGATTGTATACCTGGAAGGAAACTGTATCATCCATCTGGCCCTGTACCTCCGGGTAAGCAAATTTATTACTATGCTTATAGGCATAGGTTCTGGCACATACAGCCTGAGCTTTAAGTGCCTCGTCGCCGTACTCCTGCGGCATTTCGCTTGGCACAACCCGTTTGAGATAATCTTCAATATCAAGCTCATTTACAACAACAATACCCTCTGCTGTATTCCACAGCTCAATCTTATTGGGATAAGGATTGGACTGTTGTCCAGCTTCATCACCCAAAATAATACCTGCTGATGCAATACCATTTACCTCTCCGCTCTCAAGAGTTATAACCTGATTGTCAGTAAATGATTCCCTATCATAGGTATAGTAATAGTCTCCCGCCTGGTTATAAATATCCACTTCATTTCTGTAAATGTCGCCATCATAATCCATTATCACTATACGCATAGTGGTAGTGTATTGTTCCTCAGTCTCCACAGCTTTAGCCTTCTTCTCCTGAGTCTGAGTTTCCAGCCGACTTCCTCCGATTATTATGAAAAATATAATCGTAAGAATCGCCAGTCCCATTACTAGGCTGGCGGCAAATAATAATAATTGTTTTTTCTTTTTCTTCGTCACTTTTTCAAATCTTATCTTGTTCATAATAAAAAATATGCCCAAAATGCCGGGCCCAGTATTTTGACTCCTAGCAAAGCTAGGTGGGTAACCGCAATCATAACTTCTGCCGTCCTCTGCGCAATGAAGGCTTGACATCCATTAGACAATAATAGGAATCCCGTTTAAAGTAAATGTAGGTTCAAAATTACTAGGTTGAATCGAGCATTTCAGGTTATGTATATTATAAATGTATAGCCCCTTCCATTTCAATATCTTTATATAAAATCAGTTTGAAAAAATATTAGAACATCTCCAGATATTTTTGTTAAATATTTTAAAATAATTTCAACATTTTACAACTTTAGCATATTAAATTCTTGTTTTATCTCCCCATAAATGCTACAATTAGAAGCAAATTTCGGCCTATATTGTTTGGAGAAAAGACTAACTATTAAAGAAAGTCAATAAAAATGTTTTAAAACAGAAATGTTTTGAATATAGCGGCGGTGACTATATCATCGCAATCAGTACATTGAAAATTGCATGACAAATAGAGCATCAAGTAATGGTGCTCTGACA
>JAGBNK010000002.1 GCA_017634455.1 Lachnospiraceae bacterium
GTGCTAAGAACACGATGAATATTTCAAACGATGAATGGCTGTCGGGAGAAATAATTGTAGCACCATCTTTTGATGAACAGCATAAAATAGGCGAGTATTTTAAAAGACTTGACAACCTTATCACCCTTCATCAACGAAAGTGTCTCATTCCTAGTTGTGAATCAGATGTTTGGGAACAGCATAAGTTGGAGGATTACATTATCGAATACCATGAAGTGACGACAGAAAACAATCAATATCCTGCTCTTACATCATCAAGAAAAGGTATCTTTTTACAGACGGAGTATTTTGCCGGTAATCAAATAGCGTCAGATGATAATACTGGATATAATATTGTTCCTTATGGGTACTTCACTTATCGTCATATGTCCGATGATGAAATATTTCATTTTAATATTAACGATATCGTTGAAAACGGCATAGTTAGTACACTTTATCCAGTTTTCACAACCAACGATAAACTGGATTCGAGATATTTGCAGTATCAACTTAATTATGGTTATGAATTTGCAAGGTTTGCTGTTCTTCAAAAGCAGGGTGGTTCGAGAACTTACATGTATTTGAGCAAACTGAAACAGTTATCTCTAACTATGCCTAAAGCTGTAGAAGAACAGAAGAAGATTTCTGGATTCCTTATGGAACTCGACAACCTTATCACCCTTCATCAGCGACTATTAAAAATAAAGATAATCATTATTAGAATTGGCTTATTCTTGGTTATAGTAATTGTGATTATAGAGGATTTTGAGCCCAAATGAACCTTTACGAACCATTTTGAGGATGTTACATTAAACTTAAGAAATTGTAAATAATAGAAATCAAGGATCGAGAGATTCACATTTTGTGAGTCTCCCGGTCCTTTTTCTATGCCCATTTTGCCCGGATGGAAGCAATTTCGAGTAAATATGATTGCCATTGTGCAGAAAGGGAACAATTATGGAAAAACAGGAATTTATTGAGGGATTACAGAAGAGTTTTGTGAGTTTATTGCCTCCGGAATATGCTGATGCGAAGCTGCAGCTTAGAGAGGTGCATTCCAGTCGTGGAGTCTATCAGGGAGCGGATATCATCAGGCCTGATATGGATATGAGAATCATGCCAGTTCTGAATATTGATCAGATGTATGAGGGTATGAAAGACATGGATGTCACTTCTGCAGTAAATAAAGCTGCAACTATCTACAAGAAGCATCTGGGAAATAGCCAGGATATGATGTATGACAACCAGATGAATAGCATCGTCAATAATATTTCAGATTATGACTTTGTGAAGGAGCATCTATGCGTCACGGTCTGTTCTGAAGCAGGAAGAGATATCTTAGAGAATACACCACATATCATGGAAGAAGATATTCCAATTATCGCGCGAATCGTGGTATCTCGTGAGAACGAAGAAACAGCTTCGATTGTAGTTACGGATCAGTTGTTAAGCAGCTGGAATGTAGAGAAGGAGACTCTGTTCGCAGATGCATTTGAAAATACTGCAAAGATTGATCCACCACATTTGGTATCTATGTCGGATATGCTTCGTGAGATGATGGGACCAGAATTTCCGGTAGAGTTTGATGATTCATTCGGCCCGAGAATGTTCGTGTTTATAAATGATAGTAAAGTAAATGCGGCTGCATCGATTTTTATTCCTGGAATGATGGATAAGATGGCTGAGGAAATGGGAGGGGACTATGTGGTTATTCCTTCTTCTACACATGAATTAATCTTAGTACCGGATGAGGGGTTAGACACTCCAGAAGATACTCTTGGAATCGTAGATATGGTAAGGGAAGTGAATGCAACTCAGGTGGAACCTTGTGATCGAATTGGAGACAACGCATATCATTATGATGCGAAGAATAAGTTATTTGAGCAGGTTAATGATTATGTGGCCCGATTGGAGAAATCAGAGGAGTTTACTCCAGAAACAGAGGAAAATCTGACGCAGGAAACACCAGCAAAATCAATGAAAATGTAGGAGGCGTTTATGGAAGCAACAGCACATGAAAGAAATCATTATGGGCTGCTATTTCAGAACCTCCGTTTAGAACAGGGGCTGAGTATAGATGATATGGCAAATATTATTCTGGTACCGGCCTCTTTCTTACAGGCTGTGGAGGAGGGACAGGAGTGTCTCTCTTCTGCAGATTTGAATATGGCAGCAAATGTATTTGGAGTATCAAAAGATGCTTTGGAGCGGGGACAAAAAGAACCAGCGACTAGAAGAGAAGATTTGCAGACATTATTAGGTGAATTAATAGGTGTATGTAAGAATTTGCAAGAATGCAATGAGGAACTTCGTAAAGAATTATCTACTATCCGAGGAGAACTAGATCTTTCGGATAAGCATGTAGAAGAACCGGTTGTAAATCATTCTGATGTAGAAGAGGAATCTTACGATGCAGTTCAGTTTGATATTACAGTTTCAAAACCTTTAACTAGGTAGAAGGGAGGGCATCATGTCAGAATATACCAATGATTTATATATGCAGATGTATCGGAATAATCAATATACGATGTTTGCAGTTACAGCTGGAGTGCGTGCAGTTGTGGCTTTGGTTCAGTTCGTGGCCAGACTGCAGAGAGAGCACATTCTTTCTGGCGGAGAGGTTGAGAAACTGATGAAGTTTGTTAAGGCAACGGATGGTAAATATGATATTTATAATGTTCCGCTGATGAAAGGTCAGGAAATGGATAAGCAGTTAGACTCGATTAAAGAAAAACTGGATCGTATGCAGATTCGTTATCATATCCTGCCGGATGTTAATGATGCGAATAATAGTATTCAAATCTGCGTATTTAAGGATGACTTGCAGCGCTTTCAACAGTTCTTTGGAGATTATATTCAGGAGAACCTGTCTGGTGGTGTAAAGGATCTAGATGACCTTCGTAATTTTACTAATGGTAGGACAAGTATTGTATCGATTCCGGATGAAGCTTTTGAGAGTATGAAGGGAGCGATGGAGAATCTTCGTGTCGATTATGCGCCTTTGCCGGATCTGAATCTGAAAGATGGTGAGAAGCAGTTTGCAATTTCTAATAGTTCTGTTCAATCGATGAAACAGGCATACCAATTGTATAGAGAGGGATTGCTAAAGCAAGGGCGAGAAGTATCTGAAATGCATGTGATGAAGTCACCTAAGGAATATACAGATACTGCGAAAATTTCTGCAGATGAATATATGGAACAGGCAGGCGAAAAGGAAAAAGCTGCAATTGTGAAGTATAAGGATAGCGAAGTGACAGAGAAAGAGATATCTATTGATAAATTAGAGAATACTATCAAACCAGCAGATAGTCCGGAATGTGCGCTGTTTCTTCGCAGTGATGACTATTGCAAACTTTCTATTGATGAGATGACTCTCGTGGATAATCCGGTTGATCCATTGCCGAAGCAGATGGAAGAAAAGTTTCCTGAGAGATTCTTTTGTAGGATTCCGGGAACCTATGGAGATTCAGAGCAGATTTTATCTGTGGAGAAATCTCATGTATTTTCCATAGAAGATGCAGATCGACCTAGATATCTCGTTTTTGTAGACCGAGAAGAAGCACCTTTGGTTATAGTTAGTAAAGGAAAAAATGGTACCAGAGATTTGTATAAGTCTGGAGATGACTTATACCGTTATTTTGACCGTTTTGGCAAACAGGCAAATGAACGTGAGAAGTCTGTAATGGTGGGTGTGAAAAAGGATTCGTCCTGGCACAAGGTTCATAATTTCAAAGAAAGAGAATATGATTGGGATGCATTGGAACGAGCTCTTCTTCAGAAGAGTTATAGTGGCATTGGAGCATCCGGACTTGCGAATAAAGCTGTACCTGTGCCTCCAAAAGTAAAGTAGGAGGTGTCAGATGGTTCAGCGTAGAGGACTTTCAATGAGCATCTATGGAGTGATATTGATTCCTATTGTGGTTATTAGTTACTACATTTCGGGAATCTTTTCATTCCCGGATGTAACGATTTATAACTACAGTATTTATTTGGAAAAGGTTTTAGCGCAGTTTTACAAGCCTTGGATTTGGTTTAATGATAAAACTCTTGCCTGTATTGGCGTTGGTTTGGTAGCGTGGATTTTTCTGTGTTATTACATTTCTTTTCATTTTCGTAATTTTCAAACTGGCAAGGAATATGGAGATGAGGATTGGGGCAATCCATTTGATGTGTCGAAACGTAGGGCTGATCTTGTATATGAGAAGAATCGAGTTCTAACCAGAAATGTTCGTATTGCAAAGCAAGGTGATAAGGCGCCGTCTAATAACAATATGCTTGTTATTGGCTCTTCTGGTACCTATAAGACCACATCCATAGTTACTCCAAATCTTCTTCAAGCGCAGGATAATTATATCGTCCTGGATGTAAAAGGCGAGCTTATGTACAAGTATGGATTGTATTTAGAGTCAAGGGGATATACGGTTCGTTGCTTGAATCTAAAAGATCAGAGTAAGTCAGATCGGTATAATCCGTTTGATTATATTGAGAATGAGAATGATTTGATTAAATTGATTTCGAATATCTATGATGCATTAACGCCACCTGATTCAGCGATTAATGATCCATTTTGGACAGATGGACCGATGATGTATTTACAGTCTGTCTTCTACTATGAATGGTTTATAGCACGCTTAGAAGGACGTAAAGGCACCTTTAACAACGTTTTAAAGTATGTGAATGAGGAAATGATGCCGGATACGTCTGTGAAGGTTAAAAAAGGTGAAGAGCCACCTTCCTTATTGCAGACCAGAATGAATCGACTGGCTGAAATGGACAGTCCGATGAATCCGGCAGTGAGGGATTATCGTAAGTTTAAATCTGGCGCTGCAGAAACAGTTAAGTCGATTATTATTATCATAAATGCCAAATTGAAATTGTGTGAGACTGGAGGATTGAAGCGTATTTTTTCTGATGATGATATCCATCTACGGGAATTCGCTACCGGAGTGGGTGGAACTGTAGATGAACCTACGGATAATAAACTGGCTTTGTTCTTATGCGTGGATGATAATGATAATTCCTTCAATTTTATTTGCTCCATGTTATATTCTCAGACTTTGGAAATCTTATGTCGTATGGCTGATGTGGATTTTAGGGACAGGGGTGGCGCTTTACCGATTGCGCTTGAAATGTGGATGGATGAGTTTTATGCCGGGGCTAGACCTCATGATACGGAAAAGCTTATGGGTACGATTCGTTCCAGAAACATTTCTATGATTCCCATCTTGCAGTCTGTAGCACAGATTAAGGTTTGCTTCAATACGGATAAATGGGAAGTTATAATGGATAACTGTCCTACGATGCTTTTTCTGGGTTCTGGTGCTGGTGCATTAGAAACGCATAAGTTTATCTCAGAATTGCTTGGAAAGATGACGATTGATACGATGACTGATGGCAAACATGGAAAGCAGATGAATGCAAACTATAATCGTTCGGGCAGAGAACTGATGACTCCAGCAGAAGTGAAGCGAATGAATCGAAAGTATGCCATAGTTTTTACTGAGGAAGAACGTCCGATCTATGACAGGAAAGCGCTTCCTTGGGAGATGTCCGGAAAAGATAACGTGTATAAGCAGGCTATGAGGCTTAATAAGGAATCTGACGATGGCGGTTATATCCATAATGTGGAAGTCTTTGTAGATGAAGCAGATGGAGAACATCATACTTTAAAAGCAAACGAAGGTCGTGCTGTGATAAAAGAAGTAGATCCAGCCAAGGTGCCAGAAGATGCTAAAGTGATTACATATGGCAGCGAAGATGAATTCCTTCGGGCGAACTTCGAGTGCAAGAAGAAAGAGGTGTATACGGTTCAGGAGATGTTAGATTTTTATAATCAGTTGATAGTAAGTTCCAAGAAAAAATCGCATAGAGCATAGATTTGACCAAATTGGTCAAAAAGACACTCATTGACGTAGCTGGCCTCCTTTGGTAAGATTTTTGTAAATCTTATGAAGGAGGCTTTTTTCTATGCAGATCGAGATTCAGAGTAATGATGAAAATCCAATTAAGCGTATGCGTTCATACTTAGAGATGACACAGGAGCAGTTTTCTGATGCTTACGGAATCCCGGTGCGTACATTACAGCAATGGGAGGCTGGACGTAGAAATCCTCCAGAGTATGTGGTGAATCTTCTGGAGCGAGCTGTGAAGGAAGATGGGAAAGGAAAAATGGATTCGTGATGTGCAAGGAGTCTTTTGACCAATTTGGTCAAAGGGCTCCTTTTTTATCCAATGGATTGTCTCAAACAGGACAATACTCAAAAAATCGTGGTTATTTTATCCTTGATACAGAGGTAAATAACTATGCATTATACATTTGATCCTTTTTGGGATAGCCTGAAGAAAAAGGGGATAACTAAGTATCAGTTAATCCATAAATATAAGATTTCAAATAGTACGATAGATAAGTTGGAGCATGATAAAGGAATCCAACTAGAAACAATTTGTCGTATTTGTGATTTGCTAGAACTCCGGATAGAAGATAGCGTACGAGTTGTTGATGATTCGTATGTTTCTACGAGGAAGAAGATAAAAGAAAACAATGAAGATTAGGACGCGCTTTTTTTATGAGGCGTGTCTTTTTTGACCAATTTGGTCAAAACAATAGAATGTTAATACAATTGAATAAATGCTGCTCCTTGAAATATCAAGTCGAGTTTAAAGGACACCTTGTCTAATAGAATACAATGGGGATTTTTAGACTTACTTAGATTTTACGAGGTGCAAACAATAATAGCGACAGTCATTTACACAATGAAAGAAAACATTTCAGTGTAAGTGCTGTCGCTTTTTTTGTACATAAAAACTTTACATCCATTCGGATGTAAAACCCCGATTATCTGCGCCTTTTCGGTATTATCAAGGAAGGAGAGCAGATTAACTATGAGGTATCAATATAGGAGGATACGTGACCTGAGGGAGGACGAAGATCTAAAACAGGCCTACGTGGCAGTGAAATTGAATATATCTCAACAAACGTATCAAAGATACGAATCCGGTGAACGTGAAATACCGGTACATCTTTTGATCGAATTGGCTGAATTATATGACGTTTCAACAGACTACCTTTTAGGACGGACTAATCATAAGCATATTCTTTAGATAATCTGCAGGAGTGAACCTTGAAAACTGCATATAGAGAGACGGCTTGATACATGACGTGACTGATATTTTGATTTGGGGATTAGAATACCAGTCACTTAATTTTTGCACAGCAAATGTCAGACGCACTAGGTGTAGGAACTGCGCCGTCTATTTCATAGATATCTATTTAGTAACATTAAAATTGTATAGTGTGTTAAGAGTTTGGGGGAAAATATGGAAGTTAGAAAGGATGAAAATATACCAATTGAAAACAAATATTTACTAACCATCAAAGAGGCAGCGCTGTATACCAATATAGGTATTAACAAGATTGAATTGATGTTAAATGAACCAATGTGTCCGTTTGTCATCTATGTAGGGAGAAAGAGGCTGGTCAAACGAAAGGAATTCGAAAACTACCTGGAGCATAAAATCGCTCTATAACGGGCTTTATTGAACAAAAGGCAAGAATATGGTAGAATTTGAAAGGTTAAGGAATAGGCTGACTTTCAACAAGAAAGGAGGTCTATAGAGTCACATGGGAAAAAGTTTGACTGGCCGAAAACTTGCAAGAGGTGTTTGCCAGAGAAAGGATGGTTTATACACAGCTAGATTTACAGATCGCACAGGGAAAAGGCATGAGAAATACTTTCATAATCCGCAAGAAGCCAAATGTTGGATAGAAGAGGAGAAACTTCGTATCAATAGCTTAAGTGGAATGACAACGGGATTTATGACAGTAGATCAGTGGTTTCAGTACTGGATCGAGAATATCAAAACGCCGACAGTAAGATACAATACGGTAAGGAATTATCGTGAGCGGTATCAAAAGAATATCGGCCCTGTGATAGGCAAGATGCAGATATGTGATGTGAAAACATTGCATTGCCAGCAAGTACTGAATAATATGATGGATTCTTATGCAGGTTCTACGATTGATAAAACACGTATTACAATGCAAAGCATGTTCTATTATGCATTCATTAATGAAGTGATACCAAGGACTCCCATGAATAAGATGGTTCGTGTACCAAAAGAAATTGAGAAACATGTTCGGTTTCTTACAGTAGATGAGCAGATTCGATTTATGGAAGAAGCTAGGGATTGTTCTAATTTTGGACAGTATCTATTAGTATTACAGACTGGGATGCGTATGGGCGAGATTATGGGATTGCAGTGGGATGATATTGATTTTGAGACTCGACAAATCACGGTAAACAGAACCATGGAGTATCGCTTTAGTGAGCAGAGATTTTATATTGGTCCGCCGAAAACGAAATCCGGACATCGAAAAATACCAATGACAGATGTTGCTTATGAAATGCTAAAGCAACGTTATGACAATCGTAAGTTTCGCTATGTAAAGGATAAACAGTGGGAAGAATTCGTGTTTGTTAATCGAAATGGAATGCCGACGAAGAATACGTCTTATGATACGACCCTGGAAAAGATATGTAAGAAAGCAAAGATAAAGAAAATATCGATGCATTCACTTAGACATACCTATGCGACTAGATGTATTGAAGCAGGAATGAGGCCTAAGACATTGCAAGAGATCTTAGGACATGCGCATATATCTACGACAATGGATTTATATGTGCATAACACGGAAGAGGAAAAGATAAAGGAGCATCAAAAATTTGAAGCTTCTTTCGTGGACAGTTTTAAAAACGTCCTATAGTGATATATGAAAATACATCCCGAATTATGATTGGTGTAAAATTGGTGTAAATATTCCAATGTTGGAAGGTAAAAAAGCCTTACAAACCGCACCAATAGGGGATTTGAAAGAAATGGAGTAGATATTTATGAAACTAGGAATCGTAGGTTTACCAAACGTAGGAAAATCAACATTATTTAACTCACTTACCAAGGCAGGAGCCCTTGCAGCAAACTATCCATTTGCCACAATCGATCCAAATGTGGGAGTGGTACAGGTACCGGATGAGAGAATTGAGAAATTAGGAGAATTGTACAACACTAAGAAGGTGACACATGCCACAATCGAGTTCGTAGACATCGCTGGTCTTGTAAAAGGTGCATCACACGGTGAAGGTCTTGGGAATCAGTTCCTGGCTAACATCCGCGAGGTTGATGCAATCGTGCATGTGGTTCGTTGCTTTGAAGATGGTAATGTAGTTCATGTAGATGGAAGCGTAGATCCAGCTCGTGATATTGAGACTATCAACTTAGAGTTAATCTTCTCTGATATCGAGATTCTAGACAGACGTATCGCTAAGATTTCTAAGCAGGCCAAGATGGACAAGACTCTTGCCAAGGAATTAGAGCAGGTGGAGGCTATCAAGGCTCACCTTGAGGCTGGCAAGATGGCTCGTACATTTGAAGTGGCTGATGACGAGGATTTGCAGGAGTGGTTTAAGGGCTACAATCTTCTGACAGCTAAGTCTACTATTTATGCGGCAAATGTTGCTGAGGACGACCTTGCAGATGATGGAAATTCTAATCAGTATGTGGCAGCAGTTAGAAAGCTTGCAGCAGAAGAGGGTTCACAGGTATTTGTTGTATCAGCTCGTCTTGAGGAAGAGTTGTCAGAGCTTGATGACGAGGAGAAGACAATGTTCCTTGCAGACCTGGGTGTAGAATCATCAGGTCTCGATAAGCTTGTTGCAGCATCTTATGATTTACTTGGTCTTATCTCATTCCTTACAGCAGGAGAGGATGAGTGCCGCGCTTGGACAATTACCAAGGGCACCAAGGCTCCACAGGCAGCAGGCAAGATTCACACAGACTTCGAACGCGGATTTATCAAGGCTGAAGTAGTAAATTATCAGGATTTGCTTGACTGCGGTTCATTATCAGCTGCCAAGGAAAAGGGAATTGTAGGCATGGAAGGTAAGGACTACGTAGTAAAAGACGGAGATGTAATCTTATTTAGATTCAATGTCTAAAACATAATATGTTAAATATTTGAAAAACCACAAATTGTCATAACTCACATTGACAATTTGTGGCTTTTTTATTATCATAACACTATATGTTGTTGTAGTATGAGTAATACTATATTTTTCAGGGGGATACGAAGACAACAAAACTTATTTGGTTGGAGGGTAGACATATGAAATGTCCATTTTGCAGCAGTGAGAATACTAGAGTTATAGATTCTAGACCAGCTGACGACAACAATTCAATTCGTCGTCGCCGTATGTGTGATGAGTGCGGGAAGAGATTCACTACATATGAGAAGGTTGAGACAATCCCATTAATTGTTATTAAAAAAGATAATAACCGTGAGCAGTATGACCGTTCCAAGATTGAGTCAGGTATTTTAAATGCATGCCACAAGAGACCTATTTCTGCTAAGCAGATTACAGATCTCATTGATGATGTGGAGACAGAAATCTTTGCTCGTGAAGAGAAGGAGATTCCTAGCCAGGAAATCGGTGCTATTGTTATGGACAAAATCAAGGACTTAGATGATGTTGCATATGTTCGCTTTGCTTCTGTATACAGAGAGTTCAAGGATGTCAACACATTCATGAGCGAATTGGAGAAGATGCTCAACAGCCGTACTTCTAAGAAATAATTAGCAGTACACAATCATTTCACAAATTCTTCATCCATAGATGTTAATTTTGTGGTATCTTGTCCGATATATTAATTGAAAGTGATAAATACTTTCGAACAAATAACTTTAACTATTAACTTTTGAGATTTTATATATAAGGTAGATTAGATAATGAATATATCAGGTATCCGTCCATCAATTGGATTCTATGATTACAATTCAATATCGAAAATTCGTCAGGCTGAGGAAGCGCAAGCAAGCATCCAGACACAGGCTGAGGTTGATCAGATAAAGCCGGTTGTTGCCGATGACAGAGACGCATCAGTGGTGGCTGAGCAAAATGGTAGAAACAAGCAGACATTTGGAGCTTACGATTATGCTAATCAGTACAATCCTGATGAGACATTTGAAATGGTAGGCAAAGAAGCTGACATTCATTCTCTTGATGTGGAGAAAGCCATTTCAGATATGCAGAAGGACCAGGTGCTTCATGAATATCAGTACTTCGTTGGAAATGATATTGCAGTTGGAGCTCAGGCTGGTGCGGCTACAATTCGAGGAGCTGAGAACTTCTCATTATAATTATGTATTTTATGTCCGTGGGCAGTGATTGCTCACGGGCTTTTTTGTTGCATGGATTTTCTATAGTTATATTTTCCTCATTAATTTTTACTTGTTTCAGTTCTAGGTCATTATATTGTTCCACAAAATTTAATTTGCTATAATATAGTATGACAAAAAATAGAGATTAGGAGTTTATATAAAATGAAAATCGTAATTGGAAATGATCACGCTGCTGTTGATATGAAGAATGAGATTAAAGCATACTTGGAGGAGCAAGGTCATGAGGTTGTCAATTTTGGAACTGACACCAATGACAGCGTGAATTATCCAGAATATGGAGAGAAAGTCGGCGTAGCAGTTGCTAATGGCGAGTTTGATTGTGGAATTCTCATCTGTGGAACTGGTGTTGGAATTTCTATTGCAGCTAACAAGGTAAATGGTGTTCGCGCTGCAGTATGTTCTGAGCCAACAACAGCCAGATTGGTAAAGGAGCACAACAATGCCAACATCATCGCTTTTGGAGCTAGAATTGTTGGTATGGAAACTGCCAAAGCTATAGTTGATGCTTATCTTGGTGCAACATTTATGGGTGGCCGCCACCAGGAGAGAATCGATATGTTCTCAGACATTGAGAATAGACAGAAATAGTATTTTGCGCTGCGTCTCTGGCGTAGCGCTTTATTCGACTTTATGAGATTTTGTGAGACTGAGGGGATTGTGTTATGTGGAAAACAGTTTATCTAGGGGTTTTATTTGTATTAGTTCTAATAGTTTTTACATCTAATGGATTGATTGGCAAGATGAAGGACAGGGACAATGTTATCAAATATCTGCATCACCTGTTAAATATTGCCCTTATATCCATTCTCTTTAATGGTTTGTTCATTATCAGTACAACTGAGATAACAGGCCTGATTTCACATAGTATTTTTACATCTACAATTGATTGGCTATTGATGTTCTTTGTACTTTATGTAATGGAATACACAGGCTTTAATAAGTACAGGAGATTGTTTGTACCGCCTATGCTTTTTATGGCTATATTAGGAAGCGTTTCTGCCTGCGCTAATATTTTCTTCCATAATCAATTTAATGTTGTAATAGAATATGTGCCTGGCTTTGGTCAGTGTGCCCGTCCGGTGAATTATACCAGTTTATATACTGCTCATCTTCATTATTCATATGTATTGGTGGGCTTTGCTGTATTTATCCTGGTTCATAGATTAGTGACATCAGCGCGAGTTTACCGCACCAAATATTTTGCGGTTCTTGTCAGCTTTGTCGTATGCATTGCCATTGATGGTATAGGACTTATTATGCATTTGCCGGTTGATTTATCGCTTATATCATATTGCCTGGTATGCATTTTGCTGTGCTATTTCACCATTATATATGTGCCAAATGATTTGATTCAGTCATCACTTATTAATGCTGTGGGCAGATTCGATGTGGGTGTAGCTTGCTTTGATGAAAACCATCATTGTATCTATATCAATGAAATGGGCAAGAGCATTTTTAACAGATTTGACAAAACGAAAATTATAAATGGTGACCTGACGCCTATAGAAGACTATTGCCGTAAATGGTTCGAGGAGAACTGGACGGAGGATGACAAGCGAGGCAAGGTTGTATTCAAGGATATTAAGGACTCTTACAGAAGCTACAACTTCGAGGTGAGTGCCTGCAAATTATATGACAAGAAAGACAATGAGATTGGTTATTACATCACCATTTCTGACAGAACAGAGGAGGTTGAGAAATATAATCTCGAGCACTATAAGGCAACTCATGATCCCCTCACTGGCTTATACAATGCGGAATATTTCTTTGAAAAGGTTGAGGAGGCTCTGCTCAATAATCCAAAGCAGTACTATGTTATGATCACTTCTGATATCAAGAATTTCAAGTTGATCAATGACATGCTTGGATACGAGACTGGTGACGAGCTTCTGAAAATGCATGCCAAAGAGATGCAAAAATATGCTAAAGAGGATGATATCTATGGTCGTATTGGCGTGGATCAGTTTGCATTTTTCATGCCTAGAGTGAGATTTCAGTCCAGAGATTTCCTGAAGACCATTGACTATCTAAAGGATCAGTTTTCTAACCAGTTCTTCCGCGTGCAGATTTACATGGGAGTCTACGAGATTGTAGATAGATTTGAACCGGTTTTTGCTATGTGTGATAAATGTAACATGGCCATCAACAGCATCAAGGGTGATTACACCAACAAGATTGCTTACTACAATGACCAGGTTATGGAAAAGGAGCTTACCAACAACGCCATTATCAATGGCTTTGGTTCGGCCCTGGACAATGGTGATTTGAAAATGTTTCTACAGGCTCAGACAGATGCTTCTGGCAGAATGATTGGAGCGGAGGCTTTGGTTAGATGGGTTGACAGTGAAAATGGTGGCATGCGTTTTCCAGCATCATTTATCGGAGTTTTGGAGAAGGCTCGCCTCATACATTTGCTGGATACATTTATGTGGGAAGAAGCCTGCAGAAAGCTGGCTGAGTGGAAGGAACGCGGCCTGGAGGATTTATATATTTCTGTAAATATTTCTGTGGAAGACCAATATTATATAGACATTTACCGAACCATCAGAAATTTGGTGGAGAAGTACAAGATTAATCCCAAGAATTTAAAGCTTGAGATTACAGAATCAATATTTGCCACAAATATGGCTAAGCATATGAAAATGGTAAAGGATCTGCGCAACTATGGCTTCGACATTGAGATTGATGATTTCGGTAGCGGATATTCGTCTCTTACTGTTTTGAAAGATATCCAGGCGGATGTGCTGAAACTTGACATGGAATTCCTGCGCCATATGTCTGATGTGGGTAGAACCAGAAGTATATTGAAGTCCACCATTCAGATTGCCAAAGACTTGGAAATGAAGGTGGTATCTGAGGGTGTGGAGACTGAAGACCAGTTCAATATGATGAGAGGTTTGGATTGTGATTTGTTCCAGGGATATTATTTCTCAAAGCCAATTTCAGTTGAGGACTTCGAGGAGAAATATTTAAGTTGAAAATATTTTCGTTAAAATGACTATGCAATATAGAAATATTTGTACATAAATCTGATTTCATAGCTAATAATCTGTACTGTAACCTCCAAAAGGTATATTATAATACACGGTGTATTACAATAAACTAGTTGGAGGTTTTTACATATGGGAAACGATAAGGTCGTGATTGACGAAAACCAAGGGGAGAATGAGTACAACCAGCTTCAAGGCATCAAGGGAAATGCTGAAAGTGAGAAACGCAAGAGGAGAGTTAAGAAAAACAAGAGTTCAAAACCTAGACACGTAAGTAAGTTGAGTGTGTTTGCCAAGGTGAGTATACCATTTATTATACTTGGTATATTGGTGGGCACCAGTCTCTTTGCCATGAACATATCTATCAAAGAGGCGGAACGCAATTCAGAAATTCTATCAACTAATATGATGGAGTGTCAGAGATCTGTAGGGGATATGCAGTATTGCTATACTCTGGCCAATTCTATGGTGGATTCAGCAGCAGGCAACCTGTCTCTTGCATCAAACTACCAGGAGGCAATGGAAGAGCAGTTTAAGAAACTAAAGGAAGCTGCAGATGTCTATAAAGCCAATGCTTTGACAGACAAAGAGCGTGAGTATGCGGACAAGCTTGTGGAGTTTGCTGATACAGCATTGGAAGCTCGTGAAGAGAAATTCTCTTACTATTTAAAAGGCGAAGTGCCTGACAAGTCAGTACTTACAGTCAAAGATTCTAATTCAGATGTTCTTGGGATGATTGCAACTATGAGAAATGCTACATCCGAGGATGTGGGTCTCATTCAGAATGAGTTGACTGAGTCATACAGACGAGTAAATACTTCGGTTGTCGGTGCTATTGTAGCTGTTGCATTAGGCTTCGCTATCGGTATTATTATCATTTTAAATAGCGTAGTTAAGCCTATCAAGAAGTCATCTAAGGAACTTGATAAGATGGTTTCAGAGGTAAATAATTCTGAGGGTGATTTGACCAAGAGAATCACAATTTATCAGCAGGATGAAGTTGGTAAACTTGTGGTGGGTGTCAACACATTTATCGAATCCCTCCAGGGAATTATCTCGGGAATTCGTGGAAGTGCCAACGATTTGGATGCATCATTTTCCAATGTAACGAACTCTGTTTCTATGGTAAATGATAGCGCCAACGATATATCTGCTGTAATGGAAGAACTTTCTGCAACTATGCAGGAGGTGGCTGCCAGCCTGGCAAATGTAAATGCTACAGTTGAGGGCGCCGGAAGCGAGATGGATGGCATCAACGACAAATCTATGGCAATTCTGGAATACGCTGGCGAGATGAAGAGCCGCGCTGAGGATTTGGAGCAGACTGCCGTATCCAACAAGAATACAACAGAGGCTATGATCAACGAGATTTTAGGATCTCTTGAGACTGCTATTGAAAATAGTAAGAGTGTGGAAGAGGTAAATGCCCTTACGGATGATATCCTAAGCATTTCTTCACAGACTAATCTCCTGGCTCTCAATGCTTCAATTGAAGCTGCTCGTGCTGGAGAAGCTGGAAAGGGATTTGCGGTTGTTGCTGATGAAATTAGAAATCTGGCTGACAGCAGTAGAGAGACTGCTAATAATATTCAGGAAATCAACGAGAAGGTCGTGGCAGCAGTATCTGATTTGTCTGCAAATTCAGAGAAGATTATAGAGTACATCAACGAGAACATCATGAAGGATTACGATGGATTCGTGGATTCAGGGCATCAGTATAGTGCGGATTCAGAGTATATCAATAATATAATGATTGATTTCAGCCATGCAGTTGCAGATTTGAAAAATACTATGAACGAGGTTGTCACCAAAATCAATGATGTATCTACAGCTGTAGATCAGGGTGCTAACGGAGTCGCAAGTGCAGCAGAGAACACATCTGACTTGGTTGGAGAGTTGTATTCTATTTCCAACGAGATGGAAGAAAGCAATAAGATTGTAGGGGAATTGAATCAGAATACCAATAAATTCACCAACGTATAAAAACTTGCCAATGTGTCTGTTTTATATTAAAATATAGAACATAAGTGGGCTTATGCCCCGATATTAAGGAGGAATTAACAGATGATTACAGCTGGCGATTTTAAAAATGGTATTACTATCGAGTATGATGGCAAGGTATGTCAGATTGTCGAATTTCAGCATGTAAAGCCTGGAAAAGGTGCTGCTTTCGTGCGTACAAAGTTAAAGGATATTGTAAACGGTGGTGTAGTTGAGACTTCATTTAGACCTACAGAGAAGTTCCCAACAGCACATATCGATCGTAAGGATATGACATATCTCTACAATGATGGAGAGATGTACAACTTCATGGACGTTGAGACATATGACCAGATTTCTCTTAATGCAGATGATATTGGTGATGCTCTTAAGTTCGTTAAGGAAAATGATATTGTAAAAGTTTGCTCACACAACGGTAATGTATTTGCTGTTGAGCCACCACTTTTTGTTGAGCTTGAGATCTCTGAGACAGAGCCTGGTGTTGCTGGAAATACAGCTACAAATGCTACAAAGCCTGCAACAGTTGAAACTGGTGCTACAGTTTATGTTCCATTATTTGTTAGCACAGGCGATAAGATCAAGATTGATACAAGAACTGGAGAGTACCTCTCTAGAGTATAATTATGGATTTTAGAAATATACCTTTTTCAGAGCTATTACAGGATAGAACTGTATTTGGAATATTTGATGAAATATTTCAAAAAGGTACCTGGCTTGATGTATCAGCTTTAGTTGCTAGTGATAGCACAATTGAGAGCTCATACAAGGATGGAACAATTCCTGAAAGTAGCTTGGACGAAATAGTAGAAAAATTAAATGAGATTATGAAGTAGACTTGGTGGTGACGCCTTGACATGTCAGAGGTAAATATAGTATATTTATCAAGGTCGTTTTAAGACAGGCTGACATGGCACAGGTGGTAGCGCACTTCATTGGTAATGAAGAGGTCGGCGGTTCAAGTCCGCTTGTCAGCTTTAGAAGTATTATAAAAGCAGGTTCGTATGAACCTGCTTTTTTCTTGATGAATTAATTTTGACGGTTGCTCTCAGCAATTAACTGGTTAATCAGCCCCTGTGTCTCATAAAGCATTCTAATATATGCTGAGTTGGCATCATTATTTCCTGTACTTGTATTGCTTATTGCGTTTGCTGCATTTCCTGAACTGGCGCTGCTGACTGAGTTTACGTCATTAGAATTATTTGCGCCGTTAGCAACATTTTCCACACCAGCACTATCAGATGCGTCCGCAGGAGATGAGTAGACGATATCAGGTACCTCAACCTTGTTTTCGTAGTTGGCTGTAACCTTGGCCACATAGTTCTGCGTCTCAGTAAATGGTGGCACGCCACCGTATTTCGCTACATTTCCGCTACCAGCATTGTAAGCGGCCAGAGCTAGTGTTACATCACCATCGTATCTGTCTAACATCTGGCGGATGTATTTCGCACCGCCCATAATATTTTCCCTGGCATCATAAGGATTAGAAACTCCCAATGACTCAGCGGTTGCAGGCATAAGCTGCATGATTCCGATTGCGCCGGCTGAACTTACGGCATCAGCCTTGAAGTTCGATTCCTGTTTGGCAATGGCTGTGAGGAGATTCACATCAACTCCATAAGTTGTGGCAGCCTCGTTGAACAGATCGGCATAGGTCACAGTTCCTGCTGGATGAGTGACATTGTTGGCGCTATTCAAAGCTGCTTCTTCAGTTGCCAATACATTTGAAAAGGATGATGCGTCATCATTTGACACATTTGACACATTAGAATTGCTCACTGGAGCAATGGAATCTACATATGTAGTTAATCCGTGTTCATTAGTAATTGAAATTCTCATATTTGCAAATCTTTCGGCCCTGTGATTTCCTACCGTGGCAGGGCATTCAATCCATTTCCTACATTTTAACACAGGATTGTCCTTTTGGGTACATGGAATATTGGGCTAATCCACTAAATTGTGCCAATCTACTAAATAGTGGAATTTTGCGCAAATAATCTTTGCATATTTATGCAGAAAATGTTATTATGTAGCACAAATAACGCGTAGACAAGAGTTGAAAAGGAGAAGAAGAACGAGATGAAGACACCATTTCTCACAAAAGAAAAAGCACTTGAAATTAGCAGACAGATTCCAACACCATTTCATGTTTATGACGAGAAGGGAATCAGAGCCAACGCTGCTGCTGTAAAGGAAGCTTTCGCCTGGAATAAGGGCTACAGAGAGTATTTCGCAGTGAAGGCTACACCAAATCCTTTCCTTATAGATATATTGCGAGAATATGGATGCGGTACAGACTGCTCTTCTATGACAGAGTTGATGCTTAGCGATGCCCTTGGAATGAAGGGGGAGGAGATTATGTTCTCTTCAAATGATACCCCTGCAGAGGAGTTCGTATATGCGGACAAGATTGGCGCAATCATCAACCTGGATGATTTTACTCATATTGATTATCTGGAGGAGGCTATTGGTCACATTCCTGAGACAATTAGCTGCCGATACAATCCAGGTGGAGTATATGCTGTGTCAAATGGTATTATGGATAACCCTGGAGATGCAAAGTACGGTATGACCAAGGAACAGCTTTTCGAAGCTTACAAGATTTTGCGTGACAAAGGGGCTAAGCGATTCGGACTTCATGCTTTCCTTGTAAGTAATACTGTAACAAATGATTATTATCCAGCTCTTGCCAAGACTCTCTTTGAGCTTGTGGTTGAGTTGAAAAATGAAACTGGAATTGAGATATCATTTATCAACTTATCAGGTGGAGTAGGAATTGCTTACGAGCCTGATCAGACACCAAATGACATCGCTGCAATTGGGGCAGGAGTTCACAAAGTATTTGACGATGTTTTGGTTCCTGCAGGTCTTGGTGATGTTGCTATTTATACTGAGATGGGTAGATTTATGATGGGGCCTTACGGCGCTCTCGTGACAACAGCTATTCATGAGAAGCACACTTACAAGGAGTACATTGGTGTGGATGCCTGTGCAGTAAATCTTATGCGTCCAGCTATGTATGGCGCATACCATCACATCACTGTTCTGGGTAAGGAGGATGCTCCTTGTGATCACACATATGATATTACTGGATCACTCTGCGAGAACAATGATAAGTTCGCTATTGATAGAAAACTTCCAGAGATTGAGATGGGCGACATTCTCTACATTCATGATACTGGCGCTCATGGATTTGCTATGGGTTACAATTATAATGGTAAACTGAAGTCAGCAGAAGTTCTTCTGAAGGAAGATGGAAGCTTTGAACTTATCCGTCGTGCTGAGAAACCACAGGATTATTTTGCAACATTTGACTGCTTCGATATATTTAATAAGTTGAAATAAGATTGAGATTGGAACAATTTGTTGCTTTGATTATTGATTTAGCTTGATGAATTCTGGGCTTGAAATAGTATGATTATTATTTGGAAAATCTTCCATATGTCTTTGTCGAAGTAACTGCAACGGGGTGTTGCGGTTACATTGCAAAGTTATCCTTAAAAAATTTTTGGAAAATCATAAAGAAAATACTAGACATCGGACCTGGAATAATATATACTAGCATTTGTCGGTGATTTACCGACAGAATGCCGGTGTGGCGGAATTGGCAGACGCACAAGACTCAAAATCTTGCGAGGGCAACTTCGTATGGGTTCAAGTCCCATCACCGGCACGATTGAGTGACGAAAGCATCAAAATCCAGAGTACTGTGGTTTTGGTGCTTTTTCCTTTTTGGGAAAATGTCCCAATTATGTCTCAAAGTATATGGCATAATTGGAGAAAGTAACAAACTTAAACTGTAGGTATATTTATTTTGATGAAATACACGATATAATAATTATAGAAGGAAATCTTCTGATTTATAAATGCATGTGGGGTATTTAAATTGGAAGTTGTGTATTGAATCAAAGGAGTTTATGAGAATGGGAGGTGGCAAATATGAAATTTAAGAGAATTAGTGAAAAACAGATACAGTGTCTGATATCTCAAGAAGAACTTATAGAGAAGGGAATTGCCATCGACGACTTCCTTGATCACAGAGACAAGACTGAGGAATTTCTTCGAGAGGTTGTAGATGAGGCACAGGATGCATTAGACATTGAGGAGATGGGACATTTCTTCAGCGTACAGATGCACATTTTAAAAACAGGTAATGTCTCTCTAATTATTAATTTAGAGGGTGATGAGGGTCACAACTCTGTAATGGATGAGATTATAGAGTCTGCTGAGAGTCTGGGCAGATTCAAAGATAAATATGGCCAAGAAGCTTTTGATGATTTGTCAAATACAGTTATCAAAGATTTGGTAGATATGTTGATGAAGTCTGCAAGTCTTGATGATGACGACAATGATGATGAGCCAGAGGTTGATGGACATGCATATAATGCAGCGCATACTTATGGTGATGATTCTGATTTACTATATGATGTTGATGATCCGGAAACTGGAAATGCAGACCCGTATGCACAACTTCCTGAACCACTTAGGAAATTCATTAAGGGGGATTATCCAACAGATTCTAATGAAGGACAGAAAACGGATAAGGCTACTAAGCGTGCTGCAAATCAAGATAATGATGAAACTCCAGATGAAATACTTGGTGGAAAATCTGTATTTGTCAGAATGGAGACATTGGATGATTGCATCCGTATGAGCAAGGCTTTGAAGGATGTGAAATGCAACTACTCTAAATTGTACAAGTATGATGAGGAATACTACATTGAGATTGCATTTATCAATGATTCGAAGTTTGTGGCAGGCCAGATTATGACAATCAGCGAATACGCTGAGGAAATCTTCACATTTGATGAAGGTGGCGCTCTCATTGAGGAGCATGGCAAGCCAATCATTTCAGAAAATGCAGTTGCAGTGCTTGCGAAGTTGTAAATGGAATGATTAAAAAGTGGATAATTATATTTCGGTTAGTATAAAACCTCTCTGCTGGTTGTACCAGCGGAGAGGTTTTTTGTGTTGCTGTAAAGCGGAGGGCTTTTGTGTTGCTGTAATGGAATACGGTTGGAATTGCCAATAATGCTCGAACCAGCCGTATGTTTATGCCGCCACGCATCAGGAATACGGCTGTAATTGCCCATAGTGCCCAAATCAGCTGTATCTTTATGCCGCCGCGCCGCAAGAATACGGCTGTAATTGCTGATAATGCCTGAAATAGCCGTATTTAGCGACAATCCCGTCGCCGGGATACGGCTAAGAAGAACAAAAAGAAAGAAATTGACTGCTCTTGAAACTCCCTCATGTCAAAAAGGACAGATGAAACCGAGCTTTACGCATATATTATCCGCCTTTGGCGACAAGTGAACTGCGTGGATACGGCTGGAATTGCCAATAATGTTCGAACTAGCCGTAAAAGTAAAAAAAGTTGGAAAAACTATTGACAAATGTTATCATATATGATAATCTATCAATACGAATGGCGGTGATGACATGAGAAAGAGATATGAAGATGGAATAGTTCCGCAGAGCTCGACAGAAGCTAGACAGGAAGCGGCAAGACAATTGAAAGAAGCTAGATTAGCAGTCAACTTGACGCAACAGGTTTTAGCTGATCGATCTGGAACGCAGAAATCGAACATTTCTCGTATGGAGAGTGGAAAGTATAATCCGACTCTTGATTTTCTCGTGAAAGTCGCTGAAAGCATGGGAAAGCGTGTTGTTATTCGTATCGAATAAGGTTATAAGCCTAGTTTTTGTTTGGTGTGTGTAGAGGCCCTGGATGAAGTTCCGGGGCTTCATTTTTTATTAGTGATAGTTGTTGAGATGATTGAATTATAATTAATGCAGTCAATATAATTGTAACTGGTATTATTCGATATTTAGGCTTTTGACATTACGCCGGATAAGTTATAATTATGAGCGAGAAAAATATAGAAGAAGTCGCTAAGTCTCGGTTGAGCTGGAGCGTTGATATTGTAATGATTTCAGCAGAGCTAGAACATTGTTATTGTAAGAGCTTCAGCAGGGATGATATTTAAATAGTTGATAGATAATTACAGGATATTAATTAGTAGGAAAGAGGATGGTATATGCTGCCACAGGATTTTATAGATAGAATTGAACAGATGCTTGGAGAAGAGGAACTGCAGGAATTCCTTGCAAGCTATGATGAGAAACGCAATTATGCTCTTAGGTTAAATGGTGCCAAGCCTATTGACAATGGTTACTTTGAGTCAGCAGACATACCTTGGGAGCCTAGTGGAAGATATTATGCTGATTCTGAGGTAAGCGGTTTCAGACCAGGGAAGCATCCTTATCATGAATGTGGTGCTTATTATATTCAGGAAGCCAGTGCTATGTCGCCGGCAGCTTATCTAATGCGAGAGGAGTTGTGGTTTCCAAGTGCTGAAGCTGGAAAAATAGGTTCAAATAAAACAACCAATGTTGCAGATTATAAAATGGATGAAAAAGGATTGAGCAACTATAATGCTAACCATACAGGCATCCGTATTCTGGATTTGTGTTCGGCGCCAGGCGGCAAGACAACCCAGATTGCATCTTTTATGTATGGTCAGGGACTCCTAGTATCAAATGAGATTATTCCGAACCGTGCCAAGATTTTGGCGGAAAATGTGGAGCGAATGGGCATCCGAAATTGCGTGGTTGTCAGTGAGGATCCTCTGAAGCTTGCACCGAAGTTTCCAGAGTTCTTCCATCGCATAATGGTGGATGCGCCATGTTCTGGCGAGGGTATGTTCAGAAAAGAGCAGGAAGCCAGTGAGCAATGGTCTCTGGAAAATGTGCGAATGTGCGGTGAGCGACAGGATTACATATTGGATTGTGCTTATGATATGTTGGCGCCAGGTGGTACTATGGTCTATTCTACATGTACATTTGCACCAGATGAGAATGAGGGAAGTGTCTCAAGATTCATTCATAGACATCCTGATATGATGATTGTGCCTGTTGTGAAATATGATGGCATGAGCGATGGTAGTGCTGCTTGGGCTAGAGAATTCGGCGAGTTAGGTGATGCAACTGTGGCTGATGGTATTGAGCATACAATCCGTCTGTGGCCACACAAGCTACATGGTGAAGGTCATTTTCTGGCGGTTCTCTACAAGAAAAAGCCAGGCTTCGATGCAGATTCGCTATCCATCGATTATAAGACAGAGAAGACTTATGCTCTGAAACATTTTCCAGAGCTGCAGAAATTTGCCAAGGAAGTTCTGACGGATGAGGCATATGAGCAATTTGCTGACAGAGAATTTATTCAATTCGGTAGTCAGATATGTCTGGCTACAGATGAGTTTGCGCCAATTCCATCCTTGAAGGGCTTGAAGGTGTGTCGAGTAGGATTGCATCTGGGAGAGGTGAAGAAGAATCGTTTTGAGCCAAGTCATGCATGGGCGCTTGCTCTTACACGAGAGGAGACAAGAGATGGAGTCATGCTTACCATGTCAGAAGATGCCGAGGAGGCTTATAAATATTTCAATGGAGAGACATTTAACAGAGAGGCGCAGCCTGGCTGGCAGGTGGTGTTTATTGATGGATGTTCTGCTGGCTGGTGCAAGGTGACAGGTAATACAGTGAAGAATCATTATCCAAAGGGCCTTCGCAAAAATTTGCGCCCATAGAGATGGAAAACAAGGATATTTATAATTGTATATTTTTAAAGGCAAGGATAGGTTTTCCTTGTCTTTTGTTTTAGATAGTGTTAAATTTTTATCGAGCGGTATTCCATTGGAAACTGCATCAGATGGTAATGTGTTATTACATGACTTTGCGACTGCGAAGAACTGCATCTGATTTTTACGGAGCGGTATCCGAGCAACTGACAGCTGCATGGCGGCTGGCTTTATTGGCGAGAAGACGAGGTGATAACATGAAAATTGGAATAATTGGCTCCGGCCGAGTAGGATATTCTATGGGAAAATATCTGTCGGTTGGTGGCGAGGATGTGGTCGGCTATTACGACAGACATCCGAAACGCGCGGCTGATGCTGCGTCATTTACTCAGACCAAAAGTTTTACAGACTTGTCCCAGTTGGTCGAACTTAGTGATACCCTGTTTATCACCACACAGGATGGTGAGATTTCAAACATATGGGATTGCATAAGTCAGTATGATTTAAATAACAAAATAATTAGTCATTTCAGTGGCTCATTATCATCAGATGTATTTCAAGGGATAGATGAAACCGGGGCAAAAGGTTTGTCTATTCATCCAATGTTGGCGTTCAGCGACAAATATAATTCCTATTTACAATTGAATGAAGCGTTTTTTACTCTCGAGGGAAATGATGACGCAGTTCGGACTATGAGTGAGATTCTTGCGGCTCACGGTAATCATGTGCTTCATGTCTCGAAGGAGGACAAGGCTCTGTATCATTGCGCCACAAGTGTCCTTAGCAATCATGTAGTTGCAGTTCTACAAAGCGGTTATGAGATGCTTGAGGCAGCCGGTTTTTCCACGGAGGATGCAATTCGTTCTACGGCAAATCTGGTTAAGTGCAATGTGGAAAATGTTATTGCAAATGGCCCGGTAAATGCTTTGACCGGTCCTATTGAGAGAAATGATGTGGGCACAGTGCAGAAACATTTATCATCTTTGAACGATGCCCAAAAGGCGCGTTATTGTGATTTGGGAATGAAGATTGTGGAGATCGCCATGGAGAAACATCCGGAGAAAGATTATGAGGATATGATTTCGTTGCTGCAACAAAATCAATCCAACTAAGGCTTTTTCGGTCATCGGGGGATGGAGAAGAAATATTCATATATGGGAGAAATAGAAAATGAAGAACACAGTAGTAACTTTTAAGGAAGCAAAGGAAAAGGGTGAGAAGCTTACAATGCTTACAGCTTACGATTATTCTACAGCGAAGCTTATTGATGCAGCTGGGATTAATTCGATTCTGGTTGGCGATTCTGTAGGCAATGTAATTTTGGGATATGAGGATACAATTTCAGTGACTATGGAGGACATGATTCATCATTGCGCAGCAGTTGCTCGTGGAAATAAGGACTGTCTCTTGGTTTGTGACATGCCATTTATGTCTTACCAGTCATCAGTTTATGATGCTGTGGTAAATGCTGGTCGTCTCATGAAGGAAGGCCGTGCTCACGCAGTTAAGCTCGAGGGTGGTGTTGAGTACGAAGAGACAATCAGAGCTATTGTAAATGCGTCAATTCCGGTATGCGCACACATTGGTTTGACACCACAGTCTATCAATGCATTTGGCGGATTCAAGGTACAGGGCAGAGGCGAGAAGGCTGCACAGAAACTTCTTGATGATGCAAGAGCTGTAGAGAGAGCGGGAGCATTTGCCGTAGTATTGGAGTGCGTGCCAGCAAAGCTTGCTGAGAGAGTATCCAAGGAACTTAGCATTCCTACAATCGGTATTGGAGCTGGAGCAGGTTGCGACGGACAGGTGCTTGTATATCAGGATATGCTTGGCATGTTCACTGACTTCAAGCCTAAGTTTGTAAAACATTTTGCAAATGTTGGTGAGCAGATGACAGCTGCTTTCAAGGCTTATGATCAGGAAGTGAAGGCGGGAACATTCCCTGCTGAGGAGCACACATACAAGATTGATGATTCTATTATTGAGAAGTTGTATTAGAAGCTGAATTGAAGCGATATACGAGTATTATTTGGAATTGAGAAATGCTACCGGTTATTGATGATTTTGCACTGGAAGCATGTAGGAGGACACGATGAAAATCTGTTATATAGTTGATGAAGTTAGAGAAGCAGTGAAGGAGTGGAAGCGCCAGGGGTTAAGCGTAGGATTTGTCCCAACAATGGGATATCTTCACGAAGGTCATAGAAGCCTCATGGAGGCTGCGCGCAAGGATAATGACAAGGTGGTAGTTAGTATATTTGTCAATCCTATGCAGTTTGGTCCGGGAGAAGATTTGGAGACTTATCCAAGAGATTTGGAAAAGGATTCTAAGCTTTGCGAGGAAGTTGGCGTTGATATTATATTCCATCCTGAACCAGAGGAGATGTACAAGGCAGGATTCTGCACTTATGTAGATATGAATGGTCTGACAACAGAGCTTTGTGGCAAGACAAGACCAGTGCATTTCAGAGGAGTTCAGACTGTTGTTTTGAAATTATTTAACATAGTAACACCAGACAGAGCTTACTTCGGACAGAAGGACGCTCAGCAGTTGGCTGTAATCAAGAGAATGGTTACTGATTTGAATGTGGGCACAGAAATTATCGGTTGCCCGATAATTCGTGAGGCCAATGGCTTGGCTAAGAGTTCTAGAAATACATATCTAAGTGATGAGGAACGCCAGGCTGCATTGATTTTGAGCAAGAGCTTGAAACTTGGAAGAGAGGCTATCGAAGCTGGAGAGCGCGATTCGGCCAAGGTTATCGATATCATTTCACAGAATATTGCTACTGAGCCACTGGCCAAGATTGACTATGTGGATGTGGTTGATTTCGCCACAATCACACCGGTTGATGCAATCTCAGGTGAGACTCTTGTGGCTATTGCCGTATACATTGGCAAGACTCGCCTGATTGATAACTTCATCGTGGAAGTTTAGGGTAATCAACAACTTCATCATCAAAGCTAGGGTGATTAATTATTATTTTGTTTTAGTTAGAGTAAACTAGCATCAGCTGACTTATATAGCTTTATCAGGAACATTGCGAGCCCTGGCACTTAACGAGTCGCGTAAGCAGACGAGTTTAGTACCGCTGGTGCGAGCAGGTGGCGGAAGCGTTCCGGTAAAGCTCATATAAGTCTGCAGATGCGGAACTATAAGTGGAATTATAAGTAGGAGAAAAGAAATGACATTAAATATGTTAAAAGGCAAAATTCACAGAGCAACAGTTACTCAGGCGGCATTGGACTATGTGGGAAGCATCACAATCGACAGTCAGCTTATGGAAGCTGCTGGAATCCTGGAGTACGAGTATGTGCAGATTGCAGATGTGGAAAATGGTAATAGATTTGAGACATATGTAATTGCCGGCGAAGCTGGAAGCGGTATGATTTGCTTAAATGGAGCAGCTGCTCGTCAGGTTCAGGTTGGCGATCATGTAATTATCATGGCTTATGCTCAGATGAGTCCTGAGGAAGCCAAGGAGAACAAGCCTTATGTGGTGTTTGTGGATGATGATAACAAAATTTATCGTGAAACACGCTATGAGAAACATGGCTTACTCATGGATGATTTTAGATAATCAGAACAGTAATTATAAAGGAGAAAATATATGCTTGAGGGTAAATGTGTAGTCCTGGGAATTACAGGTAGCATTGCTGCTTATAAAATTGCATCACTGGCATCTGCTTTGAAGAAGTTGGGGGCTGATGTGGAAGTTATTATGACACGCAATGCCACCAATTTCATTAATCCAATTACATTCGAGACTTTGACAGGACACAAGTGCCTGGTAGATACATTTGACAGAAACTTCGAATTCAATGTGGAGCATGTATCTATCGCTAAGAAAGCAGATGTATTTATGGTGGCACCTGCTTCGGCAAATGTTATTGGCAAAATTGCAAATGGAATATGCGACGACATGCTTACAACTACATTTATGGCATGTCGATGCCCAAAGATTATTTCGCCAGCTATGAATACAGCAATGTATGAAAATGCTATATTGCAGGATAATCTCACTAAGCTGGAAAGTTATGGCATGAATGTCATTAAGCCAGCCAGTGGATATTTGGCTTGCGGTGATGTGGGCGCCGGCAAGATGCCTGAGCCTGAGGTGCTATTGGATTACATTTTACAGGAAATCGAGTATGAGAAAGATATGGTTGGCAAGAGAGTTCTTGTGACAGCAGGTCCGACTCGTGAGGCTATTGATCCTGTGCGATTTATCTCTAATCATTCCACTGGTAAGATGGGATATGCCATTGCCAGAGTGGCCAGCAGAAGAGGAGCTGAAGTGACATTGGTTTCAGGTCCAACTAATTTGGATAAGCCTCTGGGAGTGCGTGTTATTGATGTGACAAGTGCCGGAGAAATGTATGATGCTGTGGTTGCTAATTACAAGGACGCGGATATTATAATCAAGTCTGCAGCTGTGGCTGATTACACTCCTACAACTGTAGCCAATCAGAAGATGAAGAAATCAGATGATGATATGTCCATTGAACTTACCAGAACAGAGGATATTCTGGGCTGGTTGGGACAGCATAAGCTTGATAACCAGAAGCTGTGTGGATTTGCCATGGAGACACAGGACTTGATTGAAAATGCTACTGCCAAATTGAAGAAGAAAAATGCCGATATGATTGTGGCAAACTCCATTGCAACAGAAGGTGCCGGTTTTGGTGTTGATACCAATGTAGCGACTTTGATTACTTCTGACGGCGCTGAGTCTCTGAATATGATGTCCAAGGAAGAACTGGCGAAGATTATATTGGATAGATTAAATTTGTAATGTTCGAATAATAGTATGCGAGATTATGAATGATGCATAGAATGCACAGGCTGATTGTGAGAGCAATTAGGCTGTGTTTTTTTATAACTATTTACACGACTACCCCTGTGGGGGTATAATATAGTTAAACTACTCCTGTAGGGGGAGTGGCATTTATTTCAAGGGAGATTATTATGAGGCAGTATCTATATCATGGATCGGACCATATAGTTGGTCAACCTAAATATGGTGAAGGAAAACTACATAATGATTATGGCAAGGGCTTTTACTGCACTGAGGATATATCTTTGGCACGTGAATGGGCTGTTGATAGAGATAGAGATGGCTATGTAAATATCTATGAGATAGATGATGGTGATTTGCAAATCCTTAATCTCGAAGAAGATTGCTATAATGGACTTCATTGGATAGAAATACTATTAAATAATCGTAACTTTTCTTTGAATTATCCAATGGCTGTGGCAGCTGCAGATTATCTACATAAATATTTTCATGTTAACGTTGATGACTATGATGTTGTCATAGGATATAGAGCAGATGATAGTTATTTTTCATATGCCAGAGCTTTTGTAAATGGGAATATTGGATTGAATCAATTGTGTGATTCACTTCGCTTAGGAGAACTTGGTGTTCAATATGTACTTAAAAGTAAAAAAGCATTTGACCAAATAAAGTATATTGGTTCAGAGCATGTGAACTCATATGAATGGTTTGCAAAGAAAGATGCAAGAGATAAGCATGCCAGAGAAGCTTACAAGAATATGGATGTGATGAAGTATATCAAGACAGATATTTATATCAATAAAATAATTGAAGAGGAGATGAGGGCCGATGATCCACGCTTACAGTGAATTATATTTGGAAGAAATGCAAGAGGATATGGGATTGGTGTTTGATCTCGCCGTAAATGTCTTGCATTATGATATCAATGAATTTAATAAAATATTTATTAATAGTACAATTGCTAAGAAAATAGAGTATGGTGATTCATCTGTTTTGGCAGGCAAGTCGGGGGTTGAGATGTTATATGATGTCTTGGATGAGCGTGGTGATAAATACCGTGATATCCAGCAGGAAGACATAGATATTTGGTCGAGAAGCCCTCAATATTGGGTGGGGTGGATTCTGTGTTATTATCAGTGGTATACGGCAATTTCATTTTTGGAAATATATAAGACTGTTACTGCAAAGGATATTGAGGATATGTATATGCCATATCATGAGATGGATGAGAGTCAATTTGTTGATGAGATTAATCGACGCCGATCGGATATAAGAGCGATGACATATTTGAAATATTTTCGCCAGAAGGCTGGCTATACTCAGCAGCAACTTGCCGATTTGACAGATGTCCCGGTCAAAACAATACGTCAGTATGAGCAGGGGCAGAAAAACATTAATAAGGCTAGTGCAGAGACAGTGATTAAGTTTTCCAGAGTTTTGTGCTGCCAGCCTTTTGATTTGTTGGAGAAATAATTTTACTTAGCTATTAAACTAATCATTTCTTCAACCCAAGCCAAAGCGCCAATACGGCGTAGAGCTCCCGGACGAAATATGTTGGAAAGAGCCACCAAGCTGTAGGCGCGCTGATTGCGCCATAGGAGAATCTGTCGGATTCAATAAGTGGTCTGACAGTGTTAGTTGACTTACATTTATTTACCAGCTTCAGGGCGCGGTAGAGGTGGAAGTCATTTGATGTGATTGCTATATTTGGATTTAATTTTTGCTCCATTATTATTTCGAATGAGAAGATTAGATTCTCATAGGTGGTTGTGGATTTGGATTCCATATGTATGCGCATTGGATTAATGCCATGGTCTACAAGCCAGTTGTTCATGCACTCAGCTTCGGATATTTCTTCATCATAACCACGGCCGCCGGCTACAATTACATGAGAAGTGACATTTGCCTCCAGATAATCCAAGGCGGCATAGAGTCTCTCCTCCAGCATAAGTGAAGCTTTGGTTCCATAGACCTTGCATCCCAACACGATTACAGTGGCGGGATCCACGGGTCTTTTTTTAGTTGCAGTATATATGCACATGGATATGATAAATGCTGTGATACAGATTACACCTATGGCGTAAGCTGCGATTATAATTATGTTATGTACAATCGGAATCTGCAGACCTTCCATTATGAGATTCTGGAAAATGTTATGGCACAATCCGGCAATTATTAGGATGACGCCCACAATTATTCCGGTAGCATTTCCAATATTTAAAATTCTTTTTGTAAAAAATGGTGCGAGAAACCATAGAGTTAACATGATTCCCACAAGAGCTACTAATATATTCATTTATTCTTCCTTGGTGTTCTGTTTTCAATTGAATTCTAAAGGAATAATCTCCAAGTTTCAATAAAATTATAATTAAATTACAAGGTAATTATAATTGAATTACAAGATGATTATAATAACTTTATAATTTTACTTTAAAAACTTTATAACCCGTTGATTTTATTGAGTTTTTCAACATTTTCTGCTTTAAAATATACCCGTTTTGTTATATGATTATGTAGTACGAGTTCATATAGAAAAGAGGCATAAGATATGGCAAATATTATTGATGAAAGACAGAGTGCATTGAGAAATCTTATGGAAGAAAATGGAATTGATATTTATGTGGTTCCGACTTCTGATGATCATGCATCTGAATATGTAGGAGATCATTTTAAAACAAGAAAATATATAACAGGTTTTACAGGTTCTGCTGGAACTGCCGTAATTACCAAGACTGAGTCAGGACTTTGGACTGACGGTAGATATTTCGTTCAGGCTGGTAAGCAGCTTGCAGATAATCAGACCATTTTACAGAAGATAGGTGAGGAAGGTGTACCAACTGTAGATGAGTATCTTACTGATCAGATGAAGGCTCTGGCATCTGTTGGCAAGAAGCCGGTTATTGGATTTGACGGCAGCTGCATGACAGCTACAGATGGTTATAAATATCAGGAGATGGTTGCCAAGCTTGGTGGACATCTTGTGACAGACTTGGATTTGATTGGACAGCTGTGGGAGGACAGACCTGCACTTCCTAATTCTAAACCATGGATTCTGACTTCAGAATTCTCTGGTAAGGACACTCTGGATAAATTAGCTGATGTTCGCGAGAAGATGACAGAGAAGAAGGCTAAGTATCACCTGGTTGCAGACTTGTGTAATGTGGCATGGTTCTTGAATCTCCGTGGAGATGATATAACCAATGTTCCTGTATTTATGTCTTATCTTCTCATTTCACAGAAGGATGTGACATTATTTATCGGAGAAGAGGGTAAGGCTTCTGATATTTTGACATCTGAGGTGATGAATTATTTATCAGAGAGAAATATTAGTGTTAAACCATACGCTTCAATTTATGATGTATTATCAGAGATTGATGGAGACATCCTCCTTGATGAGGACTTTGCAAATTACAAGATTTGCAATAGCGTATCCAAGACAGTAAAGATTATCAACGAGGCTGAGCCAGAGGAGCTTATGAGAGCTACCAAAAATGATACTGAGATTGCTAACACAATCCAGGCTCACATCAATGATGGTGTGGCAATGACCAAGTTCATTTTCTATATCAAGAAGAAAATGGGCCAGATTTCAGAGGATATAATGGAAGCAGTTGCCAAAGAGGAAGCGGCTACAGGAAAGCACATTGGATTCCCTGAGGATGAGCCACTTACTGAGATTTCAGCAGCTGAGTGTATCGATGGACTTAGAAGTGAGATTTCTGATTATCTGGATTTGAGCTTCGGCACAATCAGCGCCTATGGCCCAAATGCTGCAATGGCACATTACAGCGCTACACCAGAGAACTACAGTGTTGTAGATCCTAGAGGATTCCTTCTTGTAGATTCAGGCGGACATTACAAGACCGGTACAACAGATATTACCAGAACCATTGCAGTTGGTCCTGTATCTGATGAGGAGCGAGAGATGTACACTCGTACACTTCAGTCTCATTTGAGATTGGAATATGCTAAGTTCTTGGAGGGAACCTGTGGAGTACAGCTTGATATGCTTGCAAGAGAGCCTTTCTGGGAAGTTGGTAAGGACTTCAAGCATGGTACAGGTCACGGAGTGGGACATATTTTAAATGTTCACGAAGGACCAAATGGATTCAGATGGAGAATCAACGGTATGAATTCTATTCAGGAATTAATACCTGGTATGATTACAAGTGATGAGCCTGGTTATTACGAGGCTGACAGATATGGTATCAGAATTGAAAATGAGATTCTGTGCCAGCAGGCTGAGAAGAACGAGTACGGACAGTTTATGAACTTCAAGCCTCTGACCATGGTTCCAATTGATTTGGATCCGGTTGATTTCGATTTGCTTAGCAATCAGGAAATTGCCTGGATAAATGATTATCACAGAGAGGTTCGCGAAGCTATTGCACCACATTTAACAGGCGCAGCTTTAGAATGGCTTGAAGAAGTTACTACGGAAGTGGCAATAGATTAATTATTTGTTGAGACATTGCAATAAATTAGTTATAAGCTAAGCCATAGCAATAGATGCATGGCATTGGATAATTGCAATTAGAGATTGAATCTCATAATGATATAGAAAAATGAGAGAGTGATTATATGAGCAAGAAACTTTTGTTGATTGATGGACATAGTATATTGAATAGAGCCTTCTATGGCGTGCCTCCCCTTACAAATTCCAAGGGGCAGCACACTAATGGAGTGTATGGATTCCTGAATATGATGTTTCGCTTTATTGATGTGGAGAAGCCTGACCATCTGACAGTTGCATTTGACGAGAAGGCGCCAACCTTCCGCCACGAGATGTATGCTGCTTACAAGGGCACCCGCAAGGGCATGCCTGACGAACTTCATGAGCAGGTACCATATACCAAGGAAGTGCTTCGTGCTATGAATATTCCGGTTATTTCCAAACCTGGACTTGAGGCTGACGATTTGCTGGGTACTATGTCTCGTCGCGCTGAAGCTGCTGGTTATGATGTGACAATAATATCCGGAGACAGGGATTTACTCCAGTTGGCTACTGACAAAATCAAGATTGCCATCCCAAAGACCAAGGGGGGCGGAACTGAGGTTGAGGAGTATTATCCAGCTGATGTTATGGAACACTATCTGGTTACTCCAACAGAGTTTATAGATGTGAAGGCTCTTCAGGGAGATACATCTGATAATATTCCTGGTATTCCCATGATTGGTGAGAAGGTTGCTCCAAAGATTATTGCCAAGTACCATTCTCTGGAAAATGCTTACCAGAATGCTATTGACAACGAGGAGGAGTTCTCCAAGGAATTCGGCAAAGCCAAATGCAATAAGCTTAAGGAATTCTATGAGCAGGGCGTAATGTCCAAGGTTTTGGCCACCATTAAAGTGGATGCAGACTTTGATTGGAATATAGATGATGCTGTTATTGGAGATTTATTTACCCCTGAGGCATACGAACTTTGCAAGCAGTTTGAATTGAAGAAGTTGCTCTCTCGATTTGATGTGACAGAAGCTGCAGCCAATGTAGTTGACACTGAGATTGAGAAGACATTTACCCATATAGATTCCAAGGCAAAGCTTCAGGAGTTCATATCTGGCATTAAGTCTGAGTATGTAGGCTTGTATCTGGCTATGGAAGGACAGGAAATTTATGGCGCATCTATAAGTGATGGGGCTAGTGCTGAGTGGGTTCGCTGCGGTGAAGCCCAGGAGAAGTGTCAGCAGTTGTCTCTCTTTGGCACTGATATGGGAAATGATAGTGCATCTGGAGCTGGTTTCAACAGTGATATTACAGTCCATGACCTTGTTGCTCTGCTACAGAATCTCATTGAATCAGGAGCTAAGATTGCCACAGCCAACGGCAAAGAATTGGTTAAAATATTATATCCTGATATAAGAAATAGAAAGCTTGACTACAGCAATCTATATGACGTGGCAGTGGCGGATTATCTGATCCATCCTCTGAAGAAGGAATATACTGCAGAAGATTTGGGCATGGATTATCTGAATATGGTGGTTCCATCTTATACAGAAATATTTGCTAAGAAGAAATTCCATGAAGCTGTGGATATGACAGAGGAGATGACCAGATTTGCTGGATATCAGTCTTATGTATATGTATCTATTGTTGAGAAATTGCAACAGGAATTAGACAAGCAGCATATGCTTGATTTATATAATGACATTGAATTGCCATTGGTATTTACTCTGGCTGATATGGAACTTGCAGGAATGGCAATTGATGCAACAGCCCTAAAGGCTTATGGAGACAAGCTGGCTGTTCGCATTGCTGAGCTGGAGCAGGAGATATACAAGGAGGCGGGAGAGGAATTCAATATCAACTCTCCTAAGCAGTTAGGTGTTATTCTATTTGAGAAAATGGGAATAGAAGGTGGCAAGAAGACCAAGACTGGTTATTCAACTGCAGTGGATGTGCTGGAGAAGCTTGCAGCAACCAATCCTATTGTGGGAGATATATTGGAATATCGTCAGTTGGCTAAGTTGAAGTCTACTTATGCAGATGGACTTGCCAAATGTATTGCAGATGATGGCAGAATACATTCTTCTTTCCAACAGACTGTAACAGCTACAGGTCGAATCAGCAGTACTGAGCCGAACTTACAGAATATTCCTGTGAGAATGGAACTTGGTAAATTGATTCGTAAGGTATTCCATCCGAAGTCAGGTTATGTATTCGTAGATGCGGATTACTCACAGATTGAACTTAGAGTGTTGGCACATATGTCAGGAGACGGAAATCTTATATCTGCATTTAACAATGGCCAGGATATTCATCGTTCTACGGCATCATTGGTATTTAATGTGCCTTTTGATGAAGTTACAGATTTACAGAGACGCAGTGCCAAGGCTGTTAACTTCGGTATAGTATATGGAATCAGTGCTTTTGGTCTGGCGCAGGATATTGGAGTGGACAGAAAGGAAGCTCAGGCTTATATTGATGGATATTTCGTGGCTTACCCACAGATGAAGGAATATATTGATTCATTAGTGGCATCAGCTCACGAGACTGGCATGGTACAGACTATGTATGGCAGAATCAGACCGATTCCAGAACTTGCTTCCAGCAATTTCATGCAGAAGCAGTTTGGGGAGCGTGTTGCCAAGAATTCACCTATTCAGGGAACAGCTGCGGACATTATCAAGATTGCCATGGTAAGAGTTCACGACAGATTGGCTAGAGAAGGATTGGAGTCTCGTCTGTTATTACAGGTTCACGATGAACTTCTCATAGAAGCCAAGGAATCTGAATTAGAGCAGGTGAAGAAAATATTACAGGAAGAGATGGTAGGAGCTGCTCAATTATCAGTTAACTTAGAGGTTGATATGCACACTGGTAAGGACTGGTATGAGGCAAAATAGAAATTGCTATAGTGCCATTTTCATGGCAAGTAATTTCTTTTAATTGAGCCGTATAAATGATAAAATATACATAATTATGGAGTTTATAGGTATAACAGGCGGAGTTGGTGCTGGAAAAAGCGCCATACTTGCATATTTATCACAAAATTATAAATGCAAAATAGTCATGGCAGATGATTTGGCCAAGGAATTAATGGAGCCGGGTCACCAGTGTTATGACGATTTGCTGGATGCTTTGGTTAGAGAGGGATTCATTGCTTCATCCATGGAGATATTGGATGGGGATGATTACCTGGATCGAAGCAAGATGTCAGAGATTGTATTTGCATCAGAGAAGGGGCGCATGCTGGTGAATTCCATTGTGCATCCTGCGGTGAAAGATTGGATAGTCGCTGATGTGGCTGCCGCCAGAGAAGAGGGAGCCTTGGATTATTATTTCTTTGAGGCTGCACTTCTTCTTGAGTGTGAGTATGAAAAGATATGTGATGAAATCTGGTATATATTTACCACACAGGACAATAGAAGAGCGAGATTGAAATCATCTAGAGGATATAGTGATGAGAGGGTGGATGAAATATTTGCCAGCCAGCTGGATGAGAAAGTATTTCGCATGAAGAGCGACTTCGTAATAGATAACAACAGAAGTCTGGATTATACTTTTGAGCAGATTGATAAGCGATTGACAGATCGCGGAGATTTATAGATACAAGGGAGAGTACACATGATTGAATTAACTCAGGCAGAAAATATGGTATTTGGTCTGGATATTGGAACCAGAAATGTGGTGGGAACAGTCGGTGTTCGCACAGATGATGGTTTCAGAGTTATTGCAACTCACAATGAAGAGCATCAGACAAGAGCTATGTTGGATGGTCAGATTCATGATATAGGACGAGTTGCAGAGACAATTCGACAGGTGAAGGAGACATTGGAAGCGCAGATAAATGCACCTCTTAGCGAGGTATGTATAGCTGCCGCTGGTCGTGTGCTCAAGACTGTTACAACTCGTGTGAAATATGAGTATCCAGAGGAGACTGTGGTTACAGCAGAGGATTTGCATACACTTGACCTTATGGGAATTGATCAGGCCCAACGCGAACTTCTAGGTGAGGATGAGGAAGCTGCCAAGAAATATAAGTTCTACTGTGTAGGATACTCAGTAATGAAATATTACCTCAATGGGGATTTGTTCCAGAGTTTGGAAGGTCACAAGGCTGATTTTATTGAGGAAGTTATTATCGTAACATTTCTCCCAGAGGATGTAGTAGATGGTTTGTATTCGGCTGTTGAGCGAGCAGGCCTTAAGGTTGCCAATCTTACATTGGAGCCTATAGCCGCAATCAATATCGCTATTCCAGAGAATTTCCGTATGTTAAATATTGCCCTTGTTGATGTGGGAGCAGGTACATCGGATATTTGTATCACCAGAGATGGAAGTATCATAGCTTATGGCATGATTCCTTGTGCAGGTGATGAGTTAACAGAAGTTATTGTGCAGGAATACTTGGTAGATTTTGCAACAGCAGAACAGATTAAGTTGGATTCCTCATCTCTTGATAAGATTCAGTACACAGACATTATGGGCATTTCTCATGAAATCAAAGCTTCTGATGTATGGAAGCTGACAGAGCCAATTCGTGAGAAGATGACTACAGATGTAGCTGAGAAAATCAAGGAGCTAAATGGCGATAAATCTGTAAGCGCCTGCTTCGTAGTAGGTGGTGGCGGTAAGATTCATGGCTATACAGAATCTATGGCAGAGAAACTTGGAATTGCTTCAGAGCGTGTAGCACTTCGTGGTGAGGAAGTAATGCAAAATATAACTTTCGATCAGCCTGAGGTGAAGAAGGATCCACTCCTTGTAACACCTATTGGAATCTGTCTCAATTATTATGAACAGAAGAATAACTTCGTCATGGTGCATTTCAATGACGAGATGATTAAGCTGTATGATAATGGCCATTTGACAGTTGTAGATGCAGCAATGCAGGTTGGATTTACTACAGAGGAATTGTTCCCTCGCCGTGGCAAGGAGATACATTTCACAGTAAATGGTACCAAGAGAATGGCTCGTGGAAATGAGGGCGAGTCAGCAGTTGTGAAGATGAATGGAAATCAGGTTGGAATGAATACTCCTCTTGAGCCAAATTGTTTTATAGAAATCGAGCCATCAACTGTGGGAACAGAAGCAGTTCATACAATTGAACAGCTTGATGAGTATGCTTCAAGCACTGTGACTTTTGTGGTAAATAATAAGCGAGTTATCTGTCCTAAGTTCGTAGAGGTAAATGGTAGTTTAGAGCCTGGCTCTTACCAGATTCAAGAGGGCGATGACATAGAGACCAGAAGTTATTATACAGTAGGTCAGTTGGCAGAATTTATGGATGTAGAGCTTGATAGCGATAGAGCTATTATGGTAAATAATCGCCCTGCAACTCTTGATTCACTTATTTATGAGAACTTCGAGATTGAGTGGACAACTCTTGGATTCGGAGCTGCTGATGTTGAAAAGGCTGGTGAAGTTGCTGATGCTGAAGGCAATTCAGAAGATGCAGATGAATCTGGCAATGCCGCAGAAGGCAATGGGGAAAATGCTGGTGACATAGCTGCAGATGGTGAGAAGACACCTGAGCAGATGTTGTCTGGCAGAGTTATACATGTGAAAGCAAACGGCGAGGATATAACATTATCTGGTAAGAATGATTATATGTTCGTAGATATATTTACAGTAATTGACTTTGATATCCATGCAGGCGGCGGAAGAAATGTAGTCACCAAGATAAATGGTGAGCCTTGTGGATATACTGCTCCATTAAATGATGGAGACAGCGCAGATGTCTACTGGGAAGAGTAGGAAATGGAATTTTATAGTATAGCAAGCGGAAGCAGTGGCAATTGTATATGCGTGGGTGATGATGACACTCATGTAATGATAGATGCAGGTATTAGCGGTAAGCGAATTGAAGAAGGAATGAATGCTTACGGCTATACCACATCTGATATGGCAGGACTCCTAATTACACATGAACACAGTGATCATATAAGTGGTGTGGGAGTTATATCCAGAAAATATGGATTGCCAATTTATGGGACAGCAGGAACACTGGCTTCCATTAAAAGAAATAATAGTTTGGGAAAGATTGACCCAGGATTGTTTAGGGAAATTAAAACAGGGGTTAATTTTCGAATAGGCAGTTTGGATATTTATCCAATGCACATATCACATGATGCAGCAGATCCTGTTGCATATATTGTATCTTCTGGAAATAAGCGAATTGGTATTATTACTGACTTAGGTTATTTCGACGAGAATATTATATTACATTCTATGGGGCTTGACGCCATGCTTGTGGAAGCCAATCATGATGTTCACATGTTGGAAGTTGGCCCGTATCCTTATCCATTAAAACAGAGAATACTTGGTGAACATGGACATTTATCAAATGATACATGCGCCAGATTTTTGAATGAGATATTACATGATGATACCAAGCATGTGCTGCTGGGACATCTTAGTAAGGAAAATAATTATCCTCAATTGGCTTATGAGACAGTGAGGGTTGGAATAACCATGGGGGATTGTCCTTATACAGGTTCAGATTTTCCCATAGAGGTTGCTCCAAGAAGTGAAGTGTCTCGATTGATTACAGTATAGCTAAGGACTTGTGTGGCGAAGCACAAATGCATTAGGCAGTGCGTGATAAATGAAGCACATGTGGAGTGCTTGCTGCGTGTCAGCTTTGTTGATTTAACATAATAAAATCATAATTCTTGACGGATTTATGGTAAATAATCAGCGGACAAATCGGTTATAGTTAATGGCGGATGATATAGATATATTGTTGTTGTGAAGTAATATTTGTAAATAGTAATTGCTATAGAGATAAAATAATTATTGTTATAGAGATAAAATAATTATCAAGGGTATTTGTTATTAAAAGTAATAAAATTAAAAGGAGATATAATAATGGAGAAAAAACAAAAAGCTGTCATTACTGTTGTGGGAAAAGATACAGTGGGGATTATTGCAAAGGTATGTACTTATTTATCTGAGCAAGGTATCAATGTCCTTGATATTTCACAGACTATTGTACAGGATTTCTTTAACATGATGATGATTGTAGACTTGGGAAATGCTACTAAATCTCTTGGTGACATTCAGGCAGATTTAGATGCTCTTGGGGAAGAGATTGGCGTTGATATTAAGTGTCAGCGTGAAGAAATCTTTGAGAAGATGCATCGTATCTAATTTGATTAATTTTGATTAATTGTAACAGGCATGCTTTCGCGACAATAGTCGGAAGAGCATTTGCATAACTAGACATCATTATAGAGGAATTATCATGGTAAATATATTTGAAGTAAATGAAACCAATAAGATGGTGGAGCAGGAGAATTTAGATGTGCGTACCATCACAATTGGTATTAGCTTATTGGATTGTATAGATTCTGATTTGGATAAGCTTAATGAAAAGGTATACAACAAGATAACAACTGTAGCCAAGGATTTGGCCAAGGTTGGAGCTGAGATAGAAGCTGACTATTGTATTCCTATTGTAAATAAGAGAATATCAGTTACTCCAATTGCTATGATTGGAGCTGCTGCATGTAAGAGCCCTGAGGATTATGTGACTCTTGCCAAGACAATGGATAGAGCGGCTGCCAAGGTGGGAGCAAATCTTATCGGCGGTTATTCGGCACTTGTATCCAAGGGTATGACTACAGGAGATGAGATGCTTATTCGCTCAATTCCAATGGCTCTTACTCAGACTGAGAGAGTATGTAGTTCAGTAAATTTGGCATCAACCAAGACTGGTATCAATATGGATGCTGTTCGTCTTATGGGTGAGATTTTACTTAAGGTTGCAGAATTATCCAAGGATAGAGATTCTGTTGATTGCATGAAGCTGGTAGTATTTTGTAACGCGCCTGACGATAACCCATTTATGGCAGGAGCTTTTCATGGTGTTACTGAGGCTGATGCTATTATAAATGTAGGTGTGTCTGGCCCAGGCATTGTAAAGACTGCTCTTGAATCAGTTAGAGGAGAGAGTTTTGAAGTATTATGCGAGACTATCAAAAAGACTGCTTTCAAGGTAACTCGAGTGGGACAACTTGTGGCACAGGAAGCTTCCAAGAGACTTGGCATTCCATTTGGAATTATTGATTTGTCTCTGGCACCAACTCCTGCAATTGGTGATTCAGTTGCGGATATCTTGTGTGAAATCGGACTTGAATATGCTGGAGCTCCTGGAACAACAGCAGCTCTTGCTATGTTAAATGATCAGGTGAAGAAGGGTGGAGTTATGGCTTCATCTTATGTAGGTGGTCTTTCAGGAGCATTTATCCCTGTTTCAGAAGATCAGGGAATGATTAATTCTGTAGAAGCTGGAGCGATTACACTTGAGAAGCTTGAAGCTATGACTTGTGTGTGCTCTGTTGGATTGGATATGATTGCAATTCCAGGAGATACACCTGCTACAACGATTTCAGGTATGATTGCTGATGAGATGGCCCTCGGTATGGTAAATCAGAAGACTACAGCTGCTAGACTTATTCCAGTAATTGGTAAGGGTGTTGGCGATACTGTGGAATTTGGCGGATTGTTTGGATATGCACCAATTATGCCTGTAAATAAATATTCTTGTGCTGACTTCATTAATCGTGAAGGTAGAATTCCAGCGCCTATTCATTCTTTCAAAAACTAAGATAATTATATGTTAGAAGTAAAATATAATTCATAGAATTAAGTTTTCAAGAATTAGTTTAAATATTTATGTTAAATATTTAATTAGAAGATAAATAGAATTAAGGTTATATTAAGTGAAAAGGTCACCTCTTTATGAGGTGACCTTTTTGATGATTCTTCTACTGATTGTTTTTGCCTGCTTTATGCCAATCCGTAAAGTGCCATAATAGAAGCAAGCACTGTAGCACCAACAAGGAACCAGAGAACAATTGCAATAAGCATCCAGATAAGGTTTGCCTTTGCCCAGTTCTTCTTGCTCTCATCAGCAGTATTGCCAAATGCCCAAACAAAGAGCATAACCAAACCTACAACAGGAATCAGTGTAAGCAAAATTGTTACAAACCACTGTCCCATAGATGATGGCTGTGATGGCTGTGATACTGGTGTTGTGTAATTCTCTTCCATTTTCAAAACTCTCCTTTCATATAATCCACAGATTATTTTATAACAAGTGATAACTATACACAAGAGCGAATGTGGGAAAGTACTTCGTTTATAGATAATTGATTGACAAATGCTATTGGTCGCAGTATTTTTTAATTAAATACAGAATGTGGTTACTAACAATGGAAAATGATGGTGTTTACAATTTTTGTAATTGAGAAAGGGGGACAATTACAAAAGTAGGAACAATTGTAGGAATGTATGGAGGGTTTTGCTATGAAAAAGATAATAATTATTATTATGTCAATTATTAATTTTATAGATTTGGCTTTGCTTACAAATGGATTTAAGCATGTTTTGTGGACTTCGATTCCTATTACAGGGATGTTGGTATCTGTTCTTGTAGGATATGCTATTCTATTTCATATTTTTAGATTGATATATTTTTATAATATTTCAGATAATAAAAATCTGATGAAAGCGTTACAAACGATTGTTTTATCAGCGGTTATTATTTTGTTTTTTGTAATTCAACCTGTTGATGAATTTAACATGTTTTATAGTACAAGTATGTTTGGCTTATTTATAATTAGCGTAGGGATAGATGGATCTGTAATTAGAAAATATTTAAATCTGAATCAAGATGTTTCTTTAGATTAAAAGCACTAGAATAATTATTATTAAATAAATGAATTAGTGAAGGCCATAAATAAAACAGTAGCGAATTATGTTATAAACATAATTTGCTCCTGCTTTTTATTATGGGTCGTGACCCAGTTTCGCGCGCGAAGCGTGCGAAATATAAACCACCCGCTATGCGGGTGCGCGGTGTTTGTTATACAAAAAAATCACCTTTCCGTTATAATTTTGGATGTTCAAGCCTAAATTATAACGAAAGGAAAGGTGATTTTAATGGCCAACAAGGCAAATAGTTTAGCACAC
>JAGBNK010000009.1 GCA_017634455.1 Lachnospiraceae bacterium
AGAGCACCATTACTTGATGCTCTATTTGTCATGCAATTTTCAATGTACTGATTGCGATGATATAGTCACCGCCGCTATATTCAAAACATTTCTGTTTTAAAACATTTTTATTGACTTTCTTTAATAGTTAGTCTTTTGATTATTCATTCAGCAGAACAAGCATCTTTTCCTTATCTGATAAAGTATAAGATTCTCCTGTCAAAATGTAATCTGTTGACACTCCAAAAGATTTAGATAATGTCATCAAGATTTGCACCGTAAATGACGTTTCATCTCTCTCGATTTTACTCAAATGTTTTGCAGAAATCCCAATACGCTCTGCTAATTCCTCTTGTGACACTCCCATCTGTCTTCTAAGAAATCTTATTCTTTCTCCCACTGATTGCTTCATCAACATTATCAAATACCTCCTACATATGCTATTATCACAAAAGCAACATTATCGCTATGATTTTGTATTTTAAAACTATTTCTTTTCTTTTTAAATACCTATGTGGTATTTGTTCAGAAAGTCGTGATATTTGGTAGTTGTCCTGAGCATTTTTATCCATCATAATGGTTTTTGTTTTACAAAAAAGCCCCATGAGTGATGATTATCACATCATTAATGAGACTTTCTACATTTGTTTCTTATTTATTTTTATTTTTTATTTATTATCGTGTTCATCAACCAAGACACATGATACAACAAATCTCTTATCACCCTGTGCTGTACAAGTAGACAAAGTAACCACCAATTGCATATCTCATTGCACCATTTGGTGTAATTACCTGAAAATATTTATGGTCGTCAAAATAACCTTCCTTGGTACGATAATATTTCAGCTTAACAAACATAGAGATATTTCTCATATTATGGCCATATATAAGCATATGCGCATCCGAAAAATCAGGTCTATTGTTCCATCTAAAAAGATAGATCCAGCTGTAGCATCATTACCATCATAAGTCTTACGCAGATATTTATCGTTATCCCCTGAATAAAGAATTGGATAATCGATATCTTCATTTTCAAAATGAATCCAACCAACAATTTCAGAAATCAGCTTAGTAAGCTCACCAAAATTCACCTGTATCTGATCATACCATTGATCCTCTGGCACTTCCGCAATCTTGGTATACTCTTTCACTGTCTTATCATAGAGATCATTCGATTCTTTATAGTCCCAGAAATTTATTATCAAAAGTATCCTTTACAATTCCACCCATATCTATAATAAGTGATAATTCTTCTGCAATCTTCGACTCATCGTGGCGCACTTTAAATACGCGGCTGACTTTCATCTTTTCAGGAAGGAGATACCCCTCATTGGTCAAAATAATCTCTATATCTGACGCTCGTAATAAGGCTATATCCTGTACTACAACCTGACGACTGCAGCCCACTTCCTTAGCAAGCGCAGTTCCTGACAGCGGCGATTGACAATCACTAAGTAATTTCAATATATGTTCGCGACGTTCGTTGCCATTCATTTCTATTATTTGGTCATACTCTAAATCTTCTATTAATTGATTTCGAATATATTCTTCGATTTTCTTTGCATTCTTTCCAACTGTATCAACATAGTAACCTCTACATCAAAAATGCCTATTACCATATTTGTACTTTAAATTTGCATGCCTTTCAAAAATCATCAGCGAACTTTTTCCTTTTAAATACCCCATAATCTCAGACACACTATACTTCGGTGCAAATACTATATGGTACTTACATTCCCACCTAGTATGTGCTAGACTATTTTTATCCATTTTTGGATACCTCCTTTGTTATTGTGCGGTTGGCGAACCAGCACTTATTATAACATTGGAGGTTTTTTCTTGAAGCTAAAGCTGTCTAGGAACACACCTGCATAGCAGGTGGTTTATTTTTATGCCATTACAAACAAAAGGCTACATCAGAAGATGCAGCCTTAAATATTCCTTTTTTGCCGGTAGGGTTCCCGTCTCTTATTGTTCCCATTTATTTTATATGGTAGGGTTCCCATCTGATAAAGTTCCCACTTATTTTATATGGTAGGGCTCCCATCTGATAAAGTTCCCACTTATTTTATATGGTAGGGCTCCCATCTGATAAAGTTCCCATTTTGCTTAGCAAGGAAACCAATCACATCGTTTAGATGTAATTAGATGATATACTGCACGACATAAAAAGTCAAGATATACACTTATTGATCTTCAAATATTTACACTTTACCAAAATATCTTTTGCAAATGCACTCTATTCAGGATGCAAAATTCTCTCAATAATCAGTATATGAACGAATCACATAATCCTCAAAAAGAGGAAGTGTAATCCGTAAATATCCATATTCACTGCCATCCAACAACATTTTCTTTATCATGCGATCTCGATACGGTGTATATTGATTATTGTTTACTCCCATTATTTCCTTTATCTCTTTTACTTTCCCTGTCTTAGATTTCGCTACAGCATATAACAAATTACGATCTCCCCGTGAAAGTTCTGACCATATCTTTTCATATACATACTCTTCCAAATACTGTCTATATTCTGAAACAGCCATGTGATAATCATTTTCATGACGAAAAGTAAAATACCCTAATACCTGAAAAGCAAATGAATATCCTTTTGTTAGCTTTGCCATCTCTTCAGCATCGTCTCCAGATATTGATAAGTTAGACATATAGTTTTCAACCATAGCCCCTTTATTTAACGCTCGCATTCGAATTTCTGGAGCACGGTACAAAAATGTAAGGTTTTTCTCATTACGTAGATCATTAATATTTTCATATAATCCAGTCATCAGTAAATATATTGGATAATCTTCTCTTAATAAAATCTGAAAAACACTTACAAATTCCTTCATATAATCATTAGAGACAACTTCATCAATACAAATTAATAACTTTTTATTATGTTTTTTTAAAACCTTTAACGCCTCGCTAATTAATACTCGCGGACTGGTAACTTCTGTTTTGCCATTAAACTGAAATCCGAATCCGGCAACTGTAACGCCCAATCCTTGTTTAAACAATTTTGTAAATCGATTCTCTTGTGTCAAGGATTCTGCCATAGATGTCAGTAAATCTTGACTTGTACTTAATTCCAAAGTCTCCCAGCCATCATACTCTTTTAACTTGTTTGCAACTTCAGTCATAAATACAGTTTTTCCACAACCTCGTACACCTGTAATCATATATATCTGCTGCGTTGCAGGTTCGTTTAAGAAAGCATCCATTACTTCCTGCGTTTCAACAGGTCTAGGAATGCTTTGAATAGGCTGTTTACCAAAAACAAGTGTATATGGATTATTCTTTGCCATTTCTAACCTCCTCACATCACAAATAAATTTTCTTTTATCACTTTTTATCACTTTTATTTCTTTTTATCACTTTTTATCACTTTTGTAAAGTTTTATCACTTTTTATTACTTTTTATCACTTTACAAATAAAAACAAAAAGTCCGAAATAGAGTTGAAAATTCATTCACTCTATTCCGGACGTAAAAATCCTGTAAACTAATATTCTATTTCAATATTATATTTTCCAAGATAAAACTGATTACTCAGCTCTAGCCATAGCCTCTTCGAAGTCCTTAGTTCCTTCAAATACGTTGTTAGAGTAAGGATTTCTACCATTCTTGATAGAACGAGTAATAATAACTGTGATGCAAAGTACGTTTGCAACAACTGCAAGGATAGCTACAACACCCTGTGCAACAGGATCAGCTGTGATATGCATAGCAGCAATAGCTTCGTTAGCTGCAGAAGTCTTACCCTGTCCAGCATTGTAGATGCTAATAGCTGCATCGTACAACTGCATTGTTGTTACACCATTCTCTGTTGCTCCACCGTATACACGTGGAAGTGCAGCTGGTATCCAGTCTAACTGGAACAATGGCAATACCTGAGCGAACATGCACCAGATTGCAAGTGTGTTAGCACGGTTCTGAATCCAAGCACCCTTGTTCCAGAATGCGTTTGCAAATGTAGGAGCAAGAAGCAAAGCAACACCACAGTACCATGTATGTGTAGGAAGGTTGAGGTATGTATATTCAAAGTTCCAAACATCATATGCTACGATGAACCATACTGTCATATCAGGCCAAAGCATATCTGACTTGTTCTTATCTGCTGATGTGTAAAGCTTAACACAACCTGTCATACAGAAGATGTTAATCATACCAGCGACGAAGTTAAGAAGGTTCCACCATCCACCGTAGATGAATACACCTTCGTTTGAAGCCCACCAAGCACCTGAGAAATCACCTGTGATTCCATAAGCTGCGAATGCAGACTCAAGATCAGATACGTTAGCGATCATAATGTTTGCTGCAACGATGAACCATGGCCACCACTTGAACCATTCCTTCTTACCAAGTCCCTCTTTGTACTTGATCATCATGAAACCTACGCATCCGATATCAGCTGCGTAAAGCTTGAAGTAATGGAACCATCCATCCATGTAAGCAACTGTCCAGTTGTCTTTTCCGCCAAATGCTCCACAATGAGCAGCGATAAAGTAAACTGTCAAAATAGCAGGAATAATAACGAAAATAAGCATTCCGCCTGCTTTTGTGCGGCGTCCGATTTCATTAAGGATAATTAATCCAGCGAATACGAGCACCCAACCGATAAGAGTAGTTACTGTTGAACTACCATAGAGTTGAAACAACATATTATTTTCCTCCCTTAATAAATTAATTATACGTTGTTTTGGGAATAAAATATTCCCTTGCTAAACACATATATATTATCACTTTGTTAATAAATAATCAATAAATATAAAATTAATTTTAGAATTATACAGGAAGCCCTTTATTTCTCACGTGTTTCATACTCATCTGTCAGGTCTATTCCAACCCTTACAGAAAATTTTTCTATTATTTCAAATACAAACTATCTTCTATTTTAATTCTCCAGTATCTTGAAATTATTCTTTCCAGAATTCTTCACATCATATAGCGCTTCATCCGCCTTGGCAAACATTGCTTCATACTCGCCTTCAAGACCATTTACTCCACTCTCCATATCTCTCATGGCAATTCCAATACTGCATGAATATGGCTGTGTACCATCTGGAGCTCTGAGGCTTCTAGTCTTCTCCAATATGTATTCCGCCTTGGCTTCAACCTCTCCTATTCCCATTTTCTTAAAGAATATGAAGAACTCATCACCACCAATTCGGCCTGCTATATCAGCAGTTCCAGATGCATTTTTCAAAATCTTACCGAAGTTCTTCAAGGCTACATCTCCTGCTGGATGTCCGTAATTATCATTTACCGCCTTGAAGTTATCAAAGTCCAAAATCACAGCAACGCTTGAAGATTCAGGATGCTTTCTCAGGTACTCCTTGCAGAGGAACTCTGTTGAAGCTCTGTTATAGATTCCTGTAAGTCCGTCAAACATTCCAGTTCTCTTAATTGTCTGCTTAGACTCGTTCTCTCTAATCTTGTGCATGTACAAAATCTTGGCAACATATATAGACAGAACCCAAAGCATAGCACATGAGCACAAATCAACTGTGAATACTCCCACTGACTTTGCCAGGAAAGATGCTACCAGATATGCCACAATCTCTATAGCCTGAAGAATCATTGATGTACTGTATGTATAGGTAAATGCTGCCAGAAATGCAACAGAAATCGGTGCAAAGTAAACAGCCGGCTGATCAAATTCGATTGGGAATATACTCATAACTCCCGCAAATGTCATAGCATAAAGCTGGAAACCTATGCAGCATGACTGAACTTCCAATCTGGATCTGGTCTTCTTGCCATATCTAATTAAAATAAAAATAAAAACAGGAATATGAATGACTGTAGCAGCTGCATAAAGCTGAGTCACATGCCATTCCTTAAACAGGGTCATGGATGCAACCCAATATAGCATCACTACAACAAAGTAGAAAATATTTAATCCAACCAAGGTATTTTGATTGCCCTTGGCTACACTTTCATCATTATCTAATAAATATCTGATACTCCCCTCTTGTATCTTCTTTCCATCTGTTAATAAAACCATAATAACCCCTTATTTCTTCCAAATTTCCAATTTATAACTTAGGCATCTTCAATGCCTGATTCAAACATCTAAAAGTCACCTCTGACAAATCCCCACAGTCTTCCCCATCAGCGTGTACAACCATTGTTTTGTCAAATGTTAGTTTAAATGACTCCGACTCAATAATATAAAATCCCTTTATATGTTCATGCTTGGCCGCCAAAAGCTTAGGAAACTTAAGCAGACATACAAGCTTGGGCATATCAGCTGCAACACATAGAGATAATTTACCATCCTGTGCATCAGCATGTGGAGCCATAGGAACTCCTCCACCCTCATATGGAAAGTTCATAGCCGCTCCAAATATCACCTTGTCGAGACACACCTCATGTCCATCAGAAGATGTAATCTTGCCTCTTATAAAAGGTGCGCTAAATAGATTCTTTACAGTGAGAAGTCCGTAAGTGGCGCTTCCCATTTTAAATTTATTGAGAAATGTCTTCAGTTTCGAAGTCAACGCCTCTCGACAAACTGCCGCATCAATGCCTGCTCCGGCGCTAATTGCAAATCTTCGACTTCCACCTGACCATTCCACCTGACCAATATCGTAAGCTTCAATGGAATTACTCTGCAAAATTTTCTCAAGGATTTCAACAGGTTTCCCAGTGATTTTCAATCCCCTGGCAAAATCATTTGCCGACCCAAGAGGAATATGACCAAATACAACCTGAGACAAATCCCTGATACCATTTAGCACCTCATTCACTGTGCCATCACCACCGCATACAATCAGATTAATCAAATCACCTGCTGCAGTTAACTCCTCAGCCAAAGCTGTGGCATGATGTTCATACTGTGTGATGAATGCTTCATAATTAATATTTAATTCCCGCAATTTACTCTCCAATTCAGCCCACTCAGCCGCAGCTCCGCCTGTCTTGGAATGAGTATTTACAATAAAATAAAACTTACCATCCATCATTCTACCCCACTACTATAAATATACCACAACAAAGTGGATTTTTGTAAGGTATTTGTTTGAAATAATGCCCTAATAATGATAACATTTTCTTATATTATTCAAGGAGATTATATGAACAACAATTTTTTCAACAAAGAAATATTTATCAAGAAAACCAAACATGATATAGACAGATCCATGTCCACTCTAAAGTGGATTTTTCTTTCTATAATAATAGGTGTAATTGTAGGATTTATAAGTGGCATCTTCGGATACCTGCTTCAACTGGTAACCAATTTCAGATTACAGAATCAATTTATGCTCTACTTCCTGCCTCTGGGATCTCTGTGCATTGTTATATTGTACAAATTGATAATGAAGAAGAAAGATCCGGGAACCAACCTGGTATTGTCAGCAATCCATTCAAATGATGAGATTCCCCTTCGAATGGCACCACTCATCTTCATATCTACTATAATAACCCACGCTGTAGGTGGTTCCGCAGGTAGAGAAGGTGCTGCTCTTCAATTGGGTGGAAGCATCGGAAATGCCATTGGCAAGACCTTCAATTTAAATACCAAGGAAGATCGTCACATTATGATAATGTGTGGTATGTCCGCAGCCTTTTCCGCTTTGTTCGGAACACCAATTGCCGCTGCAATATTTGCCATGGAAGTTGTATCCGTAGGAATTATGCATTATGCAGCTCTACTTCCATGCGCCATATCAGCTCTCATTGCAAGAGCCATTGCAGCCAATATATTTGGCATATCAGCTATGTCTTTCTCTCTGAGAAATATGCCTGCATTTGATTTAAAAAGCGCTGTTATTGTATCAATCTTCGCAGGCTGCTGTGGATTGGTGAGCATTTTCTTCTGCATCTGTCTCCACCAGTCAGCCAGATTATATCAGTGGTTGTTTAAAAATGTATATATTCGAGCAGTTATTGGTGGATGCATCATTTTGCTTCTCACCATGCTAGTTGGAAATCAGAATTACAACGGAACAGGAACTGCCATGATTGCCGCCTGCGTCAAAGGAGACATTTATTCCGTTGAGTTTCTGTTGAAAATAATATTTACCGCATTGACATTAGCCTGCGGCTTCAAAGGAGGAGAAATTGTTCCAACCTTCTATATCGGCGCAGCCTTCGGATGTATGTGCGGAAACCTAATAGGCTTCTCTCCTAGCATGTGCGCCGCTATAGGAATGGGGGCAATGTTCTGCGGAGTAACCAACTGCCCTATCACATCACTGCTTATATGCTGTGAATTATTTGGATTAAATGGTTTCCCATTCTATCTGTTAGCCATTGGAGTCAGCTATACTGTCTCTGGATATTACGGCTTATACAGCAGTCAGAAAATCGTTTATTCAAAATACAAATCAAACTTCATCGACAAGAAGGTGCAATAACAATGGTTTAATTCAAACTAAGAATTAAAAGCAATATAATCATTTATAAATTCAATTCAAAAAAAGCAAAAAGCTGACTGTCAGAATTCCTTAATAAAATATATCAGGATATCCCAGACACTCAGCTTTTTTATTTTACACTCAGCTTTTTTATTTTAAAGCCAACTATTTAATTATTATCAAGCCAGTCTATAACAGTTTTTATCACTAAATTTCCAGCATATCAGACTAGTCTTCCACTGCCTCCATGAAATACAATCTACCGGAATAATCAGGGAAGAATCTCACATCTCCATCATATCCAGTTCCAACAAAGGACTGATGTAATCTCACTCCCTCATTCATAATTGCACTGCCATAGCATACATAATCTTCTACTTCACCAGGCATCTTCACAAACTTCGCAATAAGATTCTGCATTAATGAACCAGGCTTAACATGGAATGGTGCAGCTGTATTTATCAAATCACCAAATAACTTCACATTGTATTCTGTCTTGATATTTGTGAAATGATATTTCATATCAGGATCCAAGCCCTTGGCTCTGAAGCATGCATACATCTCATTTGGCATAACTTCTTTCTGAACCAGCATACCAATAGCCTGTTTCTTGTCCTTAGATACCACATTCCACATTACATGATTGCCATATTCCACTCTGTAGAAATCACCAAACTGCCATGTCTTGCGGTATTTCTTGTACAACTCAATCTGAGTCTTGATTTCCTTTAACTCATCCTTGGACAAGTCACAGAGGTTAGTCTCATAACCCAGCACTCCAAAGGATGCCACTGCAAATCTGGTTGCAAGTGGTGTAGAACGAAGTGTCTGATGGTTAGGACAAGATGACACATGAGCTGTAACTGTATTCAGTGGATAGCCATAGCTATATCCATTCTGAATAGACAGACGGCTAATGGCATCAGTGTTATCACTACCCCAGATTTGTGGGAAGTAGCACAATGCACCCAAATCAAATCTGTTACCACCTGAAGCACATCCCTCAAAGAGAATGTGTGGGAACTTCTCTGTCAAATTCTTGGCAAGCTTGTACACTCCCATAATATATCTATGAGAAAGTTCTCCCTGTCTATCCTTTGACAGATACTGAGAATAATAATCAGAGAAGATTCTGTTCATATCCCATTTTACATAAGCAATATTGGCACTTCCCAAAACCTTCACCATAGACTCAGTAATATAATCTACAACCTCTGGATTAGCGAAATCCAGGATTCTCTGGTTTCTACCTTCCGAATGATGACATCCTGGAATTTCAATACTCCACTCTGGATGTGCGCGATATAAATCACTGTCCACATTTACCATTTCAGGCTCAATCCAGATACCAAAATCCAAACCTAATTTATTAATTTTACGGCAAAGTCCGTCAACTCCACCTGGTAATTTCTTCTTATTTGGGGTCCAGTCGCCTAATGCTCTCTTGTCATCATGTCGCTCTCCGAACCAGCCGTCATCCATAACGAATAACTCTACGCCTACATCCTTACCCATCTTCGCCAGCTTTACCAAACTGCTCTCAGATATATTGAAGTAAGAGGCCTCCCAACTATTTAAAAGAAGCGGTCTCTCCTTGTCTTTCCACTCGCCGCGTACAATATGTTCCTTGACGAAATCATGCATATGTCTGCTCATACCGTCATGTCCGTCATGAGAGTATGTCATAATTGCCTCTGGTGCTTCAAAGCTCTCACCTGGAGCAATTGTAAACTCAAATCCCTGAGGATTAATACCTGTTACAATACGAGTCTTGTCATAAGCATTGACCTCTACTGCCTCGTAATGGTTACCGCTGTATACCAGATTGAATCCGTAACAGTCACCATATTCCGCAGATGTATTGGCATCACTTACCATAATAAATGGATTGCTTCTGTTTGATGAGCAACCTGTGTAAGATGAATTTACAAACTTACCAATATTGACAGTAGTATCATACTTCTGCATCTCCTTCACCCATCCGCCGTGGAAGGATGAAACCACAAGTCCAGCCTTGTTCAAATCAAGCTGAGCACTCATAAGTCTACGCAACTTAACTTCTTCATCACTTGTATTAATGAACTTAGCATCTCTTGAAATAACATCTGTATCAGCAAATACATAATAATTCAGACGAAGTGTGTAACCGTTGTTCTTGTCCTTCAACTCAATGCGAAGAGTCTCCACTTCCTTTGCATTGTCATAAGAACTTGGCAGAGTCTCAAGAGCCTCCTTACCAGCCAATTTCTCAGCGCTTTCAAATACAAAATCAGTTGTAGTACTGCCATCTGCAGCAACAACTTCAACAAAAGGTTCTCTAATATCCCCTTTGCCATATCCTGACATCTCTAAGCACATATCTTCCAAAGTGAATTCAGCATGCTCTGAATCATAAGCAATTGAATTACCCGGCTGGAATTTATGCTTCTCAACCAAAGACTCAGGATCAGCTATATTTATTTTCGACCCATAATATAGATGCTCTAAATGACCAGTTTCCATTACGCGAAAAGCATAAGTTGTATTGTTGGTATTTAGCACATACAAATTGTCTCTTATCTCGATCATGTTGTCTCCTTTCTTATATTTACACTCACAAACAAAATTATATTATAAATGCATATATTATGTAACATAGTTTTCATTCATTTTATTTGCAAATACTACTATACATATTTCGCAAATGATAAAGCAAAGAGGAGCCGGCATGCCAGTCGACCCCTCCCTGTTTTTCGTCTCTATATAAATTCCTGAGCACTCCCACATAAAGTTTATTTAAAATGCTTAAATACTATTTATTAAGCATTGTTTTTCTTGCTTTCCAATTTAGCAGTAATTTCTTCCATCTTTTCATCTGTCAAGATGTATTTCGCACGGAATACAAAGAATCCAACCAATAATACAAGAATTGGAATCAATGTCATAGAAAAACGAAGTCCCATTCTTGATGCATCAGAAATTGGTTCTACAATTACAGCTTCTTTATCAGCACTGATATGGAAAATTGCAAGTACCATTGATGATAAGAATCCGGCAACACCTGAAGCTAATTTAACAACAAATGTCTGCATTGAGAAGATAACAGACTCTTCTCTATGTCCATTTTTAACTTCACCATAATCTACTGTGTTAGCCAAGAAAACAGTAATAATTACATTTAACACACCAACTGCAGCCATAATAAGAGCAGCAGGAATAAGTAACCAGTTTACATTACTTGTTCCAGAAAGTGATTCTGCAATGATAATAAAGTATCCAACAATTGCCATTCCAAAGCATGTATAAAAAATCTTTACTGTATCCATGAACTTTCTAAAAATCGGGAACAAGAAAATCATAGCTAAAATCTGGCATCCACCACCTACAGTATTAAATAATGTAAAATCTTGCTGATAGGTTGCAGGAGAAAAATCATATTTCAAGAAGAAATATACCAGCTGCTGTGTAATATATAAAGCTGTATTAATCATTACAATTGCAACTACAACTGTCATAGCCTGATCGTTTCTGAACAATGCTTTAAACATCTCTCCAACAGTAGCAGTCTTCATATCTACTGTAGATTTCTCTTTAACAAAAATACATGTAATAATAATAAATACTACAAAAATCAAACCGATTACAAGAGCAAATTTTGAATAACCCAAACGATTGATTTCATTATCAGTTGTGCCTCCCATAGCCTTACCAATTGCAGCAACTGTCATAACAGTTATAATTGAAATAAGAGCTGAACCAACACCTGCCATAGAACGGGCAAAAGCTGATAAGCCTTCACGCTCTTTTCCAGACTCTGTAAAAGCAGGAATCATTGACCAATAAGGAATATCCATCATAGTATAAGTAACACCCCAAAGGATATATGTAACAGATGCATAAGCAATCATACCCTTTGCATCAAGTGTTGGTGGAATTGAGTACATCAAATAAAGCATCACTGCATTTGTAACAGTACCAATTAATAACCAAGGTCTGAATTTACCCCATTTTGTCTTTGTCTTTGCAACCAAAATACCCATGATTGGATCGTTGAATGCATCGAATACACGGGCAGCCATAAGCAAAATACCAATAGCAACTGCGCTAATACCCATAACATCTGTGAAATAAATCTGGATATATGATGCCGAAAGCATATATACCATATCTTTTCCAATAGCGCCTAGACCATATGCCCCTTTTTCTAAACCTGTCAATTTTTTCTTCGCTTCCATCTTAATAAAACTCCTCTCTTACTTGTTTTTCAACCCCATAGCCAGCTCTACAACCTTGTACGCTCCATTGTAAAGTCCAACCGAATTGTTTGTATTGATATTTTCACACATTTCATTCAAGAGATCTGTCTGCATAAATATGTCGATCATCTGAATTACATGTGGTATATCCCTGCACTCTAATGTTCCATCACCAACTTCAGCTGAGTGGATAGCACCCCACATCTCATGCTTTCCAACTCTTGGAATAAAGAGCTTTGGAACTGGATAAAATGCTAACTCAGAAGGCTTTGTTGCAAGAACATCTGCACTTCTCATAAGCAGATTTGTAATATAAACTGCTTCGAAAATATTCTCATGATAGAATCCGTGAATTCCTTCTACATCTCCTGTAAGAGCATCCTCTGCGAACTTGCTTGATGCATCAAACTCATTGAAATGCTCTGTAGATAATTCCTTCATCTCTGGAATCTGCTGTAATAAGTAATCCCAAACTCCCTTGTAATCACCAACATTTACATACAAAGCAGCCTTACCTGCCTTGATTGAAGGAATGAGGTGCTTGATGATAGCTTCAAAGATCTCTCTCTGTGCTCCTGCTCCACCGATTGTAAGCAAGAATCTCATTGGCTTACCCTCAGCCTTTCTAGCAATACGAGCATCACAGTCAGCCTTGATATTTGATACAAGCTCATGATCAATATAATGACCTGTGTATACCAAATCATCTGCTGGCATTGGATTACATACCTTATCCTTGTTCATACCATTGAGGATTCTGTATCCCATGTAAGCATTCTTACACTGGATTGTATGCACACTTCCTTCTGCGAAATGTAAAGCCATTGGCCAGTTATCTGGAATAGCATTTACTACATATTTCATACCTGCATGGATAGCAGCCTGTGCTGGCCATACATGTGTACCGATTACGGGAATATCCTTTGGTACATTCTTGTATACAGTAGCCATAAGCTCTGCATTCTTCTGATCAGCTGAATTGTATGACAAAGCTCTGAAGCCTTCATAGTTCATCCACTCCCAGAATTTATTGAACAATGGATTCTTGGACAATCTAGAACCAAGAGAATAGAGATCATTCTGTGCACTGATAATCTTGGTACATGTTGTCTGAGGATATCCATTTAAATCCATCCAATATGGTGTATATCCCATAGACTTAGCAGCTGATGCCATAGCCATTGAAATTCTGTAGTGACCGAATCCCATACGGATATTTCCAACGATAATACCCTTCTCTGTGTCAAATGGCACTTCGCTCTCACCATCCTGAAGCAATATGTCATATACTCCAAGTGAATCACCGATTCTGTCATTCTTCTTCACAATAGTGTTGTAGCTGACATCAGAATCATCACCGAATTTCTTGGCATATTTCTTCTTTGACTTCACTGCCTTGTTGTAATCCTTATCACTGATTACATTGCCAAATATAACCTTTGACTTGTCTTGCATATTAATTATTCCTCCCTTATTAATATATATAAACATCTATATATCCAAGCTATATGTATAACTTCTTATTAGAATATTTATTTCTTATATAATATGTAAAATGATTTACTTAACCAAAACGCCATCAACCATAATTGATACAAGTTCATCAAGAGCATCTGCATATTCGATACCCATCTTGTCCAACTCATCAGACATAAGCAATCTCTCTACTGCAGCCTCAAAAGTAATCTGAAATACTCTGAAATCTATCTCTCGTACAATACCGGCCTTCACGCCTTCCTGAAATAATGAAATAGTTGTATCCCAATCACTCTCAATTCTCTTCTGCACAATGGCATAAATCTCAGGATATTTATTTCTAAGTGCATATGCTTCATTGAAGCTGAACTCTCTATATCCATCCGGAAGCACGCCCAAGATCATTCTAATCTTCTGCTCAAGAGATAATGATTCATTATTTAATATCTCTGCTTCGCTCTCTTTTACCTTGTCAAACAGATAATCAGCCATAGCCATAAGCAATGACTTCTTATCTCTAAAAGCTACATAAATTGTCTTCTTGCTCATTCCTAATTCATGAGCAACATCATCCATGGTGAATTTCACACCTTTTCTCTTAACAACCTCAATTGCTCCGAGTAATACTTTCTCCCTCATTTTCATATCTCCCAATAGACTTCTTCTACACACGGGTTTCGCCTAGACCATATGATTTCAGGCCTTTTGGAAACCAAGAAACTAAATATAGTTTTATCGTTTCCTATATTGTAACATTCCACCGTCCTTGTAACAACACTACATATCTCACAAAAAAGATTCTCTGCTTTTGTACATTTTTTCAAAGGCTTAATTTTTGGATATCTTGAACAATAGATATTTCATAAATGTTACCTGAAAGTTACCTTTTGAAGACATGTATGGTAATATTGCATAATTTCAGCACCTTGTATTTGTGCAATATCACGGGAACATATTTCATACCCCTTGTCTACTTTTCCAGTAAAACCCATATTTTTTGTGTTATTTGCACAATTTTCTTTAAAAGTTTTTGTTGACATTGTCGGAACCAGGGTGTATAGTAATATCATCAAAGGAAAGGAGCACAAGAAAATGTTTGATGATTCACTTTATGAGTTGTATGTAAGCTATGATCGTTACGTACGTAAGCAGGAAGCAAAAAACGAGAAGCCAGTTTCATTTTTGAAGTATGCTTTCGGTAACTACTAAGATTCATGGTAGATACAACCGGTCTTAACAAGACCACAAAACAGGTAACAATTTAAATTAATTATAAATAACTTTATGGAGGTACAAATTATGGAATTCACAAATTCACTTGGTTTAGTAGTAGCAGATTATGAGAGATATGTAAGATCACAGGAAGCAGTTGGTAAGGATGCAGTTTCATTCTTCAAGTACGCTTTGGGTCAGTACTAATCTACATCGCATAATTTGGTGCAAGGGTGGCAGATGCACTGCTCCCTTTCTAGAAGCCCGGAGGAATCCGAGGCTTATTTTTTTGCCTAAAATCATTTCACTTCTCTCCAGTCCATTATCATCATCTGTATTAATTCTCACCAGTTCATCATCTTTATTATTTCAAATAAAAAGAACTGTCAGATCTCATACATTACCATCTGACAGTCCCTTATACACATCTTACTATGTTTCTTTATATAATTATTTTTCTAAATTATATAATCTCAATGTAGTTTCAAGATACTCTGAATTGCTAATTATAAAACAGCAATAAATCTTCTGAACTCAGCAAGTCCTTCTTCTGTGCACTTAAATACACCAGCATCTTCCAATACTTTGCAGAATACTTTACCAACTTCCTGCTGAAGCACTTCCTCAACATTGGATGCATCAACAGTCTTGCCTGCAGCTTTGTACTCAGCCATAAATTCATCAACCCAATCCGCATGCTTCTCAAGAGTTTCATTTGCTCTGATGTCTTCACCCTTTACAATAGCATCTGCCAACTCTTCAAGTTCACCCTTTAGTCTGGCTGGTAATACTGCAAGCCCCATTACTTCAATAAGTCCAATATTTTCCTTCTTAATATGATGAAGCTTCTCATGTGGATGATATACACCAAGTGGATGCTCCTCTGTTGTAATATTATTTCTCAAAGCCAAGTCAAGTTCGAATAAATCTCCTCTTCTTCTGGCAATTGGAGTGATTGTATTGTGTGGCTCACCATCTGTCTCTGCGTAAACAAATGCGTCCTCATCTGTATATCCTCTCCATGTCTGCAGGATATGATCAGCCAATTCAATAATTCTCTTCTCATCCTTGCACTGCAATCTGATTACTGAGAGAGGCCATTTTACAATACCGGCCTTTACATCCTCATAACCCTTTACAGTAAACTCCTCAATTATAGGAGCCTTTTCCATGGCAAATGTATAATGACCACCCTGGAAATGATCATGACTCAAAATTGATCCACCAACGATTGGAAGGTCTGCATTGGATCCAAGGAAATAATGTGGGAACAACTTAATAAAGTCAAACAACTTAATAAATGTAGCCTTCTCCACCTTCATTGGCACATGCTGTCCATTGAATACGATACAATGCTCATTGTAATATACATATGGAGAATACTGGAATCCCCACTTGCAATCATTTATTGTAATAGGAATAATTCTATGATTCTCTCTTGCAGGATGGTTTACCCTTCCAGCATAACCTTCATTTTCCATGCAAAGCAAGCACTTAGGATAAGATGACTGCTTAGCATTCTTGGCAGCTGCAATAGCCTTTGGATCCTTCTCAGGCTTTGAAAGATTGATAGTAATATCAAGTGTGCCGTAATCTGTATCTACAGTCCACTTCTTATCTTTCTTAACTCTGTAAGTTCTGATATAGTCACTATTTCTGCTGAGATTAAAGAAGTAATCTGTTGCATCCTGTGGAGATTTCTCATACTCCTCCCAGAAAGTCTTCTGCACTGTAGCAGGTCTAGGACAGAGGCAGTTCATAAGTCTTGTATCAAACAAATCTCTATATACTACACTATCCTCAATCAATCCTTTGGCAACGGCCTCATCCAAAAGATCAGCAAGCACATCTTCCAATACAATATTAGACAAATCACAATCTGGATCTGTATACTCATCCTCCTGCATTACATCCAATACCAAATTGGTCACATATGCTCTCTCGCACTCTTCTGTAAGACCAGTATCAATACCATACTGCACTAACTTCTTAATACTTTCCTGTAACATTCTTATTCCCTCACTAATTCTTTATGAAATATAAATTCAAAAACTATATTAGCACAAAATAGTTTCCATGCAAAATCATTTTCGCTTAATAAATGGGCAATAACAATTTTCTTATAAATTATTCATCTCCAAATACTATATTTAAGCATTTCAAATATTCCTGATAAACTCTCACTTCTGATAAATCTGATAGAATCTCTGCAATGCTTCTGTAATACCATTCCTGCATAGCCGGGTCACTTTGGTTAAATGCAGCCCACATTTCAACTCCCCTGGTGTCATATGTAGATACAGACATTCTCATGTTGGAAAGCTTATCTCCAAGAGCTATAACCTTGGCTTCTATTCGCACATCCTTCAAATGTGCAATAGCATTTTCCTTGCGAATCTTCCAAGACTCCTTAGAGGACATATATCTCATCTTGTCCTCACTCTCATCATTTACCAAATCTGCTACAGCCACATTGAATTCCTCTGCCAAATCGTCATATATATAAGAAGTGTCTTCTATTACATCGTGCAATAATGCAGCAGCAATACAATCGTCAGGTTTCAAATCTACCTCAATCTCGTTGTCATCCATGATGCGAGCTACAATTCCACCCACCTCAAGAGGATGAATTATATATGGCAGGTTTGTGCCTTTTCTCACTTGATTGCGATGAGCCATAACTGCAAAGAGAATGGCCTTATCCACCTCTTCACTATTCTGACGATTTAGGATATATAATATATCCTCGCTGTCAGGTCTGATTCTACAGAACCTCTGTCCCTGCTCATCCACTCCAATAAATTCATCAATAACCTTCTCATCGTATCGCATTATGCATCTCCTTATACCAAAAGCCGACCTAGGTATCCCCATATCGGCTTTAAATCTTATACAGTCTTACCCTTGGCTACATATACAGGAAATGACTCTGTTCCAGCCAACTGCTTGTCAGCGCCGATTGTAACATCCTTGTCAGTTATAACATAACTGACCTCTGCTCCCGGCTTAACCTCAGTATCCTGCATCAAAATAGCATTTTTGACTTTGGCACCCTTGCCAACCTTTACACCTCTGAATAATACTGAGTTCTCCACCTGACCTTCAATTACACATCCATCAGCAGCCAGCACATTGTCTACGCGGCAACCTTTCACATATCTGGTTGGTGCATCATCTCTTACCTTGGTGCGCATTGGGCTCTTGCCAAACAGCTCATCCAGGTTTTTCTCATCCAGAAGTCGCATATTCTCATCGAAGTAATCCTTCATGCTCATAATTCGAGCTTCATATCCCTTGTATTCGTATGCCTGCATATCATATTTGTCCAGGTTGTTGGCAAATACATCTCTCTCGAAATGCAAGAATCCACTTCTATACGCCTTGGTTACTTCCTCAATAAGAAGTTCTCTCTCCATGACATAGATATTCATGGAAATGTTCTTAATAGTCTTGCTTGATTCAGGATTAATCTGAAATCCTGTAACCCTGCTTCCATCCAATTCCATTGTGAAGAAGTTCTCATTACTTTCTACAATAGCCTGTGCATCTGTAGCCTGAACCTTGCTCTTCTTGTATACAATAGTAACATCAGCATTCTTCTCTCTATGGAATCTAATTACGTCCTTGAAATCTACATTTGATACAATATTTGAATCAGAAATAACTACATACTTCTCCTTCTGATCCTTCAAGAAATTTAAAATTGTATTGATAGCTTCAACTCGTCCGCTATAAATACTCGTTCCTCTGTTGGCAAATGGTGGAATAATATTTAACCCGCCATATTTACGAGTCAAATCCCACTCTCTACCACTTCCAAGGTGATCTAAGAGGGATAAATAATTCTCTCTTACCACCAGAGATACATTATCTACACCACCATTTACCATTCCTGACAAAACGAAATCAATAAGACGGTATCTGGCAGCAAATGGCAATGAAGCCATAGATCTTCTAGCTGTTAACTCCGGCACAGAAGAATCATATGTATTGGTAAATATTATGCCGAGGGCATCTGAATTTGATGAAATCATATTTTAGCTCCCTCCTTTACATCACATTCTACCATTGCATCTGGGCCGATTATTGCTCCAGCTCCAATTTTAAGATTAGCTCCAATGGTGGCAACTCCACCTGTCTCGCCCTTCTTTGGCATGCGTCCTATTTCAGCACCTGCGCCAATCTCAACATTTTCTGCAACTATACAATGGGATACCACTGCGCCCTTACCAATCTTGGCGCCACCCATAATAACTGCATCCTGAATTACTGCTCCAGCTTCCACGCTTACTCCCGAGAATAAGATTGAATGCTTCACAGTACCATGTATTCTACAACCATCAGTAACCAGTGAATCCTCAACAGTAGCCTCCGCATCAATTCTATGGCCAGGCTTTCCTGAGTTACGACTGTAGATTTTCCAGTTCTCATCAAAGATATTTAAACCACTTCCATCCGGATCCAACACTTCCATGTTAGCTTCCCAAAGTGAAGAGATAGTTCCTACATCCTTCCAATATCCAGAGAAGTTATATGCATACATCTTTCTGCCATCACGAAGCATGTTTGGAATAATATTATTGCCAAAATCATTTTCTGAATTAGGATCAGCTTCATCCTCCTCCAGATATTTCTTCAATACATCCCAATTAAATATATAAATTCCCATTGATGCCAGATTTGACTTTGGCTTCTTTGGCTTCTCCTGAAATTCTGTAATCTTGGAATTCTTGTCTGTAACCATAAGACCGAATCTTGATGCCTCTTCCCATGGAACTTCCATAACTGCAACGGAGAATTCAGCTTTCTTCTCCTTATGGAAATTCAGAAAATCATTGTAATCCTGTTTGCAGATTTGATCACCAGACAATATGATTACATACTCAGGCTCATATCTCTCAATGAAAGGTATGTTCTGATAAATAGCATTGGCAGTACCCTTGTACCAATCAGACCCTTCCGCCTTCTGATACGGTGGTAATACATGGACACCTCCATAGAGTCTATCCAAATCCCATGGTTGTCCATTGCCTATATATTCATTTAATACCAAAGGCTGATATTGTGTGAGAATTCCCACAGTGTCAATTCCAGAGTTGACACAATTAGACAGCGGAAAATCAATAATGCGATATTTTCCACCAAATGGAACAGCTGGTTTAGCCAGATTTTTAGTAAGTGCATAAAGTCGCGAGCCTTGTCCACCAGCTAGCAACATAGCAATCATTTCTTTAGCCATCCTCAATATTCCCCCTATAATTTATAATATAAATTATATAAAATATGACATTCAATATCAAGGCAAGGCACTACTATATTCTGATAATTTTCGAAAATTTTAGTCTCTGCTTTCCACCACCAGAAGAGTACCATCTCCCACGGATATTTCAGCTTCTCTATCCACAATTTCATTGCTGACTCCAAGGGTATTTCCACCTTCCATAGTGGCATCCTCCAAGTTGTAATACATACCTGTAACAGTCACATGATGACAGACTCCCCCTACAGGAAATATAGATACATATTTTCCAAACTGCTTTTTCTTGGAAATCTTGCAGCTGGTGTTTTTCACCATGCGTATTCTGTTATAAGTATCCAGAATAAATACGTCTCTTCCATGACAGTCAGCCTGTCGCAAGAGTTCAATATTTCCATAAGTATGATCCAATCTCTTGCCGGTGGCTCCCAATATATAAATCTCTCCTTCTGTCTTCTTGAAAGCCAATTGAAGAGCCGCCTCAGTGTCTGTATCGTCCTTTATTGGACTCAATGTAATTATCTCTGTGTCATTGTATGTGCCATATAGCACATCCATCATATCCCGTTCCGACTGAGACAGAGAATCAAAATCCCCGATTATATATCTAGGTTCGATTTGCAATTTCTCGCAGACTTTTATACCAGCATCAGCAGCTATGCACACATCTGAGGCATGCATATTTTCTAACAAATATTTCTTCACGAAATCATAATCAATATTTCCACCTGCTATAATAAAAGTCTTCATCTTAACCCCCTAGTCTACTTCATATGTGACAGAAAAGCCTCCACATTATCTGCTGAATCTCCTTTGAATACAGCGCTTCCAGCTACAATAATATTGGCTCCCGCCTCAATTACTCTATCTATATTTTCTATTGTGACACCACCATCAATTTCGATGTCCGTCTTGTAATTCTTCTTATCAATTAAATCTCTAAGGGCTGATACCTTGTCCAGTGTGTAAGGAATCAACTTCTGCCCTCCGAATCCCGGATTAACTGACATTACAAGTACCATATCCACTATTGGCAACACATGTTCAATCATGGAAATCGGTGTGGCCGGATTTATAGCTACACCAGCCATAGCTCCCAAATCCTTGATGTAGTTTACAGTTCTATCTAAATGAGTACAGGCTTCCGCATGAACTGTAATGATATCCGCTCCTGCCTTCACGAAGTCCTCTATATATCTGTCAGGATTCTCTATCATCAAATGGCAATCCATTATTGCATCAGTATATTTTCTGAGAGATGCCACAACAGGAATTCCAATTGTAATATTCGGTGCAAATGCTCCATCCATTACATCAATATGTATATATTGAGCTCCTGCCTCCTCCACGCAGGCAATCTCCTCCGCCAACTTACCATAGTCAGCTGCCAAAATAGATGGTGATAAACAGTATTTCATAGTTTCTCCTCTTATGTCGCTTATTATATTTATAATTACTCTAATCAGCTCCTGAGATTATATCTTTGCTAGAACGCTCTCGCTACGGGGATAACGCAGCAGTACTAAATTCGCCTAACGGCTCATTAAGTGCTGGCGTTATCCACGTTCCTGCAAAGATACAATTCTCAGGGGCTGATATAACATACATTTAATACTTAATATTTAATATTTAATATTTGCGTCTACTGGCGATTTCCTCGTAGAGCAATTTGTAATTGTCATATCTCTCCTGAGAGATTTCGCCTCTGGCTAGAGCATCCTTCACTCCGCATTTAGGCTCATTAATATGTACACAGCCTAAGAACTTACATTCATTGGCATATTTATCAAATTCAGGATAACAATCCTTCAAATCTTCCTTCTCGAATTCAGGGATGTACATTGATGAAAAACCTGGAGTATCCACAATAAATGTATCATCTCCCAGATAAATCAACTGAGAATGTCTGGTGGTATGCTTACCTCTGCCAATCTTCTCACTGACAGAACCGGTCTCCATTACAACATCACCTTTGAGACAATTAATCAGCGTAGATTTACCAACTCCTGACGGTCCAGCTACAGTGGTGATTTTGCCCTTTAGCAATTTGCGAATTTCGTCCACTCCATCTGATCCATTATATTGTATTTCAGAATCATTTGAGTCCACATTATAATTTCCATCAATAACTGATACATTTTTGGCTTTTGTAAAATGTACCTGATAACCGGCATTGATATATATATCAGCAAGTTTGTGCTGCCAATCAGAATCTGACAGATCCATCTTATTGAAACAGATATGTACAGGCACATTTTGATATTCCATCATAACCAGAAATCTATCCAATAGATTAAGATTTGGTTCTGGAGACGCTGTTGCAAATATTACAAGAGCCTGATCCACATTAGCAACAGCCGGACGAACTATAGCATTCTTTCTCGGCAATATTTTCTCCACATTGCCAAGTTTCTTCTCTTCATCCAACACAGCAATTTCCACCGAGTCACCCACCAAAGGTTTGATTCCCGCTTTGCGAAATGCACCCTTGGCCTTACATTCGTAGACTCCACTGCCATTTACATATACATAATAGAAACCGGCTATTCCTTTTACTATTGTTCCTGTCATTTCACTCCCTAGTTACTTTTTTACTACTAATAATATTCTCTAAATCTGATATTTCTGAATACATTTTTTTGATTTTTGTTCTATACAGCTCTTCATATACATCTACTTGATGATTATCAACATAATCATAGTAATCATAATCATTATCCTTATCAATAATCAAATCATCCATAGTAAGTATTTTTAATCGATTTACATCGTCATTAGAATCACATTGCTTTTTCACTGCTTTAGAAAATATCTCAATAAACCCTGCATTATCACCAGTATTAAAGCTACATTTACTTGCCTCCAACATTTGATTATGAGTTATACATGATAAATCAAAATCATATCCACATTTTAAGCATATTAATCTTGCAAATTCTCTTTGTGTACGACCATTTCCTTCTCTAAAAGGATGAAGAGCATTTAAATCACCATAATTATCAGCAAAAGTTTTAATAAAAAGATCAAAATCATCTTTTGCATCATAGCATTGAGGATAGTATTTTTTAAATACAGATTGTGCATATTCATTAATGCAAGAAACTAAACAAAATAGATTTCCTTTTCCAATTTCAACTGTGCGTTCTTTACCTGCCCAATCATATATATCTTGAAAAATATACTTATGAATATTTTTTAGATGATTAAAATCAAAACTACCTTCTATCGGAGCATTCTGTAGTTCATTTAATCTAATAGATGTTAATTCTACTTCAGCTGTAAATAAATCGTCCTTGTCTCTAATATTCAATTTATTTACAAGAACGTCTGAATCAGGATAACAATATCTAGAATCTGGCATATTTTCTAATTACCTCCTGGCGCAACTCCTCTGAAGTCTTTTCACCTTTAGAAACCTTAATCATTTCTTTCACAAAATCTTTACTCAGATACATGTTTTCTATAGCCATAGTTGAGATAACATTTTTTATTTCTCGATTCTCTTTTGTATTTTCTACTATCATAATTCAATCTCCATACCGCAAAACACCCACCATAATGTTCTATATAATATATGATAGACTCCACCGTGCTTATAGTCAAATAAAAAATACCTATCACCAGTTTCTCTCAGATGATAGGTATTTATAAATATTATTCTCTAGTAAGTGTAGCTGTTTCTGATGCTCTTCCATCACTATACTGAACAGTAACTGTACTGGTAGCAACATGATTCTCAATGACATTCTTGTCGCTCTCGCCTGGATTAATAGTAACCGCATCAACCTGTGTTCCGTTTGCATCATAAACAATAATTTGCAATGGTGCTCCATTAGCATCCACAGAATATGTTCCGACCGAGCCACTATAGTAAACCGGCTTTGCGCCATCACTCACTACAAAATCAACTGATGTACCAGAATCAACTGTCTTTCCTGATGAGTAGCCCTGACTGATTACTCGGCCTGCAGCCACATTATCACTATAAGATCTTGTTACATTTCCAACCTTTAAGCCTGCTGCTGCAAGAGCATTGTTGGCCTCTGCCTCTGTCATTCCAGTAATACTTGGAACCTGTACTGACTGAATACCAGCACTGATTACAACAGTGATTGTATCACCCTTGCCAGCCTTGCCTGTTGGAGAATAGCTAATTACCTGTCCTTCAGGCTTATCTGCTGAGTACTCATAGCTTCTGCTGAACTTGAAGCCAGCATCCTCAAGTGTAGCCTTGGCAGACTGCTCTGTCATTCCTGTTACATCTGGAACTTCAATATCTTCCTCAGACTCACCCTTGCTTACCTTGATTTTTACCTTGTTGTCAGATGATACCATCTGTCCCTTTGGAATTGACTGGCTGATAACCTTGTCCTTCTCTACTTCATCACTTGACTCATAGATAATTTCATAAGCACTCTCAGGAATCTCAGCCTTCTTCAATGCAGCCTTGGCATCCTTTTCTGTCATACCAACCACATCAATCATTTCATAGCTGGCAACCTGTTCCTGTCCGTCCTTCTTGTCTGTTCCTGCTCCGAATACTCCGAAGAAAGAACCCACAAAATATACAACCAATGCCAGTATAATACCAGCTGCTGCAAAAATCATAATTGTAATAGCCTTGTCAATCTTTGGATTAACAGGACCCTCATCATCTTCCTCATCATCAAGAAGTTCATCAGCATCAAGAGATTCACCCTTGTCCTCGTTCATAAGCTCATCCTTGATTTTCTGCTGTTCCTCTGGAGAGAGAATCTTGGTCTTCTCTGCTTCCTCCACATCTACTATTGTAACAAAGTCCTCATTTGGGCTTACCAAGGCCTTCTTCAAATCCAGAAGTAAATCTTCCATAGAAGCATATCTTCTATCAGGACTCTTCATAGTAGCCTTTAAAATAATTTTCTCAATACTGATTGGAAGCTCTGGAGCGTAAGCTGAAGGAGTAACCATTTCCTCCTGCAGATGCTTCAGTGCAATATTTACTGTAGAATCGCCGTCAAATGGCACACGACCTGTAACCATTTCATACATTACAATACCAAGAGAATAGATATCGCTCTTGAAATCTACAAAACCATTTCTAGCCTGCTCAGGTGATACATAATGTACTGAACCCATTACATCAGCATGAATTGTATTGCTTGATGTAGCTCTGGCAATACCGAAGTCAGTAACCTTTACCTTGCCTTCTGTAGAAATAATAATATTCTGTGGCTTGATATCTCTGTGAATAATGCCCTTGTTATGAGCAGCTTCAATACCACGGCCCACCTGAATTGCAATACTGATTGCTTCCTTGAAATTCAGCTGACCTTTCTTCTCAATATAAGTCTTTAAAGTGATACCTTCCACATATTCCATTACGATGTAGTACTCGCCATTCTCGCTACCTACGTCATAAATATTTACAATATTTGGATGCTCCAAACCTGCAGCAGACTGAGCCTCTGTTCTGAATTTAGTAACAAAGTTCATATCCTCTGCAAATTCCTGCTTCAAAACCTTGATAGCCACTTCTCTACCTAGGATGTGGTCCTTGGCCTTGAATACATCTGACATTCCACCGGTACCAATTTTATCTAAAATTTCATATCTATCTGCTACGTAATTACCTACTTCTAACATATATACACCTCATTTATCTATAAGGATCAATTAAGATCACAGTAATATTATCCATTCCACCGTTTGCATTGGCTCTTGTTACCAATTCTTCTACCCTTTTGTCCAATGCAACATCTCTTGTTATTATATCGGCAATATCATTTTCATCTACCATTGTAGTAAGTCCGTCACTACATAATAGTATCAAATCGTTCGCCTCCAAATCCTCCTCGAAAAAGTCCACTCTCACCTGAGGCTCAGCCCCAACAGCTCTTGTAATGAAATTTCTCTTAGGATGGTCCTTGGCCAGATTTCTAGATAACTGTCCATTATTGACCATCTCCTCTACAATAGAATGATCCACAGTTATCTGCTCTAATCTTCTATCTCGGCATAAATACAGTCTACTGTCTCCTACATTAGCCACAGTCAGCTGATTGCCATCAATAGTTGCAGCCACCACAGTAGTTCCCATTCCGACCTTGTCTGCGTCTTGTGTGGCCTTGCCATACACGGCAGCATTTGCAGTTGTAATTGCTTGATTTAAAACCTGAACAGGTCCCGATCCATTTGCGTTTGATGCGACAATCTTGATTTGGTCCAAGGCATATGTCGATGCATATTCACCGGCTTTATGTCCTCCCATACCATCAGCAACCACATATAGATTTGGCAAAATACCAATTCTATCATCAGTTGCATAGACTGCATCCTGATTTTTAGAGCGGGCCAGTCCAGTATCCGTCATGAATGCATAACTCATGATTAATCACCTTTCTGCTCTTTCGAAATATGTTTTCTTCTAAGCTGTCCACAGGCTCCGTCAATATCCCGGCCCATTTCCCTTCTAATAGTAACATTTATTCCATATTTTTCAAGTTTATTTTTAAATGCGTGCACCGCCTCATTAGAGGATTGCACATAATCTCTCTCCTTGATTGGGTTCACAGGAATGAGATTTACATGACAGTTTATCCCTTTAATTAACTCTGCCAATTCAGCTGCATCTGAATTGCTGTCATTGACTCCTGCCACCAGACTATACTCAAAGGTTATTCGTCTACCTGTCTCACCAAAATAATATCTGCAGGCATCCACAGCCTCGTGAATATCATATTTATTGGCCACCGGCATAAGCTCCAATCTCTTGGCCTGATTTGGAGCATGTAGAGACAGTGCCAGAGTTATTTGAAAATGATAAGAAGCAAGTTCCTTGATCTTTGGAACAATGCCGCATGTTGATACTGTAATATTTCTCTGGCTCAAGTTAGCTCCTCTCTCATCAGACAGAAGCTTAATAAATGTAATTATATTATCAAAATTGTCCATGGGTTCCCCTGTGCCCATTACAACCACATTGGAAACCTTCTCACCTGTATCTCTCTCAATAGAATAAATCTGATCCAATATCTCTGCAGGAGTGAGATTTCTCTCTAAGCCATCAAGAGTAGAAGCACAGAATCTACATCCCATGCGGCATCCCACCTGTGAAGATACACATACTGAATTACCATGCTTGTATCTCATAAGCACACTCTCTATCACATTGCCATCAGCTAGGGCAAATAGATATTTTCTGGTTCCATCTTCCTTGGAAATCTGACAATCCACCTGTGTCAGAGCTGTATAAATGCAGTTCTCCTGAAGCTTATGTCTCATGTCCTTGGAGAGATTGGTCATATCATCAATAGATGCCACCTTATGGACATGCATCCACTGAAAGAGCTGCTTGCCTCGAAAAGACTTCTCACCTATAGATGTCATATATTCAATTACATCATCATATTCCATGGATTTAATATCTATCATTTATCTTATGCTCTTTCCATCAGTGCAAAGAAGAAACCATCCTGTTCGCCCTTCTTTGGTAGAATCTGACTCTCACTGATCAATTTAAATTCTGTATTATTTTTCAAAAACCATTTTACATTTTCCTGGTTTTCAATCCTGCCTATAGTACATGTGGAATATATAATTCTGCCACCATGCTTCACATATTTAGATGCATTATATAATATCTGTCTCTGAAGTTCAGAAAGCTGTCTAAGCTGCTCCATGGACATATGATATTTAATATCCGGCTTGCCGGCTATAACTCCAAGACCAGAACAAGGAGCATCACATATGACCAAATCCGCAGTCTCCACAGCAGACTCATCCAAAACAGTCCCGTCCCATACAATAGCATCTATATTATTAAGGCCGGACTTGGCAATATTTTCCTCCATAAGCTCAACCTTGTAATCAGATACATCTCTGGCCTGCACATGTCCAGTGCCAGACATAAGCTCTGCCACATGGAGACTCTTACCTCCAGGAGCTGCACATACATCAATTACATTGCTATTCTCTTTCACCTGTGAAATGAAACCAATCATCATGGAGCTTACATCCTGCACATAGAACTTACCATCTGCAAATTCATCAATAGCCATGAGATAATCATAGCCGGATATATAATAGGCTCTGTCCATAGTCTGAGACTGTCCATCAATAACAATCTGCACAGGCTCCACAACTATACCCTGACTCTCCAGAGATTCCTTCAATGCTTCCATGGATATTAAATCTATATTCACGCGTATACAGGTCTTCTTTTCAGCCAACAAAGCCTCAAGGACTTCCTCCACAGTATCCCCATCAAACTGTTCCTGCCAGTAATCTATAATCCACTGAGGCATAGAATATTTCACACTCAATCCCTCATAGGATATATCCTTCTTGCTTCTGGAAATATTTCTAAGTATTCCATTAACAAAACCAGACAAACCGCCTAAGCCTCTCTTCTTCACAAGCTTCACTGCCTCATTGCAGATTGCCGAATCTGGCACACCATCCATGTACAGAATCTGGTAGGTGCTAAATCTCAGCACCGTTCGAATGAGGGGCTTCATCTTGCGAACCTTGGGTTTCTTCACAAAGGAGTCAATGACATAATCTAATTGAATCAATCTCTCCACTGTGCCCTCTGATACTCTTGTGATAAATGCTCTCTGCTGCTTATCCAAATATTGATATTTCATCAACGCAGCAGACAAAACAAGGTGAGTATACCCACCTTGTTCCAAAATCTCGTCCAATATATCAAGTATTATTTCTCTCTGGTTTGGTTCTGCCAAATCTAAATCTCCTATCCCAAGACAGTATGCTGCTCTATTCCATGTCCTCTCAAATAGTCCGCAACTGTCATTCTCTTCTTGCCTTCTAACTGCACTTCCTGCATAAGCAATATGTCGCCATTACATTTTACAGCAATAGAATCCTTGCCTGTCCAGATAACTTCTCCAGGATTGCTTTCCTCAATATCCGACACAGATATTCCAGTTTCATTTGCCATATCTTCATAAGAAGAAACAGCTGCCTTCCACACCTTCAAAGTTTTGCCATTTAATCTGGTAAATGCACTAGGCCATGGATTCAATCCTCTAATGAGACGCTCAAGTTCCTCTGCACTCTTTTCAAAATCCATCTCACCCATGGATTTCTTGATCATGCCCACATGGGTTGCCTCATCCTCATTTTGTGGTACAGCCTTCACTGTGCCTGCCTTAAGTCCCTCTATTGTCTCGACACAAAGCTTACCACCTACAATTGCAAGTCTGTCAAACAGGCTTCCGCCTGTCTCATCCTCAGCCAGCTCAACCTCTTCCTTCAGAAGCATGTCTCCATCATCAAGTCCCACTCCCATCTGCATGGTTGTGACACCGCTGACCTTGTCTCCATTTATAACAGCCCACTGAATTGGAGCTGCTCCTCTGTATTTAGGCAACAGGGAAGCATGCACATTGACACATCCTAATGGTGGCATATCCAAAATCGCCTTTGGCAATATCTGGCCAAATGCTGCCACAACAAATACATCTGCCTCATATCCACGCAAATATTCAATTGCTTCCTCTTCCTTGATTTTCACAGGCTGATATACTGGCAAATCATGTTCTAAAGCCCATACCTTCACATCAGGAAATTGCATTTCCTTGCCACGGCCTCTTGGCTTGTCTGGCTGAGTTACCACAAGGACAATCTCGTGACCTGCCTCATATATAGCTTCCAAAGTACTCACTGCAAAATCAGGAGTTCCCATAAATACTACTTTCATATATTACTCTTCCTCATCTGCGTATTTCACATCATAGAGAGGTCCCTCAACCTTCTCTGTGTACATATGTCCATCCAGATGCTCAATCTCATGTACCAAAGCTCTGGCAAGAAGTTCTTCACCTTCAATAATATACTCGTTCATTTCCTCATCATATGCTTTGACCTTCACATAATTTGGTCTTGTCACATCTCCAGCCTTGCCAGGAAGTGACAGACATCCCTCCTGTCCAGTCTGCTCGCCAGAAGTCTCCAGAATTTCTGGATTAACAAGTACAATTGGACCTTCTCCCACATCAATTACTGCAATTCTTTTCAATACTCCAACCTGCGGTGCAGCAAGTCCAACTCCATCTGCGTCATACATTGTCTCAATCATATCTTCTATAAGTTCCAATGTTCTGTCATTCATTTCTTTTACAGGACGACATACCTTGGTCAAAACCTCATCACCCTGTATTCTAATCTCTCTAAGTGCCATAATATCTCTCCATTCCTATAAATTATTTATGAATATCTAATCAAGACTCCCACTCAAGTCCATTGCGCAATACAATTCAAATCATTTAAAAACCACTCATAGGATCAAAATCGAACCATGTGGCTGTATCTGCATATTCTCTGGAATCCAGCAGATATTTCTCCACCTTATCCTTATAGGATATTAGCTTCTCGTAATCTCTCTCCTTGATATATATAACCTTGCGGTATACATCATTTAACTTGGCAATGCCTGCATCACTTGGTCCCATACATCTTATTCTGTCAAATGAATTATTAAGCAGGGCTACGATAGCATTGGCCTGCCCCAAAGCATGGGATTCATTTTCTGATGTAACTAAAATCAGAAGCATATGTGCAGCCGGCGGATAATCCATAAGTCTTCTGTAAGCAATCTCCTGCTTATAGAAGTTCTCATAATCCTGATTAGCTGCAGCAACCACGCTGTAATTATCAGGCTGGTAGGTCTGTATAACAACATTTCCCGCCTTATCACCTCTACCTGCACGACCTGCAGCCTGAGTTATAAGCTGAAATGTTCTCTCAGCGCAGTGAAAATCAGATGCATTCAATGACATATCTGCCGCCAGAATTCCCACCAGGGTAACCTCCGGGAAATCATGTCCCTTTACAATCATCTGGGTTCCAATCAGTATATCCGCCTCATGGTTGGCAAAGGATTTCAATATGTCCTCGTGTCCATGCTTGCCTCTGGTAGTATCCATATCCATACGCACAACTCTTGCTGATGGATATTGAGCTTTCACAATCTCTTCAACCTTCTGGGTTCCCGCCTTGAAGCCACCGATATATTTGGAGCCACACTCCGGACACACCTTAGGATTTACTGTCTCATATCCACAATAGTGACATTTCAACTTATTGCCTCCGTGGAGACTTAAGGATACATCACAATGAGGACATTTTATCACATGGCCACAGGCCCTACAAGAAATGAAGCCCATGAGACCACGTCTGTTAAGGAATAACATAACCTGTTCCCTCTTATTGAGGCGGTCTTCAATTGCCACCTGTAATTTACGACTGAGAATGGAACGGTTGCCTGACATAAGCTCGTCTCTCAAATCCACAATGTCGCACTGAGGCATTGGTCTATCCATAACTCTATTTTCTAATTTCAGTAATTTATACTCTCCTGCCTGTGCTCTTGTGAAGCTCTCCACAGAAGGAGTAGCAGAGCCAAGGACTACAGTAGCATCATTCATAGCTGCTCTTGCAATTGCAGTCTCCCTGGCATGATATCTGGGAGCCACCTCGCTCTTATATGAGCCCTCATGCTCCTCATCAATTATTATAATACCTAAATTTGTAAAAGGTGTGAAAAGAGCACTTCGAGGTCCTACCATAATAGATATGTCTCCCGTTTTAGCTCTCTCAAATTGGTCAAATCTCTCTGCAAGTGTCATTCTGGAATTAATGATAGACACCTGATTTCCGAATCTGTTATAGAATCTATTTACAGTCTGATAAGTCAGAGCAATCTCTGGAATAAGTACAATGGCACTCTTGCCTCTCCTTAGAGTCTCCTCCAAAAGCTTCATATACACTTCCGTCTTACCACTGCCTGTAACACCATAGAGTAAATAAGTATTATTGGTATCACCCAAATTCCAATCATTTATCACTGCATCGCAGGCTTTGGCCTGATCTGCATTCAATACCACATCCTCCTCATTGGTATGCGATACTCTAATTGGATTTCTATATGCTCTCTCACTGACAATTTCTATCCATCCTCTGTCAGCAAAATCTCTGATAATACTGCTTGATATTCCCATATCTCCCACAATATAATCCCAGGACAACTGTCCCGCATCCATGAGAGCCTCCAACAATTTCTCCTTTGGAATACTATGTCTGGCTCTTGAAACCAAAGCATTGAACTCAACCTGTGCCATTTCCTTAGAAAGCTTAAGCACCACCGTCTTCTTCTCCTTGATGCTCTGCTTCTTCTTAATTGGGATAACAGTCTTGAGAGCCTGATTCATGGTGGAACCATAATTGCATTTCATCCAGGCAGCCAGCTCAATCAATTGTGATTCAATGGCAATACTGTCCTTGGCAATTCCTGATATTGGCTTAATCTTGTCTACGCCAAGCTTCGGCTCCTCGCTAATATCCACTACGAAGCCCTTGATCTGTCTGCCACCTTTTCCAAAAGGAATAATAACCTGAGAACCAGGATGTACCTTGTCCAACAGATTCTCAGGTATTAAATATTGAAAAGTCTTATCCAGTTTTTCTAAAGATATATCAATTACAATATCCGCAAATTTCATTTACGCTTCCCAGCCCTCGGCTTTTAATTCCTCAACAACCTCAGCCACCAAGACTCTCTCATCCATAGGATACTTCTTGCCCTTGATTTCCTGGTAATCCTCATGACCCTTGCCAGCAAGTACTATAATATCCTTTTCCATAGCATTCTTGATAGCATATTTGATAGCTTCTCTTCTGTCTATGATTTCTACATACTCACCTGTAGTCTTGGCAATTCCAGTCTTGATATCATCAATAATTGCCTGTGGCTCCTCGAATCTAGGATTATCAGATGTAATAATTGTAAGGTCTGCAAATCTACCAGACACCTCACCCATCTCAAATCTTCTAAGCTTAGATCTGTTACCACCACAGCCAAAGAGACAGATAAGTCTACCTGGTCTGTAGTCCTTCATAGTAGTAAGTAAGCTCTCCAAGCTCATTGCATTGTGAGCATAATCAATCATCAATGTAAATCTGTCACTTACATGAATCATCTCAATACGTCCCTTGACCTTGGCATTCTTTAAGGCTGGTGCCATATCCTCAAGAGATACATTGTAGTAATGGCAAATTGCAATAGCAGTAAGTGAATTATATACACTGAATTTACCAGGTACATCAACTTCAACCTCACCATTTACCGCACCGCTCACATCATACTGCACACCCAGATATCCTGGCTTGTGAACCAAAGTTACATTGTCTGCTCTAAGGTCTGCATTTTCTGCAAAACCATAGCTCATAAGCTGACATGTATGACCTTCTATAATATTGGCAAGATGTGGATCATCAGCATTTACAATACCCATCTTACATTTCTTAAATAATCTGGACTTACACTCCATGTAATCCTCAAATGACGCATGCTCATTTGGTCCAATATGATCCGGCTCAATATTGGTAAATATACCTACATCAAAAGTAAAGCCATCTACTCTGTGCATCATAAGTCCCTGAGATGACACCTCCATAACTACATGTGTGCATCCAGCATCAAGCATCTTTTTGAAATATTCCTGAATAGTATATGACTCAGGAGTAGTATTGGCAGCTGGAATTCTCTCATCACCTATAATAGCCTCAATAGTTCCAATCAAACCTACCTTATAGCCTACACCCTCCAATATAGATTTCACCATATAAGTAGTTGTAGTCTTGCCCTTGGTTCCTGTAATTCCAATTACCTGAAGCTTGTCAGCAGGATAATCAAAATAAGCAGCTGACAGGAAAGCCTGAGCTTCTCTTGTGTCACTTACCTTTACGATGACAGGATTCAGCGCCTTCGCTTTGTCGCTCAATTCAATATCATCCTGAATAACTAATACCCTGACACCCTTTTCCACAACTTCGCTGGCAGCACTATGTCCGTCAAAGGATGCTCCCTTGATACAGATATATAAGCAACCTTCTTCAACCTTTCTGCTGTCACTTGTCAAGCTTGTGATTTCTCCACTTAATTCCCCTTGTTTTAACTCATAGTCAAGTTTTTCAAATAATTGTTTTACGTCTTTCATTTTTAACCCTCTATATTTTCATTTATATTTTACACATGTTATTTATCTGTTAAATAGTCTAGCCTGAGAGAGAGAATTATGTCTTCGCAAGAACGTGGATAACGCCAGCACTTAATGAGCCCTCAGGCGAATTTAGTACTGCTGCGTTATCCCCGTAGCGAGAGCGTTCTTAAGAAGACATAATCTCTCGAACAGGCAAAGTTTACTCATTTCTTTTGAATACATGAACCCCTGCCTAGAATTTGCAAGACAGGGGTTAATATTAGCAGCCATATTTCTCTTCGCAATATTTACAGCGATATACTTCATTCTCTTCATCTGTGAGAATAAAGATCTGATCTAATTCCTGCTCAATTGATGTAATACATCTAGGATTCTTGCAGGCAATTACATTCTTGATTTGCTTAGGTAATTGCAGAACCTTCTTGTCTACAATCTCATCATGCTGAATTACATTTACTGTAATATTGTGATCTATATATCCCAAAATATCTAAATCAATTGCATCAATAGGACATTCTACCTTGATAATGTCCTTGGTACCCATCTTCTTGCTCTCCACATTCATGATAATAGCAACGGTACCATCAAATTGATTCAGCTTCAAATCGTGATAGATTTGCATGCTCTCTCCAGCTTTAATATGGTCTAAAACAAATCCCTCATGGATTCCACTAATATTTAACATACTCCCACCTCCAACAATGTAAGTATAAGTGCCATTCGTATATAGACTCCATTCTGCGCCTGTTTGAAGTAGGCAGCTCTAGGATCATCATCAACCTCAACTGAAATCTCGTTTACACGAGGCAGTGGGTGAAGCACCATCATATCGTCTTTAGCCAGAAGCATCTTCTCATTTGTCAAAATATAGAAGTCCTTCATTCGCAGGTAATCTTCCTCATTGAAGAATCTCTCCCTCTGAACTCTTGTCATATACAAGATATCCAACTCAGGCATGGCATCCTCAAGCTTCTCAATTTCCACATACTCGATGCCATTTTTCTCCAATACATCCTCTCGAATATACTCAGGTACTCTCAGTTCTTCAGGACTAATGAGAACAAATTTAATATTTGGATATCTAACCAACGCATTGATTAGAGAATGAACTGTTCTACCAAATTTCAAATCTCCACATAAGCCAATTGTCATATTACCTATCTCGCCCTTCAGTGAACGAATGGTATATAAATCTGTAAGTGTCTGAGTTGGATGTTGATGACCACCATCACCGGCATTGATAACCGGAATAGATGAATGAAGAGATGCCACGAGTGGAGCACCTTCCTTTGGATGTCTCATGGCACATATATCTGCATAGCAGGATATTACGCGAATTGTATCAGATACGCTCTCACCTTTGGCAGCTGAGCTACTATCGGCACTAGAAAAACCGAGAACTGAACCTCCCAAATTTAACATTGCGGCTTCAAAGCTAAGTCTCGTTCTCGTACTTGGCTCATAAAAACAAGTCGCCAGTTTCTTTCCATTGCAGCTCTGGGAGTACTTCTGAGTGTTCCCCTGAATGTCGTCTGCTAAGTCCATAAGTTGCTCTAATTCCTCTGTGGTAAAGTCCAGAGGGCTCATAAGATGACGCATATCTTAACCTCCTATATCGCTAATCGCTCTTAGCAATAATGATATAATAATCAGAACCTATTTTCAAGATTACCATTTTTAATTTTAATATTTATCCATGTAAAAAAAGCACAGGGACATATCAAATTTATTCCCTATGCTTAAATTTTATTTTTAAATTTATCCCTCATTCGTAATCTTTTATTTATCTCTATAACCAACTTGTGATTCTTTATATATCCAACAAATAAATATAATAAAGCAAGAATAAGCTGAAAACAAATAAGAATTATATTATATACAGTATTATCTTTTATAAACCACCCAAAATAATATGCTATTAAACCAAAAACAAATGAACCAATTAACATTTGAACAATAATTTTAAGTATTAATGGTATCCTTTTTATATAATATATAAATGACGGCAAAGAATATCCTAGGCTCACCCCTATTGTACCAAGAAGCAGTTTTAATAAGCTCCAATTGTTTGTATAAAACACTCCGCCATTTGCCATTTCATAAACTATCAAATTAAATACTATTATAAAAACAGCATATTGCATTCCTTTTTTAATATTATGGTATAACGCATTCATAATTATAACCCCAAACATTTTTTTAATTCTGGCAAATATTTTCTAGATATATATTCTTCCTGTCCGTTTTTCAAAGTCAATAAAAATGCTCCTCCAAAAGAAGCTTCAATGTTATCTATAGCATTAACATTTACAATAACACTCTTAGAAATTCTAATAAATGAATTTCCTAATTCATCTTCCAATTCACATAATCGTTTTTTTGAATTTAATTTTTTATGTTTCAAATATAAATAAGTCTTCTTATCTTCAACACATACGGAAAATATTTCAGTAGGCTTTAATATCATTGTCTTCTCGCTCTCGCAATCATATCCACTTACAAATCGAGCCACAGACAAATCAACATTTCTAACAAATTCAGTTATATTTGCTATTTCTTCAGTAATTGATGACGTTTGAATAATACAACTTGGCTCTTCTAGTCCATCTATTATTTCAATTATAACATTCATAACAATCCCTTTTTACTACATCGGTGTTATTCTTATTATATCAAAAACATAAATCAAAAAACAAATCATATGTAATCTGTTTAAGTTTTTACAATTCTACTATATATGGTTTCATTTTATTAATCTCATCAATATATTCATGTGACGACAAAATAATATCCCTATTTTCAGATAATCTATTTTTTATAATTTTAATTATCACTTGTTTTTTAGTATTATCTAAAAAAACAAAAGGTTCATCAATAATATAGCACTCACGCGATAAAGATAACATAATCAGGAGATACACAAACCGCCTTTCTCCCCCTGATAAAATCCCCCATTTTTTTTTCATAATGTTCATAATACTAGCAATTTCTTCATTTTCCAAATTATTTTCTAAGAATAGCCAAAACTTTTTTTCATTCCAAATACTTCCATCTAAACAATATACAAATTTAAGCAAATAAATTGTTTTTAGTTTATCTGAAAAAAACGCATTCTGATTTATATATATGTTTTTCGGTCGTTCAATTATACTAGAACAATTTCTTACAGAAAGGCCCGAAAGCGCATCTAAAAACATTGTTTTTCCTGCTCCATTATCGCCTTTTAAAAAAACAAATCCGTGTGGAATATCAAAACTAATTTCTCTATCAACATATGGTATTTTGAATTTTTCAATTTTCATTTCATCGCTTCTCCTTTGATATCGGACTCAACCAACAAATTCCAATAGTACCTAAAATAATGCACGCAGCACACAAGAAAATATAATTAAGCAATACAGTGTTATCTCCAGATATAATTCGTGGCACTAAAACCAACAAATTGTATACGTTAAAATACGTTTTATAATTAGCTATTATCAACAGCAAAAACAAAAATATTGTTGCTATCGTTTTAACCGAACTAATATATAAACACCTAAATATTAAAAAAACGTAACTTCCTATCCCGATTGGCAAACATAAAATCATTACAAGCACACTCATTTTTGTCATATACAAATATTCATATTTCATTTCATTTATAACTAATATATTAAAAATGGCAAGACATACAAAAACATATATAAGCTGTGTAATTATATTTCCAAATACATATGAAATTTTAGAATCATTTATGGAAAAAAGCGTTTTTAAATATCCTGATTCACGAGTTTCAACAGCATATATTCCCAAGCCGAAAACATACGAACTTATGACCATATAGCTCCAATAATAAACCAATGACTCAAGCGTTTTAACATCACTCTTATTGATCCAAAACACAACAACCGGTAACATTATCGACCATACAAAAGATACTTTTTCAACCAATAATGTTTTTATGTTTATAAAACAATATGCCATCGTTCCTACTATAATTCTTTTAATTTTATTCATAATTATTGTCCCTCAAACTACTCTTATTTACGCAAACGGTATCCATTCAGTATTATTTATACGTGTTCTTCCTAAAGTCAATCCAATTCTAGTGATAAGTTTTTCATCATATAAACCAGGTCGCATATGCGGAAACCAATTATCATCAAACACTTTTACAACTTTGACAGAAGTCTCTTCTCTTCCTGGAAACATTACTAAAAATGGTTTCATATTCAGTTTTTCATAATTATCATAAATAATATCATTTAGTGTATTATTATTTACATCCTTAGAATCCACTTCAGTTATATCTACACTTGTAAAAAGGTGACGATACAATTTTTTTATATCTTCGCTCGAGAAATTTTTAAATTGATTATAATAAACATCATTTTTTTCATTTACTTCAATCACATTACAGTCATGTTTTCTAGATTCAACAGCAAAATATTGCAAAACCTCATCTTGTGCTTTTTCAACAGCTTCTTTCATATCTAAAGATGTTCCTACCCCTACAGCATTTCTTTTTTCCGATAAGCATATTGCAATCACAACTTTTATATTGTCTGATAGTGAAATATCATAATATGATGTTTCATCAGTATAATTTTTGATATATTTGTCTTTTTCTAATATCTTTTCATCTCCCAAGTATCCTATCCTTTTACCTGGTATTCCATACAAATAGTTTGCTATCAATGATTGCCTTTCAAAAAATTCTAAATATGCTTTTTTTACAATCTCTTCTGAACTATAATGTGACGCCATACCACATGAATCCAAAAAATATTTTCCAAACAAGAATTTATTTACAGGATATTTTTCCACTTTAAAATCAATCATATTCACAGCCATCACATACTCATTCTGCAAAGGGTTATTATTAGTCAATACCTCTCTCTCAAAGTATTCACCTATAGTTGATCTAATATGATTTTGAATCTTATCTTGGGACACATCATATGCTCTGATGTTTTCTCGTTGTTTTTTTTCAAAATAAATATGATAATGGTGCATCATAAAACAATCTCTATTTATTATTATTGAAATCTTATTCCTTAAAATCATTCTTTAAGCCTCATACTATCGGACAATCTAATTCCTTATTTATAAAAAATCGTTCTACTATTTCTTTATCGAGATTACTATTAATATTTTTCAACGTTGGCAAAGAATTTAAAAGCTCATTTGATACAACCTTAATTACTTTTAATCCATATTTAGAATCACCATAAATCATCTTCACTCTAATGGATTTAACCCAGGGTTTTATGCATAATCCTTCTTCACTCAAATCATTTTTATATAAATCCCCCACAACTACAATAGGGCGTATTATTCTCTTGTAAATATCATTAATATACTCCTCATTAATCTTATTAAAAACGGATTGTTCATTCTTATATTGTTGCCATTCTATAATTTTAGCCTCTTCTATAGCTCCGCATATCGCTTCCCTCAAATTGTTACTACAGCATATTCCTGATGTAATTAAATGTTTATTTTCAAACCCTAAAACCAAAACTGTGGAGTAATTCGATATCTGGTTTAATCTAAAAAACCTAATCTCATCTGAAATAAACCCCGCATCTTTAATCAAAGTGTTAATCATTCTATCCCTGATTATAATTTCACTTCCACAAGCACCATACCAAAAACAAAACAATTCATTCTTTTCAATCAATTCACACAATGCTTTTTCAATTATTTTTTCTGAATCATATCCCGCCGCAGTACCAGTAGTGTCTGAATGCCCTATACAATTATTACCATATGCAAAATTCATTCTTTCTTCATATACAATTTTATTACTCAGAAAATCAAAACTACTCGTAATATTTCTTTCATCAATAAAGAGTCCCATAGCAAATCTTTCGAGATATTCACTATAACACTTTTTCAACGCCATTTTTTTATCATACGAAATGGCTGTTGCATTTCCAGGTGTAAAACCTATATTTGTTTTTACAGATGAAAAATTAATATAAGATTTATGTAAAGATCCAATATACACTTCTTCTGAAACACCAAAATCCTTTCGTTTAGCAAAAATCATATCATCTTACTCCCACCCCAAATATATCTATCAATATAACCTTTCTGACATTCAATCCCAAATCGTGCGTAAAAGTTTTCCTAGGAATATTACATCGAAAAGGTGTCAGCAATAAACGCCCACTTATATCACCTATTATTTTTCCAATTTCTTCTATTCCATAAACAAAACCTCTCATTCCATCCAAAGCAATACACAAGTCAATATTAAGGAAAAATGAAACTATCAAATCATCCGTTTTTTCAATATTTTTAATAATTCTATCATCTAGAAGTATCAGTTTATCTTCCTCAAAATCAAAAGAATAAACTCCAGGTATGTATTCACCTCTTTCCTTACCATTAACCAAAATAGGAAAACTAGTTTTTATATTTAGGTTTGAATATGCTCGCTTAAGATTCATAAATAACAAATATATGTCTTTTTCTTTTTTATCTATATCATAAAACTTAATTCCAACATCGGAACAAACTGTTCTATTCAATCTTAAAAGAACTATTTTTTCGCCCTCATATAGATTAGTTTTTGTCACCAATCTATTATTTAGAATTTCAGACAACTTCAACGAGCGTTTCAAATCAGTATCATCTCCAAAATATTTTATATATTCATTCCAGTAATAATCACTCATAGCAGTCACAGTACCCCCAATGATAACTAATATCCTTATTTACTTTCCCATTTTCTAAATCTAATTCAGCAATTTCAGATATTTTCTTCTCTGGTATTTCACTCTTCAAATTTTCAGACAATACATGCCCTATATTTATATAATCACTTCCTTTCAATATCACTTCGTATATAAAATCAGATTTCCTTTGGTAAACAAAATCCATCAATGTTTGAAACGTAATAGAATATTCTCCAGCCTCACCTCGTAACTGACTTTCCAATTCATAATAAAAACATAATGGACAAGGCGTATACCATTGTTTCTTATATATATTAGTAAAATATATTCTAGAATTATATGGAAAAATGACCTTTAAAAAAGCATTGTTCTTTTCAGCGTAATTTCGCAATCTCTCAAGCTTTTCAACAGCAAATTCTTTTATAAACGATAATAATAAATCATTCTCTCCAAAAGCAAACTCATCTAAATCTATTTCATTAATTATATGAATAGAATATTCATCTGAAAAATAAGACTCAATCATGCTCGTAAAAATACTATCCTCACTAACAACTACCAATCTTTCAATATTCATTTGCTTTTTTTCATCTTTTTTTAAAATATTATTATCGCAAAGGAAATTTAATATATCTTCATACTCATTTCCAAATATAGATTTCAAATCATCTTCATCATATCTTAAAATTCTATTTTTTTCTGTTTGAATCAAAAACTCCACAATCTTTTTATTAGTTATTATTGTTGCAGTTGTTTGAGTTTGAAAAAAATATGAATCATCATCAATCTTTTGCCACAAAAATGAATTTACTATAATCACTTTTATCTCTCCTTTATAAAGATATGGATGCGAGTATTACTCGCATCCTTAATCTTCAAATTTACTCAACTACATCCGCTGAGCCACCACAACAACAGCAGCAACAGCAATAACAACAGCAGCATCCACCACCACCTGAACTCGATGTAGGATGTACATTTGTTGAAACCCCAAAACCATAGCTAGTATCAGTTTCAATTCTTTTGAAACTATCATCAATAATTGTGGGATTTTTCATACTATTAATACGATGTTCTTCCAAATCATTTCCTCCCTTCCTTAAAATTTTGTTGCAACATTATTTTTTATTATATTCATTTTCTTTTTATCAATCTCGCATTTAATTTCAAAAGGTCAATTTATACATCTGAAAAGTATTATTTCTACATCAAAATGCATCTAAGAATATTAATAATAAAAAAAGAGGCTTAAAATCTTAAGCCTCCACAACAACATAAATTGCAAAATAAATTTAACAAAATCATACTGATACACCACTGGTTTACACCTGCATATGGTCTCTCATAGGCCATGCCTCTGGTCTCATACCACATATTACCCATTTCCAGATGCTGCTGAAATTGTCTATATCTGAAATTACCTGGCTGAATTGCCACAGCCTGGTTGATATATTCCTTGGCATGAACTAAATCTCCAATGCCCTCTGAAGCTATAGCCATGTAATAATACCACTCAGCTCCTCTGTCTCTTACATCTATAGAATTCAGCACATTGATAGCTTCTCTGAAATGTCTACTGTTAATATAATTAGCAGCCGCTCTCATCTCATTGGACTCGTTGGCAAATCCACCATAGCCTCCACCAGAGTTACCATAGCTGCCATAACTGCTGCTACTACCATATCCAAAGCTAGCTCCCTGCTGTCTCTCCTTCATAATAGCATCATAGGCCTGTTGCACTTCCTTGAATCGCTCCTCAGCCTGGGCCTTATTAGGATTATTGATATTGGCATCAGGATGATATTTTCTACTGAGGTTTCTATAAGCTTTCTTTATCTCATCCTCAGAAGCATGCCTATCCACTCCCAATACTATATATGGATCATTCACTTCTAGTACTCCTTGTTTTCTTTTCTTTTAAATGTAAATATTCATATCTGGTCCAAACTCCAGAATATAATATATTTCTCAATATCTCAGCATGCAACAAAATAGGCATTCTCTCAAATGACTTGGCACACTCAGACATGAGACTCGTGAGATTACTCTTTATACAGGTTTCAAAGTTTCTGCAGTCCTCATCTACCATATTAAGAAGTGGATTATATCCACCATTCTTGTCGTCTTTGGACATGTCCTCATAGGCATCCATAATATAGATGAATTTGCCCATATAAAATCCCATGGTCTCCAAATCCTTGGCCCATACATCCTGCTTCCAGTTAAATATAACTGACAGCACTTCACCTGTATATCCGGCTACCAGATCCAAATTTGTCTCATGAGCCTTCTCGGCCTCTGACAACTTGGCGATGTATTCTTCTATAGCCTTGGTCTGTCTAGGATATTTCACGCATATGCGATTGTAATCCTTCTGCAAAGCTTTGGCCATGGCCCCTTTGATTTTGCTGCCATCATCATTGAAATCATCCATAAGGCTGTGATAACTCAAAGCCACATCCATAGCTGCAGCATATTCTGTAGCCTCATTGATATATGCCAGTTTCTTCTTGGTAGGATGAATAGGACACAGAAATTTCTCTTCCCTATTCTCCAACTCGTACAGACCTGTCAGCAATATAGTCAGAAAAGTCATATCATAATTGAGAAGCATCTGGCCCTTCACACCTGCCTCCACCTTCAACTGACGGCACAACCCACAATAGAAGGCCTGATATGTCTTGTCATCTGTCTCATTTAATTCTTTTCTATTGGCATTAATATATCCAAACATCTATCGTTCTATACCCTCTAACCTGTAATTAGCTTCTCTTGATAAATTCAGTCCTGCACTTCGGACAGGTTATTGCAATCTTACCTCTGCCCCTAGGTACTCTAACCTTTTGTTTGCACTCAGGACATGTGAAATATTTATATACCTTACGCTGGTTAAATCTGGCAATCATAATCTTGATTTTGCTTCGGATTCCAGCAGTGGCACTCATGTATTGCTGATTCTCATAATATCTCTTGGAAATATTTCTAGACATAATCCTGAAATATGAATAAATCAGGCACCCCATTGCTATCAAATATACTATTCCATTGTTGGTAAATAATGTGATAACCAAAAAGAACATGGATAATCCCAAAAAGAATTTCGATAAATTATCTACTCCGTTTCTTCCAATTAGTAATCTTGATAATCTGTCTCTAAATGTCATATAATCATCTCCACTTCAAGCACTTTTTCCTGATAGTGTTAACTCTATCATTTTAAAATCATAAGTCAATAAGGTAAGAAATGATTTAATAAAGATTTAAGAATCTATTTATATTTCCCTCTACAATCATAAACAAAAACATAAAAAAAGAAGCAAGACGATGAGCCGGGTTATGTCATTGAGTAATCATCTATCTAGGACGACTGTTGCCAATCGCCTCAAGCGACCAACCTGAAGCTGGCGGGCCACGTAAGCTTCGTTTCGGTCTTGCTTCGGATGGGGTTTACACAGCCTTCCCTGTTACCAGAGAAGCGGTGGTCTCTTACACCGCCATTCCACCCTTACCATGGCAAGCCATGGCGGTTTCTTTTCTATTGCACTTTCCTTGGGGTCACCCCCACCGGACGTTATCCAGCATCCTGCCCTGTGAAGCCCGGACTTTCCTCTCCTGCGGCCTTGCGGCACTTGCAGCAGCGATTACCTGTCTTACTTCTGTTTTTATTAAATTTTCAAATCTGGCTCTATGAGCTCAGCTGCGTTATTCTAACACAGTTATATTTTTTATACAAGCCCACTGCCAACTGCCCCAGTATAATACAAGCCAGCTTCAGTCTCTCATAAAAATGGATTTCACATCTACAATCCAATATGATTTTGCTAATGGACTTCAGCCTATCACTCTATACATTGAAGCAGCTTCCGCCTATGAATTCTCGAATCAGCGAATTATTGCATATATCATCTGTCGGTACATTGAGGAAGTAATCAAGCATCTTCAACAGACGCTTAGCCTCAATATATTCCGGGCAATCCTTTGGTATTGCAAAAAGCTGTGGCTGAGCATAAGTCTTGAGAGCTGCCATCTCATAAATCAAAGCTGAGTTGAACATCTCATCTGCTTCCTCCTGGAATGGGAAGATATATTTCTCCTCCCCTCGTCTAACTGAATCCCACATGGCAATTGTCTCTCTGGCTGAAGTAGCTCTTGTTCTGGAATCACGTACAATTCTACGAATCAATCTACCGTCTGATGTTGGCAATGGATTATGTTCATCAATTGACAACTGAGTCAAAGCACTTATGTATATCTTGAATTTATTCTCCTTTGGAAGAGAATGTGACATGCGCTCATTTAAGCCATGAATCCCCTCAATTACCAGAATATCATTGTCTCCTAACTGCATCCAATGATCTCTGTACTCTCTCATGCCTGTCTTGAAGTTGAAGCTAGGTAACAGCACTCTCTCGCCCTTTAGAAGTTTCACCATATCCTCATTAAACTGAGCAATATCCAATCCATCTATGGTCTCGAAATCCTTCTGACCAAATTCATCAAGTGGCACCTGATCTCTATTGAGATAATAATCATCCAATGGAACGGGATGAGGATTTACACCCAATGCATTGAGCTGAGCCGACAGTCTATGTGAAAATGTAGTCTTGCCGGAAGAAGATGGTCCAGCAATCATTACAAACTTCTTGTTTGGATCAGCTGCAATCTTCTCTGCCAAAGCACCGATTCTACGCTCCATAAATGCTTCCTGGCTGAGAATAATATCTCTGGTCTTACCTGCACAGATAGCATCATTTAACGCTCCAACAGTAGGAATATCCATGCTCTGACTCCACTCATCAGAAGTCTTCAACACATTGAATAATTTCACAGCAGGATTAAATTCTGCAACCTGTGTGCTGTCCTTGTCAGCCAGCTGTAATATAAATCCATCCTCAAATTTGTATAGCTTAAATACTCCAAGCATACCTGTTGAAGGAGCCATATATCCGAAGTAATAATCCTCGTATCCATCCAGATTATATATATTGATATTGGAACTTGTACGATATTTCAGAAGTCTGCTCTTGTCCTCAAGACCTCTTACTGCAAAAGATTTCACTGCAGCATCAGTCTTCATGGTAAGCTTGTTAATGCTTAAATCCTTGTCAATGAGTTCCCTCATTTTGTCATCAAGCTTCTGAAGAAATGATTCTGGAATGTCCTCCATACCATCAATCTTACAGAAATAACCTGGTCCAAGAGAATACTTGACCAAAATATCCATAGACTCCTCTGGATACAATTCCTTGAGAGCATGCTGCATAAGCAATACCACGCTTCTTCTGTAAGCACGCTTTCCATTCTTACTAGCTACTGTCACAAAATCAATGAAGCCATCCTCAGTAACAGGATTATTTAACTCACGAAGCTTGTGATTATAAACTGCCAGAATAATCTGATCCTTGTAATTCTTCTGATAATCCTTGGCAATATCTGTAATTTCTGTACCTAACGGAACTGAAATATCCTGACCGTCTACTTTAATATTTGCATTTTCAGCCATAACCTGTCTCCCCCTTTTTAGTCTAGCCAAAATGGTTCTTTAAAACCTTCTGCCTCCACCTGCAATTCAGGCAAATCGGTATCTATTAATTCCATTATATATTTAATGAAAATATGTTCAAGACCGTAATGTCCTGCATCTATAATAACCAGATTTCTGGCCACAGCATCTATTCCGCTATGATGATCTATATCTCCCGTAACATATACATCAGCACCTGCATCAAGAGCTAAATCTATCTCGCTCTTACCAGAACCGGGGCAACAAGCCACCTTTTGAATCTGCACATCGCCTGAGCCAAATATCTTCACATGTGATAAGCCGAAGTTCTCTCGAATGGAGTCAGCAAACTTTCTGACTGTAGTAGATGATACATTTCCCACAAAGCCAATTCCTCTGGCAACATTTTCCTGACAATCAGTTATCTCTAATGGAGATTCCACAGACACTCCCATCTTCTCTGCTACAATTGAACCCATTTTAGCTACATCGAAATTAGTATGCATAGCATAGTAAGCTATACCATTTTGGATAAGCTTCATAATTCTGGCACCAATGAAGTTATCTGCCACCACAGAACTCACTGAAGAAAATATCATAGGATGATGACTCACAATCATATCTGCATCTGCAGCTATGGCATGATCAATAACCTCATCCGTCACATCAAGTGCCACATAAATCTTGTGTACTTCTGCCGATCTATCACCTACCAGCAATCCCACATTGTCCCAGTCCATGGCCAATGCTGCTGGAATATCTTGTTCGAAATAATCAATTATATCCTGTACTTTCATATTCACCCCGCATACTTACCATTTCTCACTTCATCAATAAGAGCCAGTTCCGCTTTAACCTCCTGAACTCTGTCAGAATTTTGTGAGTCATGGAGTTTCTCCAACACATTTTCCAATTTATGCTTCTCATTTTCCAGATAGTTTGCAAACACAGGAGACATATCTCTTACCAGTATAGGTCCGTAACGATACTCGGCCAACTCCAGTGAAGCCTCACCTCTCACAGCTCTCATCATAGGATAATATTTACCATCCTCGAACACTATATCCTCCGCTGTGATAACATAACCGTCTGCATACAAATCCCTACGAAAATCCTCCAGATTAGACTGAGGCTGTAGAACTAATTCATCAGCTGCATTTACAACATCAACACTCTGACGCAAGATTCTAGTCATAAGAGGGCCACCCATGCCTGCAATGAGAACCACATCCACCTCACCAGGTGCGAATTTCTGCAGCCCATCTGACAATCTTGTCTCGATTCTATCTGACATACCCATTCTGGCAATATTTTCTGCTGCCCGCTTAATGGGTCCTTCATTTACATCGGCTGCAATGGCATGTCTTACCACACCTCTATCCACCATGGTTATAGACATATATCCATGATCGCAACCAATATCACCTAATGTATTATGAGGCGTTATCAATCTTGATAACGCCTCCATTCTATTTGACAATAAATTCATATTACTCTAAGTAATCCTTTAACTTTCTACTGCGACTTGGATGACGAAGCTTGCGCAATGCCTTGGCCTCGATCTGACGAATACGCTCACGAGTTACGTTGAATTCCTTTCCAACCTCCTCAAGTGTACGAGAACGACCGTCCTCAATTCCAAATCTCAAAATCAATACTTTCTTCTCTCTCTCAGTAAGAGTATCAAGAACCTCTCCAATCTGCTCACGGAGTAATGTATAAGTAGCAGCGTCAACTGGTACTGGCACATTATCATCCTGAATGAAGTCTCCAAGATGTGAATCTTCCTCCTCACCAATTGGAGTCTCAAGAGATACTGGCTCCTGAGAAATCTTCAAAATCTCTCTAACTCGCTCAACAGGGATATCCATCTCTTCAGCGATTTCTTCTGGGGTAGGCTCACGACCTAACTCCTGGAGTAACTGACGTGATACCCTGATAAGCTTGTTGATTGTCTCAACCATATGTACAGGGATACGGATTGTACGAGCCTGATCAGCAATAGCTCTTGTAATAGCCTGACGAATCCACCATGTAGCATATGTAGAGAACTTATATCCCTTACGGTAGTCGAACTTCTCAACAGCCTTGATAAGACCTAAGTTACCCTCCTGAATCAAATCAAGGAACAACATACCACGACCTACATATCTCTTGGCAATACTTACAACCAGACGCAGGTTAGCCTCTGCAATTCTCTTCTTGGCTTCCTGATCACCAAGCTCCATTCTCTTGGCAAGTTCAATTTCCTCTTCTGCTGTAAGAAGTGGAACCTTACCGATTTCCTTTAAGTACATACGAACTGGATCATCTGTGCTAATTCCATCTGGAGCAGACAGATCAATTTTGTCCATCTCGATTTCATCTTCCTCATCAAGGTCGATGTCTTCCTCGTCTCCCTCTTCACGAATGAGAGTGATATTGTTCTTGTCCAGTTCCTCCAAAATTCTATGGAACTGTTCTGCACTAGGCTTGATTCCCTTGAATACCTCTGCAATATCACGGTACTCCAATGTATTACTCTTCTTCTTGGCTTCCTCAATAAGTTCTGAGAGATTCTTCTCAAACTCATCTACCATTCCACCGGTCTTAACCTTGGCAATTCCACCCAGCAATTCAATTGTGTCATCATCCATCATTGAATCTTCATCAACGAAATGATCAATGTTGGAATCCTCATCCATTGCGTCATCAAGAAGTGCTTCATCATCCATGAGGTCTTCTACATCAGGTTCTGCTTCATCCATATCGAACTCATCAGCTTCTTCTACAGCTTCCTCATTCAATTCCAAATCCTTCTCCTCAACTACTTCCTCTTTCTTCTTTCTTGGCATAGTTTTTGTTCCTTTCCTTAAATTATTGTGTTCTGTGTTGTTAAATATATCATCAAATTATGTATTAAATACCCAAGGTCATACTGAAATTCATCTTGGATAATTCCTGTATCATTTTCTTGCTCTTAATAATCTCATTGAGAGCATTCACATCATTGGAATCCATATTTTTGCGCCTCTGCTCTAAGCTGTTTTCCTTAATTCTAACAATGGTTTCCTTGATTGCCTTCTCCCAGTCTCTGGCATCTTCTATTCCAGTTACATTGGTATTAAATATTTCTGCCACCTGACTCTGCTCATCATTTTCAGAAAACATTGTGACAATCTTGGCTGGATTAGCCATGCCACTCTCCTGAAACTGTTCAAAGAGCTCTTTGGCAACCTGGGCATATATTCCCTCTGTGAAATCCTCAGGAGCTATATATTCCTTAATCATCTGGTACAGTTCTGGTTTCTCCACCAACCAGGTCAGCATCAATCTCTGGGAGGTCTTCATTCCCTCCTCCTTGGATGCCTTCTTCTGTATTCCTGACTTCAACTTCGCTCTAGGCTCCACCTCATCAGCATTTATCTTGGTTCCCATACCTTGACGGACACCAATATTATTTACCATCTGACGGAGGTTTTCAAAGCCTACATTATACTTGGAAGCAACTGCTTCTATATAATTATTTCTCTCAATCTCCTCAGGAAATTCTACAATTCTCGAAGCAACCTTCTTGTAAAATGCTGTTTTGGATTCAGGGTCCGACATATCGAAATCCACCTCGTCCATCTGCACAGTGTACATGAAACTGTTCTGGGCATTGTCAATTCTCTTCTGATATTCCTCAGCTCCCAGGTTTTTGATAAATTCATCTGGATCCTTGTAAGGATTCATATCAATAACCTTGCAGGTAATTCCTGCAGCTCTGAGAATCGGTATAGCTCTAAGGGCAGCCTTGCGACCAGCTCCATCGCTGTCATAGCTTAGATATACATCCTTGCCAAATCGTTTTATCAGATTGGCATGTCCACTGGTTAGAGCAGTTCCAAGAGATGCCACCGCATTATCAAATCCAGCCTGATGCAATGCTATAACATCCATATAGCCCTCGCACAGTATGAACTTATCCGCTCTGGTTCTTCTGGCCAGATGCAGACCATAGAGGTTTCTACTCTTGTCAAATATATCTGTCTCCGGGGAGTTGAGATATTTCGGTTCTCCCTCTCCCAACACTCTGCCGCCAAAGGCTATAACCTTGCTATTGGCATCCAATATTGGGAACATAGCACGATTCCAGAATTTATCGTATCCGCCCTTCACTTCATCTATAGTCACGAGTCCGCTATCCTTGAGAATATCATCTGTATATCCCTTGGAACGCAGGTACTTGTACAAATCATTACTGTATTTATCTGAATAACCTAATCCAAACTTCTGCATGGTTTCCGGAGACAATTTTCTGTCCTCAAAATATTTCAAAGCAGTAGCTCCATGATCTGAATGAAGCAACTTGTAGAAATATGTGGCAGCCTCCTTATTAATCTCCAACAGTTTATCTCGCTTGGCACTTCTGGCTTTCTGCTGAGCTGTCATCTCCGTCTCAGGAAGCTGAATTCCTGCCCTGTCAGCCAATTCGTGCATAGCCTCTGTGAAAGTCATATTCTCGTATTCCTGAAGAAATGTAAATACATTGCCTCCCTTGCCACATCCGAAGCAATAGTACATCTGTTTAGAAGGTGTTACGGAAAATGAACCTGTCTTCTCATTATGAAAGGGACATAAGCCAAAATAGCTTGACCCTTTTTTTGTCAAATGAACATATTGACCAATAACATCTACAATGTCGTTTCTAGAACGAACTTCCTCGATGATATCGTCAGAATAGTATGGCATAATCTAGTCCTCCACTATCATCCATGACATAGGCATAAATACTTCATTGAATTTGTTGATAGCATATTGATCTGTCATACCCGCAATGTAATCGCAGACCACTCTGTCAACATCCTCATGCTCCTGCTCAATCATGTTGATATATTGTGCCGGCAGTAGTTCTACTCTATCCAGGTAGTAATTATATAGCTCTGTCAGCATGCGCTGAGCTTTAACTTCCTCTCCCTTGGCATATGGATTGGTATACAGATTTTCAAACATGAACTCTCGCAGGTCATACATTGCCTGATTCATTTCCTCAGACATCATAACCGGCTCCAAATCGTTTCTGCATTCCGCATCCATAATCTTCATATTATTTAAGCTACAGCTTATAACATCATGAATCAGATTGTCCAATCTGTCATCGCATGTCATTCCTATAGCTTTTCTTATCTCAAGAGGTATATCTTCCTCACACAATATCTGTGCTCTAATTGCATCATCTATATCATGATTGATATAAGCAATCTTGTCAGACAATCGCACAACCTTACCTTCCGGTGTAGCCGGATTAGTTTTGGTTTGATGATTTCTGATGCCATCTCTCACTTCCCATGTGAGATTCAAGCCTTCACCTTCTTTTTCAAGTTTTTCAACAATTCTCACGCTTTGTTCGCTATGAATAAATCCTGTAGAGCACAAACCATTCAAAGTTCTCTCTCCACAATGACCAAAAGGTGTATGACCTAAATCATGTCCCAAAGCAATAGCTTCAACCAAATCCTCATTTAGTCGCAAAGCCTTGGCAATAGTTCTGGCATTCTGTGATACCTCCAGAGTATGAGACAGTCTGGTTCTGTAATGGTCTCCCTTGGGAGCCAGAAAAACCTGTGTCTTGTTTTTCAATCGACGGAAAGCTTTGCTGTGCAATATTCTATCTCTGTCTCTCTGAAACAATGGTCTGATATCGCACTGTGGCTCATCCTTCTGTCTGCCTCTGGAATTCTCATTTAATGTAGCATATGGACTGAGTGTTGCTCTCTCCATATCCTCAATTGTTTCGCGAATTGTCATGAAATCCCCCTTATTCAAAAACAACGAAAACTTACAAAAAAAGCCTCTATAATTATTATTACAGAAGCTTTCTTGATTTCCTTTTTTATTTTTTAAATTTCCAAAAAAATTTTTTATTTTTTTCAGAGCATAGATGTTCGGAAGAAATATCAATGTAAAACCTATACCCTATATTTATCTCTACTATAATCTGGTAAGAGCAAATCTCAACACGTTGGCTGCTGTTCTCTGAAGCTCACCTCTTGTAAGGCCTTCTGGCTTACCAATAGTCTCCAGCATCTTGCCATCATACATATATTCCTTTTGAGAGAATTTCATATTACCAGGCATGTACACATCCACCTGAGCACGAACTCTGTAGGCATTGTCCTTGACACCTGGGAACTCTGGCATCTCTGCCCTTCTCATCCACCAGTCAGTCATTACATTACCCTTGTATCCCCACTCTTTTCGAAGAACTGTAGTTACAAGTTCATAATTATAATGACTCCATACACCATTTACCTTGTTGTAACTTGTCATTACATTTTCCGGATCACTCTCCTTGATACAATACTCGAAGTTCTTGAGATATATCTCTCTGAGAGCTCTCATGGATACTCTTGAATCATTGTGGGTTCTATTGTACTCCTGATTATTACATGCAAAATGTTTTGGACAAGCGGAGATTCCACCCTTTTGCAAACCTCTGACTGTAGCAGCTGCTGTTCTACCTGACAGCATTGGATCCTCAGAATAATATTCGAAGTTTCTACCGCAAAGTGGATTTCTATGAATATTCAATCCAGGTGCCAGATTTACATCTATCTCATAATGCACGCCCTCATTTCCAATGAGCACAAATGTCTCCTCCACAAGCTTAGGATTCCAGGCGCAGGCAATTGCTGTTCCACATGGGAGAAGTGTGGTATATCTCTTCAATCTAAGTCCAGCAGGGCCATCAGCTGTTACAAGAACAGGGATTCCCTTCTGGCGAAGTTCCTCAGTAATTCCACCGAATACACCAGCATTTCCCGGGGTACCCAGAGGAGAATCCATCATACCAATACCATGTGAGATATCTGACAGGTCCTTGTCGCTAAGCTGAGCAATAAACTCCTCCAAGGTATTGCGGCCTTCCTTCACATCCACAAGCTTGATTCCCACATCACCTGTCTGTGGAATATCAGCAGGCAAATCAGCAAGTACTGCCTCATGAAGTCCAGTATCTGCTACTGTCACCTTGTCCTGCTTGTACAGAGTAGTCTGTGGATCCTGACCTTTCAATACAGAGAAGCTGCTCTTTGGAGACATAACCTTGTTACATTTCTCCACGCACTTAGTCTCTGACAGCTCAAATTCATAAGCGCATTCAATATCTCTACAGCTATTTCCCACCATGTAAGCATATGAACCTGCTTCAAGTACATAGGAATCAATATATCCTGTCACTCCTGAATCATCATAAGAAGTAATGTCATGATCTAATACTTCAATTGTAACCTTCGCCTCCTGGCCAGAAGCAATCACATCAGTCTTGGCATATGCTCCCAGTACAATAGCAGGCTTATTCAGCTTACCCTCTGGTGCCTTCACATAAATCTGAACTACTTCCTTACCGGCGTATCTGCCAGTGTTTTGTACTGTTATGTCAAATGTAAATCCATCATCCCCAGAATTTCTATTTACAGAGTCTGTGATTATGTTAAATGTTGTATAACTCAAACCGTAGCCAAATGGATATTTCACCTTGTCCTTGGCAAAGGTCTCGAAATATCTGTAGCCTACATATATATCTTCGTAATAAATATTGAAGTCCTTGCCACCAAAATATGGTGCAGAAGGATAATCCTCATAATTCTTGGCAATGGTATCTGACAACTTACCACTAGGATTCACCTTACCACTCAATACATCTGCAAGAGCGTTGGCATTTTCCTGTCCCAACTGCCATGCATATATAATAGCCTCGAAGTTATAATTATCCACAAATGACATATCTACAATATTTCCGCAGTCCATTACAAGAACTACATGTTCAAATTCATTGCAGACTTTTCTAAGCATATCCTGCTCTTCGTCTGTAAGATAGTAACTGCCCTTCTCCAGCTTATTCTCTCTGTCTTCACCAGCAGCTCTTCCAATTATTACAAGAGCCATATCGCTATTGTTCTTGGCAGTCTTAACCACATCTGTTGTAATTGGCATCTCCTCGTGGAAATATGGCCAATGACCCCAGAAACCATGCATAGCTTCATTATCAGGATTCTCACACCATCTGTCATAGATATCCTTTAAATCCTTGTTGTATCTGATTCCAGCCTCATCAAATCCCTCAAAGAGAGATACTGAATATGGAGCATGTACATCTCCACCTGAACCGTAACCTACATAGAACCAGTCATGCTGAATTCTACCGAAGACTGATACACATTTATCCTCAGTAATAGGCAGTATGTTATTATCATTTTTCAGAAGGACTATACCTTCCTCTGCCAGTTTTCTCAGCTGTTCAGGCATACCTGGTGTAATATACTTCTCACCTTCAGCCTGGTTCTCATCCTGAGCTACAGAATTAATCTTCTTGTTAATATATTCTGCAAACCATCTCTCTAATTTCTTTTGCAGTTTTGTCTTTCTAGCCATTACACTTCTCCTTCTTTCAGTCCTTTTCAATTTACATCATATCTCAGATTAAATTTCATAAATAGTATAAATCTATGATTTTTTGTAAATATTCGGCTTATTATTTTTTCATAAATGCATCAAGTACATTTACATTTGCAGCCATGGTTTTGATTTCTTCCAAATGTTCGGTCATATATTTCTCAAGTTCAGAAACCTCAATTGCTGCAAAACCCTCATTGGATGTAATCTTGCATGCCGGAACTCGACCCTCAGCATTTCTCACACCATCTGAGAAAGTCACATACGCCATCTTCTTGCCTTCTTCATCTCGACAAATAGATGAGACAGACATCTGTAATTCACCATTATTTTCTGCCATAGCAACCCTCCAACTACAACTCTTTTCAAAACCTTGTTTCTATAATACACAAAAAGTTGCCCAAAGTGGGCAACTTTCGATTTTTTTGTAAATATTTTAGAAAAATTTAATAGTTCATTATCATTTCTCACAAAAAGAATTATGCATCCTTGAATACACCACGGAAAGCATATTCAGACAGAGGTTTTCTATAAAGCAATCTGGCAATGCCATATTCCAGCAAACCGCCCAGAATAATAATTACGTATCCTGCTACTGCAATCACAGAGAAATTAATCATTCCAACGGCAATGTCACCATTCTCATTCATGAAAAGATTCATCATGAAAAACTGTGATCCAAATACCATAGCCATCATCAAAATGAATCCTAGCCAATAATATTTGAAGCAAACTGCAACAAATATAAATGTAGCCACCATGAACGTTAACATCATGGTCAGAGTCCCAACATATACATCCTCCTTCTCCGGATGCAGATGTATAAGTACAGACTTCTCAATCAACAGAAATGTGTAGATAACCATATAGAAAACTGTACTTGTAATAACTGGAATAGTAAGTTGCAGTTTTCTCTGCATAGGTGAGCTTGCTACATAAGTTGATACATCCATTGAGATAATCATCTGATAAGCAAACATTCCCAGAATCATGAAGTAGAATCCTCCAATTACATTGCCACCTCCGGAGGTAACCTCAACAACTACTCCAATCACCATAAAAATTGCAATCATAATCAGATTCAATTTAATCTTGTAACCATATTTCAACAGTTTAAATCCTGTAATTAAATCCTTTAACATAATTAATCCTCCTTCTCTACTTCATCATAGAAAGACATCTGTAATTTCTTGTCTATATGAATAATAGATATTACCGCTTCCACTATAAGAAGAGCTACAGTTGTCACAATAATCGCAATAAGCACCGGAGTACCATGCATTGCTCCCTGATATACTATAAATCCAATCAAGGCATCGGCACCCAATGTCACAAAGCTGTTCAAGGTATATACAGTCTGAGCCATACTGATGTATCTATCGATATTAACCAGCAGAATCTGCATAAATACAAAAGCCAGATACATCTCCAGTACTATTAAAACTATATTCTTCATACCAATCCATGGCACAAGAAGCTGATTCAGCAAAGTATCATCCTTGAGATTTATAGAATTCAATCCCCATGCCAGCAACATAAATATAGCAGGTCTTATAAATCTGGTGAAATAATCCACATGGAGAGCGTCCTTCATTACAACCATTCCCTCAAAGGATGTCTTGAGATAATCCATTCCCATGTTGTTTTTCTGATAAATATTTCCAAATGCGAAATAATCTGTCATACCATCAACCACCATATATATGAAAAAACATATAAGAAATGATGGTGTGCTTTCAAATATAAATGATAAAAGCAAGCTTGCCACAGCAAAACCAACAGGTATCAGAATATCGGCAACAACCATATAAGTTGTGTTAAACAAAGTAAAATAATTCTTTAACTTTCTCATATCCGACTCCTATCTCATTACAAGCTTTGTATTCTTCTTCATTACAGCCACACTAATCTGATATAGAGATGGTGTTTCTTCTACAACATCCATTCCAGCAAGCTTGTCCAGATCTTCTGCCAGACATACGCCCTCAAAGCCATATGAGTTGGTAGAGATTGTATATAATATACTCTTGGCTTTCTCAGCATCCTCTTTCTCACCCTTTACCAGGATATATTTCTCTTTCAAATCTTCTACGAAGCCTTCCTCTACAACTGTTCCATTCTCCATAATAATGGCATAATCAGTAATATTTTCCATATCAGAAATATTATGTGTTGAGAAGAATACTGACTTCTGTCCGTTACCTTCCTCAATATACTCACTAATCATCTGGCACAATTTGTCTCTCATAAGTGGATCAAGTGGTGAAGCAGGCTCATCAAGGAGCAATATATCTGTGTCTCTAGCAAATACACCTGATAACATAAGCTTCATCTTGTTACCATCTGACAGGTTAGAATTCTTCTTCTTTCTGTTCTCACCATTTATTGACAGAGCCAAATCTGTGCAAAGCTGGTTGAACTTCTCTGAGGAGAAGCTTGGGAACAGAAGCTTACTAATCTGCTCTACATCACCAATAGTCCACTGTGGCAAATAATACTTACCAGGACCTGTATAACCAATTCTATCTTTTACCTCTGGATTAAATTCTCTATCCTTGTCTGTATATTTATCAAAATATAACAGATTTCCTTTGTAATCCATTCTGATACCTGAGAGAATGTTCAAAAGTGTTGTCTTACCCGCTCCATTCTCTCCAATAAGAGCTGTTGCATATCCCTGTGGAATGTTTAACTCAGGAATATTTAACTCGAACTTCTTAAACTTCTTATAAATCTTCTCACCCTTGATTGCGCTTGTCACTTCCATTTTCTATACCTCCGCAAATAAAATCTTTTTCAAATTCGTTTTTTATTAATCCTCTTATTAATTATCCTATGTCGACTCTAGCTCTCCTCCATCTCTAGAAGAGCGTCCAGCATACTCCTTAACTCCCCAGAACTTATACCAGCCACCCGAGCAGATTGAATTGCTTCTGAAAGTGAAGCTTCCACTTTGCGTAAATGCTGTTCCTGCAGCATCTCACTATCCTGCGCATTTACATAGAAGCCCTTGCCCTGAACTGCTGTAACCAGTCCAACCTGTTCCAGTTGCTCGTATGCTTTCTTAGTAGTTATGACACTAATTTTCAGTTCCATAGCCAGTGATCTGATTGATGGCAAATAATCTCCTTCTCTGTATTTGCCTGCCAATATGTCAGCCTTAAAGCTATCAGCAATTTGTTGATATATTGGCACACCTGAATTCTGTAATAGTTTCATTGTGCACCTCCGTCTCATAACTGTGTATGTGTTATATATACACCTATCACAGACTCATGTCAACACTTATTTTATATATTTCATAAATTTACACACTTGTCCATAAATACAAATCCACTATTACTACTTCATAAAGCCCTCCAAATCAGAAGTTCCACAACATAAGCATCCTAAGTCAGCGGTTCACCAACATTTTCAAAAAAGAAAAACTCTCCCGCTGAAACTTTCCAGCAAGAAGAGCTTTATTATTTATTTAGTCCAATATTTTATCTGGTCAAATCCTTGACCTATATTTATCATCTAGTCAAATCCTTGACCCATTTATATATTCTGAAATGATACATGGTCCACGGAATCTTGCCAACCTCATCCAGGCAGGTACAGGCATATACACAAAATACCGGCCAGTGAAATACAAAGGTTCCAAGGGCTGCCAGAGGCACTGCCAAGCACCACATGGATACCGCCAGAGAGTACATATCAAACATTGTATCTCCTCCTGCGCAAAAGACTCCATTTATTGTAATAGTATTGACAGAACGACCTATCATATAAAATGCCATAATTATCATCATACCCCTGAGATAATAAGTTGCCATAGGTGACAAATCAATGAAATGCAATAGCACTGGTGTCAGTGCCAGCATAATCAAAGTGGATATAATACCTATAACATAGGATATCTTCATAAGTCTGATTCCAGCCTCCTTGCCAGAATCCAGTCTGCCGGCTCCCAATTCATTTCCCACCAGGATGCCTCCACCCATAGCAATACCATCACACATACAGCAAACCAGGTCTCTCACCACTGCCGCCACTGAATTGGCTGCAGTTGCATCCTGCCCCATGTGTCCCATAAAGGCAGTGTAGCTGGCAAAACCCAATCCCCAGAACATACAAGCTCCAAGTATTGGCCACATACATTTTCTAAAATCCAGTACCAGCATACGGTTATGCTTGAAAATCCTGCTAAGGTCCAGAGATAGATATCCCTGTCTGTGAGAAATAATAATGGTAACAACTATCTCAAAGCTTCGTGCTATGAAAGTAGAGAGAGCTGCTCCTCTAACTCCCAGACTCGGTACTCCCAATAATCCGAAAATGAATATAGCATTTAAGCAGATATCAATGACCACAGTCACACTGCTTATAATGGCAGAGGTGTTCACATGGTCTGTCACCTTCATCATAGCCAGATAACACTGGGATATACCTGTCATAAGATAAGTCCAGCCTGCTATTCGCAGGTAATCACAGCCCAACTGAACCAGCAATTCATCGTTGGTGAAAATGTGCATGAGAAACTCCGGAGCACAGACACAGGCTCCTGCAAATACCAATGCCACAACCACATTCCATCTAATTGCTATGGCAAATATATCTTCTAGGGTATCTGTATCACCTTTACCGAAGTACTGGGCACCTAATATTTCAACAGTAGCAACATTGGCACTTATCATCAGATTCTGTATAAACTGCACCTGTGTCGCCAGTGAAACAGCTGACATGGCATTCTGCTCCAAACTCCCCAGCATAAATGCATCTGCTGCAGCAACAGCTGCAAGCATCAAGGTCTGAAAAGCTATAGGCACAGTCAGCCTGATTAATTTGTTATAGAAATCTCTTTTTGTCATTATATAATCCAGCTATATCTATAGGATATCAGCCAGTTCAAGTATAAGTCTCTCACTCTTTTCCCAACCAAGACATGGATCAGTAATAGATTTACCATATATACCATCACCTATTGATTGGCATCCATCCTCTATATAACTCTCAATCATGAGACCTTTCACAATATTATTAATGTCCTTGGACATATGCATACTATGAATTACATCCTCTGCAATTCTAATCTGCTCCATGTACATTTTACCAGAATTAGAATGGTTGCAATCCACAATAACTGCAGGGTTGACAAGGTTAGTCTCCTCGTAGGCATCAATAAGTCCCTGCAAATCCTCATAATGATAATTGGCATGACTTCTACCATATTTATCCACATATCCGCGCAAAATAGCATGGCTAAGGGGGTTTCCTTTGGTAGAAACTTCCCAGCCTCTGTACACAAACTTCTGCTTATGCTGAGCAGCAATAATTGAATTCATCATTACAGACACATCGCCGCCTGTAGGATTCTTCATTCCAACTGGAATTCCAACGCCACTGGCTACAATTCTATGCTGCTGATCTTCCACAGATCTGGCACCGATAGCCACATAAGATAACAAATCTGATAAATATCTATGATTCTCTGGATATAACATCTCCTCTGCACATGTAAATCCAGTCTCCTCAGCCACATGGGTATGCATCTGTCGAATAGCAATAATGCCTTCAAGCAAGTCCTCATCACCTTCAGGATCCGGCTGATGTAACATGCCCTTATATCCTGTGCCCTTGGTTCTAGGCTTATTGGTATACACGCGAGGTATGATAAATATCTTGTCCTTCACCTTCTCCTGAACCTTGGCAAGTCTGGTCATATAATCCAAAACTGCAGGTTCATTATCTGCCGAACAAGGTCCTATAATAAGTAGAAATCTGTCATCCTTGCCTGTAAATATATCTCTGATTATCTCATCTCTCTCATTTTTGATAACTGCAATCTCAGGCTTCAAAGGAAACTGTTCCTTGATTTCCTGAGGTGTAGGTAACTGTCTAATGAAATTCATCTCCATATCCATGTCTTCAATCCTCCTGTACTTATATGTTCAAAGCTTCGCATAATCTCTTGTAATGCAAAAAGCCCTCTGTATTATATAACTTAGTAATCTCATCAAAGGAAGCCAGTCTCACATCTATAGCCTCCTCCTTCTGAAGAGTCACATCTTCAAGGGTATAATCCAATTTCAATCTATATATATCTACGAAATAATTATCACCCCGATCTAAGTCTTCATTAAAATATGAATAGATCATATTAGCTTCACAACCTGACACATCAAGTCCTGTCTCCTCTCGAACTTCTCTACATACTGCATCGAAGCTCTCCTCTCCTGACACTGAGCCACCGCCTGGAATCTCCCATTCCCCGGCAGCCCATTTCTTGTCCAGAGCTCTCTTGGTTATAAGAAATCGACCTTCGTAATCCTCCACCAAAGCCAGCACATACATCATATACTGTCCCTTTTTCAAGGGTTCTTTTCTCGGAAGAACCAATCCGGTCTTTTCTTTATTCTCATTATAAATATCTATCATTTCACCCATAATCATTCTCCACTCACATTATACACAGCCTGCCACAAGGCTGTATTCCACATTGCTTTTAAATATTTTCATAAGATTATTTCTATATATTTTTCTATATATTTTTCTATATATTTTTTCAATAAAAAATACGCTTATCAAAGTATACCTTTGATAAACGCATTTTTCAACCCTTTAATACTTTAAATCAACAAATCAGTTTGTACTAGTTTTTCACTCTGATATCAGTAAGTGCAACCTGGTCTCCTGTAAGTGATACATAGACATGTTCAGTTTCAGCTTTGATATGAGTTATATTCTTGATAGATATGCCATTATTATCTGTAATAGTAGTGATCTTGTTTCCTTTTCTTCTAAATGTAACTACTGTATCGAAACCTTTTTTACCGAAGTTCTTCCATTCATCCCACCCCTTAAAGGCAGGTTCCTTTTTCATGGAAATCCTGTTGGTAGAATACTCTCCTTCTTCCCAGGCTTCACCATCAAATCGAATAAGGGCATATTCCTTGTAGCCCTCTCCCATAGGCATTGTATCATCTGAATAATATATATTAATAAATGGACAATGCCATACCAGCCTGGCTGTTGGAAGACTCATTGCATGGAAATATATCTCCATTCCATCAGTTACTTCCACACCCTTGGTTGCATCTGTACGATAACCATCAATTTGAATATTTGGCAAGTCTCCCTGCATCCTGTTTATATAGCTAACCTCGTCAGCGATTCTAGGAATTGTACCTTCATCCACTTCAGTCTCACTATGCTCTATTCGCACATTGTCAATATAACAATGCTCACCGGTAAATGCCACATAGGCAAATCTGGAATTATCCGGTAATGCCACAATTACTTCCATTGTCTCATATTCACATAGCAATCTCAGCATTACATGGTCCTTATATTTACATGCCTGAAGTTCAAATTCAATAGAATCCCCTCTGTCAAACACATCCTTTTCTGATTCTTTGCCCTCAATTTCATTTACTATGCTTTTTAGATTTCTCGCTCCAGAGCATATTGCGTGACCGTCAAACCACATTTCTGCATACTCAAAATAATTCAGATTATCAATTTCTCTTAAAGTGGTATGCACTCTTCCATCCAGGGAATCAAATAAAACCAGTGCCGGCATTGTAATATCTTCCGGATGTTTCTTCTTTGGAGTACATCTGAATTTAATACTTACAGGATTACTTGTAATAACTGTTCCTTCTGATATGGAATCTCTGTAATCACCACAATCAATCTCTGTCTTTTCATTAAATTCTGTAACTTCTACCTTTTCCTGCATCTGATATTCACTATCCAAATCAATCATGTGAATCATCAGCTTGGTATACTCAGGATCAAATTGAGTTCCCATTCCTTTTACAAATTCTTCTCGAACCTTCTGCTGTGGAATCGGATCTCTGTAGCTTCGCTGAGAAGTCATAGTATCATAAGCATCTGCAACTGCAATTATACGGGCAAGCTCTGGAATATCTTCTCCAGAAAGCCCCTCTGGATAACCAGTTCCATCATATTTCTCATGGTGATACATAGCTCCTTCTGCCAGAAACGGGAATTCTGTAATACTGGATAATATATCCCTTCCAATTGTAGGATACTGTTTCAAAACAGCATATTCCTCATCTGTCAGTGACTTATCCTTGCTTAGAATACTATCAGGAATTGCTATCTTGCCAATCTCATGAAGCAATGCAGCATAATATATATTTCTGCATTCCTCTTTGGTCTTTCCTGCCATTTCAGCCAATGTCTTGGCATATTTTCCAACCCTGACAGAGTGACCTTTAGTATATTTATCCTTGGCATCAATAGCACTTACAAATGCTGTAGCTGTCTGTTCAAACAATCTGTATAAACTTTCTTGGTCCTCTTTTAAATGTCCAATCTTAATCTTATTGGCTGTCTCAATAGTTTCATTAGCATCCATCAATGCAAAAACATAGATAATGATAACAACTATAGCAAGAGAAATATTAGTCAATGAAAGTCCATAAGTAAACACCTGAACAATACTTGCACTCAATGTCAATACTACAAATGCGAAAAGAGCCACCCTCAGATTTCTATGTATTTCTTTGGTATACTTGGCATCTGCGGTAAGTAGTATCAGAAAAATCAGCGTTGGAACAATGTAACAAACAACAAAACCAGGTCCTCTTTGATATCTGTTATTCTCATCAAATGTATAATACCAACCTGTAAATTGAGAAAAAATCAGCAGCAATATACCAAGAGCTGACAAATATCTATTAAAAACCAGTCTTTTAGGAGTAGAAGCAAATCCACCTTCATGGGTAATAAGATCAATCAAGAACTCATTAAACAAATACTGCACACCAATAGACAAAGCAAATACCAAGAAATTCGCCACTCGCACCCATAAATATGCATCCTTGGATACCACCCCTCTAAACATGTATGCAGCCCGATCACACTCCAGCAAAGAGGCAACTGCAATAGCCATTGCAATCATGAGAATTCTACGCTTTTTACTCATATTATTGCTAATACCAATAGATATGGCAATAATAGTACATACCGCAACCAGACACATCATAATATTTAATTGATGATCTCTTATAAAAGCAAACATACAGATAAATCTCCCACTATTTATTCTTTATAAAAAAGTTTTCAAGCTCTGATAACAATTTATTTCTCTCTATACTTTTCAGAAAATATCCTTGCGGATTTAGAGACATTACGCCCAACACGCTCTCTTTGTCTCCTTTACCTGTCAGAAACATCACAGGAATAGATGCAGTTTCCGCATCATTTCTAAGCATTTCCAATACCTGAGGTCCAGATGTTACAGGCATCTCATAATCCAGCAAAATCAAATCCGCTTTGTTTCTTCCGAGCCATTTAATAGCCTGCAATCCTGAATTGGCCATAGCAACTTTATAATCACCTTTTAACCATCCTCTAACCAGATTTAGGTAAGATGGGTCATCATCAACCACCAGTATTGTCTTCTTCATTGCACCGGACTTAACCAGTGAAATCAGTTCTCCAACTGCAGATACATACTCATCATTGTCCATTGGTCTGGTAAATGATTTATGAATCAGATCACCAGGCACATGATCAAATATATATTGGTTATCTTCTCTGCTACCAATAGTTATCATCTTCTTGTCCTCATCAGCCATTTTGTCCACAAGAAAATGTACTATTCCATCAGGAATTTGCTCTCCCTCATCCATATAAAGAGTTACCATATCAGTGCCAGTCCAATGGGCAGATATATCATTTACATCCCAGGTTACAAATTCAGAATCATATCCTGCACCCTCTAATTTCTTTTCCATAGCACGAATCAGAAAAGATTCCTTGGTTCCCAAAATCATTATCTTACTATTATTCATGTCTAACCTCTTAACTCCTTCACAATTTCTTCCATCTTGTCCCAATCAAATTGCTTTAACAACTTAACCAGTTCTGCAACCTGCTTCTCATCCTTCTCAGGTAATTTGTATTCACTTATCTGATCTAGAATCATTTCAACAGAATCATAATCCATCATTGGAATAACTTCGCTCAAAGCCTCATAAGCATCCTGCAATTCCTCTTCAGGAATCAATTCCTTATCAGAGTTATTATTTTGATTATACTCTGTGATTGGCTCCAACAACTCTTTGTATCTGAAATATTTCTCAAACATCTCAGGTGTATGTTCCTGAATAAAGCTAATATTTTCCTTGTTACCTGCATCTTCCAATTCCTCGCATAATTTAGAAAGATTTAAATCTCCAATAATACGAGCAGATGACTTCAAGGCATGTACCTTTACAGTATACAGAGTTATATCACCTTCATCATAAGCCTTTTTAATAACATTTGCATTACCATCAATAGTTTCATAGAACAACTGTAATGAGAAGATATAAGAATCTACTCCTCCAGAGTTCTTAATACCCTCATCAACTGATATAGTTTCAATATCGTGTATCCAATTTAGAGATTCCGGTATTTCTGTAAGTTCTTCAACAAAATCTGCCGGATCTGCCTTCATCATTATCTCTTCAGGAATATGACGCATAATTGTCTTCTCCAATGTTCTACTGTCAATAGGTTTTGCAAGATATCCATTAAACCCATTTGATACATAGAAATCTTCTCCGGCAGTAGCATTGGCTGTAAGAGCATAAACTGGTAAATCCGGATAATTCTCACGAATTCGTTTACAGGTCTCTACTCCATCCATCCCCGGCATCATATGATCCAGTAGTACTATGTTAAATGATCCATATCTAAGTTTCTCCAGACATTCCTCGCCACTTGTAGCAGTTGTAATAAACATCTTGGTAGACTTCAACAATGATTTTATAACTGAGAGGTTCATTGGATTATCATCTACAATCAGGATTTCTGCATCCGGTGCCACAAACTGTGGTACATAAGGGCCTATCGCCTCATTTACTCTGTCATCAAAGTCACCTATTGGTGTTTTGTCTACAGCTTTCTGCTTTAATTCCAGTATAAAATCTGACCCCTCTCCATAGATGCTTTCACAGGTTAACCTGCCCGATAAAATCTCCGCAAATTGAGCTGAAATATTTAATCCAAGTCCAGTACCCTGAATAGCACTGTTCTTCTCCTCGTCCATTCTCTCATATGCAGTGAAGAGCTTATCAATATCCTCTTCCTTGACACCCATACCAGTATCCTTAACGCTGAATTTCAGACTGTATTCGTCACCATTTATTTCTTCTACAGAAGCTGAAAGAGTAATTGTACCGGCAGTTGTATATTTCACAGCATTGGTTAATAAATTCAGAACTATCTGCTTGATTTTACCAACATCTCCATAGAATCTCATTGGCATAATCTCATCAACCTTCACTATAAAAATCAAATCCTTCTGAGCAGCTCTACCGCGAATCATAGAACATATACCTCTAAGCATATCTTCCATATCATATTCCTGCTCTACCAGATGCATCTTACCTGACTCAATTTTGGACATATCCAAAACATCATTTATCATACCAAGCAATGATTCTGAAGCATTTCTGATATCTACTGCATAATTTATAATTGACATGAAATATCCTTTTGGAACATCAGTCGCATCCTCTCGTAGAATCATTTCATTCATTCCCATAATAGTATTAATTGGTGTACGAATCTCATGGGACATATTGGCTAGGAATCGAGTCTTGGCAGTATTTGCACGCTCGGCCTCCTCCTTTGCCTCTCTAATCTCCTGGTATTGTCTGCTTACAATTGTGCCATTCATAATTCTCCATACAAGGAAGCCGGTTCCCAAAACGACTATTGCTACCAGCATAGCACGCACAGCCATAAGCTCGAAAAACTTCGGTTTTTTAACAACTGTAAATTCTACATCCTGACTAACTTCTTCTGTAGCCGGGTTCAATACCTGTATATGCAAAGTATAATTTCCATGCTTCAGTTCTGTAAATTCCATTGCATCCAAATCCTTCTGCTGAGATATAACACCACCGTCGTCATATCCCTCGAAAAACATTTTAACTGTTGGATTGGACAACGAGAAATCCAATACTGCAGGGTAGAAATATATTCGCTTAGCATCTGATGGAATAACATATTCTCCATTTTCATCAGGATATACTAATTCTCCATCACAATAGATATATTTCAAATCAACTTTTATTTCACTATCTTGATTAAAATAGTTATTAATATTAACCTTGTTAACTCCAGATCGACTGGATACATATAGATTTCCTGATTCATCCAGATAACTATATGCATTTCCTGTTGGAACACTGGTCATTCCATTTGATGTATTATATAGCCTGTAATCAAACTTATCTCCGGATAACATCTTATGAGCATTTACACAGAATATTCCATAAGAAGACAAAACCCATAAATTATCACTATTATCGTAATAAATATCGAAATTATTATTATATGGGAAATCTTCCACAGTATATAAACTACCGTCCTTCATGTACTGAATCGAATTGGAGGTGACAATCCAATATACACCTCTATCTACATCCTTTTTCACACGCAATATAACATCACTAGTTAACCCATCATCTCTGGAAATTTTCTCCACATTATTTTGTGAAATCAAATACAGACCATCTCCATCAGTACCAACTAATACAGTTCCGTTATCCCCTTGCTCTACGGTCAATATAACAGTATTATCTAATCCGTCTTTCTCTCCAAAATTCTTAATAATCTGATAATCTTTTATAATAGTCAGTCCACCATTTGTACCAACAAGAATATATCCATCATCTGTTTCATTTATACATCTGGTCTGATTGTTTATCAGACCATTTTCCTCTGTATATCTGATTATCTGCCCATCACTTGTCAGACATACCAATCCCATATCGTTGGTATAAGTACTTACCCACATATTTCCAGCCTTATCAAGCAATAAACATCTGATACGGGTTTCACCAATATAATCCGTAAGCTCATTAGGAACTAAGTTACCCTGTCCATCAATACAGTAGAGACCTTTATCAGTACCAACATACAATAAACCCTCTCTCATGCAAGTAGCATTTACCACATCATTGATGCCAGACTTGGCTGTTACATCTTCAAAATTATTGGTTGCTATTTTCATCACGCCCTGCCTGGTTGAAGCAAGCCATAAATTACCCTGATAATCAGCAGTCAACATCTCAATAGAACTATCCATAGGCAGATTTTCAAGTGCCACATAGTTTCCATCTTCATTTAAATAACCTACAACAGAATCACTATTTATCCATACTCTTCCGCACTCTTGAGTTATCCAGGCAATACCATTTGCCGGAGCTACATTTATAGTTTTCAATTCATCTACTGCAGCTCCAAATTTACCATAATAGACAATGTCTGTATCTGTTCCAAAATACAACATTCCAGTATTATCCTCATCCGAATAAATCGCAGTAACACTGCTCATACCCAAGTCACTGGCTTTGTAATACTCTGATATCCTGCAATCTACTATAGAAAATACATCACCGTCTCTGGTATTACCATATACAACCCCATTCTCATCAGCTCTTAACTGAATAATGTATTGATTCCTTATTCTATAATCATCAATAGTGTACACACTGCCATTTGCATCCACATATGCCACGCCACCTGTTGTACCTATAAATACATTTCCCTTATTATCCTCTGTAAATGTGCGAATTGTAGATGACGGCAAGCCATCCTTGTATGTGATATGTATCTGCTCATCATTATTATCTACATAAACCACACCGTTATCATTGGTACCAAACCACATTCTATTCTTTTTGTCCTGATATATGGTCTTACCACTGGTAATACCTGTAGAAGAGTCCATTCTGTCAAATGTAACTCCATCATATACCATTACACCAGCATATCCACCAATCCATATATATCCATTCTTGGATGCATATATATAGTTCGCATCAGATGTAGGTAAACCTGATTCCGCGTTGTATAATGTAGCTGAATACCCTACATTATCAATCTGACCTGTAACAGCATATCCACCACCGGATGTCAGTTCTTCTGCATCCGTATCAACATCATCATTTCCATGAATTCCTGCATAAGCCATACTACAGGATAATGTAAGCGTCAAAAGCATAACAGATGCAGCTATTTTGAATTTTATCTTTCTCCCCGTTTTTATCATTCTCAATTCCTCCGGCCTACATGCCTTGATATTTTATCAGCACCTGTCTAACCTCTGGCAAAGCAGACATAAACGCATTTACACATTTTGGATCAAACTGTGTTCCTGATCCCTCTTCTAATATTTGCAAAGCTTTCTCCAACGGAAAAGCAGGCTTATACACTCTAGGTGAAGTAAGAGCATCAAACACATCAGCAACAGCCATAATACGTGCAGATAGCGGAATCACCTCTCCATGTAGTCCTTCCGGATATCCCTTACCATCCCATCTCTCATGATGGTATGCAGCCATATTTCTAGCCTCTTTCAAATAATTCTCGCCCTTTACAGTCACAATAGCCTTTTCCATAATCTCCTTGCCATAGACTGTATGCAATTTCATAATCTCATATTCTTCATCTGTTAGTTTGCCAGGCTTATTCAAAATAGTATCAGATATATTAATCTTTCCCACATCATGAAGTGGCGCAGACATCACCAAATCAGACATATATTTTGGAGTTAATTTTTCCAGATAGTATCCGTTTCGTTTTAAACTTTCAGATATAATCTTCACATATTCTGCAGTCTTTTGGACATGGGCTCCTGTATCAGAGTCTCTGTTTTCCACCATGTCTGCCATGGTAATAATCAGACCATTTTGCATCTTGGCTGTAGAATCAGCAAAGTAATTAATATCACGCACCTGGTTGGCCGTCTCAACTGCCATCTTGCAAATAGATTTATATAGAGTCTCTATCTCATCACCAGTCTTAATCTCGTAAGTCCGAAGTTCTTTGACAGCATTATCCAGCTCATCCTGTTTGTCTTTTCCATTCATAAAACCATTAGTCCAATTAACTATAGTATTTATTGGATATACCAGATTATTCTTGGCATAAGATGTACTAAATACAATAATCAAAATCAAGAATCCTGAGAAAATAAGCAAGATTTTGATTATATACTGAACAGCAAAAATTGAAAGGAATGAGACAGATGCATCCGCTCCAACATAACATATAGTCTTACCAGACTCATCATGAACCGGTGCATATGCTGTAACAATCCAACCAGATATATCATTGGACTCTATAGGTTCGATAGCCTCTCCATTCCATAAATCTTCAAGGTAATCTCCAAATGCTTCCTCAAATTCTATTCTCTCACCAAATTCATATGCCGGTGCGTCAGGACTTTCCAAATCCATAACAGCATAACAAGCATCCCTTCCCACCTTAATTACATATAAATATTTAATATCAGACTCTGCATCTCTCAAGCCATACATAAACTCCTTGGCTTCAAGATATCCTTCCGCATTTACACCATATTGCACAAATTCATTAATATCATACTTTTCTAAAGTCTCAGCCGCAAAATTTGCTGTTCTTTGAGCGCTATCTATATAAGATTGCTTCTCCACGCCAAAATACTGCATCATACCTGTTGTTGAAATAATAAGGGTGATAGTTATGGCACTTAATATAACAAGTGCTGTGGTCTTTCGCTCAATAGACTTCACTGCTATATCATCCCCATGATTGAAAGAATTCAATTCTTCTTTTGTGAGTGGCTTCTGCTTCCACGCAGTATTAGTTAGAGCTTTTTGTGTCTCCATTGGCACAAAGCGCATAAAAGCTCTGACCACAAGAACCGAGAAACCCTTGTCCACTATATTCAAGCCAGTATTGGCTATTATTCCTCCCAAAATAATCGGAATACCTGTAGATATATTGATAATTTCAGCTGCATCCTTAATATCTTCAAATTGAAAATCACCTAATAGAATAACCTGAAAAATAATACCTAATATGCCTGTCATTACTGAAATAGATGCTATATATACAAGGAGTGCAACACGCCCCTTTTTACAGATTTTTTCTTTCACATATACATCTGTAATACATGCTATCAATACATTAATAATCATATAATACAGTGCAGATGAATGATTTATAACAGCGCATAACAGATTTGTAGCAACAGCAACTATTACTCCCGGCAACAATCCACCTATACTTGTTGCAGCAATTGTGCCTACGCAGTCCAAGTATAATGGTATATCCAGTCTGTTTAAAATAGTTGTTAATCCTACATTTAACAAGACGCAGACTATTATCACTGCCCTATTAACATTCTTACAATACTTTTGATTTTTTATTTTATCCTTGTCTAATGCTAATACTTTCAAAACACAACTCCTCCAAAAAACAAAAAATACCAAAAGTGACCCTACATTCTAATCAATCACTTTTGGTATTAATAAATCTCATAATACTGTGTCTCATAACTTATCTCCCCTTGATATGCAAACATCCTTATAAATACTCATTCAGTACTTATATTCTATCATATTTATACTATCAAACAACAAAAAAAGCCTAAAATCACTTATTTCATCAAGAAAAGCCCAGTATTATGATTTATATTTTTATAAATAATTTTATAAATAATTATCTTCTGCCAAGTTTCAATGCATTGTCCTTATTCCAGAGCTCATCATATTTGAATCCTGTAACCTTCTCACATACTTCAATCTCCTCCGGAGTAATCACACTATCATCCTCACCTTTCCTTCTGGCTACTTCACGACGAACAATATCGAATTCTCTCTTGCCCATAGGAAATTTTGCAGTAAAGAAAATTGTGATAATCATAAGTACAACCGGCACAAATATATAGATATAAGCTACACCTGTCTGTGTAGATAATGCCTGTCTGGCTCCAGCTGTTGCCAGATTCTCATCATATCCCACTGCTGATAGAAGCAATCCAATAGAACTGATTGATAATCCAGCAGTAATCTTTCTAACAAAAGTTGCCATACCCGAACATGTACCAGGGCGATTTATAGATGTAATAAGCTCATCAACATCCGGCATATCTGTCAATATTGCATAAATAGTAACAGATGAGCTTGCCATTCCAAGGCCAATTATAAATGTAAGGAATAGTATAATTCCAAAGTTAGCCCCCTCATGTGAGAAGAATATCATTATAAGAGTTGCAACCATTCTAATAGGGAACCCAATAAGAATAGGCATCTTCTTATTAGTCTTGGCCATAATAGGATTGAAAATAAGCATTCCCATAAACTGAGACAATAAAATCACACCCATCATATACATGAATCCGCCATAACGATTTAATACATCATCCACATAATATACTGCCAAACCAGTTACAAAATCATTAGTCACCTGACCAAACACAAATATTGCCAGAAACATCTTGAAACTGCGGCTCTTATATACTGTAAATGATTGAGCCAGACTCTCCTTCAAACCTATTTTAATAACAGGCTTCTCCTTCTCCCATGTTCCAAAGAAAGTAAGCAAAATCGCAATACAAAAAATTACTCCAAATATAAGAGCAACCAACATATACTTACCTGCATCTGTATTGTCATTAATAAGCAATGTAGAACCAAGTCCTGCAACTATATTTCCAAATGCAGAAAATGCCATTCTCACTCCGGTATATCTGCCTCGTACAGTATAATCATCTACCATATCAGGCAAAAGTGCATTATATGGAACCATTACAATTGTAAATCCTGTAGAGAACAGGATGTACATAAGCATATAGAATATGTACTTAAGTCCTACAGTTGAACCTTCAATTGGAATCCAAAGCAGAATGAATGTAATAGCTGAAATAAAACTTCCTATTAACATATAGAATCTTTTGGATCCAAAACGGGATTTAGTACGGTCTGTAATATTTCCCATAACAGGGTCTGTAATTGCGTCCCACACCTTTCCAATAAGTGGAATTGTTCCAGCCAATGCAGGTGGCATCCCCAATGCCTTGGTAAGAAATACAGTGAAAAATGTTGTAATAATTACAAAAGCCCCTCCACCGTAAATGTCCGCAACACCATAAGCGCATCGCGATAAAAAAGTATTCTCTCTCTTATTATTCATGTTGTTTCTCCCCCCAACATAGTTATTTTTGAATAAAGAGATTATTCAGTTTTCATTATACTTTTTATCATATATTTTTTAAATGCTTTAATTAATAGTATTTTATTACGATTTTTGTGCATAATTACATCTTGCTTTTTATTTCATTCTTTTTCGCCTTCGCCATTAATACCTTCGCAAGTCTTCCTTGTATGCAAATAAATCCAATTTATTCTTGACCTGGTGGCAACCACCGGGTTTATATTTTACCCTGTTGTAAATGTTTTTTAATAAAAAAGGAGTCTAAAATGAAGTCTAAACAGATTTTTTCACTTAAGAAAAACAGTGTAAAAACAAAACTTATTGCCATCATGCTTTTGATAGCTGCTATTCCACTTATAGTATCAATGCTTATCAGCTACTTTACATCAACAAGCAAGGCAAAGGCTGATGCTCAGAAATCTCTTGCTACAGAGACCAATATGCTTCAGTCAGAATTCAATGAGACAATTCTCAATACTGAAACTGCATTGAGGTCTTTCGCTGCGTCACCAAGTACAATTAACTTTATTAAGACTGGTGATCCTGCAGCAGCTGCTGAATTAAAACAGGTTATGGCTCGTGTCAACAAATGTTTCACAGATGAAAATGTAATCGTTCTATCAAATGCCCAGGGAATGATGATATTAAGAAGTGATGACAGTAAATTCAGCGATATATCAGATCGTGATTATTTCCAAAAAGCCTTAAGTGGCGAAGTCAATGTGTCTGGAATTGTTGTAAGTGCATCTACAGGCGACAGAAATTTATGTGTTGCTGTACCAGTGTTTGACACAGATGATAAAACTGTTATTGGTGTAGTTCATAGAAGTTACAATTTAAACAACTTCCATAACTTCCTTGCAGAAAATGCTGAAGAAGCATTCCTGATTGATAACAATGGTATTCTCGCTGCACATTCTGATTATGAAATAACAGCAAATGATGATCCAACTGATTTCAGCAAGTCACCTTATATGACTTCCGGAAAAGATCATGATGTATATATAAGCACAGCAACAGGTAAGCCATCTTATGTAGCTTACTACAAGGATCCACTTTCAAATTACACTATCTGCAACGCTGTATCTGTATCTGAGATAACATCTCAGGCAAGAAAAAGTGCTTATACAGTTGTAATTGTAGGAATCATTATGCTTGCTGCTGTAATGGTAATTTCTGCTGGAATGGCCAACAGTTTCACAAAGCCAATCTTAGAAGTTGATAACACACTCTCCGCTTTGGCAGAAGGTCGTTTCATCAATATTACAAAGTTCAACGACAGAAATGATGAGTTTGGAGATATGATTAGAAATTCTAACTCAGTAATTGACAAACTTAGCGATATTATCGGCCATATCAAGGCATCTTCAAATACAGTAAGCGATTCATCAGATGAATTATCATCTATGGCTACACAAATTGCTGCAACAACAGAGACAGTTGCCGAAGCTGTTCAGGATATTGCAGCAGGAGCTTCTGATCAGGCAGAGTCAGTACAGAAGTCTGCTGAAAATACCGGCCATATCACTGATGCCATTGAGAATGTACAGGATTCTACAAATGACTTAAGTGATCTTGCTTCTCGTATGAAGGATGCTTCAGAGGAATCCAGCACTACACTCTATGCATTCCAGGAATCAAGCAAGGCTATGACAGACAAGATTACAGAGATTACAACCAAGATTTCTGCTACCCAGGATGCTGTTGCTGATATCAATGAGCGCGTAGTTGGAATTTCAGGTATTGCAGCTCAGACAAATCTTCTCTCTCTCAATGCTTCTATCGAAGCAGCAAGAGCCGGAGATGCAGGTCGTGGATTTGCAGTTGTCGCTGAGGAAATCAGAAAGCTTGCTGATGATTCAGAAGCTTTGGCTCAAGAAATCAAGGAAGTAATGACAACTCTGTTAAATGAATCTTCTGAGGCTGTTGAGGCAGCAAATGAGATTATTGAAAGTAACAACGAACAGCAGAAATCATTGGCTGAAACACTTTCAGCTGTACAGGGAATGTTAACAGATATTGAAGAGACAGTATCATCTGTTGCTTCTATCGCTCAGGAGACAGACCGTTGTGTAGCATCTAACCACGAGGTATCAGATGCCATGAGTTCACTCTCTGCTATCTCTGAAGAAAATGCAGCGGCTACAGAGACAACAGGTGCATCAGTAGAGGAATTATCTGCTACTGTTACATCTCTTGCAGAGTCAGCAAACGACTTAAAGAACATAGCTGTTAAATTAAATGAAGAAATGGAATTCTTCCAGTAAAAATACAAAGACACAAAACAAAAATATAAAAGATATAGTTTACCTACACAAAAATATACTTTTAAACAATATAGAAACACACTTATAGACAGAGACCATATGGCATTAAAAACCTAGTGCCACATGGTCTCTGTTATTATTTCTATAAAGTTTTATATACATATATATACTGATGAAATGTCTGGTCCTTGTCGAAAAATCTAGACATTAACAGCACATATGTCTCCTGTGATGCGGTAGGATATTTATTCATTATATCCACTTCGAAATCATCAAACATTTTCTTGGTGACAGGCACATGACCTGCCAAATCCAAAACAGTTCCAACCACATCTGCTTCAGGTAAAGTGATTCCGCATTTTATTCCCAGGTAATCCGCATACTTCTTCTCCGTCGCAAAGCCTAAACCTTCCAACAGGTTCGCTCCTTTATATTCCTCTCGCATTATCCATGCAGTAGAGAAAAAGAATGATTCCTCAAAAACCTGCTTCATAGCTGTATATAGCTTCTCATTTGAACTGTTGACATAAGGCACATAAAACATTTCATTCATATGTCCCTCTATAACTTTATTTATATCTTCTTTGGCATGTTTTAAATATTTTAAATCAAAGGATATTTTATCATCTAGCATTCTATAACGGATTAATTGATCAACAAAATATTCATGTTGCTTCTCCAGAGAATCTAGGATTTCAGAATAATCAATTTCATACAAGGCTTTTTTAATCTGATTCAAGCTGTAATCAGCCTTGCGAAACTTCAATGCGTCAACCAGCACTCCTACATCCCAATATCCATATTCTCTATATCCGTTTTGAGGATTTATCTCCGGATGGATCAGACCTACATTCTCATAGTGTCTCAAGGTCTCCCGCCCTATGTTGAATATTTCACATATTTCTTTGGTAGAATAGCCCCTTCTCATAAATCACCTCTGAAATCAATACTAATATGACTATTTATGCCTACCTTTACTGAACAGTTTCGTCAATAGCACGAGCCAACTGATCTGCGCAGGAAGTACCTCTGCCTCTGCAATCATTTCCTCGTAAAATATCTGCAGCTTCCTTGGCATCACGGCCTTCTAATAATCTGCCTATAGCCTTGAGATTTCCATCGCACCCATTGGTAAATTTCAAATCGTGAATCTTGCCTTCATCATCTAAATCAAAATTAATAGCTACAGAGCATACACCCTGTGGTCTGTAATTAATATGTTGCATATTCATGTCTCCAATCTGTTTTATTTATGATTATTCAGTAATCAAATTCAATCGGAATTAGTATAACCATGTTTGCATGAACTTTCAACGATTACAGACCATATTTAATAAAGATTTTATAATATGTCTATAGTCTCTCCCGCCAAAGCTTTGTTAATACTTCTTACCGCGCAGAATTTACCACACATACTACATGTATCACTGTGGTCATCTTCAGGTAATCTGCTATCGCGGATAGACTTGGCTGTAACAGGATCCAAAGCTTCTGCAAATTGAGCATCCCAGTCCAGTTTTCTTCTGGCATCTGCCATTCTGTCATCCCTGTCTCTGGCTCCCGGTATTCCTTTGGCAATATCAGCTGCATGTGCCGCAATTTTAGATGCAATAATACCATTTCTCACATCATCTACATTTGGCAACGCCAGATGCTCTGCCGGAGTGACATAACACAGAAATGCCGCACCATTCATAGCAGCAATTGCTCCACCGATTGCTCCTGTAATATGATCATATCCCGGTGCTATATCTGTAACCAAAGGTCCCAATACATAAAATGGAGCGCCATGACAGATGGTCTCCTGGATTTTCATATTGGCTGCAATCTGATCAAGCGGTACATGTCCTGGACCTTCAACCATAACCTGTACATCCCTCTCCCAGGCTCTTTCTGTAAGTTCTCCCAATCTAAGTAATTCACCTATTTGTGTGGCATCCGTTGCATCTGCCAGACATCCCGGTCTACATGCATCACCTAAGCTTATTGTCACATCATGCTCACGACAGATTTCTACAATTTCATCATAATACTCATAGAAAGGATTCTCCTCTCCTGTCATAGCCATCCAGGCAAACACCAACGAACCCCCTCGACTAACCAGGTTCATCTTGCGCTTTCCGGCTTTCACTTCTTCAATAGTCTTCTGTGTAATACCACAATGCAAGGTCACAAAATCCACGCCGTCCTCAGCATGAAGTCTGACTACATCAACGAAATCCCGGGCTGTAAGTTCTCCCAAATCTCTCTGATAATGTATAACTGCATCATATACAGGAACAGTTCCAACCATTGCAGGACATTCTCTACATAACTTCTGTCTAAAAGGCTGTGTATTGCCATGACTGGACAGATCCATTATAGCCTCTGCGCCTAAATCCGCAGCGCTAAGCACTTTCTGCATCTCAATATCGTAGTCCTTGCAGTCACGGCTCACACCTAGATTCACATTTATCTTGGTAGTAAGTTTACTTCCTACAGCATGAGGAACCAGGCCTTTATGAGCAGGATTGGCCGGAATAACTGCTATTCCCTTTGCTATCTGAGTTCTCAATTTCTCTGGTGATATATTTTCCTCTGCGGCACATATTTCCATTTCTGGTGTAATAATATTCTTTCTTGCCGCTTCCATTTGTGTTTTGTAATTTCTAATTGCCATCTTCTCTTCTCTCCTTAATATTTTAATCAATATACTTTCCATGTAAATCAAAGCCATGATTTAGAGGGCCATTACCCTGTCCCAGATTCAGCCCGTCTCTCAATGCTTCTTCTACATATTTTTTTGCCAATCTGACACTATTTGACATATCCATTCCTTTGGCCAGATTTGATGCAATAGCGGAGGACAAAGTGCATCCCGTTCCATGATTGTTGGTACTTTCAATAATCTCACCTTTGATAATGGTTCCTCCCTCTGGTGTAATCAGGATATCTGTACCTTTACCGTCACTTCGATGCCCGCCTTTCAACAATACACTGCCTCTGATATTATCAAACAGGACCTGAGCCACTGCCATATAGTCAATATCCTCTTGGGATTCATCCCAATTCACACCCCCAGGGGCAATACCTGTCTTTTCAATGAGATATAGTGCTTCCGGAATATTTGGAGTTATTAAGTCTGCATAACAAAGAAGCTTCTCCCACAGAATTTCTATACAATCCTCTGGCAGAAGCTTTGTCCCACTTGTAGCAATCATAACAGGATCAATAACAATGTTAGAAGCTTCATAATCATTTAGCAATTCTGCCAATATGTCAATCTGCTCCACAGATGCTATCATCCCTATTTTCACAGCATCAGGGCAGATATCTTCATAGACCGCCATAACTTCATCGCGAAATACATCCGGTCTAACCTCTTGAATTGATTTGACGCCCAGCGTATTCTGCGCAGTTATAGCTGTAATGGCAGAAGAAGCATACACTCCATGTGCCATCATAGTCTTGATATCTGCTTGAATGCCGGCGCCTCCACTGGAATCTGATCCAGCGATTGTAAGTACTTTTTTCATAAAACAGTTACCCTTTTCTATCCCGACAGAAAGTGGTGCCCCCAGCCTGCCGGTTACTTTCACTTTGTTAAATAATCATCTCACCTATCAAACTATTGTTGTTTTACAGCTTAAGAAGTTTGAAACATAGCTTTCATTCTATCCAATGCCTTGGTCTTGATTAATACTGCAATGAAAACTGCAGCAATTATTGTTCCACCAATTGTACTAATCATAAATGGAATAACATATCCAAAGACCGCACTTGTCTTGCCCATGATAAATGTAGCGACAGGATAAGCTATCAAACCACCTATAAGTCCTGTTCCTACTATTTCAGCCAAATATGTAGGAACCAACTTTTTAGTTGCCCGATACATCAGTCCACAGCACAAAGCACCTACCATAGATCCTGGAAATGCCAGCAGAGTACCTGTTCCCATCATATTTCTAATGAGAGACGTAACAAATGCTACTGCCACTCCCCAAAATGGTCCAAGTATTACAGCAGATAATACATTTACCATATGCTGAATAGGGAAACATTTCGATGCTCCGATTGGAATTGAAAATGTTGATAAGATTACAGCTATAGCAACAAACATTGCTGCTACACATAGTTTAAGAATTGCATTGTGTTTCATTTTGTCCTCCTTCTAAAAACATAGCGCTTTTCTTATAAAGTATTTGTGAGGCCTTACAAATATCAGCTTGAGCAAAAATTCCTGATATTACAGCAACTCCTGCAATACCGCTCCCTGCAAGGTCTACTATATTATGAGAGTCGATTCCGCCAATGGCACACACAGGTATGTCCACCCCGGCTGTAATCGCCTGATATTCCTTCAAATCTATAGGTCTGGCATCTGTCTTGGTTTCAGAACCAAATGCAGCTCCTACCCCCAAGTAATCTGCCCCCTGTCTTTGTGCTTCAATCGCTTCTCTAACATTATGGGCTGTGGCGCCAATAATATAATCATTTCCCAATATATCTCTGGCATATTGAACAGCCATATCATCCTGTCCAACATGAACTCCATCTGCGCCAATTTCTCTCACCAGTTCAACCCGGTCATTTATGATAAATGGTATTCCTGCATACTTTGCAATCTTTGCCAGAATCTTACCCTGCTTTACAAACTCATCATCATCTATATTCTTGTCCCTGTATTGAAGCATTGTTATTCCACCGCTAATAGCCTCAATCACAGCATCCTCTAATGTGTTATATGTATCAGATTTGCCAATTAAATCTCTATCTGTAATTGCATATAATTGCAGGCTTTCTCTCAGATCCTCTCTGCAGGCAAAACCATCCGATATCGCATCTGCCAGATAAGCCCTGAAGCTTCCTGATCCTCTCTTTCTATGCTGATTCATTCTATATAATGCAATTTCAGCTGCTTCGTTATAACTTCTCAAAGCATCAACGCAACAGTCAAATATGTCATCCCCCTCATTACAGCTTCCCAAAGCAGCAGCAATCAAAGCTGATAGTGCACAACCACAACCGGTCATTCTAGACTGCCAGACAGTTCCATTTTCCAGAATTTCATATTTTCCATCTCCCCATATATAATCTTTTTCGCCAGTTGCCATAATTATTAAATTATTTTCTCTTGCAAATAATTCAATATCATCATCACTTACAGTAATTGAATCAGGAAAACTACCGTTAGTTCTAATTAGTTCTTCAATTTCTAATCTGTTGCCTCTTATAGCAGACACAGCCCCGGTTGATATAACATCTCTGACCAGATTCTGCCTGTATTGTGATACGCCAATTCCCACAGGATCCAATACAACTGGTATATTCATGGCTTTAGCCTTATTCACTGCCAGCAGAATACCATCATTTTTATCATCATTTGGCATACCTATATTAACAAGGAGAGCATTACACATTCTGGTTATATCCTCTACTTCCGCCTTGTCATATCCACATATAGGTTTACCACCTGCAGCAATAACAAAATTTGCAGAATCATTTATGGCCACTGCGTTGGTTATTATATGCACCAGTGGTTTATATTCTCTTATTCTTTTAAATAAATCTGCCATTTACACACTCCTGTATTCCTCATAAAAACAAATTAAATTTCTTTTTATAGAAAATGCATAAAATTCCATAAAAAAACGGAATCCTATTGGATTCCGCGATTTGTTATACATATCTATAATTAATATAAAATCTAGTATATACAAACAGACAATTAATAGTATTAATACTATTATTCCCTACGTTGGCATTATCCAAATCAGGTTTTAAGGTCGTACTCGCGGTACCTCTCAGCCTTTTACAGCTCCCTTCGTCTATTCAATTAAGCCTCAATCATAGTAGCACTGCAATATTTTATTGTCAACATAATTCCAGACAGATTACTTTATATGTAATAATTCATAAAAGTACATTTTATAAATTATCATTCTTCATATTCACTATCTCTTAGATTTCTTTCAGAATCGCTCCTTCTCTCCCTGGAAGCATTCTGTAAGAAATGCATCTTGCCACCTGGTGCCATATCTTTGTCAACAACCATAGAATATATATTTTTATGCTGTCTCTTCTCCTTCGGAGACAGCTCTTTTTTCAACTGTTCAAGTTGCACACCTATTCTCTTGGCACAATCAGGACAATATTTCCCCTTCAAAATCATACTGCCACATCTTAAGCATGTAAGCTTAATACTGGAGTCAGGGGTAATCTCAATTCGCTCCTCACGAAGCCATGTGGTTACCTGTTGATGTGTCACTCCAAAAACTTCTCGCAACTTGCCTTCCGTAGCCCCTGGATAATCCCATAGATAATCCTTGACCTGACGAAGCAAACCAGCTTCCTTTTCTCTACACTCAGGGCAATTCCTATAGATATCCAAATAGTCATCAAATATTCTATTACAGGTAGCACAATTCTTGACCATAGGCAACTTCCCTCCATAGTCTGATTATAAAACTATAAGACAACTATAACAAGATAAATACTTATTTTCCACATTCCAAGAAAACTCAAGCCTATTGATCAAAAACAATATTCTAAAATAACATTCTATTATCTATTGTCTACTCGCTCCGGGTACATATCATGATTTGCCATTCTGTTAAATGCTACTTCTTCCCACTTAGTGCCTGGCTTACCATAATTGCAATATGGGTCAATGGAGATTCCTCCTCTTGGAGTAAACTTGCCCCACACTTCAATATACTTCGGATCCATCAACTTAATGAGATCCTTCATAATAATATTTACACAGTCCTCATGAAAATCACCATGATTTCTGAAGCTGAACAGATACAGCTTCAATGATTTAGATTCCACCATCTTCTCACCTGGAACATATGAAATAATAATATTTGCAAAGTCAGGCTGTCCTGTAATAGGACACAGAGATGTAAACTCTGGGCAATTAAATTTCACAAAATAATCATTGTCAGGATGCTTATTGATAAATGTCTGAAGCATCTCAGGTGCATAATTATCAGGATATTTATTATTCTTGTTTCCTAAAAGGGTAAGTGTACCCTCATCTTTTCTATCTGCCATTTTCTAATTCCTCTCTTCTTATATTAAATGATTTAATACTCCATCTAACCAGAAACTATATTCAATAAATGCTGTATCCTATTAATAGTCTCCAGTTAGAACTATATAGCTTCTTATAAATATAACTAATTTTCTAGTTATAACTATATAACTCCTTATAAATACAACTAATCCTCATATGGAATTGGATCAGTTGTTCCATTGAGACGGAAGGCTTCCTGTCTGTCAATACAGGTTCCACACCTGCCACAAGCCTTGTCATGTCCTTCATAGCAGCTCCATGTTAATTCATAAGGGACACCAAGCTCTAAACCAATCTTCACCACTCCGGCCTTGTTTAAATTGATAAATGGTGCTTCTATCTGAAGTTGTCTGCCACTACCTTCATAGATTGCTGTATTCATTGCTGTATTGAAACTCTCTGAGCAATCCGGATAAGCATTGCCTGCAGCATCATCTGCATGAGCACCATAATAGATTTTCGAGCATCCTTTTGAAAGTGCAATTGCACTGGCGCTTGATAAGAACAAACCATTTCTAAAAGGCACATAGGTACTTACTGGCTTACCGTCAGTCTTCTGAAGCTGTGATGCATAATCCTCCTCAGGAATTTCTCCATCTGAATGCTCAAGAAGTGTACAATCACTAAACTGGAACATTGTAGATAGATCAAGAGTAATATGCTCTACCTTATAATAATCACAAACTGCATCAGCAGCCTCTATCTCCTTCTTGTGACGCTGTCCGTAGAAGATGGACAGTCCAACAACATTTTCACTACCGTACTCTTTTACTGCCATTGCCAGGCATGTGGTACTATCAATACCACCACTTATTAATACTAATGCTTTCATTTCCTATATGATTCAGTCGCCCATATGGCAACTGGATATACTCCTTTCTGAGTTATTAATTCAAGTCAAAATATTATTCTATATCAAGAACTGAAATCTACTCAAAGCTTGACTAATTCAGGCTTTTTAATCAGTCTACAAACTAACTATTTCAGACGCTGAAGCAAGGCTGAATCTGTCTTGAATCTGCCTCTGAGAGTCTGTGTATGAGTCTTGGCACTGGCATTCTTGATACCTCTGGCTGTCATACATGAATGACTTGCCTCAATAAATACAGCCACATCTTCCGAGCCGGTAACCATCTGCAGAATCTCTGCAATATCATTTCCTATACGTTCCTGTAGCTGCAATCTCTTGGCAGCCATATCTGCAATGCGGGCAATCTTGCTCAAACCAATAACCTTACCATTTGGTATGTATGCCACCGATACCTTCATATCATACATCAATGCCAAATGATGCTCGCAATAACTGAATACCTCAATATCCTTCACATATACCAGATCCTGACTACTCTCGTCATAGTAATCTTCCTCAAATGTCTTGTTAAACATCTGGGCAATTTCCTCATTGGTATAATTCATTCCCTCGAAGACTTCCTCATACATACGAGCCACACGGTCAGGTGTGTCCTTCAAACCTTCTCTATCAGGGTCATCTCCCAAGGCAATAAGTATCTCTCGAATACTTTTCTTAATTCTCTCTGTATCTATAGCCACTTTATATGCTCCTTTCTCTACACGCCTCGCTTATTTGGATCCCAAATAAACTTGTGAAGCTGTAACTGCAGGCGAATATCATTTCGCTTATGTTCTATTAAATAATCAACCATATCTGCCGGTTCAATGCGTCCAAACACAGGACTGATTAGCACTGTACATTTCTCTGATAAATGATTGTCGTCAACCACCTGACATACTCTATCCAACTCAGACACATCTGAGCAGACAAATTTCACAGTGTCTTTAGCTGTTAAATATTTGAAATTGGATACTAACATCTTGTCTTCCATGCCAGAGCCTGCCAATTTATAATCCAGGGTAAATGCCGGTGCATGATTAATATTTACAAAAGGTGATATATCAATGCTTCCGTTTGTCTCGATTTCAACACTAATATTATTTTCCATAGCAAATCTCTGTAACAGGTCGTATACATCCCTGGCAAGAAGAGGTTCGCCGCCAGTGAGAGTCACGCGCTTCACTCCAGTGGACTTCACATACTCCACAAGCTCATCTGCTGTCATCTCCTCCGCTGGAGCATCAGAAGTACATGCCCATCTGGTGTCACAATAACTACAATTGAGGTTGCATCCACGAAGTCTGATAAATACTGCCAGCTCTCCTGCATGCTGACCTTCGCCATTTATACTGACGAATTTCTCTACCACATTATAAACTGCCATAACTATTACTCCTCATTGTAGCTGGCACAATTATTTGGTGTTTCATACACTGTTGCCTCAGCCACATTAAATCCATAGTCTTTGAATTTATCATAGAAATATCTGGCAAAGTTCTCTGCTGTGGGACGGAAGTTCACCACACGCATAAGGAAGCCTTCCTCCTGAAGCGCTTCCACAGTTGCTGGTTTTAAAGTATCAGCTTCATATATAAATGTATGATCGAAATAATCTGTCTCAATCTTTAATGCACTTTTTAAATCTCCAAAGTCTACAACCATGCCACGCTGCTGGCTTTCACTCTGTAGGCTTTCAGCTTTGATTCGCAAAACCACCTTCCATCTGTGGCCATGTAGGTTAGAACATTTTCCCACATATCCAGATAGAAAATGAGCTCCGTCAAACTCTGCTTCTGCTGTTAAATAATACATTGAATTTCCTCCATGAATCAGGACCAGACATGCATAAATAGAAAATGGCTGTATAACAAAATATATAGCCAGAATAAACATTTCAAATAAATGCTAGTCCTGGTTTTGTTTAGGGACAGGATGGTACAAACGAACTGTCCTATTTAATTATGTCTTAACGACCTATGTATAATACTCCTATTTTCTGGAGATTTCAAGGGATTTAGGGAATTTCAGTAGAAACTATTCCTCTGTAAATAACTCTCGAAATTCTTTGCGTCCCGGAACCCAGGCCTTCTCATATATATGAGTGAAATGGTTCTTCACCGTCTGCTCAGAAATTCCAAACATATATGCTATTCTCCTGTTGGAAAAGCCAGACACTTTCAGATATCCCAATTCAAGTTCCCTCTTTGTAAAACCGAATTTTCTAGCTACAACAAGATATTTTTCCTTCGTTATTTCTGAATTATTCATCTGCAAAATCCATTCCTTGTTGAACTCTTAATTATTCGTCTTCAAAATCCATTTCTCTATTCATCTCACGCTCTGCATTTAGATGAAGCGGCAGTAATAACAATTCAATAATTACTGCATAAAACGCTGACAGAAAGCAAACTGCCAAATTAGGACCTATAAGAGAAGCATCACTGGCACCACTGACTCCTGCCAATACAAGAATTCCACTTATAATTAGCGTAAACAGTGCACCGAGTACAACCAGTTTCTGAGCAGTAGAAACAGCTCCCACAATATTCTTTAATTCTAACAGAGAATAGCACTTAGTTCCTACTGAGAATGCTTTGATGAAATCCTTCCATGCCCCCATAATTATAAGCCCGGGAATAAAAACTATTAGAATCATAATTATTGATGGCACATCGATGTACCAACTGATTTGTCCTCTACAAACGAATACATTAAACAAAAATGCTACTACTAGTAAAAGAATCTCTCCCAGAATTACCAATTTAATATTTTTCATAATAATCAATCTCCTTCCAGTTATCTAAAGCCTATGATAATTATATTTGCTGGCTTTCAGTTATAACTTGCATAATGTCATTTTGCATAATGCTTTTTATTTCTATAATTACTTTACCACCATCAGCGCTAGTTGAATATAGTACCTTTTTTGAGGGATGTATGAAACATTACAACCAGCCTAAGATTTAAGCCACCTTACAAAAAACGGAATAGAAAAGCCAGCGTCTGGTACACGCTGGCTTTTCGGTTGTCCATACGAACTTATTATTGCTTTTTTGCCTACTCAAAGTATAGCACGCATTTGAAATGAGATGGTCTTATACTTTCTGCGGTGCGAGGAGCGCAAGGACATATTCCTTGGTGACATGATATTTTTCTATTATCTTATCTATAATATCAGACTCTGATTTGCCCTCATCACGCATATAATCAATTACAGCAAGAATTTTATCTTTCTTTTCTTTCTTCTCCATAGCCTTACACATATCAACACCTCCTGTCTCCTCTTCATATTCTAGATTTAGCTTCACGGCTGTATTTAAGAATAATGCTGTATCTCTATCAATCTTCCTGTGATTGGTTCTTTCTATAACTTCATCGGCATCAGATGACTGATGCTTTATAACCTCCATTGCAAAACCAAGGTCTGTGCTAAACTTAGTAAACTCTTCATCTTCCATATCTGCCGGAGATATAAGATTAAGCTTGTAATCTGGCACATAGCTTTTTATTGCATCATTTTTGAAGTTTAACATATCATGAAGTGATCTAGGTCCATCCCAAGGGGTATCTCCAAAATAAACAACCGCAGTAATAATAGGAATCAGCTTATCCCCTTTACGAAGCCCCGATAAAAACTCCTCACTTGTAAGCTTTATCTTAAGTGTTCCATCCTCTGCCGAAATCTCACCT
>JAGBNK010000010.1 GCA_017634455.1 Lachnospiraceae bacterium
AACGCAGGAATATCAAGGGTTTCGTAGGGGTCAACCGGGGTCAACCACTTTTCATTAAAAAGCAAAACCCCTGAAAGCCAATACTTTCAAGGGTTTCACCAAAAAAATCTTAATGCGGAAGATGGGACTTGAACCCACACGTTCGCAATGAACACAAGATCCTTAGTCTTGCTCGTCTGCCAGTTCCGACACTTCCGCATGTCTTTCGACGACCGTTATATAATAGCAAAACGAGCATGTTATTGTCAACAACTTTTTGCAAAGTTTTTGAAAAGTTTTTGAAAAGATTTTTAGATTTTTTAATTATTATTTAGAACCCTTCTCATATCCTCCGGAATATCCGCTTTTATAATCAATTTCTCACCAGTTATAGGATGCATAAATTCCAATTCACCTGCATGTAATGCTTGCCTATCCATAATAGAATTTCTCGGATTATATATATTATCTCCTATTAGAGGATGACCAATATAAGACATATGTACTCTGATCTGATGAGTTCGACCTGTCTCCAATTTCAATTGCACCAAAGCCAGATCACCAACTCTATCTATAACTTCATAATGGGTAACTGCAGGCTGCCCCTTTTCAAAGTCAACTCCACGGGTAATTCCTCTGGTTCCACTATTTAAGCCTCGCCCATCTTCTGCCATTTTTACATCTTCAATTCCATCCACTCTCCCAATTGGCGCATCGATTGTCCCGGAATCAGTCAGTCTATTGTCTGGGGTCTCCTCAACTATAGCATAATATGTGCGACGAATATCTCTACGCTTCATTTCATTATATAAAATAGCTGCGCTAACCATATGCTTGGCTACTATTGTCAGACCTGTTGTATCGCGATCAAGTCTGTTAATACATCTAAATACAAATTTATTATCTACTGCATCCTTGTCATCTAAATCCTTATTATAATAATAAGCCAGGGCATTGGCCAGAGAATTGTCCTGATGCATCCTGGATGGATGAATAGGCATGTTGGCAGGCTTGTTGATGACAATAATGTCCTCATCCTCATAAACAACATCTATAGGAATATTCACAGGTACTACAGCTGTAGCCTCCTCCTCCTCAGGAATGTATACTTCTATTGCATCTCCCTGACATATGGTCTCATTCATATGAACAGGTCTACCATTTAAGTAGATGGTCTCATCCCGTCCCCGTAAGACTGTCAGATTCTTCTCAGAATAGCCTTTCAACTGTAAGAATCTAGAAATCTTCATCCCCTCATATTCAGTTGTAATGTCATAGCGTATTTTTCTCATTCCAGAGGCTCCCTAATTAATCTAACAGAATCACAGAAATCATTTATACAACATCCCAGAAATATCATCAATAACAATCACAGATTTTCTCTACAACAAATATAGAAATCTATTCCATAATATAACAAGGCTCGTCTCACGACGAGCCTTGTTAAGGAGAATTTGGAAGTTAACTATAAAAAAGTTTTTACTAATATACTATTTTGTTAACTATGAATCGTTCATAGAATCAATTGTTCTATCCGGTTCTCATAAGTTGATTCTATAATAACAATTAGAGTAGGACAAAATTAGGACAAAAATAAAAATTTTTTAAAATTTTTTTATTTTTTTCCAAAAAATCTTCCAAATCCCTATAAAATCCCTTCTATTTCAAGTACCTTATCACTTATTTCAGGTACTGAACCACCTTTTTTACATCCAGAGGCTTCGCCACATGACCATTCATTCCACTTTCAAATGCCAATTGCTTGTCAATATCCATAGCATTCGATGACAAAGCTACAATGGTAAGTTTCTGAATATCCGGTCTATCAATGCCTCTAATGAGAGTTGTAGTTGTATAGCCATCCATCTCAGGCATTACAATATCCATCAAAACCAGATCAAAGTAACCTTCCGGTTTTTCTTTGATAATATCAATTGCATCTGCTCCAGAGTTAACAGCTTCCACATTGAATCCAACCTCTGTCAGAACTTCTCTGGCCAGCTCTTCATTTAACTCATTGTCTTCCACAACCAAAATTGTCTTGCCATTGGCAATTTCCTTGATTCCCTTTTGAATCTGCAATTCAAGGGAAGACATATTATTCTCAGTTCTCTCTTCTCTTTTAAATGCGAAATTTACCTGAGCAATAAGTCCTTTAACATTTACCTCTCCAGTAAGAGAACCGCCGAATTTATTAAGCATTTCCTTGGCACTGACAAGTTTGTCATCTGATGCAACTGCCTGTTTGAAATCTGCATCCTCAATACATACATCATTACTTCTTATAGAAAATTCATATGAAGCAAAATCCGCATTAGTAGATGCTGACTGGTTCAATGTAAGAAGCAATGTAGATTCAGTATTGGTAACACCAATTACATAATCAATAATCAAGCCAAGCATCTTGTCAGCTTCATCTGCATCAAGAAATACCATATTATTGAGCACGAATACATTGCTCACTAAATTGATTTTCTTTTCTGCATACTCCCCACTTTTCTTCTCAACAAGTTGATCAATAATAGATTTTAAGTTCGCTATTTTCTGTTCTTTCATAAATCAATAACCCTCACCAATTATAAGTTCACAAGTTCAAATTAATAATAACATATACTATATAAAATTCAAAAACATTTATGCACGCAGCATCAATTCTTTTTCAACCACTTTGCCATTTCTAAAATAAACCCTTGGAACTCTCTTGCTTACCGCACAGGTAAGTTCATATGGAATAGTTCCAGCCATTTCCGCCATATGCTCTATAGGATTTTCTGGACCAAATACTTCAATCTCCGCTCCCACATCAACGCCGTATTTGTCAGTTAAATCAACCATGCACATATCCATACAAATCTTGCCTCTCAGTTCAACAGGTCCTTCTGATGACATGAGGCTGTATTTGTTAGACAGACAACGGAAGAATCCATCTGCATATCCATAAGGCAACACACCCATACGAGTCTTCTTGTCAGTCACATATATTCCGCCGTAGCTTATATGTGTTCCAGGAGAATATGTCTTGATTGTACTAACTGTTGTCTTTAAAGCCATAACAGGTTTCAAATTCAACTTCTGAGCGAATTCACCATATCCATAAAGCAGAAGTCCAGGGCGAACCATATCAAGATATGTCTCCGGAAATCTGGCTACAGCTCCAGTATTAGCGCAATGTCTCAATTCAAATTTCACACCTCGCTTATTCTCAACCTGGGCTATTACATCGGTAAATAATTCAAACTGATGTTTAGAATAAGCATCGCACTCATCACCGAATTCATCTGCCACAGCGAAATGTGTAAATATACCTTCTGCATATAATCCCGGTAAACCACAGGCATGGCAAATACCATCTACTCCAGTCTCAAAATAATCCCCATCACACAGATATCCAAGGCGTGACATTCCAGTATCCACTTTAATATGAATCTTGAGAGTCTGTCCCAGTTTACTTGCTTCCTGAGAATATTCTATAGCCTTGGCTTCACATGTTACAGCCTGAGTAATATTATAATGAATAAGATTTGCCACCTGCTCCTTTGGAGTATGTCCCAAAATCAAAATAGGCATATGAATATCATTTTCACGAAGCTCTATAGCTTCATCTATACTACTAACGGCCAGATAATCAGCACCTAATTCCTCCAGCAAACGGCTCACCTGAACTGAACCATGTCCATATGCGTCTGCCTTTACAACACCCAAAAATTTCACGCCCTCACCAATGTGAACTCTTAATTTCTTATAATTATATTCAAGGGCATCCAAATCAATCTCTGCCCATGTTCTACGAAGTGTAGATTGCATGTTACATGCCTCCTTTATTAACTGTCTCCTATATTATATACCTATGAAATATGTATTCAAGAGGCAGCCTATTCATCCACCGGCAAACCAATTCTCCTCTTGGTCTCGCTCATCATATCCCGCACAAAGCCCTCAGTATCGTCCCTGAGCCGCTTCCAACTAATAACTTCTATAGAATACAAATCCACAGTATTATTCTCAAACACATCATGATTGATATGGGCCTTGTTAATATTTCCCCGGAAATATACTTTGCCAATGGTTCCCTTGCTGTCAGTGATTTCCATATCGTGAATCTCAATAGATACACCCCCATTTATTGGTTCCCATGTCATATAGCCTGTGGCAGCATATGTCTCTCCCTTGTTGGTGAAATATTGGGTTTCAAAATCTATATAGTTGGTAAATATATAATCTCCATTTCTTACAACAGAAGAAATGATATTCTCACCTTCTGGCAAGGTAGCTTCCAAATACATCTTACCAAAATCAGTACCATCCAGCACAAGCTTGGCGCTTTGAATTGTAGACCCCGGCTCAATGGCATCCTGCAAATCAATCTCCATGCGTCTAATCTGACAAGCAGGATTTATATAAATGACAGATACCACATCATGATCTGGCGCCTCCACTCCCAGAAGCTCCCATATGAAATCACCACTACCCTGAGGAATAGTCACCTTGTATCCAATGCTGACCCATTTGTTTTCATCTACAATCTCATCCACCTTCTCAATGGAAATTTCCTTGGACAGCTGTATAATATTGTTCTTGTTGGCATTGAACCATTCCTGATCAATATCAGAGGTAAACTCAGGAGCTTTGAAAAACAGATTCATGTCTGTGTCAAATGCATAAGATAGATTATCAAGCATTGGCACAACCATATAAGCCATCTCATTTTCCGCATAAACCTGTGTATCCCCCACTTCCAGAAAGACCACATTCATATTAGCATTTGCCGCAAATTTCTTCTGGTCAAATGATCTCTCTCCCTGCACATCCATATCCATGGAGAAGCCCAAGTCCCGCACATCATTGAGCATAGCAGTACCATCAATGGTAACATCTGAATTGAAATACTCCTGACATAACTCCATAATGTCCACGTTGTAGAGCAGATACTTCGGATTGTTCAAGGTCTCCACCGCGAATCTGGTTGTGGCAGCCAGAAGCATCAGTCGAGGAGATGACACTATGGCCACATAAGCTACCATTAATATGGTAAATATTATTAATATTCCGGTTATTATTTTCCTAAAAAATCTCAAAATCTTCATACTTTAAATATTAACAAAAACGCTCCAAAAATCAACGATGACTCTGATTTTTGGAGCTATTACTTCCTATTATAATACATTTGCAATTGTGAGTACGGGCGGAGGGACTTGAACCCTCACGGTCTCCCACTAGAACCTAAATCTAGCGCGTCTGCCAATTCCGCCACGCCCGCTTATAAAAATTCCCTTCAAGGTTACAAGATTGTACCCCGAAGAGATAACTGTGTAATGATATATAATTTACAAAATGAGACACGGGGGATTTGAACCCCCGACAACCTGATTAAAAGTCAGGTGCTCTACCAACTGAGCTAGTATCCCATATAAAAAAAAGAAGCTGGGCTAGCAGGATTCGAACCTGCGAATGCTGGAATCAAAATCCAGTGCCTTACCGCTTGGCGATAGCCCAACAGCGTGCTCGAAGGGATTCGAACCCCCGACCCACGGCTTAGAAGGCCGTTGCTCTATCCAGCTGAGCTACGAACACACAATTACATATAATACATTTATAAAATGTAATATGATGTAATTAAGCGGGTGATGGGAATCGAACCCACGTATCCAGCTTGGAAGGCTGGTGTTCTACCATTGAAC
>JAGBNK010000011.1 GCA_017634455.1 Lachnospiraceae bacterium
TCCGTCGGACCAGAGATTTGCTTACAGCTTCTTTCAGATTCCATCTCGCGATGGACACCCTTGCTGTTCGGCTATACACTTTCCACTATCTGGGCGTGTTCGGGACTTTCACCCGTTAGAGCGCGCCCATGGCGCGCAAACCAAAAAAGGAGCCAACCTCCGTCAGCTCCTTCTATCAATTTATATTCTTATATAACCGCAATAATTTCTTATAGACTAATTACCACTTGGATGTTTGTCCACAAGCACACCTGTCACTACAAACCTCTGGTCATCAGCTGCAGTACAAGTAGACAGTGTAACCATCTGCAAATCACTGATATCATCCACATTTATATCCTTGTTATTAACGAGTGAATCAGACATAATTCCAGATTTTACGAAATTTCTAAAGGTGTCATCATCGCCTCTGTAAATGGTAAATAATGAATCATCCTCCTGAACTTCCTTGTATGCTACTACCTCATATCTTCTAGCTCCCTCAGGTGTGATAATCTGGAAATATTTATGATTATCAAAATAATCCTCCTGGGTGCGATAGAATTTCAGCTTACCAAACATGGAGAGATTTCTCATATTATGGCCATATATCAATATATGACTATCTGTGAAATCCACTGCGTTATTCTCATCCATAAATATAGATCCTGCTGTAGCATCAGTTCCATCATAGGTCTTGCGCAGGTATGTATCATTGTCTCCGGAAAATAATATTGGATAATCAATATCCTCATTTTCAAAATGAATCCATGCGATAATATCAGAATTAATACTTCTCAAAGCATTGAAATCCACATTTATCTGATCATACCACTCACCCTTGTCATTGGATGTAGTATACTGGCTAACTGTCTTGTCATATAAATCATCGGACTTATTATAATCCAACTGTTTTCTCGCCAACAAAACTACAGCAACAGCTATTATAATCACTCCTGTTATTATCAGAATCCTTGAAATTATATTTCCATGGTTCTTCTTTTCTGAATCTATATCCTGTCTATTTTCATTAGTCATAGTATCATCCTCATTCAAATCTAATATCCTATCATATTCTCTTCGTGACATAACTATACCCCGAAATCAACAGGCTCATAGGGCTGCAACTTAGCCAGAAAGCCCTGTTCCCACAATTCTTCCTGAATCATATCCAGTATATCATCATTGTCCGCAAATACTGTATGATAGTGATATCCCGATGTAATATCAGAAAGTGGTTTAGATTTTCCTGATTTAATATCATCTATATAATTCTTGATATCAAGTCTGCTCTTTACATTAATATCTGCCTTGAGCACTCCATAACTCTTGTGATATACAAATATGTCTTTCACAATTCCGCCTCTGTCTATAATGAGCTCTAACTCCTGACCGATTTTGGACTCGTCATGTCTCACCTTAAACACCCGGCTTACCTTCATTTTCTCAGGTAACAGATATCCCTCATTGGTAGATATAATATCAATATTGGAGGCTCTAAGTAGTGCTATATCCTGCACAACCACCTGTCTGCTGCAACCCACCTGTCGAGCAAGAGCAGTTCCAGACAGGGGAGCCTGACAATCGCTAAGCAATTTCAGTATATGTTCTCGTCGTTCATTGCCCTTCATTTATATTCCTCTTCCCTTTTTTAGTTTTGTCTATAACCCATTTGATACTTTATTCAGCTTTAGCCCTAGTCAATAGGATGTAAATTCTTCAAAGAAATATCCATAATAGGTGCTGAATGAGTCAAAGCTCCGCTGGAAATATAGTCAACTCCAAGCTCTGTAAGTCTGGCAATATTTTCCTTGGTTACATTTCCTGATACTTCCACTTCAGCTCTGCCATCAATGATAGTCATAGCCTCCCGCATTACATCAACTGACATATTGTCAAGCATAATAATATCAGCTCCAGCTTCAACAGCTTCCTTCACCTGATCAAGAGTCTCAACTTCCACTTCAATCTTGCGAACAAATGGAGCATACTCCTTGGCCATCTCCACAGCCTTGGCCACACTGCCAGCCGCACCAATATGATTGTCCTTCAACAAAACTCCGTCAGACAGATTCAATCTATGATTATTTCCACCACCAGTCTTAACAGCATATTTCTCAAAGATTCTGTTATTTGGTGTAGTCTTTCTAGTATCCAAAAGCTTAGTCTTGGTTCCTGCAAGAAGGGCAGCCACCTCATGTGTATATGTGGCAATACCACTCATTCTCTGTAAATAGTTCAAACCAGTTCTCTCACCACAGAGCAACACTCTAATGTCACCTACAACTCGTCCCATAAGCTGACCAGCCTGTACCTCATCGCCGTCCTGTACCATGAATTCCACTTTAGTATTCTCATCCAAGAGCTTAAATGTTCTCTCAAATACCTGTAAACCGCAGATAACACCATCCTGCTTACAAATCAAATCTACCTGACCAGTCTGAGGTTCTCTCATTACAGAATTAGCAGATACATCTTCATTGGTTATATCCTCGCGCAAAGCTCCCATAATAAGTGGGTCAACATTTAATTTTAAAGTAACCTGATCAAACATTTTATTTACCTCTCTCTTCCTTAAATTTATCTATCTCATCCAATACCATCTGGCGATAATCATTTTCTATCTGTGATAAATCAGCATAATCTTCCGGTTTAAACAGCTTATTTACAATAGCCTGGCGTTCCCCCCAATTTGGTTCTGGAACTGCATTTAATCCAACTGCATCTGCATTGATTTTGTGAGCAGCACGCTTGGCAAATACCAGACTCTCAAGCAATGAATTGCTGGCAAGTCTATTAACTCCATGCACTCCGTTGCAAGCAGTCTCTCCAACTGCATAGAGATTATTCATAGTAGTTGCACTATTATGATCAACCTTGATACCACCCATGAAATAATGCTGTGCTGGAACTACTGGAATCGGCTCTGTATATACATCAAAACCTCTCTGCTTACAATGCTCTACAATATTTGGGAAATGATTCTCCACCACATCCTTTGGAATAGTTCTAAGATCCTCCCAGACAAATTCAGTTCCATCTAATTTCATCTGCTTACGAATAGCTGCAGTAACCACATCTCTAGGCTGCAATTCATCAGTGAATCTCTCCATATTCTTGTCCAGAAGTACTGCTCCCTCTCCTCTTACTGACTCTGATATAAGGAAGCTTCTGTCCTGTGGCTTATCAGAATAGAGAGTTGTAGGATGAATCTGAATATAATCAATATCCTGTCTCTCAATTCCATGCTTTACTGCTATGGCGATTCCGTCTCCTGTCAAATGTCTGAAGTTGGTAGAATGCTTATATAGTCCACCAATTCCACCGCAGGCCAATACCATATCATCTCTAAATGCCACTGTATCAATTGTGCCATCTTCTTTCTTGATAACACCACCGTAGCAAGTATTATTTTCCTCAATAATATCAATCAAAGCTGTTCGCTCCAGAATTGTCACATTTGGCAATTCCAACACTCTATTGAGAAGAGTATGTGTAATCTCCTCTCCTGTCTCATCCTCGTGGAAGAGAATTCTCTTGTCTGAGTGTCCACCCTCTCTGGTGTAAGCCAACTCTCCATCTGTTGTATGCTCAAAGTCAACTCCATATCCAATTAAGTCTGAGATAACTTCCTGAGAAGTGCGAATCATAATATCTACTGATTCCTTGTTGTTCTCATAATGGCCAGCCTTCAATGTGTCCTCGAAGTAGCTGTCATAATCAGACTCATCCTTCAATACACAGATACCACCCTGAGCTAGGTAAGAATCACTGCTTCTCACATCTGATTTTGTAATCATTAGAATCTGCTTATCTCTAGGTAAATTCAATGCACAGTACAATCCCGAGCATCCTGTTCCTACGATAAATATGTCTGTTTCTATCATATCTTTGTCCTCTTTACTAATTCAGTTTTATCAAGTTTGTTATAAAACTTGAAATTATTAGCAATTGATGGTAGTATAACACATGACTTTACACCTGACAAGACAGGTGTAAAGACAAAGATTCAAAGTATTTAAACCGAATATTATAATATGGAGGAATTCGCTAATGAATACCAGGGAAATGCAGGATGAAATTATCCGCCTGAAAAAAGAAAATGATGTATGTATATTAGCTCATGCCTATACCAGTCATGATGTATGGGAAGTAGCTGATTACGTAGGAGACTCATTTGGATTAAGTCAGCAAGCTGCCAAAGCATCCAACAAGACCATCATCATGTGCGGTGTTAGATTCATGGCTGAAACTGTGAAAATTCTCTCACCTGACAAGAAAGTATTGCTTGCTGCTCCAGAGGCAGGTTGTCCTATGGCAGACCAAATCGATGCAGATTGGCTTCGCCAGTTAAAGGAAGAAAATCCAGGCTACACTGCTGTATGCTACATCAATACTACTTCTGAGTTGAAGACTGAGTGTGATGTATGTGTAACTTCATCTTCTGCTCCTGATATTATCAAGAAATTAGATTCAGATAAAATATTATTTGTTCCTGATTGCAACTTAGGTGGATGGATTGAGAAACAGGTTCCAGAGAAGGATTTCAAAATGATAAAGGGTGGCTGCCCTACTCACCTGCGTGCAAGAAAGGCTGATGTAGACAAAATGAAGGCTGCACATCCTGATGCTCTCCTTCTGGTTCATCCAGAATGCCTGGCTGAGGTTACAGAGATGGCTGATTACGCTGGAAGCACAACAGGTATTATGAACTATGCCAAGAATCGCGATGCCAAGGAGTTCATCATCGGAACAGAGAACAGCATTGTACAGCACTTACAATTTGAATGCCCTGACAAAAAATTCTATCCATTGTCCAAGGATCTGGTATGCCACAATATGAAGCTCACTACATTAGGAGATGTATTAAACTGTGTCAAAGGTGAAGCCGGAGAGGAAATCGAATTATCCCAGGAAGTGATGGCTGGTGCCAAGAGATGTATTGATGAAATGATTCGTCTCGGTGAATAATAGATAACATGAAAATAATAAGCATGTCATATATGCGTAATAAATATTTATAAACATATACAAAATGGAGAAGCAAAAATGCTTCTCCATTTTTAGTGTTAGGATTTAATTGTAATTTGTTTAATATTATATAAATACTTCTGAATAGTAATTCTATATTCTACTCAATCTTGAATGTATTGACGAAGTCACCAATCTTGGTTGCAGAGTCTGCAACTGCAACGGCACTATCATCTACACCCTTACTCTCACATGCTACATTTTGAGCACTTGTTGCTGCTGTATCAACAGTAGCTGTTACTTCTTCTGTACTAGCTGACTGCTCTTCTGCAATAGCTGCAACAGATGTAGCAATATCATTTACCTTCTGCATCGTCTCAATCATATCTCTGACTGTAGAACCAGCCTCATCCAAAGCTGCAAAGATATCAGCAAATGTCTCGCCGGTAGCACTAACTGCTTCGCTACTAACTGCGATTTCATTTACACTATTAGCAGATCTCTCTGACAAATCATTAATCTGCTTAGTAACTTCTGTAATAATCTCAGCAATTTCTGTTGTAGCCTTGGCACTCTCTGCTGCAAGTGCACCAATCTCATCAGCAACTACTGCGAATCCTCTACCAGCTTCACCAGCACGAGCTGCCTCAATCGAAGCATTCAGTGACAGCAAGTTGGTCTGTGAAGAAATGGAATTAATCATATCAATAATCGAATTAATCTGCTGTGTAGCATCGGCAACTCTACCAACCACTTCACTCATCTCAGACATTGTAGTTGAGATGCTATCCATATTCTTCTGTACATTGTCCATATCTTTCTGGCCCTGCTTAGCTTTGCCAAGCAATTCCATCATAGTCTCATTAGTTGCATTTCCCTGATCAGTCATATCTCCAACTGACTGCGCAAGCTCTGTTGCATTGGTAGCAAGTTCTGTAACAGATTGAGCTACACCTTCCATAGCCTCATGAATCTGTTCCATTGAATTGCTCTGCTCTTCTGCTTGAATATTTAATGTATTAGAAGCATTTCTACTGTTATCAGCCTCAGATGACAATAGGTTTGTAACGCTTCGCATCTCTCCCAATGTCTCACGCATTCGCTCAACATAATCATGCATGCGATTGTTCATTACTCCGATTTCGTTATTGCCGCCCTTCTTAATGTCAACTGAGAAGTCGCCATCAGCAATACGTACAATATTATCTGTAAGAGCAGTTACAGGATTTGTAATCTTAAACTTGATTAATATAATCAAAATAACTGTACTTGCAATAAGCATAAGAATTACAAGTATCACTGTAATAAAGCTCAATGTGTTAAGTTCACTTAATATATCATTTTGCTTTACATAAGATACTAAGATCCAATCTGTACCAGCTACTGCATCGCAAGAAACGAAATATTTAGCTCCATCATTTCCTTTCACCACATCAACTGTCTCAGAAGCTTTAGAAGCCTCACCATACAGTGTCTGAAGGAATGAATTATCTGCAAATTCGGATACATCCTTACCTACTTCATCAGCCTCAGGAGAAGCTACAATTGTACTTCCTGAGAAGAGCATACTCTTACCAGTTCCAGACGGAGTATAAGCAGCAACCTGCTCAGATATACCTGATAATACAATATCAGTAGACATAACACCGGTTCTGCCATCTAATGTATTGATAGCTCTCGAGCCGCATACAACCATCTTGCCTGTTGTCGCATCAACAGATGGCGGTCCAAATATCATTGTCTCAGTTTTGATACCACTTATATACCAATCACGTTCTGTTGCATTATAATCAGCGTCCGGAACCCAATCGCCTCCATCATAGAAAGTCAAATCTGAGAAAGCAATATATACATCAATTACCTCCTCCGGAAACTTATTCATTCCTGGTTGAAGAGCTCTCTTTATTGCTCCCTCACCAGTCATATCACTTTGCTGAATCACATCGCCCAAACCATTGTAGTAATCCTGTATACTCGCCACACTGGTTGCTATACTATTAGCATTAGCTTGTGATTCATTTTTCAATGCATCTTTACCACTTGTAGTAATAATACCTCTTGAAGTGATAAAAATAATAAGTGCCACAGCTACAATAAAAATCGCAATCATTGGCACTAAAATTGAGATAAGCTGTATGCTTATCTTTTTAGTTTTGCCACCTTCTGTGGCAACATTCTTCTTGCCTTTCGCCATATCAGTGTCCTCCCCTGTAAATCTAATATAAAGTTAAGTCTCAAAAATAGCGCAATTTCTTGCGCTATTTCATATCATATAAAATTATACATCAACTAATTTCTAAATCAAGGGATTTTTCAGAAAAAACGCACCAATTACATTTCTTTATCAATCTTTTTGTTATTGCGACAAAAAGTTTTCGCATTATACGCACAAAAAGAGTCGCACAAATGTGCAACTCTTTTCTATAAAAAATACTCTACCCTCATCTATTCATAATCAAAGTTCTTCTAACTTTGGATATGACGGAATTGCTCCAGGACGCTGTACACTTAATGCACTATAATGATTTGCAAATATAAGCATCTCCTCCAACTTAATAGAAGGTGTATCCTCTATGTTGGATAAATCCATACCGTTTTGTGACATATAAGCCAGCACAGCTCCTATAAAGGAATCTCCAGCTCCGGTTGTATCTACAGCCTTCACCTTCTCTCCTGATGCATGTCCCCGATTTCCTCTGGTATAAGCAGAGGCTCCATCTGCCCCCTGAGTATAGATAACCATTTTCACACCCTGATTAAATAAATCCTCCAAGGCATCCTCAATATCAGTGCAGCCTGTAATAAATTCCAACTCCTCGTCAGAGATTTTCAAAACATCTGCCATAGGAATAAATTCAGATACTGCTGCCTTCAGAGCATCTTGACTATCCCATAAATTAAAGCGGAGATTTGGGTCAAAGCTAATCAACGCTCCTGCTGCCTTGGCATATTTTATAGCCACCTTGTGAGCATCCTTCATAGGAAAATCTCCCAGGGACACAGAGCAGAAATGAAATGCGAAGGAATCCTTGAACCACTCCTCCTTCAGATACTCTGGCTTGTATAGCATATCAGCTCCCGGCTTTCTATAGAAAGAGAATTCTCTATTGCCATCCTCTCGCAAAGCCACAAAAGCTAATGAAGTATTGGCATCATGGCTTCTACGAATATATTGGGTTCCCACATTATAATCATTTAGCAGATTTACAATCTTATCTCCAAAAGGATCTTCCCCCAACTGTGTGATCATGGCAGATTCTCCACCCAGCAATCTGTATGCAGCACATACATTGGCTGGAGCCCCTCCTACCTTCGGTGCAAAAGCCTCCACATCACTGATACCCTTGCCAGTCTCCTGGGGTATCCAGTCTATCAATGCCTCTCCCATTGCTATAAGTTTCTTCAACTGATTGCCTCCTTCATATCCCAGTATGTAGCCTCAGCTGCCATACCTTCAAACCTTATTGTCATATCATCATGATGTTTTGGATAGTATCTACTTGTAAATACGGTTTCACCATCATTGATATATATTTCCAACAAGGACTTATCAAATAATATTCTAATATTTTCCAAAGCGCCTCCACTAGGAAGTTCAGACATATCTGCCTTTCTGACACCTCGTCCCGAACCTGTATTATTGTGAAATGTCAGCATGCACACTTTGGTATTTCGGTCATATGTCAATGACACATCCGAATTAATAGTAATAGAAACCGTCTCACTGGCTCCTATTTCTGTAATTAGAAGATCCCAAGATTCAGAAGTGGTATGTATCACTCTGTCACTCTCAATCTCACATCTTCTCTCATTTATATGTAAACTTGCCAATTCTCTTATAGGATAACGATATATATGCCCCTGCTTCATAGTCAGAACTCCCGGCACAGTCATAGAATGCTGCCAGCCTTCCGCCACGCTTGCATCATTATTGTATGGTGCATCAGGAACTCCGGCCCAACCTATGAGTATGCGTCTGCCATCAGCCGCCTCGAATGACTGTGGAGCATAAAAATCAAAGCCCATATCCCACTCGGTGAAATATTTCACCTGTAATAATTCATCCAACACTCTGTCAGGTGATTTAGTCTCATCAATGTTATTCTCGCTGCAATAATCCCCCAGCTGAGAGTCCTTCATAGTGAAATAACCTGATTCATAAATATTCTGGAATTGCATTTCCTCATGATTCATTCCCTGAGGGCATGCAGCTATCACAATATTATCATTCAACAAGAAATAATCCGGGCACTCCAACATGAAGCCCAACTTCTCATCTGCATAAACAGTTTGCTCTAACTTCCAATTCTTCTTGTCATTGGATTTATATAGAAGTAATGCAGGTTTAGAATCTCTGGTTCTAGCCCCGAGAAGCATGAAATAATCTTCACCCTCTCGCCACACCTTGGGATCTCTCACATGACAGCTCATGTCTGAGGGATAATCTGCATTTACCAGAATCACATCCTTGTCAGACATATTGGTCCCATCAACACTTTTAAGGGCGAGGACATTGTGTCCTCTACCCTCATTAATGTAATCATAATCACCCGGGTGTTTTACATTACCTGTATAAAATATTTCCATAGTTCCATCATCTACATATGCACATCCGGAATAAGCTCCATCACAGTCATATTCCATGTCAGGACTAATGGCGATTCCTACATATTTCCAATTCACCATATCTGGCGATTCATAATGTCCCCAATATTTGTCGCCACCTTCTGGCTGACCTGGAGAATATTGAAAGAATACATGATATTTACCATTGAAGTAGCATGAGCCATTAGGGTCATTTAACCAACCCTCCGGTGGCAGTATATGATATTTATGTCGATACATTTCAACACCTCTGTATTTTCATTCAATTATAATTTCGCGAGATTGATAATAGTCTCTCCGATTTTATTACCCTGTGTAGATGTTACAATATCAATGAAATCATCTGGGTTTGTAACAATAATTGGTGTAATTGTCTCATATCCAGCGCGTCTCACTTCATCAATCTCCCAAGTGCTGATTAAGTCTCCAGCCTTGACCTTGTCACCTTCTGCTACCTTACAATCGAAATATTTACCATCAAGCTCTACTGTGTTAAGTCCCATGTGAATCAGAATCTCAGCACCTGTCTCAGAAGTAATTCCAATAGCATGCTTAGTAGGGAATACTGTAGATACAACACCGCTTACTGGTGCAAATAAATTACCATCTATAGGCTCAACTGCAACACCTACTCCAAGTACTCCTGATGCAAATGTGTCATCTGGAACCTGATTAAGAGGCTTCACCTCTCCATTCATCGGGTTGATAACTAGCTCCTCTTTCTTTACAGGCTCTGTGGCCTTAGTCTCTACAGGTTCTTCTGTCTCTTCGTCCTTATATAAAATCCAAGAAACAACGAATGAAACAACAAATGATACAACCATAACAAGTGTGTAAGCTAATACAAACTTAGTAGTAATTAAGTAACCGAACAAACCTGTAATTCCGTATGCAGAAGCAAATACTCCTGAGATTGCTGCAACAAATCCACCTGCAGCACCACCGATACATCCAGCCACGAATGGCTTCATAAATCTAATATTTACACCAAAGATTGCTGGCTCTGTAATTCCAAGGAATGCTGAGAGAGATGCTGGCATAGCCATTGACTTAATCTTGGCATTCTTGGTCTTAACACCTACAGCCAAAGCTGCTGCACCCTGACCTACATTTGCTGCTGTAGCAATTGGCATCCATGTATTCATTGGAGTAGCAAGGGAGCACATCTCTGCCTCAATCATGTTGTACATATGATGAAGACCAGCTACAACTGTCAACGCATACAAACCACCGATGAGGATTCCACCTATACCGAATGGCAATCCAATAAGTGACTGTGCACCATTTACAACCCATTTCTCAACTACAGAGAATACAGGTCCAATAATTGTAAGTGTCAAATATCCTGTAACAAGAACTGATACAAGTGGAGTTACAAACAAATCAAGCATAGCAGGAACTATCTTGTGTAACTTCTTCTCCAACCAGCTCATCAAGAAGATTGCAATAATAACAGGAATTACATGTCCCTGATAACCAACCTGATCCACTGAGTAAGCGCCGAACCATACACTCCAAGAAGGAACCTTATCACCGGCCTCTACCATAGAAGCTACGTTCCATGCATTAATCAGGCTTGGGTGAATCATAATAAATCCGATAACTGCTGCCAGGAATTCATTTCCGCCGAACTTCTTGGCTGCTGAAATAGCAATCAATATAGGAAGCATTGAGAGAGCTGCTCCAGCGAAGAGATTGATAATCTCATAAGCACTTGTCTCTGCAATTGCAGGATAAGCATTGGACAGACCGCCCAACAAACCATTTAACAAACCGCTGGCAACGATGGCTGGAATAATTGGAACAAATATATCGCCAAGAGTCTTGATAGCTCTGAAGAAAATGTTCTGCTTGCTTGCAGCTGCTGCCTTTACATCTTCCTTGCTGCCGCCCTGAATTCCAGCAAGGTCAATAAATTCATCATAAACATGGTTTACAATTCCAGTTCCGAAAATAACCTGAAGCTGACCTGATGCCTCAAAGCATCCCTTCACTCCATCTACATTTTCAATCTTGGCCTTGTCTACCAATGTGTTGTCCGCAATGACTAATCTAAGTCTGGTTGCACAATGTGCTGCAGATACAATGTTGGAGCTTCCGCCAATGTATTCCAGCACTTCTTTAGCTGATTTTCTGTAATCCATTTCTTTCTCCTTTTTCTATATTATAGAATCATGGAACCGTTCACACATACTTATTATCTATTATTTCTAGCTAACTTCCAGAGAGTCATCTTCGTTCGTGTGGTATCGTTCACATATTATGTATTTATTATATATATCAAAAATGATTCCGTAAATTGGACAGATATACCAAAAAACACATGCCCTTTTGTTAATATCAACCAAAGTAACTGCATTTAAGCCATTTTCCATAGCAGCAAAAGCCTCCTTCATACAATTAATTCCACCAGATTATCTGTGACAAATGCATGTGAATGATTCCATATAATTATAATTTAATATATAATGGTGAACAGGAGGAAATGGAATACTTAGTTGTATTTCATAGTAAATATATGACTATTAACGAAATTGCAAAGTTAGCAGGTGTTTCAAGAACAACTGTATCAAGATATCTAAACGGCGGATATGTCAGTGCTGACAAGAAAGCCATTATCAAGAAAGTAATTGATGAGACAGGATATACTCCATCGGCATCAGCACAGAATTTAAGAACCAAGAAAACCAATTATGTAGGAGTTATAATTCCCAAGATTAATTCTGATTCCATAAGCCGTATGGTTAGTGGCATCAGTGCTGTTCTATCAGCCAACGGATATCAGATGCTTCTGGCCTGCACAGAGAACCATGAGACTGAAGAGGTGAAATATCTCAATCTGTTTCGTGAGAATCATGTGGATGGAATCATATTAATCGGAACAATATTTACCCAGGCTCACAAGAAAGCTCTGGAAGCTCTTATGGTACCTGTAATAATTCTGGGACAAAATATAGACGGATACTCATGTATCTATTCTGATGATTACAATGCAGCTCACACTCTGGGGCAGGAAATTGTAAAAGAAGGTAATAACTTCGCCATGATTACTGTAACTCAGAAGGATATTGCTGTTGGATATAATCGTCGACAGGGTTTCATAGATGCTATAGAAGAAGCAGGTAAGCATATTGCAGAAAATGCTATATTTGAAGGAAACTTCACCATGGATGCCGGTTATAACCTAACGAGTCAGATACTTCAGGCACATCCCGGCACTGATACATTGATTTGCGCCACAGATACTATTGCTGCAGGAGCCATTCGCAAGCTCCATGAAATGGGCAAAGAGATTCCTCGTGACATACAGGTAACCGGTTTTGGGGATTCCTCACTGGCTCTGGCCACCACTCCTGTACTCACCACTGTTCACTTCTATTATGAGGAAGCCGGGCAAAATGCAGCCCAGATGCTACTGGAAGAAATGAGAATTTCAACCAATAGCAAAGAAAAAGGTGCGATAGATTCTTCCGCACTACGCAAAAAGCTACAATTAGATTTTGAAGTCAGAATCAATGATTCCACAAGATAGGCAAAAAATTTTATAAAACGCACTTCTGTGTTTCATAAAGTTCTATTCCACGCTTCAGCCTATCCATACCATCCATTACATTTGCACTGGTGGTAGCAATATTGATACGCAGGAAATGTTCTCCATTTCCACCATATACTTCACCAGCACTTACCCACAGCCCGGTTTCTTTTCTTATAAATCGGGCCAGGTCGCTGGCTCTATCTGATACCTGGGATATATCCACCCACAGCAGATAGGTGGCATCCTCAGAAATCAGATGAAGTTTTGGCAAATGTGTCTCTATATACTCAGTCACAATCTGCTTATTCTTGTAAATATATTCTCTTACTTCAGTAAGCCAATCCCAACCATATTCAAAGGCTGCCATTGCCACTTCATATGCGAATGCGTTGCCCTCTGCAACCTCATCAGTATTCAATCCGCGCCAAACTCTCTGATGTAATTTCTTGTTTTCTACATACACTGCTGCCGATTGAATTCCCGCCAAGTTAAAGGTCTTGCTTGGTGCCATACAGGTAATAGAATTATCCCTCGCCTTGTCTGATACACTGGCAAATGGTACATATTCCCTGCCTGGGTCTACAAGTTCACAGTGAAGTTCATCTGAAATAACAACCACATCATTGTTATAAGCCAGTTCCGCAATCCTGTAGAGAGTCTTCTCATCCCAAATATGTCCAATTGGATTGTGTGGATTGCATAATATCATAAGTGAAGTCTGCGGATCTGCCATTTTCTCTTCTAAGTCCACAAAGTTCACCTGATATTCTCCATCTATATATTCCATCTTGCTCTCTAATACTTTTCTACCATTATTTAAAATGGAATTATAGAAAATATTATATACAGGAGTCATAATCAATACATTTTCCGCAACATTTGTCAGAGATCTAACCATACTTGATATAGCAGGAATTGCTCCAGTGGAAAATATTATATTATCTGGATTCATAATGAAGTTATGGTGTTCTCTCCACCATTTAACATAAGAATCCGCCCAGCCCTCAGGCTCAATTGCATAGCCAAATGTGCCGTGGGCAGCTCTTCTTTTTATAACTTCCTGCACTTGGGGAACAGTTTCAAAATCCATATCTGCCACCCACATAGGAAGTTCGTTTTCCTTACAATCCCATTTAAGAGAATCTACTAATTTCTCTCTTCTGTTTACTGCTTTGTCAAAATCAAATGCCATAATTCCACCTTTTTAATCACATTCACAAAATAATCGCAATCACATATTCAAACAATTCCAAAGAATTTGCATCAATCTATTTATAACTATTGTACCTAATGATGATATTCTTCCTCAGAGAAATCTGCAAAGTCAATTGTTCTATGCACATTATCACAATAAATTTTAGTTTTCTCCGGATCAACCTCATCCTTTACAATCATAAGAGTACCAATCTCGTCAGCTTTGATAGTACCGCTCTTAGGATTTAATACTGAATCCACCTTGCCTACAATCTCTGCATCCACACTGGAATATTCGAATGCAAGAACTGTATCTTCTAATTTACAATTAACAAGTTTCAGATTCTCTATGTAACATAATCCCTGTAATGATTTGATGGTACAATTTACCAGGGTCAGATTCTTGGCATTCCATCCTAAGTATTCTCCTTCAATATATGAATCGTAGACACATACATTTTCTGTATTCCAGAACGCATCCTTCATATAGAGTTTAGAATCATGAACCTCTACATTTTTTGCTCCATCGAATCCATAATTACCGTGAATGGTCACATTATTTAACACTAGATTCTCGCTACCCATAGCGATGTAATCGCCCTTTATCTGCACATTAGTCATCTGTACATCCTGACAATTCCACAGTGTCTCCTGAGCATCCTTGAAATCCACATTGGTTAATTTCACGCCCTTACATCGACGGAAATTCTTTGGTCCAATTACAAGTGTATCCTCCACCGAAATATTGTCTGTATACCATATTCCAGCTCTACCCATTTCATTTATAATAGAATCTTTCATTTTAATATTCTTGCTGTACCATAATGGGTATTTCCATTTAAAATCACAGTCATATATTTCTATATTATTAGCTTCCTTAAGAGGAGATTCTCCATCTTCAAAAGTGCAGTTTTTTACCACTACATCCTCTGCCTTAAACAGCGCTCTCTCCCCTGTGAAAACTTCTTCTATATATTCAGTCATATCATTTCCTCCATAATCTCATATATATTCTATTATACACAAAGTATACAAATTTAAATTTAACGCAATTTAATTTCACACAATACTATAACATCTATCCTAGAGATTTACAACCACTTATTATGTTTTCATTAATTATTACATTACAAAAAAATAGAGTGAATGCATATAATACACTCACTCTATTAACATATTCCTAAATCACATAAAACCAGGTATCATCCTGCCCGTTGTTATTGTCAGCTGGTTCTTCAAAACCTCTATCTCCTGAAGTCTTCATAACCAACTCCTGATTCTTGATAGTTACTCTGGCATTTGCTGGAATTGACTTTGTAATAAATGCATTTGATCCAATAACTGAACCGTGGCCAATGACAGTCTCACCGCCAAGAATTGATGCTCCAGAGTAAATAGTCACATTATCCTCAATAGTAGGATGTCGTTTAATGCCGCGAAGACTCTGCCCGCCACTTGTAGATAAAGCACCAATTGTAACACCCTGATATATTTTCACATGCTCACCAATAATGGTAGTAGAACCAACTACAATTCCTGTACCATGATCGATAAAGAAATATTTGCCAATTGTAGCTGCAGGATGTATATCAATTCCTGTAATACTATGTGCATACTCAGTCATCATTCGCGGAATAAGAGGCACATTTAACAGATATAATTCATGAGCTATACGATTAATAGTTGTAGCAAGAAGTCCCGGATAACTCAATATAATCTCATCCTTGTTCAAAGCTGCAGGATCCCCCTGTAAAGTAGCCTCCAAATCAGTATCCAGATATTCTCGAATCTTTGGAATCTGCTGGCAGAATTTAATTGAGATACACAATGCCTGCTCATCCAAATCCGCCTCATCTGTTACACAGCCGCAGTCTCTCTGCTCATTTTCATTCTGATATTGCAGAACCAGGGCTATCTGCTTACTGAGATTATATATCACATCCTCAATCCACACATTTAAATTACTATCCATATTATAGCTTTTAAAAAGCTTATCTCGATAATAACCCGGATATATAATTCTAATCATTTTATTTACAATGGAAGTAACAGCTTCCTTATCAGGTTGATGAAAGACACTCATCTTGTCAATGTCTCGCCCCTGATTATAATCCTGTAAAATACCATCCACTACATCTTTTATTCTATCTGCATCGCCTGTATTTACTGTCATAAACTCTTCTCCTTGGGTAAATATATGCCCTATTATAGTGAAAAACCATCCAATAGGCAAATAAATCTCCGCCTATTTTCAAAGCTCAAATTGTCATTACATTTCCATAAGAACAATCTCATGCTGTTCTAAAGTAGCCTGCACATCTATCAACCTCTGATTGGCTGAACCTCTGAAAAGCAAAGTGATATCCTTCTCATCCTCATGAAATTCTCCATCTACCAACACATCAATATTTCTTAAAATATCCATAGTATCTGGAGTATGACATGATTTATTATTCTCATCTGTCAATTCCTCCCAGGTATATCCAGAATATACCCAAGTCTTAGATTCTGGCACTTCTTTGCGCACCCGTTGAACCAGCTTCCTAATATAAGGCTGGTTTTCAGGCTCCATAGGTTCTCCACCCAATATGGATATGCCATCTATATAAGATTCCTTAATAGATTCTACCAACTCATTTTCCACTTCATCAGTATATACATGCCCATAATCAAAATTCCAGGTTTCCGGATTGAAGCATCCTTTACAATGATGACGACACCCTGATACGAAGAAGCTGGTGCGGCATCCAGGACCATTTGCCACATCCGCATAATATATTTGACCGAAGTTCATAATAATTCCTCCATTCTGTAGCCATCTAATATATAGCCACCTAATCAATGCAGCCATCTAATAAATGGACCCTAATATAGGTAAAAAAGCCGGCTCAAGTGGAACCGGCTCTAAAGTCTATATTTATAATATTATTTTACAGAAGCATTCACATTCATATCTGCATCATCAAATTCTGGTGTTGCAATATGAAGTACACGATCTCTAATCTCTTCTGTACGTCCCTGATTCCAGAACTGTGTTCCAATATATCCGCAAGTACGGCGGGCAACAGACATCTTGTCCTGATTTCTATTACCACAATTTGGGCATTCCCATACAAGCTTGCCAGATGTATCTTCGATTACACGAATCTCTCCATCATATCCACATTCCTCACAGTAATCTGACTTTGTATTCAACTCAGCATACATAATATTATCATAGATATATCTCATGATAGAAAGTACTGCTGGCAGATTGTTCTGCAAGTTTGGAACTTCTACATAAGAGATTGCTCCACCTGGAGACAACTTCTGGAAATCCGCTTCAAACTTCAATTTCTTAAAGGCATCAACATTTTCTGTAACATGAATATGATATGAATTAGTAATATAATTCTTGTCTGTTACATGAGGAATAATTCCAAATCTCTTCTGCAGACATTTTGCAAATTTATATGTAGTAGACTCAAGTGGAGTACCATATACTGAGTAACTGATGTTCTCAGCCTTCTTCCACTCCTGACACTTGTCATTGAGCTTCTGCATAACTGCAAGAGCAAACTCCTTGCCCTTCTCGTCTGTATGACTAACTCCAAGCATACGCTGGCACATTTCAGAAAGTCCTGCATATCCAAGAGAAATAGTAGAATAACCACCATAGAGAAGCTTATCAATTGTCTCACCTTTCTCAAGACGAGCCAAAGCTCCATGCTGCCACAGAATTGGAGCAACATCAGAAGGCGTGCCCTTCAATCTGTTATGTCTGCACTGCAGTGCTCTATGACATAATTCCAATCTCTCTTCCAGGATTTCCCAGAATAAATCCATATCTCCATTTGATGAGCAAGCTACATCCACAAGGTTGATTGTAACAACACCCTGGTTGAATCTACCGTAGAACTTATTAGTTCCGTTAGCATTTCTAATATTTTCCTCAACTGTAAGGAAAGATCTGCATCCCATACATGTATATACATTTCCATTCTTCAGCTCTCTCATAACCTTGGCAGAAATGTAATCAGGAACCATACGCTTTGCTGTACATTTTGCAGCAAGCTTTGTTAAATCATAATATGGTGTTCTCTCTGTAATATTATCCTCAGCCAATACATAGATGATCTTAGGGAATGCTGGTGTAACCCACACGCCCTTCTCATTCTTGATGCCACGAATTCTCTGCTTGAATACTTCCTCTGCAAGAAGTGCCAGGTCATCTCTTGTCTGACCTTCTTCTGCCTCGTCAAGATAGATAAACATTGTGACAAATGGTGTCTGTCCATTGGTTGTCATAAGAGTTACAAGCTGATACTGAATAGTCTGAATACCGCTCTCAATCTCAGTCTGAAGTCTTGCCTTGACGATTCTCTCTATCTTGTTCTCATCTAAATCATCCCCAACTGCTTCTCTCTCAGCAATAACCTGCTGACGAATCTTCTGTCGACTTACATCTACAAAAGGAGCTAAGTGAGCAAGTGAGAATGACTGTCCACCATACTGGTTAGATGCTACCTGTGCCACAATCTGTGTTGTGATATTACAAGCAGTATAGAAGCTCTTTGGCTTCTCAATCATTGTCTCAGAAATAACTGTACCATTTTGGAGCATATCCTCCAAATTAATAAGATCACAGTTGTGTTCACGCTGAGCAAAGTAATCTGCATCATGGAAATGAATAATTCCTTCCTCATGAGCTTTCACCACATCTTCTGGAAGAAGCACACGCTTTGTAAGGTCCTTGGAAACCTCACCTGCCATATAATCACGCTGAGTAGAATTAATAACAGGATTCTTGTTGGAATTCTCCTGCTTTACCTCCTCATTTACCTGATCAATAAGAGCCAGGATTCCGTCATCGGTAGTATTGGATTTACGAGAGATTTCTCTCTTGAATCTATAACGCACATAAATCTGAGCAACCTCATATGCACGCATCTCCATGATACCTGTCTCTACCATATCCTGAATATCTTCCACACTGACAGCATGAGTAGACTGAGCTACTCTCTTGGCAACATTTTCTGCCACTGCTACAATCTGATAATCATTCATCTTGTACAGATCAGATACTTCCTTATTTGCTTTTCCAATAGCCGCTATTATTTTCTCAATCTGGAAATTTACTTCTCTTCCATTTCTTTTAATAACCTTTGTACGAACATCAATATCCTGTGCTATTGCTTCCATTGTCAATAAACTCCTTTATAACTCTCTATAAAATAGCTTACAAAAAGCTGATATAGCCGCAAGGATTTACTGTATCCTTGGGCTATAATCAAATATAACACAGAACCACTAGATATACAATATCTATTTCAAGTTTTTTACCTTAGCACTATATCTTGTATTAAATAATTACAAATAATATAGTGCCAACCTGTCTATTATCTGATAATTAATCTTCCTGAAGTCTCTGTACCATTGCATAGATTGCGTCTGCAGAATTGAAGTTTGCAGGCACCATCTCAGCAGCATCGATAGAAATGTCAAAGGCATCCTCCAACTCTCCCACCAATGAAATAATAGAAAATGAATCCAACAAATGATCATCAATCAAAGCCTTCTCATTTTCATAATCAATACTGTCATCAATCTCGTTTAAAATCTCCAATAATTCTTCCATTTTGTTAAACTCCTCTTTCCTAATAATTTATTATTGTTCTTACATATTCAACTCATATGATTCTCTGGCACTTCTCTTACATGTCACCCCTGTTTCCTGTGAGTACAAAACTACCACAGGCAATTCGTGGCTTAAAAACAATGACATACCCTCGTATACTGAGTAAGCTCCAGTTCGCTCAAATACTACAATATCATTTTCCTGAAGTCTAACAGAGTCATAGGCTCCCACCAGCACATCATTGGTGGTACACAAAGAGCCATAGATTCCATATGTATATTCATCAGCCAGCAATGATTTGGTAATATTACTGCCATCTCTAAGGACATGCATATGAGGCTGATACATGCCTCTCAGCTGTCCGTCATAGTTTATCTGATGGATTCCTCCATCTACTATGGCATATCTCTTGCCATCGGACTCCTTCACATCTCTGATTGTAGTGAGATAGTAGCCACAGTCGTAAGCCAGAGCTCTACCCATTTCAAGAGAGATTCGTCCCTTCCATTTCATACCTTCCAATAAATTCTTGAAGATAATCAATGACTCCATATCAGTAACTGTCTCGTCCTGTCCCATAAAATATGGCACTCCAAATCCTGTACCATATTCTAAATTCTCCACCTTCAAGCCTGTCTCATCCATAATTCTGGCAAAGAATTTATCAAGCTTGGCAATTTCCTTCTCATGCTTTCTCAGCTTGTGCTTCTGAGTTCCTGTGAAATAATGTATGCCATAAAATGTTATTCCATTAAGCTCATCTATATTATTTAACACATTTATAATAGTATCTTCATCCATTCCGAATTGGTTGCAATTCAGTCTCAGCAGCAGCTTAACCTTGTAACCTTCTCTGGTGGCAATATCATTTATAATATGAACCTGAGACACAGACTCGGCAGTATATACCGCCTTGTTGCTGCAGTAAGCCATTATGTCTTCCACATCCTCTTGCTTTTTCAGCACACCGGATATGAGCAATTTCTCAGGTGCTATGCCCTGACTCTTACATATGAGAAATTCTCCATAGGAACATACTTCTATACGATCCGTCTGTCCCAGGGATTCCACTGTGAGAAATGGATTGGTCTTCATGCAATAATTAATAGCTATGTCCTCACCAAAGATTTCCTTATAGTAAGCAAATCTCTTGTGAAATGCATCCACATCAAATACATATGCAGGTGTCTTGTAATCCTGTGAAATGTTATATAACACCTCATCCGAAATCTGCGCCACTACTCAATCACCTCCAGCTCATCCAATCTCTTTCTGTCTATCTTGCCATTTTTGTTCAAAATGAATTCTGACACATGAATAAATTTATTTGGCACCATATATACAGGCAATGCTTCCTTTAACTGCAGATGCAGAGTCTTCTTGTCCACATCTCCTGTATAGTAAGCGCTTATTCTATGGCGATTCTCATCATATACACAGATGCTTCGACTTACATCCGGCATATTATTAATTCCGCCCTCAATCTCTTCCAACTCAATTCTATGTCCCATATGCTTGATTTGGAAGTCCTTGCGTCCTGCAAAATACATCTGACCATCATCTGCAATATAAGCCATATCACCAGTCTTGTACATGCGTTCCTGCTGCCCCTGTGGATTGGTAAATATAACAAAATGCAAGCTGGTCTGCTCTGGATTGTTGAAATAACCCACTGCAATTGATTCACCTGTGACGCAAATCTCTCCCGGTTTATTAGCCTCTGTAATAACCTGACCATTTTCATCCAGAAGATATATGCTTCTACCTGGGAATGGCTTCCCCAAAGGCAACTTCTCATTCTTGTCATATTTTCTATCCAACTGGAAATATGTACAGTTACATGTAATCTCAGAAGGTCCATAGAGATTTACATATCTGGCGTTGCTAACATTTTCCTGCCACAGAGCCAACTGCTTCATAGGCATAACTTCTCCAGAGAACATAACTCGTCTTATATCAGTAGGCACTCTATATGAGAAGCCTTTCAGTCCGGAGATAATACACAGAGCTGATACAGCCCAGGTCAGATTGGTTACATGATTGTCACAGAGATAATCAAGCAAAATAGGTGGTGTTGAGAAATATTCTCTTGGGATAAGCACCATCTTGGCTCCTGTAAATATTGATGTATATATGTCCTTCACTGACACATCGAAATCAAATGGAGCCTGATTTCCAATTACATCTGTCTCGTCAAAGTCAAATACCTCTGAGAAATGTCCGATGAAATCCATAACCGCACCGTGATTAATCAGGATACATTTAGGAGTTCCTGTTGAACCTGAAGTAAATACTCCATACAGAGGTGTCTCACGGTTAATCATTTCAACAACTGCATCTAATCTGGCGGTTTCAGACTGATTTCCACTCATTTCCAAATTAGAAGTCTGCTGGGAAACTTTACCCGATAAATCAGAAGCTGATGCTCCCCCAGCCACCTGATACATATCTATAGTATCTCCAGCGTAGCCTGCTGCCGCTAATTTATCCTTGAATTCCTCGTCTACAATAACAAGCTTCGGATTCAACACCGACAGAATCTTGGCAATTCTCTCAGCTGGCTGCTCAGGATTTATATATGTATAAAATGCTCCCACATATATACAACTCATTACTGATATAAGCAGTTCCACTTTCTTCTCAGAGAAAATTGCTATAGGATAACCCACCTCATAGGAATTATTGGAAGCCTCTGGCATAAGTCTGTCCAGCAAAACATTAGCCCCCTGTCTGGCACGACTTCTATACTCCTTCCAGGTAATGGAAGAATTGGGATCCATTGCAGCTTCCCTGTTACCATATTTTTCTACAGTATTTTCATAAATATCTATTATATTTTTTCTCAATTCATTCATAATCTACATTGTATCCTTTTAAAGTTGTTGAATCAATATACAAAAAAAGACCCATAATAGAATATAAAAGAGTGAATCTACCATATAAATTCACTTTTTCATATATCTATTAATCAGGTCTCTACATTATTTCGCCAATCTATGCTTTCTCATATGCCTGCTTCAATCTAATGGAACGGGCTCTGGCTCTCTTCTCTTTATTCTTGTATCTGATAGACAATTGATCTTTGTCATACATTTTCAGGATTCCCCAAAATGTAATCAAAGTTCCGTCTGATTTAGTCACACAATGTCTATCTATATGAACACTATAATTAGAAGGTGCTCCATTTATCAGAAGAGTTGCAATTCCTTTGTCATCAGAAATAGCTCCACTTCGTACTAATTTTTCAAATTCATCTACTGAATATATAATCTCATGTTTATTAACAAGAGATTTTCTTTTTTCCTTTGCCGCATTAATCTCGTCGTTAGTAACAGTATTAATTCCCATATCTAACTCCTGTGATTTAAAATTTTCCATAAACAACTCACATATAATACAATCTCATTTTGAAATTGACAATATGCAATTTGCACAATATTGACAGATTATGACTGAAAATGTGGTCCCAAATCACCTTCTCTAAAATGCTTGCGGCACAGACTGATATAACTGTCATTACCGCCTAATACAACCTGTTCTCCCTCTCTTACGATACCTGATTCATTGTATCTGGCATTAGTTATTGCCTTCTTGCCACACCAGCATATGGTCTTGGTTTCCTCAATTGTATCAGCCACTGCAAACAACCATTTGCTACCTTCAAACAGATTCATCTGGAAATCTGTTCGCAGACCGTAGCATATAACTGGCACATGCAAATCATCCACCACATGAACCAGAAACATAACCTGATCTTTACTTAGAAACTGTGCTTCGTCAACAAGTATGCAGTCATAAGATTTGATGGATTCCTCATCTAAATTCACAAAATCTTCTATCAAATCACATTCTCTCTGTAAACCTTCTACACGACTTTTTATGACAGCCTTGCCATCTCTTGTATCGCACTGAGGCTTCAGAAGCACAACTCGCTGACCTCTCTCCTCATAATTATAAGCGACTTTCAAGACATCCATTGTCTTTCCGGCCCCCATTGCTCCATATCTAAAATATAATTTTGCCATTTCTTCCCCTCAAACTCAATGTGTTTCTTCTGCTAAATAATAGGTGGGACAACATTTTCACACCACATCATCACACCGACAATTGAAATTATATAAAATATTTCATATAAAATCTATCCAAATTTCTATATAATGATAACATACAAAATATTAACCGGACTGTTTGGCATTATCCATAAAAGAGGTTCAAAATGAATAGAGAAGATAATTATATTTCAAAAAAGAATAATCTGTTGCGTGCCAATAATTCTTATACAGCCGAGCACACCATAGGCACAAAAAAATGGTTCAATCTAAACAGAATAAATATTAATAATCTCGTTTTTTCCACAAAAAAGCTCACCAAAGATACTTATCTAAAAGTGATAAATAATAACGAGCAAATAATAGAATCCGATATAAAAAATTACGTAAATATGGACACAGAATTATTGCGACTCTATATGGCAATTTCTATTGCTAATCTCTGCGATGACGCCATAGCCAATGGTGTATCTGTTATGGATGCAGAAGATTTAAAAAGAGAATGTCTTATTGAACTTTCTCAATTAAAACAGGTTGGATCCATGACTGAACTATCCATCAATATGGCAATAAAGTACAACAGCCTATATATCTCTCAACTTAATAATCAATATAGTTATTGCGTCTCACAGGCAATAGAATATATAAAGCAACACCGGTTGACACCATGTACCCCAAAACTGGTTTCAGAATATCTTGATGTAAATCCAAGTTATCTATCCAGAAAATTTCATGATGAAACAGGTACTACTCTGACCAATTATATCAAAAAAGAGAAGATGACTATGGCTACAGAATTATTAAACCGTAAGCTCTATTCTCTTCATGAAATAAGTTCACTCCTTGGATATGAAAATTACTCTTATTTCTCTAGAGTATACAAGGAGTACTATGGTGTATCTCCATCTCATAATCTCAAGGAGTGATAATTACTAATTCACTTATTTGTTTTATGCATATTACTTGTTAATTATACGCACTGACACATTTAATCATTAACTATATTTCTTCAAGTCTCTTGAAGAAATTATCCATAATATCTTTGAGCTGATTAGCATTTGGAATAGTATGAATCAGTTGCTGAGACAGAAGCTGCCCCATCTTCTCATTTCTCATATTCTGGAAATATCTCTCAGGAATATTGAAAAACTGTGGAACAGTCTCTCTCATAATCTCTAAAGCCTTCGGATTATCCAATATCTCTCCAAATGTACTATGCTCATCAAATCTATATGGATTGTCTCCCAGCACTTCTAATTCAGCAACATCAAATATATCTAAAACATTGGTTCCCACATGAAGTTTGTAATCTCCAATAGGTGTAACAGGTCCACGCTCAGGATCATATAAGCACAAATCTTCAGCATCAAGACGTATTTCAAGCTCCTGACTCTCACCTGGCTGTAAATAAATCTTGCCATATCCCAATAAGACCTTCTTAGGAACAGGAAATCTATCATTTGCATGACTTGCATATACCTGAACAACCTCTGCTCCCGATCGTTTTCCGGTATTGGTAACTTTCACCTTAATATATGCTTTATCATCTTTTCTAATATCCCACTTATCAGGTGCCTCTACCAATTCACTCTCAAAACTGGTGTAAGTCAATCCATAACCAAATGGATATGCCACTAAAGCATCCTTGGAATCATAATATCTGTATCCCACAAACACACCTTCGCTGTAATATACATCATCATGTTCTCCAACAACATAAGGATATGCAATAGATTCCTCTAATCTATTTGGAAATGTTATTGGAAGTCTGCCACCAGGTGACGCTTTGCCAAATATTATATCAGCACAGGCCTTGCCGCCCATACATCCCGGAATAAATAATACAAGTACTGCATCTACATAATCTATCCACTTTCTCATATCAACAGGCCCGGCAATATTTAATACAACAACAGTCTTCTTGCCCTTTTCTTTAGCACTCTTAAGTGCAGGCAAGATATTTTCTTCGTCCTGAGAATCCAGATACATATCTTTTCTATCAGCATTTTCCCCGCCTTCAGCTCCTGCAACATAGATATATACATCAGACTCATTAATATCATCACATACATTTACTCCCAGCTGCTCTGTGGAATCTGCCACATTAGAATGAAGAGATGTTGTAATATAGGTGGAACCTCCTCCACACTCCAATGTATTTCTAGCCCTTGAACCGCCAAAACTTACCCTGGCATCTACAGACAATGGCAGGACATCTTGATTCTTCAACAATACTATTCCATCAACAACCGCTTCGTAAGCTTTATCTAAAATCTGATCCAAATCAAAATCAAATTCATAATTCTCCTTGGTTTCCCTCACCCAGAACACCAGAGACAATAATCTCTCAACAGCATCATCCAATCTCTCCAAGGACAATGTTCCATTTTCAATTCCTGCTGCAACATCAGATGTATCATAAGGAAGCGGGCCATGTAAAACCAAATCAAGACCTGCGTCAAGTGCTTTGTCAGTCTCACCGGTCACTGCTCCCCAGTCACTTACCACAGCACCGTCAAATCCCCATTCTTCCTTTAACCAAGTGGTCAATGCAGTTTTGTTATAACTAGAAAACACACCATTAACAGCGTTATATGCGCTCATTACACTTTTTAACTGGGCATGCTTTACAGCCTTTTCAAAACCCTTTACATATATTTCTCTAAGGGTTCTTGTAGACACATGGGTATTCTTGGTCTGTCTGCGTGTCTCCTGATTATTTGCCAAAAAATGCTTCGCACAGGCCGCAGTTCCAGTTTTTTGAATACCATTTACCATTGCCACAGCTGTTCTACCTACCAAAAGAGGATCTTCACCGTACATCTCATAGTTTCTGCCTCCAAGAGGGTCTCTGGCAATATCCACATTTGGTCCTAAAACAACATCAAGATTTGACGCATTCATCTCCTGACCAATTGCTTCACCTAATTCATTTACAAGCTTCTCATTAAATGTAGCGCCAATATTTACTCCTGAAGGAAATGATACTATCTTGCCTGATGGATTTCGTCTGTTTTTCACATATTGCAAAAAGCCTTCTCCTATAGGATTTCCCTCAGCTTCCCCAGCAGCTTCAGCCGGATCCATTGCAACCAGTCCCTGCACATACCCCATAGGATTGGCCATTGCCTTTTTCAGCTTCTCGTTACCCTGCATATTGGAAGCCTCCCCAGCCTGCTTACCGCCTTGCTGACCTTCCTGCTTTGAATTCTGTTGCGATTCTGCAGCTGCCCTTCTATTCTGCATAGCCATCAGAAAATCAAGGGATATATGAGACGCATTTACCCCAGTTGCCCCATCTGCAAAAATAATACTTGGAACCCCATGCTCCTTTAACTCATAAAGAGCGCAAGGACCATCTGTTGAAATAAGAGCAATCTTCTCTTCCAAAGTCATCTTCTTTACAATTTCTTTAATCTCATCTCTTTGCATTGTAAAAACCCCTTTCTGAATATATGAAAGTATTTCTTTAACTCTTACTCTATTCATATACCCAAAAAGAGGTTTGTGTTTTACTATTTTTTGTTTTTTTATCAATATTTTTACTACTATTTATTATTCTTATTATCTAACTTATCATAGGATAATTATTATCTACATTTTATAAAATAATACCCTGCACATACAAAAGCACCGTAACCATAATAAACTGTGCGGTCAGAATTCCAACGCACCATAGGACTGAAGCCCACCATGGCTGCTTATATACTTCCAGAAATGGATAAGGTCCTTCTAGCTTCTTCATAATATTTAATACAATAGTCACCGCCGCATAAATAACTGTTGGAAGCCATGCGATTATTATCCATCTAATATCAAAATCTAATTTATAATCACATAGAATGAATGATGCAATTGCAATTAATGGACATAATAGATGCTGATATTTTAGATTTCCCGCAAGAAGCTGAAACTTGTAGCCTCCCTCACCCATCATTGGTGCCAAAACCGTTATTACCACCACAAAGGTAAGTGTAAGACAGCTTGTTGCCAAAAGTTTAAAAACCAGAATTCCTGTAGTAGGAATCCCTCTGCCAATATAAATACCATATAGCATCAAAGCTGCTGCAATGGTGCCAAGCACATTACTTTGAAATGTATAATATTTCAGTACTGCCCCTTTGTGTAATTTTAATTCCAGCACGCATCCCAATATTCCAAAAAATAATAAACCTACATTACATATAATACTCCACATTTTCATTCCCCTTCTCAGTTGTCATTAGTATTATTTCTATTCTGATTCCGTCTTAGAATCTAAGGAATTATCTCTCATAAGATAGTCCTTGTCATCATCAATCATTTCCAACATAATATCTGCAAATCTTGGATCAAACTGACTTCCCTTGCCCTTCTCAATTTCAGCTCGAACTTTCTCCTGGGACAAGACACCTCTATAACTACGATTGCTGGTCATAGCATCATAAGCATCTGCCACTGCAATAATCCTGGCTTTCTCCGGAATATTTTCCCCGCTTAGCCCTTCCGGATATCCATTGCCATCATATCTCTCATGATGACATCTGGCTCCATCTGCAAGTTCAGGCATTTCCCTGATATTACTTAGAATCTTGTGACCAATTACAGGATGCACCTTGATTCGATTAAACTCTTCATCCGTCAGTCTTCCCGGTTTGTTAATAACCTCATCCGGAACACCGATTTTACCCACATCATGCAGAAGTCCCATCATAAATATTTGTTCCTGCTGTTTCTCATCATAGCCATACCTCTGGGCAATCTCCTTGGCATACTGAGCCACTCTTCCTGAATGTCCCTTGGTATAATTGTCCTTGGCATCAATGGCATCAGCCAGACTCTCAACTACGTGAAGGAACAGTTCTTCATTCTCCCTGGTCTTCTCATATACCAAGGTCTCAAGATTTCGCTGCAGACGCACAAGCTCCACTGCATGTTTCACCCTCAGCACTAATACGCTGGGCACAAATGGTTTTCTAATGAAATCCATAGCTCCAAGAGATAGTCCCTGGGTCTCTGTATCCTCATCCTCGTTGGCTGTGAGAAATATTACCGGAGTCTCACGCCATGACACCTCGCCTCTCTTAAGCTCACGGATTACATCAAAGCCATCCATATCCGGCATATTTATATCCATCAGAATTAAATCCGGCGCCGGATGGGCATTGGTATATTCCAACAATGCACTGCCAGACTTGAGTATAACTACCTTAAAACCTGCATCCGCAAGGGTGTTCCAGGCTCTCTTTAATATTATCGGGTCATCATCAACTACTATTATTTGCGTAATCATTTTCCCCTCCCCATAGGATATTTCCTTATAATTATGATATCTAAAAAGTATTTATCAATCAACTTTACCATGTTATACTCAAATTAAGAAAAGACTTATTTATCACACTATACTCAAATTACAGATAGGCATATTTATCACTCTATCCTCAAATTACAGATAGACATATTTATCACGAAAGGAGTCTTCTTATGAATATAAATATTCCTGGTATTAATACCCAGCAAGCCATCAAAAATTCCGGTTCCTTAGAAGTATTTTTGGAGCTCCTCAATGATGTATACAAACTCATAGATGACAAGAGCAATATGGTAGAGACTTACCTTGTTGAGAAAGATATATCCCGCTACACAGTATTGGTTCACTCTCTAAAAACCACATGTCAAATAATTGGAGCCATGGAGCTTCGCGAGCAATTTTATACTCTTGAAAAGCTTGGAAAAGAAAACCAACTGGAGCAACTTCAGGAACTCACTCCAACAGTTTTAAAATCCTTTAGAGGTCTAAAACCTTATCTGGCTCCTTATGCTAATTCATCTAATGAAGCCACACTGGATTTCAATAAAAATGCAATTTCAGAACACCTGCATAAGCTTATATCTGCTATGGATGATTTTGCTCTGGATAAAGCCGACGATTCCATAAAGGCTCTTCTCTCATTCAACTATGAAGAATCCTTAGGCACCAAAATCCAGAAACTGGATAATCTTGTTTCCAATTTGGACTATGAGGAAGCCAGAGAACTTGCCACAGAGATACTTAATCAGCTTTAATCTGCAAAAGGCATTTTCATTTTTCAAAATATTCCTTCACCTGAATAACAACTTCTTCCTCATTAATCATGTCTGCTTGAATTTGTAAAATATTGTGCTTATGCTGCATCTTATTTATATTCTCTTCTAATAAACTTGCACCAACAATCAAAATCAAATCCGGGTCATTTTTTTCCATATATGAAAGCGCCTGTTCTATTGTTTTTACCAAGACAACATCATATGCAGATGACAACCATTCTTTAATCTGCCGCAATCTTTTTACATCTTCATCTATTACCAGGATGGTATACATATCATTTTTCTGAGAAGTGATATCCTGTGTGGCATTTGGTACATTAATCAGATTTTCCGGTAAATACTCCAGCAACATATTCTCCAACTTGACTGTATCTATAGGTTTCGTTAGATAATCATCAAAGCCGGCCTCTATATACATTTCCCGCATTCCTGATATAGCATTGGCTGTCAGACATATAACCGGCGTATTTTTATTCGGAGTATCAGCACAGGCTTTCATCTCCTTTAAAGTCTCTATTCCATCCTTTTCAGGCATCATATGATCCAGAAAAATCAAATTATAGAAATTTTTCTTGAATAATTCAATACAAGCCTCTCCGCTATCTGCTGTTTCAATATGCATTTTTGTTCGTTTAAGCAGGCTCACAAACACCTTGAGATTAACTTCACTATCATCCACAACAAGTATTCTCGCCCTTGGGGCCACAAAGGAAACTGCATAAGCTTCTCTCTCACTTACAAATTGTTTGTAGGCTGATTCAAATTCACCTACAGGCTCCCATTTTATAACTTTCTGTTTCAAGTCAAAATAAAAATTTGAGCCCTCCCCATATACGCTTTCTACCTGCACAGTACTTCCCATCATTTTAAGAAAACTCTGAGCAATCGCCATACCTAATCCAGTACCCTCAATATTACGGTTTTTGAGCTCATCTATTCTCTCAAAAGCCACAAACAGTTTATTCAAATCTTCTTTCTTGATTCCAATCCCGGTATCTTTCACACTTATATGTAATATAACAGAGTCTTTATCATTTTCACATTTACTATAAGAAATAGAGAACAGTATACTTCCCTTCTTAGTGTACTTCACTGCATTTGACAAAATATTTGTAATAACCTGTTTGATTCTTATTTCATCTCCATGCATTATGCTTGGAATATTCTTGTCAACCTGCAACTCAAACATAAGCCCCTTGTCTTCAGCCTTACGCTGAACCATATTTACAAGATCATTTAGCAAAGAAACAAAATTATAATCCACTTCAATTAAATTCATTTTTCCAGTTTCAATTTTAGAAAAATCAAGAATATTATTGATGATTCCAAGAAGGGTAATGCCAGCCGTTCGTATACTTTCTGCGTACATCAATATATCCTTATCATTGCTGTCTCGCAAAATCATCTCATTCATTCCGATAATGGCGTTCATTGGTGTTCTTATATCATGTGACATTGTAGATAAAAAGAGAGATTTAGCTTCATTGGCCTGATTAGCAACCTCAGCTGCTATTGCAAGTTTACGATTATATCCTCGCAAAATAATTAGATTAAAAAGAAGCAATACCATCAAACCAACTGATACAATTCCCAGAAGCAGCCAATCTATTGACCGACTTACTGTCAAATCCCTGGCAGGAATATAAGCTATAAGATACCATGAATTTAATCTGCTTAATGGAGTATACGCAATAATGCAATCTTCATCTTTGGAATTAGTAATATGCATAGAGCCTACATTTGTATGAATGGTATCTACTACTTCATTAAATTCCTGTGTAGACATAGGATTATACAACATAAAATAATCAAAAAAATTAGTATTCTGGAGAGACTTTCCATGAATCATATAATCTCCATTCCAATCTATTAGGGCTATTTCAACATTTTCATGCTCCCCTTTCAAAAAAACCAGTTTCTGTTCCAAACGGCTTACGGGAACAACTCGAATCAAAAGGGCATCACGCAACTCCAATGTATCAGGATCTAAAACCGTAACATTATTAAGAAATGCAATAGATTGAATACCATTTAAAGGATTGGTATATGCTTTGGTAAGATTAACTGTACCTGCCACATTACTGATTTCCACATTATTAAAAATAGAGATATGAGAATAATCAACAGAATAATCCGAAGGATCAGTGGTACTAGCAGTAGTTGAAATGCCAGCCATTGAATTATCATCTATATAAATAAGATGACCTGAAATTTCTGGAGAAATCTTTGCTTTTCTAATAAAAGATATTGCTTCATCAATGGTCATAGGATTTCCTGCTTCTGCAGAACCGTTAATATAATTTGACCAAATATCGCACAGATGCTGTTCGTCCTCCAAATAGTTAACGATAATCTGCTCTGTTGTGGTCGTCATCTTTTCAAAAGACACAATAGAAGATTGGTTTGATTCTATAGCTCTATCATTGGCATACTTTATGATAAAAAATAAAATCAAACTCACAATGACAATATTTGTGATAATAATATACTTCTTTTTCATACTCAATTCCCCATATAAAACAAAAAACGCTGTTATATCTTGATTTAATTATAACAATTTAAAGTCTGTAATACAAACAGGCTACCAATTGAGCTATTAATAAAAAAAGCAATGCACATGCATTGCTTTTTTTAAACTAACGTGCGTGAGAGGATTCGAACCCCCGACACCTTGGTCCGTAGCCAAGTGCTCTATCCAGCTGAGCTACACACACATATTAAGTTGTTGCTTCAGACGAAGCAAATGCCTCAGACCGGAATCGAACCGGTACTGTATCACTACAACAGGATTTTAAGTCCTGCGCGTCTGCCAGTTCCGCCACTGAGGCATGATACATTAGTATCAAATGGGACCTACAGGGCTCGAACCTGTGACCCTCTGCTTGTAAGGCAGATGCTCTCCCAGCTGAGCTAAGATCCCAAGAACGACCTAGGCGGGACTCGAACCCGCGACCTCCGCCGTGACAGGGCGGCGCTCTAACCAGCTGAGCCACTAGGCCATATTATCTATAAATTAAAAGGTTATTTATTAAGTAACAAATAACTAGTGGACCTTCAGGGACTCGAACCCGGGACCGATCGGTTATGAGCCGATTGCTCTAACCAACTGAGCTAAAGGTCCATAATAAAATAAAAAAAGCCGATGGGGGGACTCGAACCCTCAACCTGCTGATTACAAATCAGCTGCTCTGCCAATTGAGCCACATCGGCATTTTCTTAAAACAGCTATAAACCAGCATTCAGCTTTAATAGCTAATGACTCCGACGGGAATTGAACCCGTGTTACCGCCGTGAA
>JAGBNK010000012.1 GCA_017634455.1 Lachnospiraceae bacterium
ATTCGGACAACCTGGGATATACTATACCGCCGAAAGGAAAACATATCTTTGGAATGGTCAAAGTGGGAGATAAGGGTCAGATCGTTATTCCTGCCAAAGCAAGAAAGATCTTCGATATTAAAACAGGCGACAATCTGATTGTCCTCGGAGATGAATGCCAGGGTATAGCTCTTATTAAGGAGACGGGCCTTCTCGGTCTTATCAACAGTGCGAAAGAAAGTATAAATGATTAAAAGAATTGCTTATGGAGAAGGCACCGGAAAAATTTAAAGCACACAGTTACAGCTGAATTGAAGAAGCGCAGAGAAGCAAGTGGAGAACTGTTGGATGATTAAATGAATGGTGGTAATTAAACCGAAAGTATTTTATAATGTTTCCTAACTTATAATAAAAACTTGAACATGTAGGAGGGGGGAAATGGGAACAGTTTTTGATTATTTGCAGGGGATGGATGATATAGCAGTTATCATCCGATTGATTTTTGCTACAGTATGTGGAAGCTTAATTGGTTGGGAGCGTGTGGTGAGACGCCATAGCGCCGGAATCCGTACTTTTGCTCTTGTAAGTTTGGGCTCTGCAGTGGCAACGGTTTTGAACTTATACCTGGCTGGATTAGATGGTATGAGCGCAGATGTAAGTAGAATTCCAGCAGGTGTTGTAAGTGGTATAGGTTTTCTTGGTGCAGGTACCATTATTGTAACTGGTCGAAATCAGATTAAAGGACTTACAACAGCAGCTTCACTTTGGGTTTCATCTTGTATGGGAATGGCTTTTGGAGCAGGTTATATGTCTGTGGGAATATCTTGCTTCCTATTGGTTATGGTTGCAAATCTTATTCTGATGAAATTGTCTCAGAAGGTTGAGGAGAACAGCCGATATGTTAGCTTATATGTAGAGGTGGAAGAGACAGTAGGCGTCAAGAAAATCAAGAAGAAGTTATCTCAACTTGGATACAGTATTACAAGTATGAACAAGACCAAGGACAAGACTTTATCAAGCTCTGATGCGGCTCTTATGATTGAGGTGGATTTTGGAGAGAAGCATTCACATACTGGACTGTTAGAAGAACTTAATAATCTCGAGTATGTAAATTATGTAGAAGAGATATAAATTTCATATTTACATTAATAATACAATCTCGAGCACGCTAATCATTTTGAGGAAAAGACAATGAATATCAATCAGATTAAATATGTACTTACAGTGGCAAATTCTCCATCAATGAGAGAGGCGGCAACGAAATTATATGTGTCACAGCCTGCTCTTTCAGCAAGTATTGCTGAGCTGGAGAATGAGCTGGGAATAATGATATTTGAAAGAACCAACAAAGGAATATCTCTGACAGAAGAGGGAAGGGAGTTTGTGAGCTATGCCAAGAAGGCAGTTGGACAGTACGAGATTTTAGAAAATCGATATCTGTCAAAAGATAGTGATAAGGAGCATTTCTCGGTATCCACTCAGCATTATACATTTTCCATAAATGCTTTTACTGAAGTGGTAAGTCGATTTGATTTGGATAAATATGTTTTCTCAATTCATGAAACCAAGACCAGAGATGTACTTGAAGATGTGAAAACCATGAAGAGCGAAGTTGGCATAATATCATTTTCCGATGCAAATGAGGATGTGTTGAAGAAGATTATTCGAGAATACCATCTTGAATTTGTGCCTCTGATGAAGCGCGAAGCCTATGCTTATGTGTGGGAAGACCATGAGTTCGCTGACAGAGAAGAAATATCTCTTGAAGAATTGCAGGATTATCCATGCGTCTTGTTTGACCAAAGTGATGACAGTAATTTCTATCTCACAGAGGAAGCTATGTCTGATTATGATTTTCAGAAGCTTATAAAGTCAGATGATCGAGCAACATCAATGGAGATAATAGCCAAGCTTCATGGATACTCTATTGGAAGCGGTATGCTGTCTGGAGATGATGTAATCTTAAAAGGTATGATTGGAATTAAACTTAAGGAGAAGGATCCATTGACCATTGGCTATATAAAACGAAAAGGAAATGCACTTTCTACATACGGTGAAGCCTATGTGGAAGAATTGCTGAAATATAAGGAATTATAATTGGATAAACTAATATTATAAGTTGTAGGGAAACCTCTTTTCTGGATAGAACCGGAGAAGAGGTTTTTTATATGGATTTTATTATTATGTCTGATAATTATATGGAATGCAGATCGTGAAAAGGTGTGATAAATAATACTTATCGCAATTGATAAAATCAATTGAATTTTCAAGAATTATAAGTAATGATATTATTTTTTTATCAAATAACACAGCGCTGATGAACAAGAAGTATAGAAGTATTTGAGCTTATTTAATAATGAAGTAGACCATAAGCTTATAAATCAAAAGGGTATGAGTTACCGGAACAATAATAAAAGAAAAGGAGATTTAAAATATGAGCGATTATAGATTTGAAACATTACAATTACATGTAGGACAGGAGGAAGCTGATCCAACAACAGATTCTAGAGCAGTACCTATTTATCAGACCACATCATATGTGTTCCACAACAGTGAGCATGCAGCAGCCAGATTTAATTTGACAGATGCAGGAAATGTATATGGTAGACTTACCAATTCTACACAGGATGTGTTGGAGAAGAGAATAGCAGCACTTGAAGGAGGTACAGCAGCACTTGCAGTTGCATCCGGTGCGGCAGCAATTTCTTATACAATACAGGCATTGGCTGCTAACGGCGGACATATTGTGGCACAGAAGACCATCTATGGTGGAAGCTATAACTTGTTGGAAAATACTCTTCCACAGTATGGCATTGAGACAACATTCGTAGATGCACATAATTTGGCTGAAGTAGAAGCTGCAATCAAGGATAATACTAGAGCAGTATATCTTGAGACTCTTGGAAATCCAAACAGTGATATTCCAGATATTGATGCAATTGCAGAGATTGCACACAAGCATCAGATTCCAGTTGTAGTAGATAATACATTTGGTACACCTTATCTTATCAGACCATTTGAGCATGGAGCTGATATCGTAGTTCATTCAGCTACCAAGTTCATTGGTGGACATGGAACAACTCTCGGTGGAATTATTGTAGATGGCGGAAAGTTTGACTACAAGGCCGCTGGAAAGTATCCAAATATTACAGAACCGAATCCAAGTTATCATGGATTGTCATTTTATGACGCGTTGGGAAATGTGGCTTTTGTTACATACATTCGCACAATCCTGCTTCGTGATACTGGAGCTGCCATTTCACCATTCAATGCATTCTTATTATTACAGGGTGTTGAGACATTGTCTTTCAGATTGGATCGCCATGTGGAAAATACTAAGAAGGTTGTGGAATACTTAAGCAATCATCCATTGGTTGAAAAGGTTAATCATCCATCTCTGCCTGAACATCCTGACCATGAGGTATATAAGAAGTATTTCCCAAATGGTGGTGGATCAATATTTACATTTGACATAAAAGGCGGACAGGAAGAAGCTTGGAAGTTTATTGATAATTTGGAGATTTTCTCTCTTCTGGCAAATGTTGCAGATGTGAAGAGTCTGGTTATTCATCCGGCTTCCACAACACACTCTCAGCTTAGTGAGGAAGAACTGCTAGATCTCGACATCAAGCCAAGCACCATTAGATTATCCATAGGTACAGAGCATATTGATGATATTATTGCTGACTTGGAAAAAGGATTTGCGGCAATTAAATAATACACTCTATAACAAAAATAATATATGAATCCAATGAAATTCCGGCGCGGATAAACTTAATCCGTAGCCGGAATTTTATTTGCCAGTAAAAGGAATGTCTGAGAAAAATAGCTTGTATAAGATAATATAAAAGTGTTATCTTTAAAAAAGAGAAGGGAATACTAACTCTTGAAAAAATAAAAGCAGTGGACTATAATAATCTGTTGCTAGAAGCAAATTTTATGAGATGTTAGAGATGAAATGAGAGGAGATTAAATATGGGCAAGAAAAAACAGACAAGAAATGTGAAATCTATTAGCAAAAAGCTTTCTATGATTTCAGCTATTATGCTTGTTATTAGCATGATTGCAGCTGAATTAATCGTAATTGGTTTTGGCTATGGAATGGTAAAGGATTTGATTGACAAATCCTTGAAGACGGAAGTGTCTACTGATGCCGGAATGGTAAACCGTGAACTTAATGCAACTTTCTACTATTTAAATGGTGTTGCAGATACAGTTGAACAGATGGATTTCTCTGACAATGCTACCTTGAGAACTTATCTAGAGGGAACAATTGGCAGATATTCAATGATTCCAACTGGTGCTTATATCGCTTTAAATGATGGAACATTTATCTATCCTGCAGATCCATCTATTGAGGCTGGATTTGTGCCTGAAGAGAAAGACTGGTACAAAGAGGCTATGGGATATACAGATAAATATTTCTACTACTATGATGTGCCATACTTTGATACAGCCACAGGCGATTTGTGTGCTACAGTCCAGAGACATGTAACATTAAAAGATGGCCGTGAAGGTGCTTTCGTTGCAGACTTAATGATGGGTTCAGTTCAGGAAAAATTGAATGAAGTACAGCTTTATGATACTGGTAAAGCTATGATGGTAACAGAAGATGGATTGATTCTGTCTTATGAAGATACAAGTATCTGTGGCAAGAAGATTGAAGAGATTGGAGATGATGTATTCCTTAATGGTGTTGCAACAGTTCTTCAGAAGGAAGATGGAACAGTTGAGCAGGTTAAGGCTGGATCAACATATTATATGACAAGTTCAACAATCGACGGAACTAACTGGAAGGTAGTAATTTATGCTAAAAAGGCAGAGGTACTGTCTGCTGTAAATAGCATTATTGTAACACTTGTTATCTTCACATTGGTAGCTGTAGCTGTTGTTGTTCTTATTATGATTCGAGTCTTGAACAAGATGATTAAGAAGCCGGTAAATGAACTTACTGATAATATTGAAAAGATTGCAAGCGGTGACTTTACAGTTGAAGTAAAATCTAAAGGTAATGATGAGATTGCTTATATGAATTCAGCGATGGGTGATTTTATCAGTGGTATGAGAGATTCCTTTGGAGATATCAAGAATGCATCTCAGAGACTTCGTGGAGATGCTCACAACTCACAGGATACAGCAGGACATTTGGAGGATGCTGCAGCAGAGCAGTCATCATCTATGGAGCAGGTTCGTGGAACTATTTCCAATATGGCTGATGCTGTAAGTGAGGTGGCAGAGAGTGCTACAACTCTTGCACAGACAATTGAGGAAGTAAATGAAGGCGAGAGACAGATCGAGGCTTCTATGGCAACTCTTGTTGAGAAGGCTGAAATCGGTCAGAAAGATATGATGACTGTAGCTGACGGAATGACAGATGTAGTTTCATCTATGGCTGATATGGCAGAGGCTGTAAATGCAGTTGATGATGCAGCTCAGAAGATTAATGAAATTGTTGATATGATTACTGCTATTTCAACTCAGACAAACCTACTTTCCTTGAATGCCTCTATTGAAGCAGCTCGTGCTGGTGAAGCTGGTAGAGGATTCGCAGTAGTTGCATCTGAGATTGGTAATTTGGCAAATAATTCTGCAGAGGCTACAAGCGAAATCGCAGCAATTATTACAGAGATGTCAAGCCGTGTTAAGATGCTTTCTGAGAAGTCTAATACTAACACAGAGCTTATTAATAATAATGCAGAATATGTTAATGCTGCAGCTGCTACATTCCAGCAGATTACTGCTGAATTGTCAGAGGCTTCAGAGACATTGAACAAGATTGCAGACCGTATGCAGACTGTAAACGATGTTGCTACAAACATGGCAGCAGTATCTGAGGAGCAGTCAGCATCTACACAGGAGATTTCATCACAGGTTGAACTTGTAACAGAGGCAGCTCGTGGTGTTGCTCAGTCAAGTGATATGGTTTCAGATGCAGCAAATTCAGTTGCAGATGCAGTTGATGTAATCAATACTAACTTGGATAGATTCAAGATTTAATGAGAATATTCTGGATAGATTATCCAGAGCATTTATAAAGAAATAATTGAAACTAATAATGTAATCTCGGCAAGAGAGGTGGTTTATGCTGTAAAGCACATTTTGTTATCACACCTTGCCGGGATTATTTTGTTTTATAAAAGAAATTAAATATGTAGATTTTTTGATATTTTATTGTTATATTGAAATAAGTAGTTACAAAAAATCGGATTGATGTAAAGCTGTAGGAGATGAGATATGAAGAATAAGAATGAAGAAGTATTGATTGGTGATACTGGTTTTATTGAAAAACATAATGTAGTTGGAAAAGTAGTTGTAGTGCTATGTATGGGCATTAGCATTTATTTGATAATTCTGGGGGCTTTGGCCATCGCTTTTTAGCTGGGATGATTTGATGCTAATTGTGATATTACAGAATTGAGGAGACAGATGTTATGGGAGAGAAGACAGCAAAACCAGAGTATATTAAGAGAAGAGTTTATGAAATAATCGAGGCTTCCCATGATGGAGATCAAACCAGTAGAGCCTATGATCTAATGATGTTGGTAGCCGTTATAGTCGGTCTTATACCACTTGCTTTGAAAATGGAGAATCCTTATACCAGATCTATTGATGCAACTACTGCTTTAATTTTTCTGTTGGATTATATATTGCGTATATGGACTGCGGATTACAAGATGGGTGTCAAGAGCTACAAATCATATTTGGCATATGTAGTCAGCCCGCTGGCTATTATTGATTTATTGTCAGTGGTTCCAATTATGTGCCTGATATTTCCGAGTTCTAATGCATTTGCGCTCTTTAGAATGTTTAGATTGCTTAGAGCATTTCGCCTACTTAAACTTATTCGTTATTCCAAGACCATCATTGTATTGGAAAATATGTTTAGGAAAGTTAAAGACCAGATTGTAGCAGTTTTGATGCTAGTATTAATATATATTATTGCCTGTGCACTGATAATGTTTCAGATTGAACCGGGTTTGTTTGAAACCTTTTGGGATGCAATTTATTGGGCGGCAATTTCCATTACAACTGTAGGATATGGCGATTTGGTGCCGACAACTCATATGGGACAGTTTGTATCTGTTGTTTCATCTCTGGTGGGAGTGGCAATTATAGCTCTGCCAACAGGTATTATAACAGCAGCATATATGGATGAGGTAAAACGAAAGAAGAGCAAACACGAGCTATAATTTCATAGCACAATTAATTATAAATATTACTGCTTAGTATTAAGCGGCGATACAATATTAACAAATACAAGGAGGAAAATGAAAATGAGTAAGAAGGAGAATGGATTTATTTCAGAATTTAAGAAGTTTATCTTGAGAGGAAATGTAATGGACATGGCAGTTGGTGTCATAGTAGGTGGTGCATTTACTGCAATTGTTACATCCTTAAATGAAGATATTCTATCACCAATTATTGGTCTTATCGGAGGAACAGATTTCTCATATCTGACAGTAACACTTGGAAGTGGTACCAATGCGCCGGTTTTGTCATATGGTAATTTCATAACTGCAATTATTAATTTCCTTATTACAGCTCTTGTAATATTTATTATTGTAAGAGGAATTAATAAAGCAAATGATAGAATGACTCGCAGATTTGGTAAGGAAGAGGAGGAAGCTGCTCCAACAGAGAAGGAATGCCCTTATTGCAAAACTATGATCCATATCGGAGCAACTCGTTGTCCAAACTGTACATCACAGTTGGATCAGTAATCCTGTGAACAAATTGGGAGAGAGCGAATATATTTGGGAGAAATACTAGATGAACTATGAGCATGAAGTTGTAATTACAAGAGAGGGTATGCCCTGTAAAATAGATAGATTTGAAGGTAGAGATGGCAATTATATAAGAAAGCCACACTGGCATAATTCTATTGAAATTTTTGCAGTATACTCAGGATATTTGGACTTTGTCATTGGTGATAGGCGTGAGCGTGTTACGGAAAATGATTTTATATTCATTAATACCAATGAGATTCATTCCATTAAGGCGGAGAAGGCTAATTATGCATTGTATCTTCAGATTCCTATTAATGAATTCAAAAACTATCTCACAGCAGACAGGTTTATTGATTTCAATAAATCTGAAGGGGATGGAATATCCAAACTATCTGAGGTTGATCAGAATGCAGTTCATAATGAAGTGCTGACTTATATGAAGAAGTTGTATGAGTTATCACATGACACTGAAATTGGATATGATTACAAGATGCTTCAATGCTGTTATGAATTGATGTATATCATTGTGCGTAATTATCGCAAGACGGAATCTGATGAAGCTCTTTTTAAATCAGTCAAGGCTATGCTTAGATTGTCACCGGTGACAGATTATATTAAGAAGCATTATGCAGAGGATATTTCTCTCAGTACTCTTTCAGCGGAATTCGGATATTCTACAGAACATTTATCCCGTATGTTTCAGAAGTATGCAGGGGTGAAATATAAGTCATATATTTCTGAAATCAGACTGGATCACGCAGAGAAATTGTTGGAGAAGGGTGACATGTCAATCAGTGAGGTGGCCAGTGCTGTGGGATTTGCAGATTCCAGGGCTATGGCCAAGGTTTTTGAGAAGAGATATGGCATTTTGCCGAGTGAATATTTAAAAAATCAAAAAAAAGCAAAATAACGGTCAATAAAAATGTGACATGATGCCTGTATGATTTGTTACTATGGGGATAAAGAGATATTAATTGTATGGGAGGATACATATTATGAATAGACCAGCAGAGAAAATAGGAATTGTAGCAGTCAGTCGTGATTGCTTTCCAGAGAGTCTGTCAGTAAACAGAAGACAGAATTTAATGAAGGCTTTGAAGGAGAGACATCCTGATTTGGATGTGTATGAGTGTCCAATCTGTATTGTGGAGAGTGAGATTCACATGGTACAGGCTTTAGAAGATATCAAGAAAGCGGGATGTAATTCCCTTGTTGTATATCTTGGAAACTTCGGACCTGAAATTTCAGAGACACTTCTTGCCAAGCATTTTGATGGACCAAAGATGTTTGTGGCAGCAGCAGAGGAGAGCGGAGAATATCTCCAGGATAACAGAGGAGATGCATACTGTGGTATGTTAAATGCCAGCTATAATCTGAAACTTCGTGGAATCAAAGCATACATTCCAGAGTATCCAGTTGGAGATGCTGATGACTGTGCAGATATGATTGCAGAGTTTGCTCCGATTGCAAGAGCTGTTATTGCATTGAATAATCTCAAGATTATCAGCTTCGGTCCTAGACCTCTTAATTTCCTTGCATGTAATGCACCTATTTATCAGTTGTACCAGTTAGGTGTAGAAATTGAGGAGAATTCAGAGCTTGATTTGTTTGAAGCTTTCAACAAGCATGCAGGAGATTCTAGAATTCCAGAAGTTGTAGCAGATATGGAAGCAGAGCTTGGTGCAGGTAACAAGAAACCAGAAATTCTTGAGAAACTTGCTCAGTATGAGCTTACATTACTGGATTGGATTGAGGAACATAAGGGATACAGAGAGTATGTGGCAATTGCTGGTAAGTGTTGGCCTGCATTCCAGACACAGTTTGGATTTGTCCCTTGTTATGTTAATTCCAGATTGACCAAGAGAGGAATTCCTGTGTCATGTGAGGTTGATATCTATGGATGCTTAAGCGAGTTCATTGGTTCAGTTATTTCACAGGATGCAGTTACACTTCTTGATATCAACAATACTGTACCAAAGGATTTGTACAAGGAAGATATTGAAGGTAAATATAATTACACATTACAGGATACATTTATGGGATTCCATTGTGGTAATACTCCTTCTAATAAATTGTCTTTCTGTGAAATGAAGTATCAGAAGATTATGGCTAGAAGTCTTCCGATTGAGGTTACTAATGGAACACTTGAGGGAGATATTGCTCCTGGCAAGATTACATTCTTTAGACTTCAGTCTACATCAGATGCCAAGCTTCGTGCATATATTGCAGAGGGAGAGGTACTTCCAGTAGCAACCAGATCATTTGGCTCAATTGGAATATTTGCCATAAATGAAATGGGCAGATTCTACCGTCATGTATTGATTGAGAAGAACTTCCCACATCACGGCGCAGTTGCATTTGGTAATTATGGCAAGGCTTTATATGAGGTATTTAAATACATTGGAGTTCCTGTTGAGGAAATTGGATATAACCATCCAGCCGGAGACAGATATCCAACAGAGAACCCATTTAAGTAAACTATAATAAGTTATGGAAAATATTGACGCATCTGTAAGTGCACCATCTATGTGCATTCTATTGGATGCGTCAATGTTTTAGAAGGAGAAATATATGCTTTATATCGGAATAGATTTAGGTACTTCATCTGTGAAGCTTCTGCTGATGGATGAGAAAGGCAAAATCAACAAGATTACATCCAGAGAATATGACTTGGAATTTCCACATCCTGGCTGGTCCCAGCAGAATCCATATGACTGGTTTAATCAGTCCATGGACGGTTTGAAGGAGCTTCTGTCTGAATGTGATAAATCTCAGGTGGCAGGAATCAGTTTTGGAGGACAGATGCATGGCCTGGTTGCACTGGATTCTGAGGACAATGTTATTCGTCCTGCAATTCTATGGAATGATAATAGAACTGTGAAGGAAGTGGATTATCTCAACAATGTAATTGGCACAGATAAGTTGTCTCAGTACACAGCCAATATTGCATTTGCCGGATTTACAGCTCCGAAGATTCTGTGGATGAGGGAAAATGAACCTGATAATTTCAAGCGAATTGCAAAGATTATGTTGCCAAAGGATTATTTGGCATATAGATTATCTGGAAGCTTCTGCACAGATTATTCCGATGCTTCTGGTATGTTGCTTCTTGATGTGCAGAATCGCCGATGGTCCCAGGAGATGTTAGAAATCTGTGGAATTACTGAGTCTCAGCTTCCTAAACTCTATGAGAGTTATGAGGTTGTAGGTACATTACTTCCAGAGATTGCAGCAGAGCTGGGATTAAGTACTCAGGTCAAGATTATTGCAGGAGCTGGAGACAATGCGGCAGCAGCAGTTGGTACAGGTACAGTTGGAGATGGTAAATGCAATATCTCTTTGGGTACTTCAGGTACAATATTTATATCAAGCAAGAACTTCAGAGTGGATGCCAATAACGCACTTCATTCTTTTGACCATGCTGATGGAGCATATCATCTCATGGGATGCATGTTATCCGCAGCAAGTTGTAATAAGTGGTGGATGGAAGAGATAATAGGAACTACAGACTTTGCAGGACAGCAGGCTGCTATAGATAAGCTGGGAGAGAATCATGTATTCTTCCTGCCATATTTGATGGGAGAGAGATCTCCTCATAATGATCCAAATGCTAGAGGAGCTTTTGTGGGAATGACTATGGACTCAACAAGAACGGATATGACACAGGCTGTATTAGAAGGTGTGGTATTTGCTCTTCGTGATTCCTTTGAGGTTGCCAAGAGTCTGGGGATAGATATTCCTAGAACCAAAATATGTGGTGGCGGAGCCAAGAGCCCACTGTGGAAGACAATGCTTGCTAACATCTTGAATGTATCAGTTGATGTGGTGGAAACAGAGGAAGGACCTTCAATGGGTGGAGCTATGCTGGCAGCAGTTGGCTGTGGAGAATATGCTTCTGTTGAGGAAGCTGCAGATGCCATTGTGCGAGTGGTAGATACAGTTGAGCCTACGCCTGAATTGGCAGCAAAATATGACAAGAGATATCAGGAATTCAAGCAGATATATCCTGCACTAAAGAACGTGTTTGCAAATATTTGCAATAATTAAATATATTTTATTGAGCAAAGGAATGCGAGATATAATATTAAAGAGTTGGGATGAATAATAATATTTATCTCAACTCTTATGTTTTATGGTGTATAATGTGAGAAGAACACGCTAGTTAGCTTTGTGAAATCAAAGCGTGATTATAGAGATGAGCGGGGGATAGATATGAGAAAAGGAATAATATTTGATATGGATGGAACTCTGTGGGATTCCGCAGAGAATGTAGCTAAAGCCTGGAACAAGACATTGGGACAATATGGTTTCGGTGAATATTCCATAACTGCAGATGATATGTACAGGGTTATGGGCAAGACCATGGATGATATTGCAGATGAGTTGTTCCCATTTGTTGAGGGGGAAGAGAGGGCAGAATTGCTTGAGGCCTGTTGTATAGTGGAAAATGATTTTCTGGCGGAAAATGGCGCTAATATTTATCCAGATGTGGAGAAGACATGGTGGCGTTTGCTGGATATGGAATATGACTTGTTCATTGTAAGTAATTGCCAGGCTGGATATATAGAGGCTTTTCTGAAATATTACAAGCTGGATGAGATAGTTGAGGATTATATATGCTTCGGCGACAACGGATTGAGGAAGGCTGATAACATCCGTGAGATATGTAAGCGTAATCGTCTGGATGCAGCTGTATATGTGGGTGATATTCAATCAGATTGCGATGCAACTCACGAGGCAGGATTTCCATTTATTCATGCCACTTATGGATTTGGCAAGGTGGAAGATGCAGAGGCAGAGATATCTTCATTGGATGAACTTCCATTAATGATTGATTCTATTTTTGAAATGTTATAAATTGTTATTCATAATATTACGGACAAAAGAGAGGAACATGTATAATGAGATTTATTTCTTGGAATGTAAATGGTTTGAGAGCCTGTGTGGGCAAGAACTTTGTTGAAGATTTTAACAAATTGGATGCGGATATTTTCTGCTTACAGGAAACCAAGCTGCAGGAAGGCCAGATTGAACTTGATTTGCCAAGTTATTATCAATACTGGAATTATGCTGAGAAGAAAGGCTACAGTGGAACTGCAATATTTACCAAGAAAGAGCCAATATCAGTGAAGCTTGGAATGGGCATAGAGGAACATGACAAGGAAGGTAGATTGATTACCCTGGAATATGAGGATTTCTATTTCATTACCTGTTATACTCCAAATGCTCAGAATGAATTGAAGCGAATTGATTATCGTATGAAATGGGAGGATGATTTCAGAGCCTATCTCATGGAATTGGACAAGACCAAGCCTGTAATTTTGTGTGGCGATTTGAATGTGGCTCACAATGAGATTGATTTGAAGAATCCTAAGACCAATCGAGGTAACGCAGGATTTTCTGATGAGGAGCGCGGTCAGATGACGAAACTTCTGTCATCAGGATTTACAGATACATTCAGATATTTCTATCCTGACCAGGAACAGATTTATTCATGGTGGTCTTATAGATTCAAGGCCAGAGAGAAGAATGCCGGATGGCGTATTGATTATTTTATCACATCAGACAGATTGAAGGACAAGTTGGTTGACGCCAAGATTCATACAGATATCTATGGCTCAGATCATTGTCCGGTGGAACTAGAAATTAATATATAATTCATCGTAGTATAGAAATGTTTTTTACTTAGACCGGGTAAATAATATGCGAAATATGGTATTGGGGGAGAGTTAATAAGGAGATACTAATGGCTAAAGATACAACAAAGAGCCTGACTACAGGCAGCCCTACAAAATTAATTATTGGCTTTGCTCTTCCTCTTCTTGTGGGAATGCTCTTTCAGCAATTTTACAGTTTGGTGGATACTATTATTGTGGGCAAAACCTTGGGAGTTGATGCTCTGGCTGCAGTTGGTTCAACAGGTTCTATTAACTTCATGATTATAGGTTTTGCTATGGGGATATGCAGTGGATTTGCAATTCCTGTGGCTCAGAGATTTGGCGCAGAAGATTATAAGAGCATGAGAAAGTTCGTGGCCAACAGCGTGTGGTTATCAATTATAATCTCAGTGGCAATGACTATTGTGGTGGTTGCTCTTACCAGACAGATTCTGGTTTGGATGAACACACCTGACAATATTATTGACCAGGCTTACTCTTATATCGTTGTAATATTTGCAGGAATTCCAGTTATATTCCTATACAATATGACTTCAGGAATTATGCGTTCTCTTGGAGATAGCAAGACACCGGTATATTTTTTGCTTTTGGCTTCTGTGATAAATATTGCTCTTGATGTTATCTTCATTGTATATATAGGAATGGGAGTGGAAGGTGCCGGATATGCTACTATTATTTCACAGGCTATATCGGGAGTGGCATGTCTCATTTATATTATTTTTAAATTCCCACTGCTGAAGATTGAGCGAGATGAATGGCATTGGGATAATAGCATGGCTTCCAGACTTTTAGGTATGGGCGTGCCAATGGGATTGCAGTATTCCATAACTGCTATTGGTTCAGTTATTTTGCAGACTGCTGTAAATGGTTTAGGCTCCGCTGCGGTAGCTTCCATGACTGCGGCTAATAGAATTGCTATGTTTATGGTGACTCCATTTGATGCATTGGGTTCCACAATGGCAACCTATGGCGGACAAAATGTTGGTGCTCGCAAGCTTGAACGATTGAAATCAGGATTGAAGTCAGCTCAGCTATTAGGATCGGCCTATTCACTTATAGCTCTTGCAATTATATACTTCGGAGCAGATTATCTGTTGCTTCTGTTTTTGGATGCATCAGAGACAGCCATTATTGCAGATGCCAAGACATTTATGATTATTCAGGCTTTGTTTTATATTCCTCTTGTTGCTGTAAATGTATTTAGATTTATCATACAGGGAATGGGATTTTCTACCTTTGCAATACTTGCAGGTGTTATGGAAATGATTGCCAGAACGGCAGCAGCATTTACTTTAGTTCCATGGTTTGGATTCCTGGGAGCATGTTTTGCCAGCCCATTGGCATGGATATTTGCAGATGCCTTTTTGGTACCGGCATTTTTCGGAACATATAAGAAGCTGGAGCAGAAGCAGTCCAAGATTTAGTTAGAAGCTAAAAACAGAAGCAGTCCCAAATTTAGTTTGAAGCTAAAACAGAAGTAGACCAAAAATTAGCTGGAAACTAGTAACAGAAGTGTTGATTAAAAAATAAAACCTGAGAGCAATTACTCTCAGGTTATTTTTTAGCCCATCAGACCTCTCTGCTGACGATCCATATCTTCAACTACGATATCGTAAATCTCTCCATGAGTTCTGCAGTAAGATAATACATCCCATGGCTCATTTGTGTGGTAATGAAGCTTGATAATAGCCTTCTCACCGTTGACGTCCTCACCGCTGTCGCCGGCGATTACCATTGAGTCACCTTTGATGTTGGTAAGTACATATTCTCTAATCTCATCTGTTAAATCATCTGCTAAATCATCAGGATCAACTCCATCTGTTACATATTGATCTAATAGAAGCTGTGTATCATAACGAAATTCTAATGGTTCCATAATATTTCCTTTCTGAAATAGATTTCATTTTCCATGCCATTATATCAAGAGAACATTTCTTTGTAAATGATATGAAATATATTAGTTAGTTAAAACAAACTTGACAGATACCCTATGGGGGTATATTATTATGCACATAGGATGGATACCCCATAGGGGTATGTTTGGAGGTGACAAATATGTCAGAGAATAACAAGATAGATACAGCTGCTATGGATGGAAACAGTTGTGAAGATATTGCAGAAAGCCAAGGGTGTTGCTGTCATAGAACAAAGGAGAGAAGTGAGAAGGAGTACAAGGATTTAATCAATAGATTGAATCGTATAGAAGGTCAGGTTCGCGGTGTGACCAACATGGTTCAAAACGATGCTTACTGCGTGGATATATTGGTGCAGGTCAGCGCAATTAGAAGTGCATTGAATTCCTTTAACAAGGTGCTTCTGGAGAATCATATTAAGACCTGTGTCAAGGATGATATCTTGTCCGGCAGTGATGACAAGGTGGAAGAGTTGGTTGACACCATTCAGAAACTTATGAAGTAGCAGTTGTTAAAAGAGGTATAGATATGCAGAAATATAATGTAACTGGAATGAGTTGCGCAGCCTGTAGCGCCAGAGTGGACAAGGCTGTGAGAAATATTGAGGGAGTTGATGAGGTTGCAGTAAATCTCCTGACAAATTCCATGAATGTGGAAGGACAGGTGGACTGCCAGGCAGTAGTGGCTGCAGTGGAGGCTGCTGGATATGGAGCAGAACTTGTGGAGGACAATTCTAATACCCAAGGCAACTCAAGGGGCTTAACTAATGGAGATAATGAAGCTGATAAATCTACAGTTAGAAAGCGCAGTTCTCAGGATCTAAATAAAACTCAGAAAGCAGAATTTAATGCCATCAGAAGGAGATTGATTACTTCTCTGGTTTTCCTCCTGCCTCTCATGTATGTCACCATGGGGCATATGATGTGGGACTGGCCTCTGCCTGAAGTCTTTGCCAATAATCCCATGTCTATTGGACTCTATGAGATGATAATGACAGGGATCGTTATGGTAATTAACCAGAAATTCTTCATAAATGGTTTCAAGGGTGCGAGACATCTGGCACCTAATATGGATACGCTGGTTGCAATGGGAGCTGGAGTGTCATTTATCTACAGTGTCTGTGTACTGTTTCAGATGCCTGATTTGGTATTAAATGGAGATATGGTTGTAGATGGAAGCGAGTTGATGCAGCTTCATGAGCTTCTTCACGGTTTGTATTTTGAGTCGGCGGCTATGATTCTCACTCTGATTACAGTGGGTAAACTATTGGAGTCTTATTCCAAAGGCCGCACTACAGATGCTCTTCAGGGACTTATGGATCTCACACCTCAGGAAGCCAGAGTGGTTCGACAGGAAGAAGAGGTTATGATTCCTGTGGAGCAGGTAAAGGTTGGAGATGTATATATTGTAAAGCCTGGGGAGGCTATTCCTGTGGATGGTGTAATTGTATCAGGCAGAGGAGCTATAGATGAATCAGCTCTAACTGGTGAGAGCATTCCGGTGGATAAGGAGCCAGAGGATGAAGTTACAGCAGCTACAATGAATGTGGATGGATATTTGACTTGTCGAGCTCTTCGTGTGGGAAATGATACTACTATTTCTCAGATCATTAAGATGGTATCAGATTCCGCAGCTACCAAAGCCCCTATTGCCAAGGTGGCTGACAAGGTATCGGGAATATTTGTTCCAACTGTACTTGTCATTGCATTATGTACTCTGCTTGCATGGCTTGTGGCTGGGGAGACTGTGGGATTTGCTCTGGCAAGAGCTATCTCAGTATTGGTAATCAGTTGTCCTTGTGCACTTGGCCTTGCCACACCTGTTGCCATTATGGTGGGAAATGGCGTAGGCGCCAGAAATGGAATATTATTTAAAAATGCCACAGCTCTGGAAAATGTAGGCAAGACTGAAGTTGTAGTTTTGGATAAGACAGGCACTGTAACCACAGGTAAGCCTCAGGTGCTTCAGGTTGTGCCAAATGATGGAATTACATCAGAGGAGCTGTTGGAATATGCAGCTACAGTGGAAGCCAGAAGTAGTCATCCACTGGCTCAGGCTATAAATGATTATGCCAGTGAGATGAACTGCCAGATCAAAACTGGAGGAGACTTCAGAAACATAAGTGGTTATGGCGTTACAATCAATTTAGATGGCGTCAACATATACGGTGGCAAAGCTGAATATATCAGAGAACAGGTGGGAGATGCCTATGATGCATTTGCCCAGAAATATAATGTGGAAAATGTAGCTGCCCAGGGAGCCACACCATTATTCTTTGCAGTAGATAATAAAATGTGGGGAATGATTACTGTGGCAGATGAAATCAAAGCTGACAGCCCAGAGGCAATAGACCAGCTTCATAAAATGGGAATACATACTGTGATGCTTACAGGAGATAGAATTGATACTGCAAGAGTTATTGCTGCCAAGGCGGGAATAGAGCATGTAATTGCCGGAGTCTTGCCGGATACTAAGTCAGAGGTGGTGCAGGCTATATCTGACCATGCCAAGGTTATGATGGTAGGAGATGGAATTAATGATGCACCTGCTCTTACTGCGGCAGATAATGGAGTGGCAATTGGAGCTGGTGCTGATATTGCAATGGATGCAGCTTCTGTTGTCTTGGTGGAGAATCGCATGACAGATGTGGTGGCAGCTATTCGTCTCAGCAAAATCACTTTGAGAAATATTTACGAGAATCTGTTTTGGGCATTCTTCTATAACATCATATGTATACCCATTGCTGCAGGAGCATGGATACATTTGACAGGATGGGAAATGAACCCGATGTATGGTGCAGCAGCTATGAGCTTATCAAGCTTTTGTGTAGTAATGAATGCTTTGAGATTGAATCTGTATGACATTCATAAGAAGACACAGTCTAAGCTGACTCAGAGCAAGATGGATGCAAGTGAGAAGTATCTGCAGGAGATTGTAGATAGATATACGCTTGTTAATATAAATCAAGAAAATGGAGGTAAGAAGATTATGAATCAGACATTAATGGTTGAGGGCATGATGTGTGCTCACTGCGAGGCTCATGTTAAGGAGGCTTTGGAGAAGTTAGATGGAGTTGTAAGTGCTACAGCTAATCACGATGCCAATGAGGTTGTAGTTGAGATGAGCAGCCCGGTGGCAGAGGATGCATTGGCTCAGGCAGTTACAGATGCAGGCTATGATTTCAAAGGAATTAAATAGTATTCTATAGGAACGCGCCGGTATTGTAATGGATACCGGCGTGTATTATTATTATGAGTAAATATAAGTATTTGTTGAAGTTATAAGTTGTATAGGCTAAAAGGAAGAAGACATGATTAATGAAGAATACAAGAAGATGTTGGGAGCAAAATCAGTAATTAGGGAGCTCAGCGAGTATGCCACCAAGAGAGGAACGGAAATTGGATATGACAATGTATATGATTTTAGTTTAGGAAATCCTTCTGTACCTTGTCCTGATGGATATACTGAAGCTGTTATAGATATTCACAAGAATTTAAATCCTATGGATATACATGGTTACAGTCCATCTACTACCTTGCCGGATGTTAGAGAAGCTGTGGCCAATAGCCTTAATAGAAGATTCGGTATGAATTATGATATGAAACATATTTTCATGACAAGTGGTGCAGCAGGGGCTTTGGCTCATGCCCTTAGAGCAGTAACTAAACCGGGGGACAAGGTGCTGTCATTTGCTCCATTTTTCCCAGAGTATAGACCATATGTAAGTGGATGCGGTGATGAGTTGGTTTTGGTTCCGGCGGATACCGCAAACTTCCAGATTAATTTAGAGGCTTTTGAGGAAATGCTTGATGAGAAGGTTATGGCGGTACTTATTAACACACCAAATAATCCATCAGGAGTTGTATATTCAGAAGGTACAATCAAGGCTATGACAGATATTATGAGAAGGGCACAGGAGAAATATGGCCATGATATCTTCCTCATAAGTGACGAACCATACAGAGAGATAATGTTTGATGGACAGACATTTACCTATCCAAGTAAGTTCTATGATAATACTTTAAGCTGCTATTCATTCTCCAAGAGCTTAAGTCTGCCAGGAGAGAGAATTGGTTATGTGGCAGTAAATCCTAAGGCTACAGATGCAGATTTGTTGGTTCCTATTATGGCACAAATCAGTAGAGGTATCGGCCACAATTGCCCATCCTCATCTGTGCAGATGGCAGTTGCCAGAGTTCTTGAGGACACCAGCGATTTATCAGTATATGAGACCAATATGAATCTCATATATGAGGAGCTTGTAAATCTTGGATTCAATGTGGTTAGACCTGATGGAACATTTTACATTTTCCCACAGGCATTGGAGGAAGATGCAGTGGCATTCTGTCAGAAGGCTAAGAAATATGATTTGATTTTGGTGCCATCTGATTCCTTTGGGGTGAAGGGATATTTCAGAATGGCTTATTGTATAGATACTGACAAGGTGCGCAGATCGTTGGATGCGTTACGCAGATTTGTGCAGACGGAATATGGTATTTAATTTTGTGGCAAAGGGTATTTATGGAAAATGATTACTGGCAAGGAGGGCTGTTATGATTACAATTTCATTATGTATGATAGTGAAAAATGAGGAGGAAGTTCTGGCAAGATGTTTAGACTCAGTGGCAGATCTTATGGACGAGATTATTATTGTGGACACAGGTTCCACTGATGCCACCAAGGAGATAGCCGCCAGATACACTGACAAAATATATGATTTTAAGTGGACTGGAAGTTTCTCTGACGCGAGAAATTATTCCTTCTCTCTGGCGACTCAGGAATACATCTATGCTCCTGATGCAGATGAGGTGTTGGATGAGGAGAACAGAGCGCATTTCCGCAGGTTGAAGGAAGTTCTTCTGCCAGAGATTGAAATTGTGCAGATGAAATATCGCACAGTGACTGAATACAATACTGTGTTAAATATTGCCAACGAATACAGACCAAAGCTTTTCAAGCGTCTTCGAGAATTCACCTGGGTTGATCCTATTCATGAGACAGTGAGAATCGAGCCTGTAGTATATGACAGTGATATAGAGATTCTCCATAAGCCAACTGGTATGCATAGCAAGAGAGATTTTGGAGTATTTGAGAGACTGGTTAGAAATTCGGGAGAACTATCGCCTAAGTTATTTAAAATGTACATTAGAGAATTGTATCTCACAGGGGACAAGACGGATTTATCCAATGCGGAGGATTATCTCATGCATTTGTCAGACACAACCATGGATGTGGATGTGAAGAAATCTGTGGATAGTGTGTTGTTGAAAAATTACAGGTTAAATGGCAGGGAGTATGATTTCCTGAAAACATTTGCCAAGGCTATTGTAAATGAGCCTTGCGCGGAAACTTGTTACGAAGCGGGATTATTTTACATGTCCAAGGAAGACTATGCCGAAGCTTCCTTGTGGCTATATAATGCAGCGAATGAAACTGAGTGCCTGATTGACATACATTCATCTGGGGACAAGGCCTTGGAGAATCTTATTAACTGCTATATGAAAATGGGAGAAGGATACGAGGATTTGATTGCAGTAGCCAGTCAGAAACTAAAAGACTGGAAACTTCCGGAGGAGAGTGCTATAATTTAGACAATGATAAAAAATTAACAATGTTTCAGGGAGGCTTTTTATGGATTTTACAAATGAGTATAATCAGAAACTGGTTTCAGCTGATGAGGCAGTGAAAGTTGTTAAATCAGGTGATTGGGTAGACTATGGTTGGTGCGTAGGCACTGTGGATGCATTGGATGAGGCGTTGGCCAAGAGAACAGATGAGCTGAAGGATGTGAAGATTCGTGGTGGAATCCTCTTCAAGATTCCTGCAGTATTTGCCAGAGAAGATGCTGGGGAGCATTTCTGCTGGAACTCATGGCATATGAGTGGAATTGAGAGAAAGCTTATATCTATGGGAGTGGCTTACTATAATCCTCTGAAATATTCTGAGTTGCCTAGATATTATCGTGAGAACCTGGCACCGGTGAATGTGGCAATGATGCAGGTTGCACCAATGGACAAGCATGGATATTTCAACTTCGGCCCTAGTGCTTCACACATGGCAGCAGTATGCGAGAGAGCGGAAAAGATTATTGTGGAAGTAAATGAGAATATGCCTCGTTGCTTAGGCGGATTCGAGGAAGGAATTCATATTTCTCAGGTTGATTATATTGTACAGGGCAAGAATCCAGCTCTTGGAGAATTGCCAGCAGGGGGCCCTGCCACAGAAGTTGACAAGAAGGTTGCGCAGCTTATTGTTGATGAAATTCCAAATGGAGCTTGCTTACAGCTTGGAATCGGTGGTATGCCAAATGCAGTTGGTGCTTTGATTGCCGAGTCTGATTTGAAAGATTTGGGCGTTCATACAGAGATGTATGTAGATGCCTTTGTTGATATTGCCAAGGCTGGTAAAATTACCGGCATGAAGAAGAATATCGATAAGGGTAGACAGGTATATGCTTTTGGCGCAGGAACCAAGAAGATGTATGATTATCTGGATGACAATCCTGCTCTGATGAGTGCACCGGTTGATTATACCAATGGCATTGCCCAGATTTCTGCCATTGATAATTTTATTTCTATCAATAACGCAGTTGATATTGATTTGTACGGACAGATTAATGCAGAGTCAGCAGGCGTGAAGCAGATAAGTGGCGCTGGCGGACAGCTTGATTTCGTATTAGGTGCATATCAGTCTAATGGCGGTAAGAGTTTTGTGTGCATGTCATCAACATTTACCACAAAAGACGGTACTGTGAAGTCTCGAATCAGACCTACATTGGCAGAGGGGTCTACAGTCACAGATACCAGACCAAATACTCATTATGTAGTTACAGAATATGGCAAGGTATGTCTCAAGGGTATGTCAACCTGGGAGAGAGCGGAAGCTCTGATCTCAATTGCTCATCCTGATTTCAGAGATGAACTTATCAAGGAAGCAGAAGCCATGAAGATATGGCGTAGAAGTAATAGATAATATTTTACAGTTGAGATTTGGTGAAATATTTATAATCACAAATAATGAGGCTCCCAGGGTTATATCCTGGGAGTTTTTCGTTATAAGCTTAAGTAAAAAAGTAGGAAAACTGTAATAAAACTTTGATAAATAGTCATAAATCTGATAGTGTAAAATATGTAATAATTATATCAAAACAGAAAGTGGGGAATTAGGAAAATGATAGGAATTATTGTAGCGGTAGTAGTTGTAGTTTTGTTGCTTGGATGGTTTATTGGAACCACTAATCACATCAGAGTATTGGAAGTGAAAATCAATGAGGCAACATCGGGAATTGATGTGGCACTTGAGAAGAGATATGCGGTTCTGACCAAGCAGATGGAAGTTGTGAGAAATGTATGTTCAGAAGAGCAAAAGCTTGCATTTGAATCAATTAAGCTTCGTCAGGGTATGTCATTTGAAGAACAAAATGAAGCAATTGAAAAGGTGGAAAAATTATCTAATGGATTTAGCGCTCTTATGGAGTCATATCCGGAGATGAAATCTAATGAGAATTTTGCTCTTTTGCAAAAGAGTGTAAATGATACAGAGGAGCATCTTCAGGCTGCAAGAAGATTATTTAACTCTAATGTATCAGCCTTTAATCAGTGTATTGTCACATTCCCGAATTCAATTGTGGCATCTATGACAGGAAGAACACAGAAGGTATTCTTTGAAGCAGAGGAATCAAGAAAGTCAGATGTTGATTTATCAATGAATATATAGGAGGCGGTTTTCTAAATACATTTTATACAGATGTAATAGGGATTGGTAATTTGTGGAATGGTATGTTTTTGGCAATTTTTCCGGTTGTGGCAAAGATTGTAGATGCTATTACCAATTTTATTATGGGGTGGATAATTGAAAAAACACGAACCAGGCAGGGTAAGGCCAGACCATACATATTCTTATCAGCGTTCTTGGTTCCACTTGCCGGAATATTACTATATACTGTTCCAAATGCTTCACAGGAGGTACAGGCGGCATGGATTATGTTTACATACAATTTGTATTTTTCTATTGCTTATACTGTTTATAATATGTCCCATTCACTTATGGTTCCACTATCTACAAGAAATAGTACTCAGCGTGGATCAGTATCTGTCTTTTCTCAGATTGCAGCTATTATGATTACAGGTATTATTGCTGCCTTGCTGGTACCTATGCTTTTGTTGCCTTTGATAGGTACTTCAAAGACTATGTGGATTATAGTTATGACAGTGGTTTCTATTGCTGGTATGCCTCTTATTTTTCTAGAGTACTACTATACTAAAGAGCGCGTTACAGAGGAGACTCAGGGGGGGACGAGAAGAAGGTGCCTTATAGCGAGACAATAAAGGCTGTTTTATCTGATAAAATGATGATGTTTACATTGTTGTTTTTCTTGATTACATCATTAGCTGGTGCGCTTAAAACTAATATAACAATCTATTATTGTAATTATGTACTGGGAACCTATGCGGATGGTGTGACACAGACTATGCTAAATGCTATAGGTGGAATACCTATGGGAATTGGTGTTTTTGTTGTTTGGCCACTTGCCAAGAAGATTGGAAAGAGAAATTGCATAATGCTAGGTATGATTATAGAGATTATTGGTGGATTTATCTGTATAATGGCACCAACTAATATGAGAATAGTACTGATTGGCCAATTCATTAAAAATATGGGTGCACTTCCTAGTGCTTATGTATTCATGGCTTTATTTGCAGATCTATTAGATCATTTGGAGTGGAAGCATGGTTTTAGAAGTGACGGAATTGCTATGTCGATTTATAGCACAATTACTGTAGTTTTGACTGGTGTGAGTATTGGTGTGTTAAATGTAGTGCTTAGTCATAGTGGTTATATTAAGCCGTTCTCAGCGACTAGTGATAATCTGTCTCAGGTGTTGGATACTATTAAGGAAGCCGGTTATTCTATGCAATTGGCTGTGGACCAATTGAAGCCAACAATGGATGGTGTATATACAATTGCTTTAAATCAGAATACAGCGACAAACAATGCAATGATTTTTCTATTTGTAGGCTTAGAGATAATTACCTGCGCAATAGGATTTATTTTGTTATTGTTTGTAAATGTTGAAAAGGATATAGATGAAAAACAAAAAGTCATTAAGGAAAGATTGGAAAAGTAATTAAAATCATCTGTCAGTGTGTATTCTTATTCAGTAGTAGCAAAGGATTTATCGCATAATATGATAAGACAGCATATATTTAGATATATGCTGTCTTTCTATATTGTATTGGTGTTTGACCAACTTTTTTCTTGAATAGTTTAGTGAAATTGTTGATATCATGAATTCCAACCTGATGAGCAATTTCATAAACTGGTAGATTAGTGCTTTCAAGTAGTATTTTTGCTCGATCAATTCTTAGAGAAATGATGTATTCGTTTGGAGAAAAGCCAGTAAATTTCTTGAATTCTCGGGAGAGATAGTACTTGCTCATATTGGAAAAGCTAGCTAAAAAGTCTAGTGTAAGTGGCTGATTATAATTATTCTCCATATATTTCATTAAATATTTAATGTTGTCAGGAACGGTTTTGGCCTCAGATTTGCCGGATGCAATTATTATGATATGATTCAATAATTGAACTATGTACCCTGAGACCTGCCAATCTCTATAGATTTGTGGAATCTGATACGTTCTAAGAATACTTTCTATATATTTCTGCAGTTTTCCATCAAACTCTTCGTGAAATACTGGATCTGCTACTTGAAGATACATTTCATAGAAATCTCTAAGCAGTGCCCCGTTGAGGTGAAGTATACCACAGTCCCAGTTTTGACCAATCGCTTCATATTTATGATATTTCATACAGTCAATAAAGAAACAATCACCAGCCGTTAAATCATAGTCTTTGCCTTCATATGATAGATGACCTGAACCTCCATAAGTATATGCGAGTAGAAAGGAATCGAATCCTTCGCGGATAGTATATGAATCAAAATCATAGTGGAAGATGTCGAAGTCTTGGATATAGTATAGGTTTTTTAGAGTGTAGTCAGAAACAGGAGGTCTGACAAATGCATCAATACTTCCGGAAATATAAAAAGTAGTATTATGGATAGCATCAGGATTAAAGTCAGGACGCTGCCCATTATTAACAGTTGCACGAGACGCAGAAATACGCATGTCTGATTTTGAAGTTATAAATGAGATATCCTTAAATAATTCCATTAGTCTACCTCGCGAAAGAAAAAGTTTAATGTGTATCTATAGATAGAGAATACCATAAGTGAGAATAAAAGCAAGATAATATGATAATTTAACAAGATTAAAGGGTTTGACTTGAGTATTTATAAATTATAGTTAAGATACTCAAATATGTAATACGAAGATTGGAGGTAAAAAATGAAACATAAAACTATAGATATGTCTTCTAATGCAAATATTGGTATTGGTGAGAAATTAGCTTATGGTTTTGCTGGATCGTTTGCTGCTAGTGCAATCAATTTGTTTGTTGCTGGATTTTTATTAATATTTTACACAGAAATACTTAAAGTTAATCCGCTTCTAGCATCTACAGTAATTGGAGTGTCTAAGGTGCTAGATGGATTTTCTGATTTAGCAGCAGGACGAATAATTGATAAAACACATTCGAAATTCGGAAAGACAAGAGTATGGATGCTTAGAATGATTCCTATTACTGTTATTTCTGTTTATGCCATCTATTTGATGCCTATGGATATGCCAGGAATTGCTCAGGTAGTTTACATGTTTATAACATATAATCTTGCTTCGACGGTTTGTTACACAATGATTTATGTCTCTTATATGACATTGAATGGTTTGATTTCTACAAATCAAAAAGTCAGAGGTGTAAATGCCGGATTACAGATGATGGGTGCAGTAATAATTTCTGTAGTAGGAAATGCAACAATAATTACATTGCTTCACAAATTTAGTGTTGATGGTGAATATTCAGCGTATGGTGATAGGCATGGTTGGATTACAGTTATTACAATATACTTGATTGTATATGTTGTAAGTGAACTTATTCTCGTGTTTGGAACTCATGAGAGGGTGATTGAAAATGCTAAAGCTCCATCTGATGAGGAAATTGAAGTTTTTGAGGATACAATTACAGAAGCTGATGAGAAAGAAAGAAAAATTGTTAAAGAGAAGAGACTGAATGTGCCTTTTGGTGTGATATTAAAAGCTCTGTTTACAAACAAGTATTGGGTTATTGATTTAATTGCCTGTGTTGTAATAAGTTTCTTAATGGGATTAGAATCAACAGTGGCATCGCTTATTTGCACATACGTATTGCATGATGTTGAATTTTATCAGATTTCAGGTACTGTTAATGCAATTTCAATGTTGCTTGCAATGTTATTAGGATTTGGACTTATGCGCAAAATGGGCAAGAGAAATGCTGTTTTATTGGGGCTTGTTATCAGAATATTAGGCGGTTTTGTTATGGCTGTTTCAATTAGCAAGGTTACTATTCTTGTTGGAGGGGCGATGGCAGGAATTGGCTATGGAATTGCAGGATGTGCATTTGCTTCTATGATTCAAGATGTATTGACATACGGAGAGTGGAAAAATGGCTTCAGCATGATTGGAATGGGAAATGCAGCAAATTCATTTTGCAATAAGATTGGTAATAGTTTGGGGACAATTGTTATGGGCGCGATTATGAGTTTTACCGGTTATGTGGCAGGTCTTGATTCGCAGCCGGCTAGTGCAATTATGGGATTTAAATCAATATACATATATATTCCTATTGTTTTAGAAATAATTGGATTTGTAGCATTGTGTTTCTATGATTTGGATAAGAAATATGATGATATTCAAAAAGATCTTGAAGAGGGCAGATATGCTCCGGGTGTTAAATCATATTTTGATAATAATTAACTGTTATGAGATTTATGGAGGTAAATAATGGAGGAAAGAATGAAACGACAAATGAGACAGGAAAAAAGAGCTAATAATATAGTTATCGCATTATTAGTAATTTATAGTATTGCTGGGGCCGGTACGTATTTGTTAGTTGGAAGAACAAATTTATTGCAGGTAAAGATGGTTGCTGCAATAGGACTGATTTTTACGTTTGGTTCAATATTTGTTCAAAGAGTTGATGGTTTACGAAAGTATTTTAAGCGTTTGAGTGTTATTGCTTTTGCATGTTGTTATTGTGTTGGCCTTAATATGAGCAGTTATCATGAAATGGCAACCGCTTCTGTAATTGTATTTGTGGCTATGCTTTATCAAGACAGAAAACATTCGGCGATAATATGCGCTGTTTATGCTGTGATGACGCTTAATTATTTTGCGTTCGATATTTTTGTTAAGGGGGCTGGAAGAGAGGCTTTAAATTATATTTTATCACCATTAGTATTTGGTGTGATTTTCTCACAGCTGGCAGTATGGTGCTTGGTAAAACATAATAAGGAAAATATGGATGTAATAAAAGAAGGCGCTGAGGCAAGCGAAAGCAAGGCGATTGAGTTAAAAGAGCAGGCAGGTGATATTACTAATTTACTTGTAGATATGAAGGCTGGATTGGGAAATGTGGATGAGGTGATTACAACTGTTCAGGACTATTTAGCAAATATAGAGTCTGGTAATGTAGTAACAACAGAATCTGCTGAAGAATTAGCAATGATGAGTGGAAAAATACATGACGTCGTTGATGCAACTAATTTGGCGGTGAATAATGTGGCGAATACTATAGATAAAACAACAGAAATATACCAAAAGAATGAAGAAATTTTACATGATCTTATGGCCGAAGGTGAAAAATCAATTGAATCAAGTGAGACAATGAAGAATTCTTCTGTTACTTTGAAGGATAAGTCTGAAGAGGCAAGACATATTACTGATGTTATTATTGGTATTTCTGCACAGACCAATTTATTAGCTTTGAATGCATCGATTGAAGCTGCAAGAGCTGGAGAAGCTGGTAAAGGATTTGCAGTTGTTGCTGATGAAATCAGACAGCTTGCAGAGCAGACTAAGAGCGCAACGGAGAATATTACGAAGATACTTGAAGAATTATATGGCGGAGCTGATGACGTCTATTCACAGATTACAGAAAATATGGATATCATAGCTGCACAAAGAGTTACACTTGAAAATATGGTGAATCAGTTTGATGAACTTAATTCTCAATTTGTGATATTAAAAGAGGATGTAGTAGACGTTGAAGGCCAGATGAAAAAAATGGTTGAAATGAATAGAAATATAACAGATAGTTCATCAAATCTTTCAGCGTGTAGTGAAGAGGTAACAGCATCATTAGGGGAGACAGTAAGTAAGAATAAGGAGATTAATGAACATGTAGATATTGTAGTTCGTCAATTTGATATTATTTCAACGAAAATTAATGAGATGGCGGAATAATATGTATATGTAGGTTATATAGGAGAGAATATGTTAGAACAGGATAACTACAGATTTTGGGATATCTCAAATCTTATTGAGACAGATGGAATACGAGATAGGGCAAAAGAGGAATATATACGTAATGAGCTAATAAAAAGATTTCCTGAAGAAAAGTTTTTGGATATTAAAATAACAATAAATGAATCAGGACATTACAAGGCTAAAGCAGGAATTCTTGAGAAGTTCTTTGGTGGTGGTAAGCCTATTGAAGGTCTGCCTAAGTATGTTGAAGTAGAGGTGACTCATTGCACTGGGGCATTTAACGAGGTGTTAATAGTTTGGTCTCCGTTGGCATGGAATGACAGATTTGCAGGAACAGCTGGAGGTGGTACCGGCATAGGTGGAAGAGGTTATCTTACAAAACCGAATGATACACAAAGAGGTTGGAATCCACCGTATGCTCTTATGAACGGTTTTTCTGCAGCTACGATGTATGCTGGAAATATTGATGGTTGGGATGACCATACTATCGATCATAAAAACGGTAGATTGAATAGAGAATTATATGAGAACTGGCGAGTTAGAAGTACACATAATATGACAATTTTTGGTAAGGCTATCACAGAAATTCTCCATAATAGACCTATAAAATATTCATATATGAATGGTGGATCTGGTGGGGGAAGACAGTCTCTTATGGAAGTGCAGAACTATCCTCATGACTATGATGGTGTATGGGCAAGTTGCCCTGCGATTAATTGGAATTCTTTTTTGCTGGCAGGATTTTGGCCGCAGGTTGTAATGAATCATTTTAATCATGTTTTGACAGCAGAAAAAAACAAGTTCTTTCTTGATTATATTCACGAGAAATTTGGTGGAAAGGATATCTACTATAAAAAGATTGAAAAAGTAGAATTTGATGCAATGGAATGTGTTGGGATGAAAACAAAGAGTGGAATAATCTCAAAGAAAGATGCCTTGGTTATGAATGAGATATTAAGAGGACCTCATCGTGAAAATGGAGAACGTTTATGGTATCCATTTAGACCTGGTGTTCAAAATTGGCAGAAGGTCATTCCTATTGGTACTTATTACTATCCATTACTTGGTGGACGACCAAAACCTTTTGTGCTTGGACCGATTTATGCGAGATGGATTACAGAACAACCAAAAGAGAAGTTTGACAAAATGTCCATGAAAGCTTATGTGCATCTATTTGATTGGGGCAGCAAGAAGTTTGGCGACAATATGGGAAATAATCCTGAAATAGATGAATTTGTTGAAGCAGGCGGTAAGCTTATGATTGACCATGGTATAGACGATCCGCTTATTCCTGTAGATGGTACGCTAGATTATTATGATAAATTAAAAAAACATTTCGGTGGTGTAGAAAAATTAGATTCATTCTTTAGATTATATATAACACCAGGTGATAATCATGGTAATTGCTTTGGCAACGGACCAGGATTAACAGAGAGCGCAGGCTTGCAAGCACTGATTAATTGGGTAGAGAATGGGATTGCACCGGAGGAAATGCGCAAGGTTAGAGTGGATAAAAAAAACGGGGAATTATTAGAGGAAGGTTTGCAGTATCCATATAGAGCTTAATATTATCAATTAATTAGAAGAAAGGGAAAATAATGTACAACTCTATTAGACCGGGCCAAGTATGGTTAGATACTAATGGAAACAGAATTCAGGCACATGGCGGATCGGTCATGTGCCTAAATAATGTTTATTATTGGTATGGAGAAAACAAAGAAAAAACAGATGGAAAGAGTGATATATGGCATTGGGGTGTAAGATGCTATACTTCAACTGATTTGTATAATTGGGAGGACAGAGGTGTTATTATTCCTCCGAACTTGGAGGATGAAAGTTCGCCTTTACATCCGAATTCCTGTATGGATAGACCACATATCATTTATAACAAAATCACGAATAAGTTCGTATGTTGGATAAAAGTTATGAATAGGGATAAATCACAAAGTGAAGTTGTTCTTGAGGCGAATGATATTTTGGGTCCATATAAGGTTATACAAGAGGGTCTTCGACCATTAGGAATGAGCGCAGGTGATTTTGATTTGGCAGTGGCAGATGATGGCAAGGCGTATTATTATTTTGAGAGAGTACATAGTGAATTGATATGTGCTGATCTGACTGATGATTATACAAATGTTACTGGTTATTATTCTACACATTTTCCAAGACCATATCCTCCATATGTAAGAGAAGGGGTTGCACATTTTAGACGCAATGGAAAGCATTATCTGTTGACTTCAGGAACGACAGATTACTTACCAAATCCAACAGAAGTAGCTGTAGCGGATACATGGCATGGGCCATTTACAGAACTTGGAAATCCACATGTAGGAGATGTTACTAACACATCCTTCCACTCTCAGATTTCATCTGTATTCAAGGTTGAGGGAAAGAAAGATCTCTATATTGCTTGTGCTGATAGATGGCTGCCTAATGAGATGGATAGAAAGTATGAGAATTATTCTAAGATTTTTGAATTATTATTTACTGGTCGTAGTGATCAGATTACTCCCGAGATGATGGGAAAGCCAATAGAAAGAAACACTTCTATTGCAAATTATGTATGGCTACCACTTAGATTTGATGGTGATAAGGTATATATTGATTGGCTTGACGAGTGGAGAATTGAAGACTACAAATAGGTGAATCAATTACCTATATATAGCCAATGTGTAGTTGTAATAATACTTAATTTGATAAGTAGGGAAAACTCTTTCGATAATTGTTTGGGGTTTTCCCTACTTTTGTTTTAAAAACATTACCAAAGTGACTTGGTGATGAAAATGCTAGATAGTATGCGATTTCTGTGACTGTATAGTTAGAGTATCTTAGTAGATTTTTAGCTCGTTGGATTCTTTCATTGAGTATATATTGCTTGAGTGCTATACCTTCGCTTTTATGAAAAGTTCTAGATAGATGTTCAGGTGTTACATTAAGAAATTGTGCGATATCTTGAATTTTGATTTCTCTATGTAGATGCTGATATACATAATCTTTACATTCTCTTACAATCGGATGATAAGATCGCTCTCTATAATCCTTCATAAGACTGCTTATTTTAAACAAGCCAGCATAGGTACATTTGAGTAATTCGTCGTTTGTTTTTGCTTCTTCGCACATAATGATACAGATGTCAGCAACATTTAAAACTAGTTCATTCTCAACTAGTCGATCTCTTGCAGCTAAATTAGCTATAGCAGAGATGAGACTAATTGCAAGATTCTTTCTAGAACGCAGTTGGTCACACGATAGATTGCCAGGCTGATAATTATCTTTGATCATCTGCAAGGCCTTGAGCATTTCTTCAGTATCATTATTAATTAGACTTTCATAAACCCAATTACCCCATTCAACTGTATTATGAATCTTATTATCTTCCTGACGTTCAAATACAACTTTTTCGTATCTTCTTTCAAATTTATCTAGATAATCTTGGAAAAATTCATGCGTAAGTATTACAGATTCGTTCTTCAATTGGATCTCCTATTCCATAATTTGTAGTTCGTTTAATAAGTTCTATATCTGAGCCTTAATCAGTTCATATACTAAATTAAGTATATATCAAATAAATAATATTGGCATCAAAAAAATGATAGGTATATGTAAAAAAACAAGTAATAATATTTTCAAGTTGTTACTATAGGAAAACAAGAGTTTTATAGGAGGTGGGTTATGGCAACTGAATTAACGGATATTGGATCTATTGACAGAATATTAGGTGAGATGTCATTAGAAGAGAAAGCAATGTTTGTAATAGGAAGTTCACCTATGAGTTCAAAAGGGTTTGACAAATATGGCATTCCACGTATTTGGACTAGTGACTGTTGTAACGGATTGAACATGTTCCAGTACACAGTTGAAAAGACTTTCCGACAGTTAGAGGAAGAAAAAGGAGAAAAAGGTGAGTCATTTGATGCTGAACAGTTTGGAATAATGGGGGGACTTCTTGTAACAGTAGAAGAATTGCAAAAAAAAGCAAAGCAAGCTGCTGAGAATGGAGTTGATATACCAAGCTCGTTTGATGTTATCAGTTATCCTACTGGTATCTCGCAGGCTAGTACATGGAATCCAGAAATTGCAAATGAGTGTGCAAGAACAGTGGCAAAAGAGTTCGTGAAATATGGTGTTGATTTAATTTTATCGCCAAATATCAATGTTCATAGAGATCCATTGTGTGGAAGATTGTCAGAAAGCTATTCTGAGGATCCATACCTTGTCAGCAGAATCGGTGAAGCTGTTGTTGCGGGACTTCAGGATGAAGGTATAATTGCAAATCCAAAACATTTTGTAGCTAATTCACAAGAGAAAGATCGTCTTACTATTAATGAGAAGATACCGATGCGAGCATTACGTGAGATATATTTGCCTGGTTTTAAAGCTTGTGTTGATGCAGGTGCACTTACAATAATGAGCGCATATAACAAGATTAATGATGAGTCTTGTGCAATGAATAAGTGGCTTTTGACAGATGTACTCAAGAATGAATGGGGGTTTAAAGGCTGCGTAATCTCTGACTGGGGAGCTTCATATGAACAAGTAGAGTCAGTTGATGCTGGAACTGATTTAACAATGCCTGGGCCAAGAGGATATAAGTGCATTATTCAAGCTGTTGAAGAGGAAAGGCTTGATATTGAAAAACTGGATGATGCATGTCGCAGAATTATGTACGTGATTGTTAAAAGCCAATTAAAGATGAAAAAGAAAGTAAAGTTTGACATAGACGAAGCTAAGAGCGTGGTTGAGCGAGCTGCAAGAGAAGGGATGATTCTCTTAAAAAATGATGGTATTCTTCCGATGTCACAGCAAAATGCAAAGATTAGCTTTTATGGACAGCGTTCAAAGACGTTTGCTGCTAATTCAGAGGGTAGTGGTAAGGTACCTTCAAATTTCTTTACTCATCCATATACTAGAGCGGAAGAGCTATTGGGTGCTGAGAATGTTAGCTTCCAGAAAACGGATGAAGATACAACATTAATCGTAGCCGTAGTAGGTGCGGATGGTCAGGAAGGCGCAGATAGAAAAACTATGGATATGGATGAAGCAGATAGAATTGCTCTTGACCAGGCTGTTTCAGATGCAGAGAGATATGGCAAAAAGTTGGTAATTGTATGTAATTCATCTGGCCCAATTACATTAGTAGATTATGTTGAGGATGCAAATGCTATACTCGCACCATTTTTTGCTGGTCAGGCAGGTGGAAAAGCTGTTGTGGATGCAATCTTTGGATTATATACTCCATCCGGCAAGTTAACTGATACATGGCCTAGATTATATTCTGACACACCAGCTTATAAGAACTATGGTGGAGAGAATAAGGAAGTATGGTATGGAGAAGGAATTTATGTAGGATATAGATGGTATGACGCAAGAAAAATTAAACCTCTTTTCCCATTTGGTCATGGATTATCATATACATCTTTTGAGATTAAAAATTTAAAGGTTCAAGATACTAATATCGATAATGGAAATTTAGAAGTTGAGGTTGAAGTAACTAATACTGGTAGTTTAACGGGGGCAGAAGTAGTTCAGTTATATATATCTGCTCCAAAGTCAGATTTTGATAAACCTGACAAGGAATTAAAAGGTTTTAAAAAAGTATATTTGGATCCCGGTGAAACTACCAAAATAGTATTTTGTATCAAGAAAGAAGATCTGGCTCACTATCATTGTGGATTGGAGGATTTTATTACTGAGCCAGGTTTATACAGAATTATGGTTGGCCGTTCGTCTGAGGACATTGTAGTACAACAAGAAGTAAAGCTTGAATGTAGAGATCCATTTGGGTGGAATGTGATAACTGGTATTGGAAAGTTGGTATCAAATTCCAAAGTGGTTGAGATATTAGATGAAGCATTACAGGGGGATGTTATGAAAATCTGTGCAATTCCAATTCAGTACGCACCAGACAGAACTTTGAAGGAAATCTGGGAGGACACAAGGATAAAATCTTGGTTTGAGAGTCAAGGTCGAAGTAGTGAGGATATGAAACAAGCATGGAAATTTATTCAATCTGAGTTTGAGAAGTTATAAGAAGGGAGTTCGTTATGGAGAAGGAAAATACTTTATTAACAACACGTGGTGAGAATATTGCATATGGATTAGGTGATTTAGGTTCGAACTTTGTATGGACTTTTTGTTCATCATGGTTGACCTTGTATTACACAGATAGCGTTTTGATTTCCGCAGGAGTAGTAGGAAGTATAATGCTAATTTTACGATTGTTTGATGGATTTAGTGATATTTTATTTGGATTGTTAATCGAAAAAACAAAAACAAGATTTGGAAAAGCTAGACCATGGTTTGGGGCTAGTATTATTCCATTAGTTGTCTTGCAGATTTTGGTATATAATGTGCCATCTAGTATGACTAATGCTACGAAAACTATCTATATCGTTATTACATATTTTTTACTTACTGTAGTGGCATATACAATTAATAACTTATCATATCATTCTATGCTTTCACGCTTTGCCCTGGATGAGAAGGATCGAGTAAAAGTAAGCTCAGTAAGAGGCGTGTTTGCATTTCTTGCAGGTCTTTTATTAGCAATACTTACGCCAGCAATCTTAAATGGAAATGGTGGAGCAAAACTACAGTCAGCATGGACTAAAACTTCATTGATTTTTTCTGTCATATGTTTGATATTACAAAGTATTACATTTGGGGTTGTAAAAGAAAAAATTTCTTGTGAAAAGAAGGATGATGAGCCATGCAAGAAAGTTGATTTACTTATGGGATGTAGAGAATTACTCCGTATAAAGTATTTCTATATATCAATTATTGTATTTGTTTGTACGTATGTGCTCAATGGGCTTGTACTTGCAGCGCATGTGTATTTTACAAGAGATGTACTACATAATTCAAATTTATATAGCTTAATTGCGATTGTGAGCGTTCTTGCAACAGTTGTAGGAATTATATTAGCACCCAAGCTATTTGCTAATTATGGTAAACGAAAGACACTAATCTGTGGATCACTTGTTTATATAGGAGGATGCGTTGTGGGATTGATTTTTGCAACAAACATATTGTTGGTTATTATAGCGACTGTTATTACAGGCATTGGACTAGGACCATATGTGTCAGGAATATTTACATTTGCACCAGACATTATTGAATTGTTAGAGGTAAAAACAGGAGAGCGATTCGAGGGATTAGTTACATCTGTAAATAGTGTAGGAATTAAAATTGGTACTGGTCTAGCTTCAGCGGCTTTAGGCTGGGGATTGTTTATAGGCGGTTATGATGGTTCAGAAATGGTTCAACAGGCTTCTGTATTAAGAGTTGAGACAATATTAGTATATGGTGTGCCAATGGTGATGTGCTTTATATGCATTATTGCGATGAAATTCTGGGATTTAGATGAAAGAATAAGCAGAAATTAAAGTCGATTACTTTTTTAGTTTAAATATTAGTAAAAGACTAACTATTAAAGAAAGTCAATAAAAATGTTTTAAAACAGAAATGTTTTGAATATAGCGGCGGTGACTATATCATCGCAATCAGTACATTGAAAATTGCATGACAAATAGAGCATCAAGTAATGGTGCTCTGACA
>JAGBNK010000013.1 GCA_017634455.1 Lachnospiraceae bacterium
CATCCTGAGCCAGGATCAAACTCTTATGTTAAAAAGTTTTGATGATTTCTCATCTGATCCAGTTTCAAAACTTCGCTAGCTTAATTTCATCAAGCTGTCCGTTTTCCTTACTGTTAAGGTTTGCTTATAAAAGCTGTTCGTTCTTGTGAGAAAAATCTCGATTCCGCTTCGCTTCATCTCGATTTGGCAATTCGCCAAATCTCCATCTGTAAAATCTTATTCAAGCAAGCTTGATAAGCTTTTCCAGATTATCGATTTTTCTCAATGAATTAAAATTCTCTTAGAATCTTTCAAGGTTGTTTCACTGTTCAGTTTTCAATGTTCTGGCCGCCTCGGAAAAGGTGTTCCGCATCAGCGACAAGTGATATATTAGCACTCAGGGTATGGGGTGTCAACAACTTTTTCCAAAAAAATTAAAGAAAGTTAATTCAGCAAATTGTAGCACTTTATCAGACTATTCTGTCAAGTATCGTTTAGTCCAGTATTTCCAGGGCTTCAGCCACATTTTCCACCCCTATTAATTTGATACCAGAAGCATTTTGTACACTCTTCAGACACATTTTAGGCAAGATGCATGTATCAAAACCTAATTTTTTTGCTTCTGAAACTCTTTGGTCTGCCATGGATACAGATCTAACTTCTCCACTTAATCCAACTTCACCAAAACAAATAACTCCTTCCGGGATTGGTTTATTTCTATATGAAGATGCAATAGCTAATATTATTCCTAAATCAATGGCTGGTTCATTTATCTTAATTCCACCTGCAATATTTATGTAAGCATCTTGATCAGCCAGTTTCAATCCCAATGTTTTATCCATTACTGCCATAAGGAGATTCACTCTATTATAGTCGGTTCCTGCAGCTGTTCTTCTCGGCATACCAAATGCAGTTCTTGAAACCAAAGCCTGGATTTCCACTAATATAGGACGAGTTCCTTCTATAGAACAAGCTACAATTGTACCACTGGCATCCTTTGGTCTTCCCTCTAGCATAAATTCAGAAGGATTCTTCACTTCCACCAATCCCTGCTCACGCATTTCAAATACACCAATTTCATTTGTTGAGCCAAAACGGTTCTTCACTCCACGGAGAATTCTATAGCTTGCATGTCTGTCGCCTTCAAAATACAATACTGTATCCACCATATGTTCCAACACTCTAGGTCCAGCTACTGCTCCTTCTTTAGTCACATGTCCTACAACAAATATCATTATGCCCTGCTCTTTGGCCAATCGCATAAGTACACTTGTAGATTCCCTAACCTGAGATACACTGCCTGGTGCAGAACCTACATTTTCATTGTACATAGTCTGAATAGAATCTATTACAACTACCTCTGGCTTCTTCTCCTGCAGTACACCGCTGATTAATTCCAGATTAGTCTCACATAATAATTCCATATTATCAGAAAAGTTTCCCAATCTATCTGCGCGCATCTTAATTTGCTGTAAAGATTCCTCCCCTGATATATACAATACATTGACATTATCATTTGATAACTCACGACATACCTGAAGCAACAAAGTAGATTTACCAATTCCAGGATCTCCTCCAACTAATACAAGAGAGCCCTGTACAATTCCACCACCTAAAACTCTATCCAATTCTTCTATATGAGTCTTGATTCTCTTCTCGTCAGAAGATACAACATCTTTTAATTTAGACGGAGTTACATTCTTGATCTGCTTCATTGAAACCGAAGACTTCTTGTCTACAATCTCCTCAACCAGAGTATTCCATTCCTTACAAGCTGGGCATTGTCCCATCCATTTGCTATATTCATTTCCACAATTCTGACAGAAAAATACTGTACTCTTGCCCTTCGCCATATTTACCTCCATAGAAAAAGTCCCATCTGTATAAGATGGGACTTATAACAATCTGTATATAAATTATTTTCTAGATACTGATACTTCAACCTTAGAATCTGGATCAAGTTCTACACTAAGACTCAACTTGCCTCCAAGATTTGTCTTGATTTCTCCAGCCTCTTTACCACCAACAGAAATATCATATAATGTATCAGGCTCTAACTCTAAAGTAATTTGAGCATCTTCTTTTCCTTCTACAACAAAATGAACGCCTTCGTCTGATGATTTGAGATTATTTACTGCAGTACCCGGAACTGATTCATAAACAAAAATCCCATCACGTTCTAATTTAGTAATCTCATTAAAAGTCTTCACCTTGTAGACGTTACCACCAATTTCTACATTATCTTTTTTGGTCTTCTCTCCCAAAGTATAATCGCCAAAGCTGATGGAACCATCTGATTCAAGACGAATTAATTCGCTTATTACAGCCATTTCTTATCCTCCTGTTCAGAAACATTCACTAATTATGTCTATTATATAATAGTAAATTCAAAATATCTACTAAATTAGTTACTATTATTTAACCTTTTCAAAGACCAATTTATCTTTTTTCATGGTAGCAATCACCTTGTCTCCAGTAGATACATTTCCACTTAATATCTCCTCAGCCAAACCATCCTCCAAGAGAGTCTGAATCTTGCGTCGAAGTGGTCTTGCTCCATATTTTGGTTCATAAGCAGTCTCTACAATATGCTTCTTGACACTGTCTCTGATAGTCAAATCAATTCCCATCTGTTCAATGCTTCTCTTCACCAAATCCTTGGTCATAATTGTAACAATCTGCTTCATATCATTTTTGTTAAGCTGTCTGAATACAATAGTCTCATCAATACGATTCAGGAATTCCGGCTTAAAGGTTCTCTTCACCTCTTCCATAACACCGTTTTTCATGAATTCGTAATTATTCTTCTCATTCTCATCTGCAGCAAATCCCAGTTTCTTTGGTTCAACAATAGCCTGAGCGCCAGCATTGGATGTCATGATAATGATAGTATTCTTGAAATCCACACGTCTGCCCTGAGAATCAGTGATTCTACCATCGTCCAGAACCTGAAGTAATATGTTAAATACATCTGGATGAGCCTTCTCGATTTCATCAAAAAGAATAACTGAATAAGGATGTCTTCTAACCTGCTCGCTAAGCTGGCCTCCTTCTTCATGACCAACATAACCTGGAGGTGATCCAATAATCTTGGATACACTGTGTTTCTCCATATACTCAGTCATATCAACTCTAATCATTGCCTTCTCATCGCCAAATACTGCCTCTGACAGAGCCTTGGCAACTTCTGTTTTACCTACACCTGTAGGTCCTAAGAACAAGAATGATCCAATTGGTCTATTAGGTTCCTTCAAACCAACTCTACCTCTTCTGACAGCCTTGGATACAGCAGAAATGGCATCCTCCTGTCCTATAACTCTCTTGTGCAGAGTCTTCTCCAATGAATTTAATCTCTTAGTCTCTTTTTCATTTAAACGAGATACAGGTATCTTGGTCCATACAGATACAACCTGAGCTATATCCTGCTCTGTTAACACCGGTTTCTTGGCATTAGATTTTCTATGGCTTCTCTTGTGAATCGCCTCAAGCTGCTTTGTCACTTTCTCCTGATTCGCTCTGATTTCAGATGCCTTCTCAAAATCTCCTTCAGTAAGAGTATCCTCCAACTGAATTTCAAGAGACTCCAATTCCTTCTGAAGATTATAAAAATGCTCAGCAGATTTAGCATTGCCTAATTGCAATTTAGCTGCTGCTTCATCCATCAAATCAATAGCCTTGTCTGGTAGAAATCTGTCTGAAATATATCTCTCAGCCAAATATACAGCAGCCTCAACAGCTTCATCAGAAATTACAACACCATGATGATTCTCATATTGTGCCTTGATTCCCTGTAAAATATTAACCGTCTCATCATGAGTCGGCTCTTCCACAGTTACCTGTTGGAATCTACGCTCCAAAGCAGCATCTTTCTCAATATGCTTTCTATATTCTTCTATAGTTGTAGCACCAATTATCTGAATTTCACCTCTAGCCATAGCAGGCTTTAAAATATTAGCAGCATCAATTGCTCCCTCTGCTCCGCCTGCACCAATGACAGTATGAATTTCATCAATAAATAAAATCACATCTCCATCAGCTATAACTTCAGCTATAACTCTCTTGATGCGTTCCTCAAATTCACCACGATATTTTGAACCTGCAACCATTCCAGACAAATCAAGTGTTAATACTCTCTTGTCTCTAACAACTTCTGGAACTGCTCCAGATACAATTCTCTCAGCCAATCCTTCTACAATTGCAGTCTTGCCAACTCCTGGTTCACCAATAAGACAAGGGTTATTCTTGCCTCTGCGACTCAATATCTGAATAACACGCTGAATTTCATCATCTCTGCCAATAATAGGATCCAAAGCCCCTTCTAATGCCATTGCAGTCAAATCTCTAGAATACTGCTCCAAAGCAGATTCTTCTCCACCGCGTCTCTTGTTCTTGAGAATCTTCTGACTTTCTTCACGATAAGTAATTCCTTCTCTGCCCATGCCAGAAAGTATCTCAGTATACATTTTCTGAATATCAACAGATAAGGATACTAGAATTCTAGATCCAGCTGAATCCTGTGTCTTTAAAATGGCAAGGAGCAAATGCTCTGTGCCCACTTCATCCATATTACATAAATCAGCTTCACCTTCAGCCACATCAAGTACATGATCAAGCTTTGGTGTGTAACCATCCCATTCCTTTAAAGCAACATTGCCATCCTCTGTAGATATGAAATCTCTTACAAGCTTAATAATAGTCTCTTCAAGAACACCATAATTTGCCAGGACTCTGCCAGCAAGAGAATTATTGCTGTTTGCCAATGCAATTAGTAAATGTTCTGTACCAACATAATTATGTCCTAATTTCTTAGAAAACTTCTTTGCAGCATTCAATACATCTTGTGCCTGTTGTGTTAAACGCATGTTGTCACCTCCTCACAAAGTTATACAAATATTCTATAAATCATTTAAATCAATAATAGTAAGCTTCTCTTCCTTCGTCTTATACTTAGTCTCTTTGGCACTTCTAAATGCTTCACCACCGCGCATAGAGACATAAGACTTCTTGAAACTATCTTCAGATAATACTGGTTCCTTCTCAACCTGTTCTGCACCAAAGGTCTCCTTCATCTCAGGAGTATCATCTTCATAAAATTCATCCTCATCATCCTCATAACCCTCGGTCTCATCTGATGGGAACAAATCATCTGTATCATCTTCAAATTTAATCTTACCAAACAAATCAATCTGTGTTGTATTGGCAATATTATTACGCTCTATCTCTTCGTTAGATTCTATTTCATCTGATTCAGATTCCAATTCTTCTTCATCAGACTCAATATCATCTGCAGATTCATCAGATTCAATATCATCATCAGATAATATCTCACCATCATAATCCTCACCATTTTCATCTAAATCATCTTCTAGATTATCGCCTAAGTCATCTTCAAAATCTTCTTCAGATGAATCCTCGTCTTCTTCAGATGAATCCTCGTCTTCTCCATCTAAATCCAATTCGTAGAAATTACTATCTTCTTCGCTATCGTCCTCTTCATCGTCCCCTTCTTCATCATTTTTGCGGGAAGACAAAATAACATTTACCGTAATAACACCCAGAATTACTATGAGAAATACTAAAATAGCAATAATTATTCTCTGTCTCTGCCACTTCTTTTCATAGTCTCCACCCTGAGTATTATCAGCAGGTGCCTCCTGTGAATCCTGAGGCTGTCCCGCCATAGAAAGCAGTTCCTCGTTCACTCTCTGAACTGTGCCTGCATTCTGATCATACTGATACCATCCCTCAGTTCCGTTCAAATCTGTACCATATACATAGAAGAAGTCCTGATTATCTCCATAGAAAAATCCATTTACAGTAGTTTCCTCAACATCAATTGTTCCAGCAACAAATGTAGCATTAGCTGGAGCTTCATGGTCTGATGGAATTATATAATAAGCAGAAGTTCCTAATCTCAGAAACTTAGATACTGAATTTGCGTCCTTGTTATAAATATAAAATGTACCACTTCCAGATACATTGGAAGCATCCTTCAGATAAATCAAAATCTTGGAATCATCTGTTACAGCTCTATAGTCATAGCCGGCAATTGTAACATGTGTACGGCTAAATCCTACAGGAATTTCATCATCAGAGAACTTCTCTGAAACCACATATTCCACATCTCCAATTACAACATGACCATTGGAATCAATAACTCCATCCCCTGCATTGGACTCATTGCCAGTATCACTTGTACTTGTGGAAGTTGCAGCAGATGAATCTGCTGAGTCACCAGTTACAGAAATAGATGTTGAACTACCTGTATTGGAGTCTGAGCTTACTACAATTGTAGAGCTTCCTGCAGCTTTGGCTACAAATTTAGCTCTACCATTGGTTCCATTGAATGTAATAGTATTGCCGGAAGTTGTATATTCCACATTGGCACTGTTGAATTCCAACACATCCGGATTATATGTCAAATTGATACTTCCACTTTCCGAAGCATCAACTTCTACATTCACACTCTCTCCAACTGACACACTATTTCCACTAACATATATTGTTGTCGAGCCTTCTGCATTAACTACAGCTGACTGACTCCACAATGAGCCAACCAAAACCAAGGCTCCTAAAAGGCTAGATATTTTCTTTTGAAATTTCATATAATTTATACCTCGTTACTTCTATAAAACGTCCCTTAAATTATAGAAAACCCTAACCTTTCCGTCAACATCCATCAGCAATTTCTACATAAAAGAATTCCCCAAATCATAAATGCTAAAGTGAAAAAAATTGTTGTCAAAAATGTCATATTGCATTCCTGTAAATCAATGCCAAAAACAAACAAAATGCTAAAAACAATTCCCACTGAACCAAGTAGTGCCATAATAGCGCATCCAATAATCATATCTCTGTCGATTCTGCATCTTCTAGTTTCCATTTTCTTCTACCTCCAACCGTCTTGATGCATATATATTACAAGATACACTGTCCCATTAATGTCCCTAATATTAAAAACCGACCGGAAAGATTTCACATCCATTCCAGCCGGTTATTTTCTAATTAATCAGAGCTTAATTAATCAATATATAATTACTTCACTTATAATTCATCCATTTCTAATTAGTCCATTTTATATCTGTATCCTCATATATTTCAGTATCAAAATTGAAATCCCATTTACCAGACTCAGCAGGCATAAGCTTAGGTTTAGAAGCTTTCTTGCCATATTTCACTTCCTGACTTCCAAATACTGAAGTGCCATTCATAAATCTAACTGTAAATACCTGTGACTTCAATTCAATTAATTCTTCCAATTCAGTCTCAGAAATCACTATGTCCTCTCCTGCTTTCATACAGATATCCAAGAATTCCAAAGTCTCTAGATCCAAAGCACTGTAATCAATATCATGATCCGAATACTCCAGTTCCACCTTGTCGCCATCCATCTTGATAGAAGCCTCCTTACCTGCTTCCACCTTGATAACCTCATCTGTCACTGTTCCATCCGGCAATACCAGCTTAGCTTCCACTGTTCCGGAAAATGTCTGTACAATAGTATGAATTACTCCATCCTTATCCTTGTAATAATATACTCTAAAAGTGGTACCTCTAACTGCCATTGTAGAGTTTGGGGTATCAACATTATATTCAGAGTCATTACTCAATTTATTATGAATACTGTTGACTACAGCACCACTCTCCAAATGAATGGTTGTCTTGGAATCAGCAGCATCACCAGTTGCCTCAAAGCTTAATACCGATTCAGACTCAACATGGAGATATTTGTCCTCATCCATCTTGATTTGCATAAATGAATCAGCATAAGTCTTCAATATATCTTTGGACAGCAAATGCATATCCACATAAGGCTCCATGGATTCATTTTCGCGGATAACCTCTGTTTGCCCCTCCATATTATATACAGAAATGATTCTGTAGGCTTCATCCTTGATGCCAGCCAACTTATTATTTTTTACAGCCACCCCTGTGCCAATTCCTGCAATAGCGATAATAGCCACAATTATGGCAATCACTATCGGTTTACTCATCTTCTTCATAACAACATTCCTCTCAAATATAATCGTCTGCTAACTTCTCACACTCAGCCTGTGAATAATCTGCAATAGCATCTTTGAAATATTCTAATAATCGGCCTTCCAGCTTTCCCTCTTCAACCATAGAATCCAATATACTAAAGGCTTTCTCCCTAGGCATGGGTTTCTTGTAAGGTCTGTCTGTACAGGTCAATGCATCATACACATCCACAATAGCCAGAATTCTGGTCTCCAGCTCCAAATCTTCCTGTGTTAAATGATTTGGATATCCGCTACCATCCAGGAGCTCATGGTGAGTTGATGCATATTCAATAACCTTGTTATAGTTTCTATTGAAATGAACCTTCTCTAAAATCTTGCGAGTCATAACCACATGGCTCTCCATAATCTGCCGTTCCTCAGCAGTCAGGGTTCCCTTCACAATTTTCATGTCAGCAATTTCATCTTCTGTAAGAAATGCCAACTCACGCCCATCTTCATATACATATTTATGAGATGCAATTTCATCAATTCTTCCCATCTCATCTGGCGGAAAGAATCCAACACCATTTTTCTCACGAATGAAATCCAGGGATTCCTGCAGATATTTCTGCATATTCGCATTATCCTCAGAGCTAAATCTGCCCTTGTAAGTATCTCTATCATACAGAAGTGATAATATCTCAAATCGGCTTTCAACTCTTGGAAGTTTGGAATCCAGCCTGGTCTCCTTGTTCATAACCGACAGAGGCACTATCATTTTGCCAATATCATGAAGAGTCGCTGACAGCTGCAGCTGCTCCTTTCGATTATTATCAAAATAATCCTCAGTCTCTCCTGCATCATGTCTTCTATTTATCTCATCTGCCAACACTCCTGCATACCAGGTAACCTTTCTGGTATGGGTTCCATTGTAAGGTGTTCGGGCATCGACTGCAGCAGCAAACGCTCTGGCAAATGAGTGCATCTGTAATTTAATTTCTTCCAAATAAATCATGTTGGAAAGAGATATGGCAGCCATGGAACCCAAAGACCTGATTGCAAATTCATCATCTGAGGTAAATGCTATGAAATCTCCAGCTTCATTTAACTTATTCATAAGCTGTAGCACTCCCACCAGGCTGTCCTCTGCATCGAGCATAGGAATCACAAGCATAGAACCTGTTCTATAACCTGTTATGGCATCGTATTTCTTCGGTCCAGAAAAATCAAACCTGTCGCTGTCATATACATCTCTGATATTGATTAGTTCTCTATGGATTGCAGAAAATGCACATACATTTCCCTCCACAAGCGGAACAGGCGGCAGGTCAATCGCCTCCCCATTCTCACCCTTGCTAACTCCCTGGGACAAGGTCTTCATTATCTTAAAATGTAGCGCCTCATCTCTATATAAATATAAGGTAGCTGCATCACACTCTGCTATATCCATAGCGTTTTTTAACATCATTTCAAGTAATCGGTTTTTGTTTTGTTCTGTGGTAAGTTGTATTCCAATATTTACAACCTCACGCAATTCCTCCACACCAAGCATTACTATATCTCCATTCCCTCAACACATATATTTACCCGCGCCTATAACTATTTCACCAAAGGATATATACCCTCTCTCTTCATATATTCCAAGGATTTCCTCTGCTTATCTGCCCCCTTGATTTCTACAAGCACAGAGGTGTGCACATCATAGGCTTCCAACTGCCTGTTGAACTCCTGCCAGTCTATAATTCCATCTCCCATAGGCAGATGCAAATCATTTACCCTGTCATTATCATTGATATGCATATGTTTGATAAATGGGCTTAGACGTCTCATCCATTCCTCGCCTCCGTCTCCAAAGGCATTGCTATGAGCATAATCAAAACATACGCCTATCCTATCATGGTCATCCATCTTCTCAAAATCTCTTGCCAGATTTGCAAGCATGTCAGGTTCCATATCAAACATATTTTCAATAAATACTTCATGCTTCGGATACTTATGCAATATTTCCTGCCAAAAATCTACATTTCTCTGTTGCCATAGCTTGCAATAATAATCCACATTGAAATTCGGTATGAAATTCGTGTGAAATATTACACCTCGTACTCCAAGTGCTTCCGCCGCATCCATACTCTGTATAACCCTCTTGCGGGAAATGTCTCGAATCTCAGGATCATCGCTATGGATTGTCACATCAAGAAATGCGCCATGCAAGGTATCTCTAGATGTATCTCTTCCCAGATTTTGGTAGAAATGTATTCTCTCTTCCATAAGTTTAGGATCAGCCAAAATCTCTGTTTCAAAGAAATCATTATATTCAAAAACAGCATTGTATTCTGAAGCAAGTTTCAAGCTTTCCTCAATATTATTAAAATCCGGAATTATATATAATTGTCCATCATATTTACCAGTCATATATGATCATCTCCGCCGTATTTATTCTATAGTATAATCTCCAGTCTCAGAAACATAGAAGCTCTGGTTTCCGTTATAGACAGTTGTATCACCATTCACACTCCAACTACCATCGCCAAATCTATATTCTGTTCCAGAATCAAGTCTCATAGAGCCTTTTTTCATAAGAGCAACCCAGATGGCTCTAAAATCAATATTTCCCCAACTGTATCTCAAGCTAACTCTCTCTCCGCGACCATAAATATTATTATCACGAGAATCCTGCCAGCCTTTAAAATAGTATCCTTCACGAAGAGGGTCATTGATTGGTAATGTAACCTCATAGTTGCTTTCATTTTCATTTGTCTGTGTAAAATTATAAGTCAATGTGCCAATTGAACCCTCTGAAATAATTCTAACTAAGCATGTAATCAAATTATTCTCAGAATTCTGTACCGGTTCAGTAGGTGAAACAGGTGTCTCTACTACATTATTTTCCTGAGGTTCAACCGGTTTTACCTCCTCGGGTTCCTCAACCGGTTTTTCCTCCACAGGTTCCTCTTCCTTCTCCTTAAATTCAGGAGTCAGACTAATTCCCTTCGAACTAGCTTTATATTCTGCTAATGAAATAGAATAAGCCGGTATTGTGCTACCTGGTTCATATACCTTGTCGTCAAGGCTACTTCTCCATCCTACAAATTCCATATTTATATCATCACTTGTAATTTCTGTTGATGGAACTACAACAGATGCGAACTTGCATACTCCACCAGCCGGAATTTCATATTCCTGATCATTCTCATATGCTTCACCTGAATTCACAGTATATTCAATCAGATTGGCAGTTTGGGTATCTATAACTTCCTCACCATTTGTAAACTTATATGCCATATTCATAGCATCTTCCCTTACATAACACCCGTTAAGCTCGCATAATATTCTCTCTCTTTCCTGAACCCAATCGCTCACAACATCAATGGAGTCACCAGGATTATAAACTACATTCTCCAGAATATTAGTATTATCATTTTCACTCTGAATCCGCTCATAATGATAACCACAACCAATAAATCCTTCTCTAGCTGGCAGAGCTGGTAAAGTATAAGGAACCGACTCCAGTCCTGCTCCTTCAGCTTCCACCGTTTTACTGGTAGAATCATTGCCCTCAGCAGTATAGTCTGTTAAATACCCTCTGGTTACAACCCTGCCAACATTAGCTTTAAACAACTTGTCTCCAGACACTGAAATATCTGAACCAGCAAATGTCATTCTACTTCCATCTTGAATATCATCTGCAGAAATATATACAGATTCACCACCTTCAGAATCTGAAGTATTCCAACCTGATATCTCTCCATATATTATTGCACCGGTTTGATAATCGGATATTACTATTCTATCAGGTAGCATTTCCATAGAATAAGTCACAGTCACACCATCATTTATTAAATCCGCTTCTGTAAATCCATTACCTGTATTTTCCGGAGCTTGGATTGTATATGAGACCATTTCACCAGATATCCATTGTTCTGGAAGTTCTTCATCTCCTTTATAAAATACACATCCATAGCTATCAGAATCAGAATAGGCTGATTTCTCATCAATACTTATATCTGCACTCAGATTCCCACTAAAATCAGGGAAGAGCTCCTGTATGCTAGGACAATAAGCCATATATTCTGTTCCTGTATCAGCGCCTACCACAGACACCTGATTGCCAGGCAGATATATACGAGGTTCATTTCCACGCATTTCCTGCCATCCAATAAATTTTCTGTCATCAGTTAATTCAAGAGATGGAAAATCATTTGCATCAAATGCAGGAAAAGTAAGCAAACCATCTGGAGCAATCACAGACTTGGATTCATCCATAGAATAATCTCCATAGAATGTGACTTGCATATCTTCAGCCAGAACCCTTCTTGCAGATAGTCCATCTGCAATTCCAACAGAAGCCAAAGTCAACGCAAGAACCATCGTCACTGATATTATCCGCTTAATCCATGTGCTACTTTTAACTTGTTTCATTTTGTTAAACCCTGTTTTTATAAATCTTCCATTCATATATCAGCCCTCCAAATATTATCAACCTGATATACCATTACCTCTTTGCTCTTTCCCTTCAGAGGAATTGTTCCAATCTCTGTAACCTGAACTCTATCCTTGATAGCTTCATATACTGCGTCGCTAATTAGAATCTGCCCAGCTTTGGCATTGCTTTCTAATCGAGCAGCTGTATTTACCGTATCTCCAATAGCTGTATAGTCCATTCTGAAATCACAGCCAATATTTCCAACGACAGCATCCCCGCAATTGACACCAATTCCATAGCTTATAGTTCTGCCAAATTTCTCTTGAAGCTTCTGCTCCAACTCAGCAGAACCTGCTGCTATATCCCAAGCAGTACATACTGCTCTAAATATATAATCATCTAAATTAAATGGAGAATTAAAAACTGCCATTGTAGCATCGCCGATATATTTATCCAAGGTTCCTCCATTTTGGAATATGCACTTAGTTGTAAGTGCCAGATATTCATTTAAAATATCTACAACCTCTTCTGGTTGTAATCCTTCTGACATAGGAGTGAATCCTCTGATATCTACAAAGAGTACAGCTATATGTCGCTTCTGTCCTCCCAAATTAATTTCAAAGTCTCCGCTCTTAGAAATCTCATCCACAACCTGTGGCGCCACATATTTCTTAAAAGCAGATATAATTTGTCTCTTCTTCAATATCTCAATCAGATAACCTGAAACCAGATAATATACATATATCAATATGGCAATAACAGCAAAATCAATAATGGCAATTACAGTTCCCCTGTCATATAGGAACCTTCCTATAAGTCCATCACCAATCAAAGCTACAATCAATATAATTGTGGATGTAATTATCTTGGTTCTACTCAAAAGGATATAGAATAGCAAGACAACCAAAGCTACCACTATTCCATATATGTATCTATTGGCTGGAATCGCAGTCTGTCCTGTCATTAAAGCCTGGAGTATATTGGCATGAATCTCAACGCCGTACATCTGCTTACCATGTTGTATGGCCGCATTGAAAGAGTCCCCCATTCCCGGAGCATAAGCTCCCACATAACATATGGAATTCTTGAAGGCTCTGGAATCAATCTTGCCATCTAGCACATCTGCCATAGAAATAACGGAATAAGAACCGCTATTTCCTGTATATTTAAAATAAAATATTCCACTGGATGTGGTTTTCGGCTTTACCACTTCAGTCCCTGTGGTTTTAGCATATTTCTTCCACACTGCCATATCTATGGAATCAATTGTTTCCCCTTGGTAATTTGCTTCTACACCTGATGTTCTTATAAATTGATCCTTGTCTATATATGTATTAACAAATCCATAATCCGATGCAGACTTAAGAGCATCATATGGATATTCAACCATGGCAACATTCTGAGAATCCACATTCAAAGAACCATCTGATCCAACTGTCAATTTATCTCTATAGACTACATTGACTCCTGTAACCACATTACCGTATTTCTCACAAGCCCTGGCAAATGCATTGTCCTTTTCCTCATCTTCCTCTGTCACATATAACATATCAAATGCAATTACAGCAGGAGCATTTTCCAAATCCTTATCTAAGACCTCCACCAATGAAGCAGGAATCTCCCTGGTCCATGCAGAAGGATCACCAAAACGAGCAATGGTAGCTTCGTCAATTGCTATTATTTTAATATTGTCATTTGGGATTGACTTTCTCTGATAAAGAGAATCTGACACTAGCTTGTCAAATGAATACAAAAAGCCACTGAAAGTCAATAAAATAGATAATAATACAGCCGCAACTGCGCCAATTATTAGACGTGTCCGCTCTTTCATAACTCTTCCTCTTAATAAAAACCCACAATACACTACAAACTAGATAAGCAGTTATATGCTCTATATCTACCCATCCTATAGAAACTGCTTCTATCTTAAGCTTATTATATATTATTTATATAATTTCTGCATCAATATTTTGATGTTGTCAATTTATTACTATATAGCTTTGCCCATATTTTATAGTCTTGATTTAACTCGCATTCAGCCAGAGTTTAACTACAGTTTAACTTGAGTTTCACCACACTTCTTGCTATTATATATGATGGCTTTCAAATAGAATGTATTTCTATCTAAGAAAATATTTCAATAAATTTCCAAAGGAGAACAAAATGAAAAACTGTATAGTCGCTCAATCTGGTGGACCAACTGTTGCAATCAATGCAAGTCTGGCTGGTGTTTTGGATGAAGCAAGCCATAATTATGATAATGTCTATGGCTCATTAAACGGAATCTTAGGCATATTAAATGACAATATAATAAATCTCTCTGACAAGATGAAAGAAGTATCAGACTTTGTACAGCTCTTGAAGATTACACCTGCCATGTATCTAGGCTCTTGCAGATATAAACTTCCAAAGGCAGATATTGATCCAGATGTATATGAGAAGATTTTCAAATATTTCCAGGATCATGACATAACAGGCTTCTACTATATCGGCGGAAATGATTCTATGGATACTGTACTCCAGTTATCTAAATACGCTTCCGCTCATAATATCGATGTAACAATCATGGGTGTGCCAAAGACTATAGATAATGATTTGTGCCACACAGATCACACTCCTGGTTTTGGTTCAGCAGCTAAATATATTGCCACTGCCATGAGAGAAATCGCTTATGACACTTCTATCTATCCATTGGAAAGTATAACAATCGTAGAGATAATGGGAAGAGACGCAGGATGGCTTACAGCTGCTGCAGCTCTTGCTACTACATCATACGGACTTGGTCCTGATATGATATACCTGCCAGAAGTTGCATTTGATAAAGAAGCATTTATAAATGATGTAAAAAATACTTTGACACATAAGCACAATGTACTCATTGCTATTTCAGAAGGAATAAGAGATGCAGATGGCAAATATATATCAGCCTCATCATCTACAGTTGATTCTTTTGGACACTCTCAGTTAAGTGGTGCAGGAAAGGCTCTTGAATACCTAGTGTCAGATAAGCTTGGCATCAAAGTTCGATCAATTGAAATTAATCTACCACAGAGATGTGCTGCTCACATTGCATCAGCTACAGACTTAAATGAATCAATGGAACTCGGTCGCACCGCTGTACGCAAAGCAATTAATGGTACTACAGGAGAAATGGCCATTATCACTAGAACCAGCAACACACCTTATTCAGTAGTATATGATTCTGCTGACATTTCACAGATTGCAAATGAAGTGAAAAGCGTACCAAGAAATTTCATCAACGAAGCTGGCAATAATGTAACTCAGGAAATGATTGACTACTTATCCCCTCTCATAATGGGTGAATCTGAAGTAGAATATGAAAATGGTCTTCCTAAGTACCTAACTTTAGAGCACTTATACAAATAAATCATAAATATAAAAATAAAAAAACTGAGTAGTAGATGAAATCGTCTAACAGATAATAATCATGTACTACTCAGTTTTTATATCTTTTTAATTAGTTTTATATACTTCACTCAGTATATCAGTAACTCTGCTCTTGTCATTAGAATAAATTTCCCACATATATAAGCAATGATTATGTATAGCATAAGCCGTCGTTCTAGTTTCAGTCTTAATACATTCAATCTCGCCAATAGAAGAATTTACAGTGAAACATTCATCACCTTTTTCAGTCATTCCCATTGGATAGATTCTAGTATAATCTTCATCTCCATAAAATGCTTTAACTGTCAATACACATTTAATACCATCTGCTTCCATTAATGGCGAAGTCAATTCCAAATAACTATCATCAGCCCAAAACAAATAAGGTTTTGATACATCTTTTTGCATCGCAATCATCAACAAATCACCGCCAAAATAATCCTGAACTTCTGATAAATCATCTATCAAAGCAGCATGTGCCCCCAACAAATCAAGTTCTAAATAATTAAACTCAATCTTATGTTTTGTAGGATATGACTGAATCTGCTGAATCTGTTCATCCGATAAATCAATAGATTCAATTATAATTGATATGTCTCCATTAAATTGAGCTTTAATAGATTCAGATTCATCCTGATTATCAAGCGAAAATATAAGTCCAACTATTACAGTAATTATTATAGCAATTAGCGCTACTATCTTTTTCATTTAATCACACCCTTAAATAAAAGCATTTAATAAATACCATGTAAAAGCATCTACTCCTTGTGAAAGTCTAAAAACTTTATGAGCTCCGCTCTTCCCAACACATACTCCCAAATCATATAGTGTCCCCGAACCATCTGGATACATAGAACAATTAGCATATCCTATATATGCATTACCTGATGAATCTTCGTATTTTTTATAACACATTCCAAATGGATTTAAAACAAATCCCGCCCCCTGGAAATCATATCTATCTATATAACTATGACCGATTCCTCTATACAAATTAATATTTGCCGATTATCATATACGGTCAATGAATAAGTTGTACCATTGCACTCCTTTTCTCCATCGTATATAACTACTGGCTCAGTAATAGACGTATCTATTCCCTCTTGCTCAAATAAAATAATATCAATATAATGTTCTGGAAATAATTGTTTATATTTTTCTTTTAGTTCAATTTTTTCCATTTCAGTCCATTCATTCGTATTATAATTATTTGCCGCATTACAATTCATCGGTATCAAAAAAATAACCAGTGCAAGAATTATTGAACAACACGCTTTTAATTTTGTCTTCATAATAAACCCTCCATATCTTTAATGAAACAATACCTAAGCTCATAATATACCTCTCATAAGAGAATACAATAGGTCATGTTCGAAATGGATTTTTTTTGCGCCAAATGTATCATTCACTATATTTATAATCAAGCCATTTATCGATAACACTTTTTCTTCTATTTATTGGCATCTCAAGAGTACTACCATTTTTTAATAAGAGTCTACCTTTTTTTATTATTTGTATTTTTTGCATGTTAACTATAATTGAACGATGAATCATAACAAATATATCATTTAACATTTCTTGATATTCATTAATATTCCCTTTACAAATTACTTCTTCTCCTTTCCAATGCACTTTTAAATTTCTACCATATGTTTCAATATAAAAAATGTCATTAACTTTAATATATACATCTGCTTGCCCAATAATATGGATTAAAACTTTTTTATCTATAAGATTCTCTTTTTCTTTTAAGCTATATAGTGCATTCTTAAGCTCATTTAGATTATTTTTTGAAACATATCTATATGCGTCTATTTCATATCCTTGTCTTAAATACTCATCGTAATTAGTGGTAATAATAATAGTAGTATCAGGCCATTTATCATGAAAATCGCGTCCAACCTCTATTCCATTTTTTTCTCCCAATTCCAAATCAAGAATAAGTATTTTTAAGTCAGGCAAATTATATAGTTCTTTTTCATCTCTAACCCACACAATATCTTCATTTTCATATACTTGTCGTGCAATAGCCCGCTCTTTTTCTCCCCATATCTCCTCATCATCTAAAATAGCAATCATCCTAATACCTCATTGCAATAGTTGTCCTATACTTCTTCACACCATCATCTTCAAATCTTTTTATGTTGTATATTCCTTTTTTCTTTTCAACTACTTTTCTAACTTTTTTCAAACCATACCCATGTTCTATATTCTTTTTATTAAAATGAGAATCAGAATATTCATTTTCAATCATAATAAAAAGCTGTTCTTCATCATATTTTATACTGACAATTATTTCTTTTTTATCAACATTTTTAAGCATTTCATTATATGAATTTTGTAATAGATTTGTTAACAAGACAACAATATCACTTGAATCCAGACTCATTTTGCTTGGGAAAGAGCCCTTGAACACTATCCTTCCGCCTTCATTTTCTACCATTGCGCTATAATGGTTAAAAATCGCATCCGTCAATTCATTTCCTGTATTAATAAAGCTAGCACATACATTAAATTCTCCATATAAATCATTAATATATTTTTCAATTTCACTACAATTATTTTTTTGTGCAATAAATCCAATAGTTCTCATGTGATTTTTTATATCATGTCTAAACTTAAATGTGTCTTTTAAATACTTTTCTTGATATAATAATTGGCTTTTTTGATAATCTACTATCTGTTCAATGTAACTATATTGCTCTTCTATCTCTCGTTTCTGAACAACCATATATAAAGCGTTATACACATGTGAAATCATAAATATAATAACTATTAAATAAAGTAATAAATACTCATCCGCCCTGAACAATACATTTCTTTCTACTTCACATCTAAGCATATTCATAACATAGATATAGACCAACAATAGTAATGAAATTTTTACAACATGAAAAATCTCTATATCAGCAATGCTTCTATCTTTTTTCACAAATATATATAAATCAAATAATAAAAAAGATACTATTAACAATGCTTCAACAATTACTTTTTGCCAAATTAAACTGATTTCTATATTTCCAATCATGCAAATAATATAAATAATATTTTTATAACAGATGTTAAAAAAGGCATAATATACGGCCAAATATAACATAGAAACTAAACCACCAATTATATGATAGTCAAATCGAAACTTTAAACCACTATAATTTAAAATTACTAAAAAAACAATAGAAATAAAAAAATACAAATAGTCCATTTTAACTTCTCAAAAATCCCCCAAAATATGCAATCTACCAAATATAATAAATTATATCACAATACAAAATCCCTTATTACCTCACATGAAATCTTCTCTTCAACTCATGATGAGCAGTTGAACCGCCAAGCATTATGGCGCCTATAGTCTGAATTAGCGTAAAGAAAATAGCTATTGCAGAAACCACAGGATGAGTAACCAAACCCATCTTAATAAATATTACCGGCAAAATGCATACCAGCAACAAACCTAACTGGAATACCAAATAGCTCTGCCAATTTCTATTATTTACAAGCATTAATATAAGCAATACTACATCAATTAGTATAATACCACTTGGCAGTATAAAATTAAGAGACCAGCCATGATATCCTATTAATATATCAATAGCTATAACCAGAATTACCGCAAAGGCAACTCCCGTGAGAAGTCTAACTCTATAACCCGCTCTGTCATTGAAGGATACATAAAGCATCCACATAGTATAGAGTATGCATATCTCTACAATAACGCCCCACTTCATCTCATCAGAGAATAGGTAAAATCCAATTGCAGTTCCAATAGCTCCCAGAACACAGAAAAACATTAGAAGTCTGTACAAGAAATTAACCTTCTTCACTTCCATGTAGAGATCCGGATAAGTCATCTTCCCTTCAGAATCCCCCTCTAACACTCCATTACACAGAGGACAGTGTTCAGTTTTATCCATTATCTCTATTCCGCAGAAATTACATTTATTCATAGTACACCCCGTTCGTCTCAATCTTGACATCTACTCCATCAGCAGCAATTTGTCTGAATACTCTTCTCTGAATTGATACATCCTGCCATGCTGATGTATAAGTATATACCAGCGTATCCTTATAAGATGTAATTGTAGCCTTGAGCATCTGTCCTTTTGAAAATGATAAAAATGAATAGAACATATCAATGTAAGGCTCATAATCCTCTGTCACCTTAATATTACCAATATTGGTAATTGTGGTAGTATTAGCCAAAGCCGTCTGAGTATAAACCGCCTTCATTACCAGATTCTTGATTGGCAACGGAATTGCTCTTGCAACAAAGTATTGCTCATTTGACACATTATAAGAAAATATTTCTTCCAAATGTTCTTTATTAATCTGACTTCTCAGGCTCTCATGTGTAATTTGACATATTTCATCAAAGCTGTATTCATCTTTTTCCGGTATAAACTCAGCTGACACCATAGCGAAGAAGTTTTTGGTAGTAATAGAATCAAAATAAGGTCGCAAATTCACCGGTACTGCCACACGAATAGGTTTCTTTTTGGTAATATGTCGATAATTTTCTTGATAGGTAGCCCATATAAATGTAGCAATGAGATACTCATTAATACTAAGCCCTCTGGCTTTGCTCACATCCTTCAGCTGCTGAATAATCATAAATCCATGAATCACACCGAAGCCATTATATGGTATAGGCTCTCCCTTTATGAGAAATGCCTTCTGAAATTTATAAGATGCCTTGGCTCTTTTCTTGTAATTCTTAATAAATGAATCCTCTCTGTTAAGAGAAGTCTCCTTGCTAAGCTTATCTCCCAACTTCTCTCTAAGTTTTGGATGAGCAAGTCGTAAATATTGATATACCAATTCTTTGAGAAATGATATACCTCCCATGCCATCTGTCAGAGCATGGAATACTTCTAAATTAATTCTGTTTTTAAAATAAGTCACTCTGAACAAATAACTATTATTCTTGGTCTCATGAATAAGTCGGCATGGAAATGTGTCCTCTTCATGTACTCGAGGAGCTGTCTTACCATTTTCCTCGAAATAAAACCAGAATATTCCAGCACGAAGACGCAGATTGAATCCAGGAATCTTAGGAGTTACAATATCTACTGCTTCCTGCAATAAATCCTTATTAACTTCTTCTTTCAATACACAACTAATACGATAGGTATTGGTCATGTTCTCCCCTGCAATAACAGGGAAAATATTTGCCGTATTATCTAATTTATCCCAATGGATATAACCACCAGCCATAACAATCTCCCATTTATTAAATAATAGAAAAACCTCCCGGAAAATGCTTCCGAGAGGTCGATTCATTTTCTATTAAATTATATCTTATAAGAAGATGTACTTCAATACAAATAAGATGGCAAGAACATACATAAGAGGATGTACCTTCTTAGCCTTACCAACGAGTACATTGATGCATACATAAGAGATAACACCAACTGAGATACCCTCTGAGATGCTATACATAAGTGGCATAGCGATCAAGCAAAGGTATGCTGGAATTGACTCAGCAGGATCGTTGAAGTCAATATCTACAACAGCTGAAATCATCATAAATCCTACGAAGATAAGAGCTGAAGCTGTAGCATATGAAGGAATTGTTGTAAATAATGGTGCAAAGATTACAGCCAATAAGAATAACAAACCTGTAACTACAGAAGCAAGACCTGTTCTAGCTCCCTCGGATACACCTGATGAAGACTCTACAAATGTAGTAGTTGTAGATGTACCGAAAATAGCACCTACTGAAGTAGCAATAGCGTCTGCAAGAAGTGCTGGCTTAATTCTTGGAAGCTTACCTTCCTCGTCAAGCATGTCAGCCTTGGTTGCAACACCGATAAGTGTTCCGATTGTATCAAACATATCTACAAACAAGAACGCAAACATAATAACTACAAAATCAAGCGGATTAATAGACGAAACAGCCTCAGGGCTGAAGCACTGTCCAAAGATTGAACCAAATGACTTGAAGTCTAAGCTTACAATCTTTGATGGAATTAATGAATAGAATCCAGCATCTGGATCTGGAACATATAAACCACAAAGCTGGCAAATAATACCAAGTACCCAAGCAGCAATGATTCCGATAAGGAAGCTACCCTTTACATTCTTCACATGTAATACTGCAATAATAACAAGACCGATTACACAAAGAAGTGCTGTAATACCCTCTGAGCTGAAGTTCTCTGTGAAGTTGATTACTGTAACCTTTGTTGATTCACTAGCAACAACCAAGTGGCTGTTCTGAAGACCGATAAATGCAACAAATAAACCAATACCAACTGATACACCCTTCTTCAACTGTGCTGGGATTGCATTGAAGATTGCCTCACGAACATTTGTAAGTGACAAAATAATGAAGATAATACCTTCTACAAATACAGCAAGTAATGCGAACTGCCATGAATAACCCATACTACCGCATACTGTATATGCGAAATATGCATTAAGTCCAAGTCCTGGAGCAAGGGCAAATGGGTAATTGGCAAGAAGTGCCATACACATTGTACCAACAAATGCTGCCAATGCAGTTGCTATAACGATTGCCTGTGAATCCATACCTGAAGCAGATAGGATTGATGGGTTAACTGCAAGAATGTATGCCATTGTCATGAATGTTGTTAAACCACCAATGACTTCAGTCTTTACAGTTGTGTTGCTTTCTTTGAGTTTAAATACTTTTTCTAACATTTTTTCCTCCTTGTAACTCCGCAATATCTCTTCAAACATAATTGTGAGATACTGTCCCGGTACCCGAGATAATACACAACATTGAAATTATAAAAAAAAGCTATTGATATTTCAATAGCTTTTATAGATAAATTTATATGCAATTTCGGTCTATTTCTTTGGTTCACTTGTCACATTCAAGCCAAGCTTCTTGAAAATTTTCTCATCTACAGGACTAAGCATAACAGATGAATGAACATCTAAACCATGAAGCTTAGGAAGCTGCTCTAATGCAGCCTTGGCATTCGGATCTGTACTTGCACCAATTGAAAGCACTGTAAGGACCTCATCACTGTGAAGTCGTGGATTCTTGGCTCCCAGGTAGTTCTGCTTCAACTCACTTATTGGGCGAAGAGCCTCTGGGGAAATAAGCAATGTATCATGAGGAATACCAGCCAGCTCCTTTAATGCATTCAAAAGAACTGCAGCCGATGGTCCCAACAAATCAGATGTCTTGCCATCAACCAAAGTACCATCCTCCAATTCAATAGCAACTGCAGGCTGTCCTGTCTCCTCCTCAACCTTCACAGCAAGGTTCGCAACCTTTCTATCAGCCGGTGAGATTCCAGCCTGATTCATAAGAAGCTGAATCTTGTAGAGGGCATCTCTAGAGCCTGTTCCCTTCTTGATATTGCAAAGTTCTGTATAATATCTTCTGATAATCTCAGCATTTCCTGCTGCTCTACATACCTCATCATCAGAGATACAATTACCAACCATATTTACACCCATATCAGTTGGTGACATATATTCACATTTACCATAAATCTTCTCAAATATAGCTTTTAAAACAGGATAGATTTCCACATCTCTATTGTAATTGATTGTAGTCTCTCCATAAGCTTCCAAATGGAAAGGATCTATCATATTCACATCGTTCAAATCAGCAGTTGCTGCTTCATAAGCAATATTTACAGGATGCTTCAGAGGCATATTCCACACAGGAAATGTCTCAAACTTAGCATATCCAGCTCTAACTCCGCGCTTATGCTCCTTGTAAAGCTGTGATAGGCAAGTAGCCATCTTACCGCTTCCTGGTCCTGGCGCTGTAACAACTACAAGGGGACGAGTTGTCTTGATATAGTCATTCTTACCAAATCCATCATCACTTACAATATGCTCTATATTGCTTGGATATCCATCAATTTTGTACAAAATGTATGAAGGAATTCCCAAGCTATCAAGTCTCTCTCTGAATGAATCAGCAGCAGCTTCACCTGTATACTGAGTGATTGCTACTCCACCAACATAGAATCCCAAGCCCTTGAATATATCAATAAGACGAAGTGCATCATCATCATATGTGATTCCCAAATCTCCACGCATCTTGTTGGAAGCAATTGCTCCGGCAGAAATAGCCACAATGATTTCTACCTGTTCCTGCAACTTCATAAGCATCTGAAGTTTTGAGTCGGGATGAAAACCAGGCAATACTCTTGACGCATGGTAGTCGTCATAAAGTTTGCCTCCAAATTCCAAGTACAACTTATCTCCGAAGTGATCAATTCTCTCTTTGATATGTTGTGATTGCATCTGTACATACTTGTCGTTATCAAAACCGATTTTCATCCTTACACCTCTTTCATTATTCTGTTTAATCTTTACAAAAATCATAACCCCTTCCTAACCATGTAGAAAGGGGTTACAAACTACTTTATAAAATATACTCTTTTCGTCCTATTTAAACAAGTGTAAAATTTCACAAATTATATTTGTGTCATTTGTTTTTGGAGCTACTACTCTAACTACCTGTTGTGTAACCATGTCATTAGTGCCATTAGCATTGGCAATTCTCTCATCTTCCTTGGTAGCATAGTCAACCATAGTAACCTGCTGTACATAGTTTTCTCCAGCTCCAAGCTTCTTAGCCTCTGCCACAAATGTTATATCATCAGCGCATACATAACCTTCCGGAGCGCTAACCTCACGGAGGATGTAAGCATCTCCACCCTTGAGTAATCCTGAAATCACATGTCCCTGAGTATCCTCAGATACCCACTCATCAATCACCTTGCCTGTGGACTTGTGGATCACCTGCAAAGTAGCACCTGCAAGTCTGTTGCCTGATGGATCCAACTTATTGATTTCTACCTTTAATCTAGGCTCATACCATATAATTGAACCATCCTCGTTAATTGCAGCAGTCTTGTTACCATTACTGATTGTCACAACCTTGGTTCCTGTTACATCTCCAGCTGCATTAGTAGTCTTCTCAAGTTTAAATGTAATAGGATCCTTTGAAACCTGATATCCTTCAGGCTCATCAATCTCCTTAATCTGATATTCAACACCAGCTACAATACCCTCGAAATTAATCTGGCCATTGGCATCTGTTGTAATCTGAGATACCAACTCCCACTTAGGCTCTGTCGGAGCAGCAGCCATTTTAGTGAACAAGCTGAACTTATTCATCTTGATAATTGTAGGTGTGGATCTGCCAATATAATCACTCATATTGGTATCAGCCTTTCGATAAATACCATATATAGAACCAGCCAAAGTCTTGGATGTATCATCTCTATCTGTCTTTGTTAATACTACATCTCCTCTATATACATCATTCAAGATTGTAAGTTCAGATGAAGTTGTATAATCTGACAAGCCATTTTCTGTAACCTTGGCCCATACAGTCTTAGTAGGATCATTTGCTACAGTAACAGCATATCTGGTTTTGTTGATAATAACATTGTTGGCATCATCTACTGAATCAATCTGTACATAATATGTCTTACCAACTTCTAGTCCCTGAATATATACTCTACCATCTCTATTTCCAATTTCCTCAGATACAAGTGTAACCTGATTCTTGCTATCAGCAGTTGTCAAATCTTTACTTGTATCAGGAAGCTCCATTACTGAACTATCATATACCAAACCAGTTACACAGTTTGGGTCCTCATAAATCTTGATATTTACTGCATTAAGAGCTTCTTCATACTCACCATATTCCTTCTGAATCTTCTCATAAGGTGTGCACAAAGTCTGTATGCTAACCTGGCTCTTAGGATCTTGCATTACAATTGTAGCAACCTTCTTTGGATTGATAGAATCTTTTGTACCAAGAGTCTCCTTATCAGCTCCTGAAGTAATATCAACCGTATTATCTGACTTCAAAGTAAATGAAATAGGCTGTGCTGTAACATATCCAGCTGGAGCTTCGCTCTGTTTCAACTGGTAGTCACCAGGCATCAATCCTTCAATTCTAATCTTGACAGCATCATCTCCATTAACTTCTGTTGTATATGTTACATCTCCAACAGGATCAGCGGCTACAACACCATTTTCAACCTCATAGACAGCCAACTTACCATCTGCCAAAGCCTTGTCCTTCACATCTGTAAGCTCAAGGAAGAATAAACTCTTTCTAGCGCGCATTGTAATCTCATTTACATCTGTCTTGGCAACTTTGCTCTCAACATAACCATCTATAAGTTCAACAGTACCGTCCTCTGCCACCTTGAAGCTAAACGAATCAATAACATTGTAATTATCATGAGGATCAACAGCTGAAACTGTATACTCATTTCCTACAATAAATTCGTTGTCAGCTTCCACAAATCCGTTGGAATCTGTCTTAAAGGTCTTGGAATCTACCACCTGAGGATTTCCTGACTCATCAACCTCATTAAGTGGACCAGTAATGAGAATCTCTACATCATCCAACTCTTCTGTTGTCTGATTATCATTCTCATCCTCTGCTGTTATACCAAGTACATTTAACTTAATTGAAGTAGTTTCATCAGCTACTGTTGCTTCCTGACTTAACTGGCCGTCCTTGATTTCATATATACCATGATAATTTGAATCTACAGTATATCCCTTTGGAGCCTTGGTCTCCTTCACATAATATTTACCCCAGTTCAAATCCTCAAATCTGATTGTACCAGTATATTTACCAGTGGCATCCTTTGTCACATTAGCCTCTTCAATTGCCAATGTATAGTTCTTACCATTTCTCTTAACAGGCACATATTGGTCGTTGGAATCCTTGGTATACAATGTATACTCTGCTCCTGCCACAGTTGTTCCCATACCTGTCTTGGAAATATCAATATGTCCAGCCACACGCTCATTTCCAACAGTAAGTCCATCTGTTATTACAGTATTATTTACAGCTGCATCCACATCAAATCTATAGATGTTATCACCAGCTAAAATCTTATAAGAAGCAGGTGCCTGTGTTTCTGTGAAATAATAATTGCCCAGTGGCAGCTTCTCCACTTCAATCTCACCATTTACATCTGTTACCAAAGCTGAAGTATTCACCAAGGTATCAGTAGCTGTATTTGGCTCTGTTCCATTCATCTTGTACAAATCGAACTCAGCGCCCTGAAGCTTAATAGATGAATCATGTGAATCAACCTTGGTAAGCTTAGCCGTTGCATAAATCTTGGTATTTACCATATTTACATCTGCGCTATAAGCTGTGCTGCAACCTGTAATTGTCTTCTCATTATTTACACAAACTGCAGTCATATTAGCACTGTTGTCATCTCCATTAGCAACTATAACCTTACCATCAGCACCAACTGTTATAGTCTTGGCTGCTCTGTTGCCATGAGAATCCTTGGCATCCAAGTACTCTACTGGAGTAGAATCCTCTGTAATCACATAAGAATCGCCTGTAACCAGCACACCCATGAGATTGTAAGCCGAACTGGCACTTGTCCAAGTCTTGCTTGTCTCTCCATCAGCAAATCTATCAGCTGCTGTTGCAGGTGTTATGGTAAATGTAACTCCATTTATCACATTGCTATCCTGATCATATTTGTTGAAGTTCACATTGGTAAGAGGATTCACACAATTTACTGTCTTTACCAGGCTTGTAGCCTTAGTAATATCTGCTGTTGGTATGTCAAATGTATCAACTGTCTTCACCAGTGTATCGAGAATATATCCATCAGGTACACTTGTCTGCTTAATATAATAAGTCTTCTGCCAATCCAAATCAGTAAATACATTCTGTGTTGTATCAGCATCAATTGTCATTGTAGCAATTGGTGTAGCTCCATCTGTTGTAGGATCCACATCATATAATTCATAAGTAGCTCCAACAATATTGGCATTTACCACATTAGAATCATCATCAACACCCTTATCTGTAAGAGCAATTGAAACCTTCTGTGGTGCATTAACGAATTTCTCACTACCATTATTTGAAATAGTAACAACTCTCTTGCTTCCATCAACTGGATTAATACTACTATTGTCAACAGTAAACTCTACAGGAGTTCCGTCAACCTGGTAATTGTTTGGAGCATTCTCCTCAATCACATAATAATTTCCTACTGGAATATCTGTAAATGTAGCAACTCCTGTCGCTGCTGTTGTGACAGTTTTGATAAATGTATCTGTAGCAATATTTGGCTCTGTTCCATTTTTCTGGTAGAGATTAAACTTAGCTCCAGCTAATAATACATCCTTATTATCAGCAGCCTTCAGAGAACTAACCTTGGTAATCTTGGCATCAGTCAATACCTTGAGATTCTGAATATTTAACACTCCCGATGCAAGAGTTGATACCATTGCCTTCTGTCCTGCTACATCAGTTTTGGTAATTACACCATACTTATTAACAGCTACAGTTACTGAATATTTAGTTGAATCATTTACAGGAATATATCCTGCAAGTTCATTGGTCTCTGTAATTCTATATGTATGTCCAGCAATAAGCTGACCTGTCAGATTCCAGTTTGTTCCATCACTTGTCCAGTCAGGAATTGAATCAACTTTCACTCCTGTAGGAATATTAGCATTTACCTCTACAAATCCCTTATCAGAAGCATCCATCCCTGTTGTTATATCTTCTATATGAAGCACAGCTCCAATTACATTAGCAGCCTTCTGATCCTTCTTAGTAACCTTGAGAGTTACAATTGGCTCCTTGATTGTCACCAAGGTATTTACACTATCACCCGCATCTGCCTTGGAAACTGCTGCTGGTGCTGAGGCAGACAACTTCACTTCTCCAGTGAACTTATCTATTGTAAATGTAAATGGCTTAACCGCTGCATATCCATATGGTACAGAAGTATCAGACTCAGTAACTGTATAAGCCACTCCTGTCTTGAATTTTCCTGCATATGTACCAAATATACCAGTTGTAGCATCAATTGCATTTCCAGCTATAGTAATAGATGTATCATTACTTCCTACAAATGGCTGCGCCTCTGAAGCAGGCCCTGTAATTGTAAATTTTACCTTTGAATAATCTGTTAATACTTTGCCTGTTGCATCAGTCTTCTTGAGAGTTACTCTGGTCTGATTATTGGCCAGCTCTCCCTTTAATACTCCTGCCATTTCATTTCCAGAAGCATCCAGATAATGTACTGTTCCATCAGACTTTACAACAAACTTCACTGGAGTCTTGTTAGCAACAAAACCATCTGGTGCACTTGTCTCAACAAATGCATATGTACCCCATGGCAGTTTAGACACTTCAATAGTACCAATACCATCAGATGTTGAATCAACCTGAGTTGATACAGTATTTTGAAGTACATTGGTTGTATCAGCCGCTGTCGCATCACCGGTTCCTACGAAATCATATGTACCAGTTGCTGTTTCTTTTACAATAGCCTTCTGTGTATATGTTGTATTACCAAGCTCAGCCTTTGGATAGATAATCAGATTAAATTCTGACTGCAATCCAGCTACTGAGATTCCATTGGCATCATATTTGTAAAGTTTATCAAGATTTGCTGTTCCAAGAGCATCCTCTTTTCTCACATCTGTGAAGTAGCTGTCTCCTGTTGCAACATCATTAATTACTGGCACAATTGATTTAGGTCCAGGTGTTGTAGCTGTATATCCACCATATACATTTTCATCAACTACATAACCTGAAATATCATTACTTCCTTCAATTGCAGCTCCAGTCTCGCTTGCCATTTCCTTGAGATAGTATGTAGCAATATTGTTATTAGAATCATATTGGTCAGCCACAAGAGTAATCTGTCCCAATCCATCTGTATATCCCTCAGTTACCAAATCTGTAGATTTGCAATCCTTTGATGAATACAGACCATAATGAGCTCCTGCTACAGGAATCTTATTAGTTGCTGTAGATAATTTATCCAACTTGGTAAATGTAAATAATACCTTTGGATAACCAGAACCCCATACGAACTTCTTGGCCTTGATTGTAGCTGAAGCCGTACACTTCTTATCAGCCACAGCATACTCCAATGTATTTGAATAGCTTGCTACTGCCGACTTATTGATTACAGTATCATATGTCAATACATAAGATTCATCCTTGACACCCTTTGGAAGAATCACCTTCAAAGTTGTTGTTCCATCTCTGTGAGATGCAATTGAATAAGCATAACTATTTGTTGTAGATTCAGTTGCATCGAGATCACCTGTTATAGCATCTCCAGCAACAATTCCTGTACCATTTTCACCATGCTTACCATAGCTTAACTTAATACTCTTTCTATCAATTGTAAGACCAGCAGGAATTGTATCAGTAATAACCTGCTTCTCATCCTCATTGGCAAATGCAGCATTAATATTAATAGTCCATGTTACATTCGGTGCCTTGGCTCCAGTTCCCTGTACGCCCTTCTTGTCTACGTTCTTGTATTCTACAACTGTACTATTATCATCAAATTTACTTTCCACTGTAGCAGACATAGTCTTATCATCTGTGAGAAGCTCATCAGCTTTAATAGTAGCTGTATTATTTACATAAATTTTAACATCTTCATTATTCTGAGTAATTTCAGTCTTGGCTAAACCAAGAGCATCTTTTCCAGCTTCTGTCATCTGCACATAAATATGAAGAACACCAGCTTCATTAAGAGATGCATTACTATATGTAATCTTATTACCATTAATTGCGATACCATCAGCTGTCTTCTCTGACCCAACAACCATATGAGTCACATACTTGTTTGAAGAAGTAGGAACAGCAGCTGCAACTGGCTCATACCAGCTTTGATCAACAGCAATTCCAGCACCATTATCAACTTTATAATAGAAAGTACTGCTTAAATCATCAGTCAATTCCATATTAGTCAACTGAATGCCATTCTTGTTAACTGGAATTGTGAAATGGAAATAAGCTTCATTATTCACATCGTCAAATACTGACTCAACAGTCTTCTCAATAAGTTTATTCTGCAATTTCTGACTTACAGTTTTGCTTGTATATGTGTAAGTCATATTATCGCCTTCTATATTGGCAGCCACATCAATTCTAGTAGCCTGATTATATGTAGTTTCAGATGTAGACTTGAAGAAATCAAGTGCCTTGGTTGTATAGTTAATACGAACCTTGTTAAAGTCAATGCCCTTTGCCTCTAATGCAGATGCATTGAAAGTAAATATTCTATCATTTTCAACAATATAGCAAGATGAATCAACTGTAGCATAAGTTCCATCATCTTTCTTATAAGTCACTTCTGGAGTACCAACCAGCTCCTGTGCACCACCCGCCAAAGCATTTTCTGGAGCAAGTGTAATTTTGGCAGTATCAAATCCTGTCTTGCAAGATGGAGCTACTGACCAGTCAAGAAGTCCTGTATCTATATGAGCTCCCTCTGGAGTCTCTGTAATATATGCTGATACGAATACAGCCTTGACTGTAGTATCTTCATATACAACAGATGTTCCACCGGTTCCGCCGCCACCTGTAGGATAAGATACACTTACAGTTGCTGTATTATCAATTACATTGGTATTCTTACCATCAGCAGATGATGCATTACCATCATCATCCTGACCTTCTCCTGCATTTACAAAATTAGCAGCAATCTTTGTTCTAAATACAATTACATATTCATGGTTAAATGTATTCTTGAAAGAAATCTTTAATTCCTGTTTACTATCTGCATTTATATCATCTGTATAAGATACATTTACAGTATCAGATGCAATAGTCTTGGCTCCTGCATCTCCTGTTGCCTTCAATACAGCAGACTTGGCAGAAGCATCCTCCTCTGTAGATGTCACATCTGTAATATGAATTCCATAAGTTTCATCAACAGTAAGTCCAAGCATAAGTGTATCATTTACAACTGCAGCCCATACATTATTGTTGTTTTCATTTAATATAAGAGTCCACTCCATTGTATTAGCATCAATCTGCTTAGCAGACTTCTGAACTGTTGTAACAGTAACATCTGCTGTAGCCGAAGCTGTAAGCAATGCTGGGTCAGTAGTTGTAACTGTTTCACCAGAGATTGTTGCTGTATTGGCAGCTGTATACTTAGTACCCTTATTTAATGTAGCTTCCTTCAATAATCTATTAGTGTACTTGGTATCATATTTCAAAGTAGCTGGTGCAACAAAATCTGTATCAGCAGGAAATGTATATGTCATGCTTGTTGTATGTGATGCCTCATCTGTTGTTATATCAAATGTAGCATCTATAGAAACCTCAGTTCCATCCGCCTTGGTTCCCTCAATTACTACAGGAACACTTGTAGCATTTTCACTACCGGCATACATATCCTGAGCATCAAACGTATCTGTCACAGTAACTCCTGCCAGAGATGCTCCTGCACTCTGAGAATCTGTTCCAACACTTACTTTCCATGAAGCACCATTTATATCAGTATTTTCTTCACCAGTCTTGGTTACTCCCTTAATATCAGATGTAGCTGCTGGAAATGCTAATTCAACCTTGGTTGTATTATTACCAACACCATCTAATAAAACTACATTATGAGCCTCACCAAACTTAGTCACATCAGATATCTGCATCTCCAGGGTAACACCACCGGCAATATCTGTTATATACTTTGATGGATCAACTGCATTTCCAAAGGTCAATCTCAATGCCTTGTTATTATTTTCCAAAGAAAATGTACCTATTACATAATTTCCAACTGCAGTCTTGATTTCTGTTGGAGCGGAAGCAAATTCCATTCCCTCTGGAGCAATAAATTCCAGATAATCTCCCTCAGAAATTTTACGGATATCATAATCAACAATACTGAAGGACAAATCAACACCAACAGACTTGATACTGTTGAATGATACATTCTCAGGAATAGAAAATCCTGTTCCTGTAGAAGAGATGTAGTTTATTTCATCCTTACCTTTTAAAGTATAGAAAACTCCACTCTCAGTATCAGAACCAATAGTCCATGTTATATCATTAATCTTCTCTTTATTAGTATCGTCTTCTTTTGTTAAATTAGTTCCTTCAGCAAAAACCTTGCTGATTCCAAATAGATTCATTGGCATAATTGATGCAATCATTGTTATAGCCAAACCTAATGCAATTAATCTTTTAATCTTAGAAATTTTCATAGTCACCATTTCCTTTGTATTAAAGAGAAGCATTTTTGCTAAATCGACCAGCTCAGATGATTATACTATCAAAACTGGGACAAGATATGCCCTCTATATGTTTTCATATATGAAACCCTGCTTTTATACACACAAAAAGCTCAAGAAACACATCTTGAGCTTTTTTGGCCCCAACATTTGAAATTATATTGGGGTAATATTTAATTGTCAACCGATTTCACAGTTTTTTAGACTTTTTATGAAAATTTTCGTCTATATTTTCGTTAATAATATGTTATGTATTACTTTTTCATTTTCTGAGCATAAATATTAATACCAAATACAACTATTACAGCTCCAATCCCCATCATAATCCAATAAATATTATTGGTTATATCATCTGTCTTCGGAGACTTTGCCACAAGAACACTCTGTGTTGGTGTAGTTGCTGTAGCAGTTGTAGTCTTCTTGGCAATAGCGAAGTTAGAGAAACTTGTTACCTTGCCTTCATATGTACCATCCGCAGCATTATATGTAAGAGGAATCTCTTCAAAATTATCGCCATCATGTACATTATGTAAGAGAACTATATCCTCTCCACTATAATCATCTAACTTGAGTTTGAGTGTAGCGGCATCATTTAAATCATTCATTTGATTCGCCCATACATCATCATCATTTCCTGTACCCTTGAAGAATACCTGATCCATATGTATATCTACATAGGAATCAATCTTGGTTCCTGTACTTGTAGCATATGATTCAAATGCAGTGGTCTTTGTAGATGTCAACTGAGTATCATCAACGTATAATCTAGCTGAACCTCTGTCTAAAGTACCGGCTGCAAGTTCTACTTCTGCTCCACTGATACTTACGTCAGCTGCATTTACCCTTGCTTCATCTTCTACCTTTTCAACATGGGCACCAATATGGAAGTTACCCTTACCAATTTCAAATGAGAATACAGATTCATCACCTGTTCTAACGCTCTCTCCATTTACATCAAAGGATTTAACCTGATATCCATATTCAGGAGAAATCTTCATTGTTACCCATGAGCCCTCAGGTATAAACATAGAGCCCATCTCAATTCATGTTGAAAAATTGGTACCTGTGTCTATTTGAATGAATGGATATACAGATGAACCATCTGCTCTCTTCAATTCATCGATTGGCTTAGTCTGCCAACCATTAGCACCATCATCATAAGTAACAGATAATAACTCAAGTTCTGAGTGTCCAATATATGTATCATCCCCCGCCATTTGTGGATCACTTGACCACAAGAAGTTACCAACAAAGCATTCTGACTCTTCTATAGGTCTTAATTGCATATCAATGTTATAAATCTCAGTTGTTCCATCAGTATCAAGGTTATTTGATACAGGAACATTAATAGTAAAGGCAATTGTCTGTCCATCGATATGTGTAAGATATGAATTACGATTTGAATAATCGATGTAATTAGCAACAGGATAATCTGTTCCATTTATATTGATATTCCCCTCAAACATGTTACCCCACACGGTAAAGAAAGTAATATCAACTGTTGTATCTGAGGCATCTCTGGTATATCCAATTACCTGATTATTGTACTGAGAAGCATAATTTCCTGCTTCCTCATAATTGTATTGAGAAGCACACTGAGTACGCTGGCCACCATCATTAATATAAACTCCGGCTGTGTATACATAATCTGAATACGCTACATGATTTGCATCATCCATACCTACACTATTATCATTATATCTATCTCTAACCATTGGATGGCATGACCACTCTCCCTAAGGTGCACTATATACAATCTTGGCCTGATTAGAATATTGTGCTGGTGGATTTTGTCCTTGTCCGCCAGGACCGCCTGGATTACTATTTTGTGCAGGCTCTATTCTGATTTGAAATAGGCTCTCTTCTAATCCAACAACTCTGCCCGGCCCACCATTATCCATCTCATTAGTTATATCAGCTCCAGCATTTCTGATTGTTAAACCAGCGAATCCAGCTGTAAGCTTCAATTCATATTGATTTGCGTTAGTTGGAGTAATAGTATTAAAAGTAATAGTCCATGGTTCTTGCGATGTTTCATTAAAAGATCCTGTTAGTTGTTCACCTACCAGATTAGTCGGAGCAGCATGTGTACTCTTTTCTAATAATTCCCATGCCACATTATAATTAAGCGGCCGCTGAACTCCATCAGCAAATGTCACTTCTATGGTAAATGTTGCAGGATTAATAGCCTGTGCAGTAATTCCATTTACTATAAAACCAACTGCTGCAACCACCATAATTGCCGTCATAAACAGAGACAAAGCTCCTTTCCTTATACGATTTCTTTTCATTCTCATCCTCCTCCATCTTGAATTGTAATAATCCAAGAATCAGCTAATATAATCTCCTAACTCAAGCCGATCGTACTGCGACACACAAAATGTCACACAATTCATTTATGTAAATAAATACTATAATATTTCCAGATAACATTCAAGTATTTTCAGATAATAGCTAATTATTTTCAGACAATCCCAAGCGTGCCCCTTATTCATAAAAAAAGCATTATGAATTCATCATCCATAATGCTCAAATCATATATTCTATATCATAAATATTTATCCCAAAGCCACATCAAGAATCATCATTACAACAAATCCAAAAGAGAAGAATACTGTGCCTAAATTAGAATGCTCTCCCTCAGACATCTCCGGGATCAACTCTTCAACAACAACATATATCATAGCCCCAGCAGCAAATGCCAAAAGGTATGGCAAAATATGTGTCACCAGACTTGTGGCCAAAATTGTAATCAATGCTGCAATAGGTTCAACAATCCCAGATAATACTCCATACCAGAAGGTCTTGCCTTTGGACATTCCTGCAGCTCGAAGTGGCATAGATACAATTGCTCCCTCAGGGAAATTCTGAATAGCAATTCCAAGAGCCAAAGCCAACGCTCCAGCAGCTGACACTCTACTGTCACCAGAAATCCATCCTGCAAAAACCACACCTACTGCCATTCCTTCTGGAATATTATGCAATGTAACCGCCAAAATAAGTTTGGTGGTCTTATCCAAAGCCACCTTCGGGCCCTCTTCATTTTCATCCATATGCATATGAGGAGTTATATAATCTAAAACCAGCAAAAATCCCATTCCAATAAGAAATCCCACTGCAGCTGGGACAAATGCCAATTTTCCCATTCCCTCTGATGATTCCAAAGCTGGCTGAAGCAAACTCCAGAAAGAAGCTGCTGTCATAACTCCCGCAGCAAACCCCGTTAGGATTCTCTGCAGTCTATTGGAAATAGCCTGTTTCAACAAAAACACCATGGCAGCTCCCAGTGTTGTTCCAACAAATGGAATCATTATTCCTTCAAATACCTGTAAAGTCACATTACACCTCCTAATTCAAGTCTCATCTAATCACTAAAATCAAATCAATTCTACTAAAATAAAAAAAGAAGCCCACCTATAGTGAACTTCTTCCTTATCATAATCATTCTACTGCATCTTCTGGCTTCTCTACAGCTGCGATTGCAGACTTCTGCATTGGAATACGGCAGTTCTTGTTGCTACCAAATTCCACAATAATTGTATCTTCCTCGATATCAATTACAACACCGTAGAAACCACTAGTTGTCAGAATTGTATCTCCAACTGCAAGTGAAGACATCATAGCGTTCTTCTGCTTTGTCTCTTTCTGCTGTGGACGAATCATAAAGAAATACATAAATACTACTAAAATAACAATCCATACAATCATTCCAACTGTTCCGCCGGCACCTGTTGCTGTTAATAACATAATATTTTCCTCCTGTTATGAAGTGACTTTTGTCAAGAAGTAAAAATGTCATCTTTTCTTCTCAACATCCATCACATTTGTTTTTCTGACAGCATCTGAAAAGGGTGTGATTTAACAGTTCCCGGCATTTGGCCACTCTGTTATTCG
>JAGBNK010000014.1 GCA_017634455.1 Lachnospiraceae bacterium
ACGAATAACAGAGTGGCCAAATGCCGGGAACTGTTAAATCACACCCTTTTCAGATGCTGTCAGAAAAACAAATGTGATGGATGTTGAGAAGAAAAGATGACATTTTTACTTCTTGACAAAAGTCACTTCATAACAGGAGGATAAAACTATGGGGACAAACAAGTAAGCAGGAACCAGGACTGAAAAGAATTTATGGGAGGTCTTTAAGAAAAACTATAAGTAACAAATTGGTTGCTAGAAGACAATATGGCTGTTGGAAGATATAATTATAGTAATTTTAAAATAAACGCATTTTGATACAATTTGTATTGAAATGCGTTTATTTGTGTGCTATTATTACATAACAAAAAGTGTCATAGGGAGGAAATATGATATGAGTAGGAAATTTTATTTGGTTCGCATGCGTGTAAATGGAATAAAGAATATTTCTACGGAAATGACATTTGATTTTTATAATAAGCTGTTAACTAATTTTGATCCTGATTTATATAAAATAAAAGCGATTTACGGTGAAAATGGAACTGGTAAGACCGCTATTATGACAGCGCTAAATATTGTTAAAAAAATTGTGTTGAGCAGAGAATATTTGATGCAGATGGAGACACAAACTTTACTTAATGAAATTATTAATAAAAAAAATAAAGTTTTCTATTTAGAAGTAGAGTTTGCATTTTATATAGAAGATAAGGTTGATGTATATAGATACTATATTGAACTTGCATATGAAAATGATAGATACATTATTGCTCGCGAGTCTTTAGATGAGATAATTAACTATACACGAAATAAGAAGTTCAAGAATGTTTTTGCTGTTGAAAATGGAAAAATTAAGTCTATTGTTGCTACGGATGAATACTATAAATATATAGAGAATGCAACAATGAATTTGCTTGATACTAGGTCTTTCCCATTAGAGATGATTTTAAGAAGACATGAAAATGAATGGAATGCTTCTGCTATTAAACTATTGTTATTCTTTTTATCGATGAATATTTATCTTGACGAAGAGGATATGCATGAAACGTATTTAATAAATAAGTTGATTCGAAAGGCGACAGAGAGTGGTACTAAAATTGATGCTTATATTAGTAAACAGATTTTTTATATAGACTCTAAAGGACGCGATATAGTTGACAAAGAAGATTATTCTAATTATATAAAAAAGGTAAAATCACTTGAGCGATTTATACAATTATTTAAGACGGATTTGATAAGTATATCCATTGATAAAAAAGATGATGGAGATCAGTATAAATGTGAGCTTATTATGAATTATAAAAATTACTCTGTTAACAAAGAATTCGAGAGCACCGGTATAAAAAAACTTGTGCGAATGTTTGACAGTTTGCAAAATGCTGATGCAGGAGGAATTTCTTTTATAGATGAGATGGATTCAAATTTAAATGATGTATATCTATGTAAGCTTGTTGAATACTTTATGTATTATGGCAAGGGACAACTCTGTTTTACGACGCATAATTTGGATCCGATGTCTGTCTTAAAGAATAATAGAAATTCTATAGATTTCTTGACTAGTGAAAATGAAGTGATTTCATGGAAGATAACGGGAAATGCTGCGCCAGATCGATATTATCGAAATGGAATGATTGAGCATATACCATTTAATATCGAAGCTGAAGATTTTATTGGAGTGTTTGGGGAGTGATTATATGTCTTTTCAATTAATTTTTTGCGTAGAGTCTAATAGACGAGCTGCAACGGATAATATATATATTGGAGAAACTCTAAAAAGAGCATTTAAGATTGATAATACCATTAAGATAAGTTATGTGAATATGGGAAGTCGATCGAAATATAAAGACAAAGGTGTATTGCGAGAGATAAGGGAAAAAATAAAGCAATACAAGCATGGTGATTCTTATGTCATATATTGTATAGATACAGATCAATTTGAGATAAATGCCGAGCAAAAAAGACAATATGAAGATATACAAAGATTTGTTTATGAACAAAATTATGATTTGATTTGGTTTTGTCATGATGTAGAAGAAGTGTATCTTGGAAAAACAATTCAGGACGGGAAAAAGAAAGAACGTGCCGTTGAGTTTGTTAAACGCCATGAAATTGATAAAGTAGATATGCGAAGATTATGTGCTGCTAAAGAAAAGAAATCACATAGCAATATTATCAATATTATTGGGAAGCATGTGGAGGCTGTAATATAGGAGTATAAGATATTGTGTTAGGAATCATTTTTTGGGCGGCCGATATATTTAAAACTTGTTTATTGTATTTATACTTTTGTTGACAATTATATTAATGGTTGCTTTGAATATAATATAAATGTGACAGGGACTCGTGCTAGCGTAGAAGATAAGGAAAATGTCTTATTGACAATATATTAGGAAAAGATGAGGGGAGAAATGGAGAACGAAAGATTTAAAAAATTTACACCAAATGATTCATTAGAAAACTCTAATTATGATGAAGCTTTTGATTATATATTTCAAAAAGGAAATGAAGATATTCGTAATGTTGGAATTATGGGTGTATATGGCTCGGGGAAAAGCTCAATAGTCCGCTCATATGAGAATAAGAAAAAACTTCATTTTTTATATATTTCTGTTGCAGATTTTTCAAAATGTTCAGAGATAGAAATTGATGATTCTGATAAAAAAACAGATGATTCTCATAAGAAAACAGCTGATAGTGTACATAACAATGGGATGGCAAAAAACACTAGGCCTAAATTAGAGAAACATGAAGTAATTGTTAAGAAAAAAAGTACGCGTAGTACAAACGAAATAGAATCAGAAATTATAAATGTTCTGCTACATAAAATATCATCTGATAAAATCAATCAAACAAGATTTCCAATAAAGAAAAAGATTAAAGATGGAGAATTATTTGGGAAAACAGTTTGTCTTCTATACTGTTTATTATATTTTTTGTTGATAATAAAACCTTCGATTAATCCGTTTACTTTTTTAGTTTGTCCTTGATTGATAAAGACAATGCGAATTATATGCTTTGCTGCATTGGTATTTTCTCTGGGGTATTGGATATATATGATGATGAGATATATTTATACATATAATCCAATTCACAAGGTGTCAATTAAGGGCAATGAAATAGTGATGGGAGACCGTGAAACATCGCATTTTGACAAGCATTTGGACGAGTTGCTTTATTTATATGCGGAATCAAATATAGATGTATTTGTATTTGAGGATATTGACCGATTTAATAATGTAGAAATATTTGAACGTTTAAGATATATCAATGAATTGTTGAATGAAAGTGAAAGATATAAACAAGAAAAAGGAACTATTCGCTTTTTATATTTAGTCAGAGATGACCTTTTACTTGACGAAAAAACTAAGTTTTTTGATTTTATTATTCCAATTGTACCATTTGTAAGTGCAGAGAATTCATATGAAAAGGCGAAGACAAGGATAGAGTCGATAGGAATTAATCTAGATGATTTTATGTTGCGCGGAATATTTGCTTACATTTCAGATTATAGACTTCTAACCAACATAATAAATGAATATCTCATTTATGAAAAATGTATTGTGATGCCAAGTAGAGATGATAATAAACTTTTTGCCTTGGTTGTATATAAAAATGTATTTCCTGATGATTTTTCAAAATTGAAGGATAATGAAGGTTACTTATATCATTTATTGTCTTACAAGAAAGATGGATATGCTGGAAGAAAGCAGAGTTTTAAAATTGAACTACAGGAAAACGGAAATGAAAAGAAAGAACTAATTAAAGAGTTTGCTAATAATGACAATGAATACGAATTAGTGTATTTTTTGTTGAGCAATGGATATATAGATGAATCATATCCAGAGTATATTTCATCGTATGATGGTATAAGAATGAATGAAAATGATCATAAATTTTATATGAACTTATTTAATTCAGAAGGGTTGGCATGGGATTATTCTTTAGATAATCCTCAATTAATATTCGAAAGGCTGAAAATTTATGATTTTGAGCAGCCTAGAATACTGAATTTTGATATTGCTAAATATGCAATGACAAATGAAATGGAGAAATACCTAGATCCATTGTTTACGCAATTAAAAAATAATCATAAGATAGATTTTCTTGTTGATTATTTGAATTGGTCAATGGCGAGAACGACAATAGAAGAGAAGAGTGTTATTGTAAAATGTGTTGATAGTTATTGGAAAGATATTCTTTTGGAAGACGATTTAGAAAACTATCTTTTTGATTTTGTATGTTATTTGCTTCGTTTTGCTAAGTATAATTGCTACAAGAATATTAATAATGCAGATCTTTTGAAAAACTACTTGTTAAGCAATGTTGGCATTTTACCTAAATTAATACTAGAAAACGAAAATGAAGTTGAGAACTTTAAAGATGGACTTACTTGCATGAATATTTGCTTTCCGAGCGTAAATCTGGCGATAATAGATGAGCGCGTTGGAAAGACGATTATTGATACAAATAGTTATGAGTTGAACTCAGATAATCTTGAAATGTTTATGTCTTATTTTTCAGATGTATCAGATAATAAGCCAATTGCAAGGTTTAAAGCTTTGCCTCAAGCCGTAAGAGATGCTTTTTTAGAGAAAGCAGACAATACATATAATGATCTCTTTGGAAAGGATGAGTTATTTTATGATGATGAAAAAGAGGTGATTGAGCTTTTAAATGATCCGGATATTGGCATTAAGATATGTGAAAAATACATAGTTAAGATGGGCAGCAAAGTCTGTGATGGTGATCTAATTAAATATTCTGATGTGATGGAACTTCTTGCTAAGCATAATAGATTGGCACCTACTTTATATAATCTGGATTTGGTGTATAAGGAATTAGTTATGGGAGCATCGAAACCATTATCAAATTACCTGGTGTTTATAAACTGTTTGACAGAGAATGAGTATAAAAAATATGCGGATAGCAACAAAGAATTATATGATGCGTTGTCGAAAGTTAATGGTATAGAATCTAATGTTTACAGGACAATTGTGAAAATCAGAGCAGAGAAGGTTAAGCCTGTGACTGTAAGTGGATTAACAAGAGAACAATACAGAGTTCTTCTTGAGGAAAACTTATTAGATAATAGCATGGAAATCTTTAAGCATATATATAGTAATTATGCTGAGGATAGAGAAATTCTTATAAAAACTGATTTCGCTGATTTTGAACAATGCTTAAAAGTAAGGAGTATTTCTGTTCAGGCCAATGTTTTGTCTGAGATACTAGACTATGATATTTCGGATGATGAAAAGATGAGAATTTTAGCATTAGTACCTTATGAGATCCCGGTTAGAGCGAATTACAGTTTGGTAGTAAAAGAAAAACTATTATCAAGGGTTACTACATTTGATAATATAAAAGAACTTGTGGATTCATATGCTAAACTCGATGAAAATGAGAAAAAAGAGCTGCTAAACTGTGTATGCAGAATATTTTCTAAATTAGGTGATGAGATTGTATTACCATACAGAATTGTATTTGATTTGGTTTCGAAGAAGATGGTGAAGCTCGATTGTGATCTGGTTGCAGAGTGCACTAGAAAATATAGTAAAACAGAAGTGAAAAAACTTTTGAAAAAAGGTCAGTTAGAAGATTATTTACAATGTTTAGAACATAAAGAGATACCAGAAGGAATGTCGGAAGACTCTGCTACGCAAGCTTTTAGGGCTCGAAAGTGGGTGGAGTAATTATCTACTATGTGTTCATAGAGAAGAGTGGATTGAGAGGGTGGCAATCTATACTGTTTATTAGTGGATATGAGTAAAATCGATAAGAAAGGATGACATGTGAAAAGAAAGCAATATAATAAAATAATTGAAAAACATATTAAAGAAGAACTTGAATTTAATGAGAAAGTTGAATTAGTATTTTTTAAATATGCTTATAAGATGTCAATGAAAAAGAATGAATTGAAAGAACTAGAAGGCGAAAATCATTTATGTTATACCTCTAAAGAATGGAAGAAATACATAAAAAGAGAATATGGAAAAGATAAAAAATGTAGGCAGATATTGAAAGATTATGCGGTTGTAAAACGTATTGAAGTTGAAACTCATTGTGAGTGTTATTTAAATGTTCCTTTAGTAGTGATGGTTACTTTGATTATTATGATAGTTCAATTGTTGATTGACTCTATTAAGATTAACAATTGCTTGGAAGCAGTTTTATTTTTTCTGTTAATCATTGCTGTACTTGTTGTAGCTATTGTTATTGCATTTAATGGGTTGAGAGAATTAAAAATAAAAATGTTGTTTTGGAATGAAATATATGATGCCATAAAGTAGAATATTTTTTTGCTTAATAAGCTATCTATATATAATAAAGTTGCAATCAATAGTTCTTCTGTGATTTTTAAGAGTATTAACGATGGAAAAAAGAACTTCATCCATTTGTAAAACCTGCGTAAAATACTTGTAAATTTTCAGAAAACTATATATCAATTCATGCAATTGCATGTTAGAATGGGTGCTAAGAGGGGACGACTTAGCATCCATTTTTTGTAAAGGAGGATTTTCTATGGGAACAAATGCAATGTACAATTTGAGCTATGGTCTTTTTGTTATTACAGCTAATTGCCGAGGCAGGCATAATGGTTGCATCACAAATACTGCTATACAGGTCACATCTGAACCTAATCGCATATCTGTGGCAATAAATAAGGCCAATTATACACACGACATGATTGCTGAAACTGGCATGTTTACAGTATCTGTTATTAGTGAAGACGCTGACTTTGAATTGTTTAAACATTTTGGATTTCAGTCAGGCAGGGATGTGGATAAATTTGCTGATTATAAATATTGTAAGAAAGCGGGAAATGATACCATGATTGTCACCGCAGGAACAAATGCATATATTTCGGCCACAGTTGAACAGATGGTGGATTTGGGTAGCCATACATTATTTATTGCAGCGGTTACAGAATCAGATGTGCTGTCTGAAGCTGCATCAGCGACATATGCATATTATCAAGAGCATATTAAACAGAAGCCTGAAGCTGTTGGCACAACTCCACAGGGAGAGACTATATGGAGATGCAAAATATGCGGTTATGAATATGTGGGAGAGGAGTTGCCGGATGATTTTATATGTCCGGTGTGCAAACATCCTGCAAGTGATTTTGAAAAGATTGAATCCGTTGATCCGCCTAAGCCGAGTACAACAAATATTTACGCAGGAACCAAGACAGAGAAGAACTTATGGGAAGCATTTGCAGGAGAATCACAGGCTAGAAATAAGTACACTTATTTCGCATCTGTAGCCAAGAAGGCTGGCTATGAGCAGATAGCAGCTATGTTTCTAAAGACTGCCGATAATGAGAAAGAGCATGCCAAGTTATGGTTCAAGGCTTTGGGTGAATTAGGAACTACAGAAGAAAACCTGACTCATGCAGCTGAGGGCGAGAACTACGAGTGGACCGATATGTATGAGCGTATGGCTAGAGAAGCTGATGAGGAAGGCTTCCATGATTTGGCAGAGCAATTTAGAGGTGTTGCAGAAATCGAGAAGCACCATGAGGAGAGATACAAGGCACTTCTCCACAATGTAGAAGCAATGGAAGTGTTTAAGAAAGCGGGAATTACAATGTGGGAATGTCGCAACTGTGGGCATCTGGTTATGGGAACAGAAGCTCCTGATATATGTCCGGTATGTAATCATCCTCAGAGTTTCTTTGAGGTACATGCCGAGAATTATTAAAGCAGATTTGCAAGACATATTTTACATAGATTTTACATAATCTTACATTTAGATTTTACATTCGTGGGTTACTATTAGCTTGTAAGACGAATTATTAGTAGACACGAGGTAAAATGAAATGGATATTTTCGATTTTTTGAATTTAATAGGAGGCCTGGCGTTATTCCTGTATGGCATGCACAAGATGGGTGAGAGCCTGACGGAAATGGCTGGCACCAAGATGCAGCAGATTCTTGAGAGGCTCACCTCCAATAAGTTTATGGGAGTCTTGCTTGGGATGGCAGTGACAGCGGTGATTCAATCTTCTTCAGCAACTACAGTTATGGTTGTGGGTTTTGTGAATTCTGGTGTTATGAAGCTGTCTCAGGCGGTAGGCATAATTATGGGAGCCAATATTGGCACTACCATTACTTCATGGATTTTATCCATGGCAGGTTTGGAAAGTGATATGTTGTTCATTAAGCTTCTAAAGCCTACATCTTTTGCACCCGTTATGGCAGCAATAGGAGTAATCCTCCTTATGACCGCCAGAGAGCAGTCAAAGAAGAAACATGTTGCAGGAATTATGCTTGGCTTTGCCATTTTGATGATGGGCATGAATACCATGACAACGGCTGTTTCTGGTCTGGCAGATAATCCTGCTTTTACGGGCCTTATGACAGCATTTGACAATCCATTCCTGGGAGTGCTTATGGGAGTGATTCTCACAGCAGCTATTCAGAGCTCATCGGCATCAGTTGGAATACTACAGGCTCTCAGTATGACAGGAGTTATTAGCTACTATGCTGCTATACCTATAGTGTTGGGGCAGAATATTGGCACCTGTGTCACATCCTTGATTTCATCAGTGGGAACCAGCAGAAATGCCAGACGCACAGCTATGGTGCATCTGTATTTCAACATCGCAGGTGCAGTCATTTTTATGATGGGGTTTTTCCTGTTAAATATTTTCATGGCGCCAACTCTGCAGACCATGGCTAATCCGGCAGGAATTGCAGTGATTCATTCAATATTTAACATAGCAACGACAGTTATACTGTTCCCATTTTCAGACAAACTGGTGGCTTGGGCTCATACAACTATTCCTGATGGAAGAGATTATAAAACAGGAACCACTATTAGCAAGGGAAGAGCAAATTAGTGGGACGATAGTTACAAAGGTATGGTGAAAATGGAGCTGAGTTAATCAGAGGCCCATTGGATAAATAGAGATAATGGACTAGAGAAGAAGGAGGTTGATATGGCACTTATTTATATAATTGAAGATGATGCAAGCATCCGTGAGATTGAGACAATAGCTCTAGCCAATGCAGGACATAATATCAGAGGCTTTTCCTGTGCCAGAGATTTCTATAAAGCGGTGGATAGTGTAATACCGGATTTGTGCATCGTGGATCTGATGCTTCCTGATGAGAGCGGTAATTCTATTGTGAGAAATATTCGCAAGAATCCTTATACCCGCAAGATGCCGGTGATTATGGTTACGGCCAAAACCACAGAGATGGATTTCGTGAAGGGAATTGAGGATGGGGCTGATGATTATATCAAGAAACCATTTTCTGTAGTGGAATTAATAACCAGAGCCAAAGCCCTGCTACGACGAACCTGTGTGGTGGAGGACAAGCAGCTAGTATTAGATGATTTGGTAATCAATAACGAGAAACATGAGGTGACTCTACATGGTGATTCAATTGATTTAACTTACAAAGAATACACCTTGCTTTGCATGTTTCTGACCAATGTAGGCAATGTGCTGACTCGCAGAATGATTATGGACCGGGTGTGGGATACTGATTATCAGGGCGAAACAAGAACAGTGGATATGCATGTGAAGACACTTCGACAGAAACTTGGAGAATACGGCGACAGAATCCGCACTATTAGAAATGTAGGATATGTGATTGAATGAAGAAAAGAATTAATATGCAGCTGATTAATATTGCGCTTCTTGCAATATTGGTTACAGCAATTGGTACTACAACTTTATATTACAATCTGTTTATAAAGCAGGTGAGAAATGATTTGAAAATCTGCGCAGAAGTATTGAAGGACTGCAGTTATTTCGATGGAGAATTGGCCGGCTATGATATTGATAATCCGGTAGGTGGTGAAATAGATGCTAATACGGAACAGAAGATTGATTCGAAATTAAGGGATGTCAAAACCCAGACGCAGCTTCGTCTCACCTGGGTTACAGCAGACGGTACGGTACTTTATGACAATGATTATGCCACATCAGAACTCACCAATCATCTGGATAGACCTGAGATTCAGGAAGCATTTGCCACAGGAGAGGGAGAAGCTATTCGCTCATCTGAGACCATGCAGAGGGACACTTATTATTATGCAATCCTTCTGGACAATAATACTGTCCTTCGTGTGTCTATGGATGCCCATAACTTCTGGTCGGTATTCGTATCGGCTCTGCCTATGCTAGCATTTATTATTATAGGAGTCCTTCTGATGTGTGTAGCAATTTCGTATATATTGACCAGACAGCTTATTAAGCCTATTGATGACATGGTGGAAAATGTGGAAAATAATGATTTTAAAGCTCCATACAAGGAGCTGGAACCATTTTCCAAAAAGATAAGAGCGCAGCATGCGGATATATTATCGGCGGCCAAGATGCGACAGGATTTCAGCGCAAGCATATCCCACGAGCTCAAGACTCCTCTGACAGCAATTTCCGGCTATACAGAGCTGCTGGAAGAGAATATGATTGAGGAGGAGAGACGAGTACATTTCTTAAGAGAGATAAGAAGAAATTCTGACAGACTTCTGGCTTTGATAAATGATATTATTAAGTTATCAGAAGTAGATCGGGTGGAGCGGGATTATACATTTGAAAATGTAGACCTGTTGGATGTAATGACAGAGTGCGCAGAGGATTTGCGGATTAGTGCCAAGCAGAGATTTATAGATATTACATTTTCCGGATCAAGCTGTGTTATATGCGGATGCAAGGATTTGCTGAAGGAAATGCTTGAAAATCTGGTACAAAATGCAATTAGATACAACAATCCGGGAGGCAAGGTCAGCGTCACGGTTCATGAGGTAAATGGCAGAGGTGTGTGTGTTGTTGAGGATAATGGAATAGGAATTCCGCTTGCTGACCAGGAGAGAATATTTGAACGGTTTTACAGAGTGGATAAAAGCCGGTCCAAGGAGACTGGGGGTACAGGTCTGGGACTGGCAATTGTGAAGCACATTGTAGAGCTTCATGATGCAGGAATTGAACTACATAGTGAACCGGGTGTGGGAACCAAGGTGACTGTGCGGTTTTAATATTAATATAATGTATGTAAGGAGGACGAAATTATGTACGAACAGGTGAAGCTTAGTTACAATTACGATGGGTTGGAGCCATTTATGGATGCGGAGACAGTGGAGACGCATTATGGCAAGCACCATGCAACTTATACTGCCAATCTCAACTCGGCAGCAGAGGCAGCAGGAGTGGCAGATAAGCCTATAGAGAAGCTGTTGGCTGAGCTTGATACAGTTGCTGATGAGGCTCAAAGAACAGCTCTTCGCAATAATGGAGGAGGATTTTATAATCACAATCTCTTCTTCGAACAACTTACTCCAGGTGGGGCAGTAGAGCCAACAGGCAAGTTGAGAGAAGCTATTGATGAGACATTTGGCAGTTTCGAGGAATTGAAAGCGCAGATGACAGCCTTGGCACTGGGACAGTTCGGTTCTGGTTGGGCATGGCTTTCTACTGATGCTGCAGGTAAGCTATATGTATCCAAGTCAGCTAATCAGGACAATCCAATATCTCTTGGTACAGGACATATGCCAATATTTACAATTGATGTATGGGAGCATGCATATTATCTCAAGTATAAGAATTTGCGTGCATCCTATGTGGAGAATCTCTGGAATCTTGTTAACTGGGATGTGGTTGGTGAGAGATATGGGAGATAGAATTGATTGGTTAAAATGCTGCTATATGTAGAATGAGATTAATATTAGGTTCTATAAACCACAAATGGAGCGTTGCTTGATTGCAACGCTTCTTTTTCTTTAAAAAATGAAAAACTTGTTGGATTTAGCTTAGTGATGGTATAATATACTGATTGTTTATATACATTTGGAGGAATAGTATGCAGAATAAAAATCAGGGAGTAGATATTATAATTCCGGTATACAATGGATACGATGATATTATTCTTTGTATGGATAGTATCCGTAAGAATACTGATTTAACAAGACATAGAGTTGTTTTTGTAAATGATTGCAGTCCTGATAATAGAATTATGCCATTGTTATCATCATTTATTGATGATGCTGTTTTGGTTATTGATAGTGAAGTGAATGAAGGCTTCTCTGCGAGTGTTAATAAGGGGATGAGACTTTCAGAAGACCGAGATGTCCTACTTTTAAATTCTGATACGATTGTTACACCTGGTTGGATTGAGAAGATAATTAGGTGTGCATATAGTAAGCCTGAAATAGGTTCGGTTACACCATTGTCCAATGCGGCGACACTGTGTTCTTATCCTAATTTCTGTCAGGATAATAGAATTCCTCTAGATACTACTTTGGAGAGGTTGTCGCAAGCCATTGAGCAATGCAGTTTTCAACATTATCCTCAAATTACTGTAGCAGTTGGATTTTGTATGTATATAAAGCGTGAAGTGATTAATCAAATCGGTTATTTTGATGCAGAGACATTTCAGCGTGGTTATGGTGAGGAAAATGATTTTTGCAATCGCTTACAGCAGATTGGTTATATCGATGTAATGTGTGATGATGCCTTTGTATATCATAAAGGCACAGGTTCCTTTGATACAAATGAGAAATTTCGTCTTATGAAGGAACACACAGGGATATTAGAAGAGAGATATCCAGATCAGATGCGTAGAAACCATCTCTATTGTATGGCTAACCCAGAGCAATATATTAGAGATAATATCGAGATATATCATAAATTAAATAATGGTAAGAGAAATATACTCTATGTAAGCCACTTAGATTTTAGACCTGAAGCTGATAATCATATCGGTGGTACGCAATTACATATCAGAGATTTAAAAGATGGTTTGTGTCATGATAATAATATTATCGTGGCTGCGAGAGATAGAGATTGTTTAAATGTCGTTATATATGTAAATGATGAAGAATTCAAATTCCGTTTCTACATCGGAACAGTAGATAAATATACATATTTCCATAATGAAAGATTGGCTAGAGTATTTGCTAATATACTTGATTGCTTTGAGATAGATTTAGTTCATGTACATCATACACGTACGCTTTCGCTTGATATCTTCTATGAAGCGGCTGAAAGAAATATTCCAATCATTGCGACAGTTCATGATTATTATATGGCTTGTCCTGCTGTTATTTTGGTTGATAATAATGGTGATTATTGCAATTGTTGTCTGGATACTGCTAAGTGTGATGAGTGTTTGCAGGGGCACAAAATTGTTGCATCAACAGTTAACTATATAAGCAAGTGGCGAGCTGAACATACGAAGGTTTTAAGCATGTGCGAGAAGCTTATTTTCCCAGCTGATGCAACTAGAGATAATTTCTTGAAATTCTATCCAGAGTTAGGCGTAGAGACTCATGTTATTAATCATGGATTGACTATTGAATTTGAGAATTATTCATTTGATAACATATTAGACGAAGATTTCATAGTGCATTTTGATACTCTGATGAATGATGCTTCTAATCCGTGTATGATATCAGGCTGGTTACATAAAGATGGAATTGATGCGATGAATGCTATCTTCTATCTTGAAATCGAAGATGCGGATGGACATATTACATATATCAAAATGGATAGAGTCCTTAGATATGATGTTATGGAATCCCAGGCTGGCGATGACCATAATTATCTCTATTCTGGGTTTAAGACATTTGCTCCTATTAAGTATTTGGATGGCAGAGTGGTTAAATGTCGAGTGATAATAGAATATGATGGTAGATACTTCCGCCAGAGAAATTTTGAAACAGTATCAGCTACAATGGTGCAATCTGATGATGCCAAATTAAAGATTGCTTTTGTTGGCGGATTGACTGTTGAAAAAGGAAGCAGATATGCGTGCGAACTTATAAAACGATTCTCGGATGATTCGGTTTTATGGTATATCTATGGAATGATTGGCGACAGAGAACTAGGTGAATTAGATCAGTATAATTTGATTAGAAGAGGAGTTTATTCTCGAGAAAATTTAGGTGATATGCTGGCGGCTGATGGAATAGATGCCATTATGATTCTGTCGAAGTGTCCTGAGACATTCTGCTTTACTCTTTCTGAAGCGTGGCAGTCAGGAATTCCTGTAATTGGATTAAATAATGGCGCCGTTGGTGAGAGAATCATTAAGTCTCAGACAGGATGGGTCTTTGACGAGAAAAATATTGTTGAGGACATATCTAGATTGATTAACCAGTTGCTTGACGATAAGAATCCTTTGATTGAAGAAAAATCAAAAGTCGATAAGATGCATCTTAGAAGTGCCGCTGAAATGGTTGATATTTATAATGCTGAAATATATGCTGGTTATTCGAAGTTAGACATCGAAAGAAACGGTGGTAGCTATGAAGAAATATTCCGAGCATATAGTAAGTGTGATGATGTATGCTTCGAGAATAGAAATCTAGATGATAGAATTAATTACTATTTAGAGAAGCAAAAAGGAGTTGTTCAAAATGTTGCAATTGCTCCAGCTGATCATTATAGAAAATTAGTTGAACAATTTGAATCAGTACTATTTTATGTTAGAAACAAGCAAAACGAAAATGATGAAGGTGATAGAAGCTTGACAAAAAAGATTTATCATAAATTGCTTGGCAAATAGATGGTGATTGTATGGAAGATAAAAATGTAATTAAAAAGTGGATATCAAAATGGTATAGACAAGATGGTGAAGCCTTATTTTTGACTGATAGTAATGATTTAAAACAGGCTATGAGTGAAGGAAAAATCTACGATACAATTTATTTGTTAGATTATAAATTTGAACAGGGTCAAAGTCAAATCATATTAGAGTGTAAATCGCTTCTGAATGATAATGGTAGTATTCTAATTGCTTGCTTTAATAGACTTGGTCTGCGCTTTTTTGCAGGTGCACCAGAAGAAGCGTCTAATACATATTTTGAAGGGCTTATGGATTATCCTAATGCTACTACGAAGTATTCGTTTTCAAGAAGTGAGTGGTGTGAATTATTAGATGGTATGGATTGTAATTATAGATTTTATTATCCGTATCCTGAACATATTCATCCCGTGGAAATATTTACAGATTGCAATGTTAATAATGGCTCATATGGCAAACCAGTATTCAATCAGGTGTCTAGACGATATGAACTTTTCAACGAGCATAAAGTATTTCAGGCATTATCTAAAGATGGGGTGATACAGAATTTTGCAAATTCCTTTTTGATAGAAATAAATCCAAAGTCTGAATTTAAAGAGTACACAAAGTACTCCGTTGATAGAAAAGATGCTTTTAAGATATCGACATCTATAATTCATGGTAATGATGGTCGCTTTGTTATAAAGCGTGCAGAGTCTGATCAGGCAATTAATCATATAAGAGATGTTGCCCAAAAATCTAGCCTGGAAGAGAAACATTTGAATGTTGGACAATTGATCTCTGATGATGCAATCAAGTATGAATTCATAGAAAAAAGAAATCTCGATGATATCATATTTGACTTATATAAAAAGAATGATAAAGAAGCAATAGGATGTTTAATAGATTCTTTCTATAAAATATTGTTGGAATCCAGTGCAGAGATTGATTATCGCTCGGATGAATTTGCAGTAGTATTCGGTGATGCTGATTTATCCGATGAAAAAGTGATGTGTGTAACTAAGCCCAATGTTGATTTAATATTTGACAATGTTTTTGTTTTGGATGAATCAAGGGATTTAACTAAGGATAATATCACAGTTATTGATGGTGAATGGCTCTTTGATTTTCCAATACCAGTGGGATTCCTTTTTTGGAGAGCTTTGAATGAATTATATGGTAAGCATGTGGGATTTAATAGTCTAGTGACTCGCGAAGAACTTGCGCGCAAATATAATATAACAGAGCTTGATGAAGCTGTTTATAAAGACTGGAACAGAGGATTTACACTTAAATATGTGGGCGCTGGAACTATACCAGAAGACATTGTGGCTGTGGATCTTTTGTCATTGAATGATTTGAGATGGCAACGAGGTCCGGGCAAGAGAATTATGTCAAATTTCTATTGGAAGAATGCTGATATGGATGAATATGGCGCCGAGCATATGTCTTATAAAGAGGCTACATTGTTAGGCGATAATGTATATGAAGTATTATTTGAGGTTCCTGATGATGCGGTTGGAAGTTTTAGAATAGATTTGGTTCAAGGTGCCTGGGATGCTGTTGAAATAATTGAGACTTTATGTGTTAAAGAAATTCGGCCTAATGAAAGGAATTATCCAGTAGGTGTATATACAGCATTTCTTGATAAAGTTGCAACATATTATTTGATTCCTGATGATTTGGCGGAAGCTGTTTCTATAAAATTTAGAATAAAAGATGTGACTGATTCAAAAAATGAAATACTCGAGGATTATTACAGAAATCAGATAGATATGCTTAATAGAGAGTTGCATGCTAAAGCGGGTACTATTGCTAATAAGAATGAATGTATACAGGGGCTCGAAGCACAACTTCATGCTATATATGATAGTAAGGCGTGGAGACTTGTTTCATTTGTTCGCAGACATATTTTACATAGAAAATAAATTTATGGATTGGAATAACTTTGTGATACTAGGTTTTTGGTTAACATGGAGCCCATTATGTGATATAATTTATTAGATAATGGGCTTTTTTATATTGCCTTGATATAGGAGCATGATATAGATGAAGAAAAAGATTATTGCACTTATGTGCACACTTTTAATGATAATACTTGCGACATACAGTATTTGGACTTATAAGAAAGTGGATTCTGATTTGTATGTGTCGCTTCATATGACAGTTGAGTCAAAGGATGCGGCAGTAGTTGAAGCATTCTTTATGCAACAGGATAATGATGGCACCTTCGATGAAAAGCAAGGTTTTAATGCGAGCAGATCGGCATCGGTTGCATATGATAAGGAAGCTGTATCTAAAGCGGCAGAACTTGTTATGAAGATTCCGGCGACTACTAGAGTGCTTAGAATTGATCCCGCTGGTGAGGCTGGTAAGACAGTTGATATTTCAAATATTTATATAGAGTACGAAGGCAATAATATTGCAAGAGATTTTTATTTAGATACGATTGCTGGTTCTAATGATGTAAAAGGCATCAAAGAGGAAAACGGAAGTATATCAGTTTTGACAGGAGATGATACATATCTTCTATGGAATGTAGATGCAGATAAAGCTATTCAGACAGTAAGAGATGTGGATTATAAGGCGAATACAGCGAAAAAGATTGCAATCATTGTATTTGTAGATGCACTTCTACTTCTTATATACGTAAAGCGTCGACCATTTATGGAAATACCTTTGGAGGTATTGCATAACAAGAAGCTTACATTGCATTTAGCAAAGAATGATTTCAAGAGTAGATTCGCTGGTTCATACCTTGGTATTGTGTGGGCTTTTGTTCAGCCGATAGTTACTGTTGTTGTATATTGGTTTGTATTTGAGAAGGCTTTGAATGCTGGAACACAGGCAACCAAGTCTGGAATTAATGCGCCTTTTGTATTGTGGTTAATCGCAGGTCTGGTGCCATGGTTCTACTTCTCTGAGGCGATTAATATTGCAACAAATACTTTGATCGATTATAGCTATCTGGTTAAAAAGGTAGTATTTAATATTTCGATTCTGCCAGTTGTTAAGCTTATGTCGAGCTTATTTGTACATGTATTCTTTATTGCATTTATGTTCCTGATGTTTTTCATTTATGGATATGCGCCGACACCATACATGCTTCAGGTTGTTTATTATTCATTTGCTATGGTAGTGCTTTGCGTAGGATTCGTATATGCGACTAGTGCTATGATGGTATTCTTTAGAGATTTAGGTCAGATTGTAAATATACTTTTGCAGATTGGTATTTGGGCGACTCCGATTATGTGGAATATTAATGCTATGACTAATATTTCACCAGCAGTACTTGTGATTTTAAAATTAAATCCGATGTTTTATATTGTCGCAGGATACAGAGACGCATTACTTAATAATGTATGGTTCTGGGAAAAGCCTGGAATGACATTATACTTCTGGGTATTTACAGTATTGGTATATATGTTTGGAACAACAATCTTCCGCAAATTGAAGATTCATTTCGCGGACGTATTATAGGATGGATAGATAATAATGAGTGATTATGCGATTAAAGTAGATAATGTATCGAAATTATATAAGCTATATGACAAGCCTTCTGATAGATTTAAGGAAGCGCTTGGCTTAAGCCGTGGTAAGAAGTTGTATAAGGAGCATTATGCTCTTCATGACTTGTCATTTGACGTGAAAAAAGGAGAATGTGTTGGAATTATTGGTACCAATGGTGCTGGTAAGTCTACAATTCTAAAAATTATTACAGGTGTATTAAATCCTACAGAAGGAAGCGTAAATATCGATGGACGTATCTCTGCTCTTCTTGAACTTGGAGCCGGATTTAATCAGGAATATACAGGAATAGAAAATGTATATCTAAATGGTTCTATGATTGGATTTTCTAAGGAAGAGATAGATGCCAAGATGGATGATATCTTAAGCTTTGCTGATATTGGAGATTTCGTATATCAACCGGTTAAGACCTATTCATCTGGTATGTTTGTACGATTAGCTTTTGCTGTGGCAATTAATATTGAACCAGAGATTCTTATTGTAGATGAGGCTCTTTCTGTTGGAGATGTCTTCTTCCAGAATAAATGTTACAAGAAATTTGAAGAATTCAAAAAGCAGGGCAAGACAATCCTGTTTGTAAGTCATGATTTGGGAAGTATATCAAAGTATTGCAACAGAGCAATCTTACTTAACAAGGGACGTAAAATGGCAGAGGGCGTCCCTGCTGATATGATTGATTTGTATAAGAAACTTCTGGTAAATCAGGTGGACGATGCTGGTAACAATATATCTGCTATGTCTGCAAAAGGTATAGCTGGAGTTGGCGGAGATGCTACTTCTCTTGCTGGAGCTAGTGCTGATAATAAAGAAAAGAGATGGAAGGATTCCTTTGAAATTAATCCAAATGTAAACCCATATGGTGATGGTTCTGCCGAAATCATTGACTTTGCTGTTATTGATGAGAAGGGCAATTTGACTACTTCTCTTGAGAAGGGTAAGAAATTCACTATTAAGTCCAAGGTGAAATTTAACAAGGATTTGGAAGACCCTATATTTACATATACATTTAAAAATATCCAGGGTACAGCTATCACTGGAACGAATACTATGTATGAGGATGTTTCCACTGGCGGCGTCAAAGAGGGTGATGTATATGTGGCCACATTTGAGCAGGTTATGAATCTCCAGGGCGGTGAGTACTTACTCTCTATTAGTTGTACAGGTTATACAGATGGTGAATTCACTGCTTACAACAGATTGTATGACTTATTAAATATTACAGTTATATCTGATAAGAATACAGTGGGATATTACGACATGTTCTCAGATGCCAAGATTGAGAAATGTAATTAATATAGATAGAAGGATTGATATGTACAAGATTTCATTTGAATTAATTAAATTCAATTTTCATATAACTCGAAAAGATACTTTTGTAATCACAGGAGTATATCGTGACGATGATGCGCAAGGCCAGAAATTGGTGGTTTTGATAAATGGGCAACCTGTTGAATTCGAAGAGGAAGAATTAACTGGTGCCTCGATTCGTATGCAATATATGGCACGTCACTGGAATGTATCAAAAGAATACAATTTTTATGTGCCGTTGAAAGAGACTGCGGCTGAGTCGTCTGAGGTTCGAATCTGTAGCCTGCTAGAAGGACAGGATATTGAAGAGGTTATAAAAGATGAGAAGTTATTAGCTGAGCATACAGTTAAGCTTATTCCGGCCAAGCAACTGACATCTCTTAGAGACAGAGTGCGAATTGCAATTGACTCTGTTGATACAGAAGATAGTACAACTAAAATCGTTGGATGGTGTGTCGCGCGTGAGGATGTGGATATCAGAGTTCTTGGCGATGGGCAGGAAATAGATTGTAATATTAAGCGAGTTTATAGAGCAGACGTAGCTGCAGCATTTAAGGATTTGCCGGAAGGAAGCAAGTGTGGTTTTGTAATCGAGATGCCACACAAGAAATATAAGCTACTTCAAATTGAGGCTAAGGGACAGATGCAGAGTGATACAATTAGTATCTCTCGTGGCAAGATTGCTCAGGAGTCTGATGATGCCAAGCCTTCATTGCTCGAGAAGACTATTAAATATTATAAAGAGTATGGCTTTAAATATACTATCAAAAAGATTTTAAATAAGCTTTTCCCAATCAAGCAGAAGATGGTTCAGAACAACTACAAGGCTTTTAGAAAGCGTTATGGAGTTACTTCTGAGGAATTAAAGATACAGAGAGAAGCCCATTTTGATTATGAGCCTACTATTTCTATCTGTATTCCTCTTTTTAGAACTAATGCTGACTTCTTAAAAGAATTATTAGTATCATTCCAAGAGCAGACCTATAGTAATTGGGAACTTTGTTTAGCTGATGGAAGTATCACAATAGGTGATAATGGTGCTAGGCTTGGTGAGAAAGAAATACTTAGAGATATCGTTGCAGACTTTTCTAAGGATGATAAGAGAATTAAATACAAGCTTCTAGATGAGAATTTAGGTATTGCTGGAAATACTAATGCGGCGATTGATATGGCAACTGGTGATTTTATAGCACTTTGTGATCATGATGACTTGGTTGCGCCAAATGCCTTGTATGAATTTGTCAAAGCTATCAACGAGCATCCTCAGGCTGATGTGATTTATTCAGACGAGGACAAGATTGATAAGAATTCCAAGAATTATTTTGAACCACATTTTAAGCCTGATTTCAATTTGGATTTGCTTTGCTCGATTAATTATATCTGCCACATGCTTTGCTTCCGCAAGTCATTGGTAGAAGAAATCGGTGGATTTAATTCGGTTTATGATGGAGCTCAGGATCACGATATTATCTTTAGACTCTGTGAAGCTGCTAGAGAGATATATCATATCCCGATGGTTTTATATCATTGGAGAGTTCATAGTCAATCAACTGCTCAAAATATCGGAAACAAAGGCTATGCTATAACAGGTGGTTGTAAGGCCATAGAGGCGCATTACGAGCGAGTTGGAATCCCTGCGACAGTTGAATATGAGACTTTGCGAGGTATATACCGTACGCATTATCATTGGGACAAGACTCCTCTGGTATCAGTATTGATCCCTAATAAGGATCATATCGATGATTTGAGCAAGTGTATCGATTCGATTTTAGCTAAGTCCACATATAGAAATCTTGAATTTATTATTATAGAAAATAATAGTACAGAGGATGAGACTTTTGAATATTACAATCAGTTAGATGATGATTACGTGACAAGGATGTCTGGGCAGCAATTTGCTGATAGTCTCTATAGACCGCGGATTAAGGTCGTATATTACGAGGGTGGATTTAATTATTCTAGAATCAATAACTTCGGAGCAGAGCATGCTTCTGGAGATTATTTATTCTTATTAAATAATGATACTGAGATAATCGAACCAGATTCTATCAAGGAGATGGTCGATGTATGTATGCGAGATGATGTCGGAATAGTTGGCGCTAAGCTTTATTATCCGGATGATTCTATTCAGCATGCTGGTGTGGTGATTGGATTTGGTGGAATCGCAGGGCATGCATTTATTGGACTTGATAGAAATGAAGATGGGTACTTCTGCAGACCATGGGAACTTCAGGATATGTCAGCTGTTACAGCCGCATGTCTGATGACAAGACGTGAGGCATGGGATGAAGTTGGAGGATTGGATGAATCCTTTGAGGTGGCATTTAATGATATAGATTATTGTATGAAGGTTTTACATAATGCCAAGAAGTTAGTGGTTTATAATCCGTATTCAGTGTTTTACCATTATGAGTCTAAATCTCGTGGAGCTGAGGATAATCCAGAGAAAATTAAGAGATTCCACGGAGAGATAGAGAAGTTTGTAAACAAGTGGAGCGAGCAGATGGAAGCGGGAGATCCGTATTATAATCCTAATCTGTCATTAGATTCTGCTCAGTTTGAATTGAAGTAATAATACTTCTAGCGGGGGAAGTTATTATGAGACGAATGAGAAAAAGAATAGTAAGCTGTGCTGTAGTTATATTCATGCTGATAAGCATGCTTGCAGTGCAGACAGAAGGACAAAGCGTAACAATTGATAATACTTATACGCAGGTAAGTAATCAGCTTGATTCGAGCGATGGTCAAGGCTATTTCGATAATATGTCTGATGCTGAAAAGCGCGCATTTGAAGATACGATGGAGGCCAAGCTCTATGGTGCGAGAGTTACTGTAGTAGATGACGACGCGCCTGAAGCTAGAGTTCAGAGAAGGTATAATGCTAGCGTAAGTACTAATTATGCTTCTTCATATTGGAACCAGTTTGCATCGAGATATTATTACAACAATATGAATTCATACCAGAAGGCCCTCTATGATGCCCTCTATGCTAAGTGTATGAATTTGCTTGATGGTACAGGAAATGTAAGTGGCTATGTTGGTGCTGTTACATTCTCGGGAATGGACGCTGATGTAGCTGTTGAGGTTGGATTTATATTTTGTTGTTCTAATCCGCAGTTTTATTTTCTGAATGATAATTTTTCTATTAGTAATAATACATTGAATTTGGGTGTATATAGTGCTTTTAATAGTGGCTCTTCTAGAGCTGAACATACTAATATTTTCAAAAATCAATTATCTGGAGTTATTAGTACATTGACTAGAACCTCATCTTCTGATGAAGCGGTTGCTCTTGCTAGTGAGCAGGTGGCCTACAATAATATTTGTGATACAGTTGATTATAATACTGGAGCTTCTTATAATCAGTCATCATATAGTGCGATAGTGAATAAGCAAAGTGTATGTGCCGGATATTCTGAGGCATTTGAACTTTATTGTACATATGCAGGCATCGATTGTATTGTAGTTACTAGTGATGGTCATGAATGGAATCAGGTTAAGCTAGGGGATTATTGGTATGTGGTAGATGCTACATTTGGCGATACAGGTAGAGATAAGCCGGCCTATTTCAATGTAAATGAAGCTGCAATAAATGATGGAGAACATGTGGTTGAGTCTTTCTGGGCTAGATATAATAGACCATCCTGTCAATACAATTATGGAAGCGCACCAGCATTAGCTATATATAATGGGATAAACTATGCTGCAGTTTATGATTACAATTATTATGTGACTTATAATCGAGATGTATATAATGCGTTTGGCAGTAATAAGCAGGCGGTATTAGCGCATTTTGTAAATTATGGAATGAATGAGGGACGTCAGGCCAAGGCTACATTTAATGTAAAGTCATATAAGAATAGATATCTGGATTTAAGACAGGCTTATGGAAATAATATAAAAGCCTATTATCTTCATTATATAAATTATGGCCAAAAAGAAGGCCGTGTCGCGACAGGATATGAAAATACAATTGTAAATCCTACTACGATTTATCGTGGAGTAAATTATTCTGCTGTATACGATTATAATTATTACATTTCTCATAATATTGATGTGTATAGGACATTGGGAGATGACGAGAATACTATACTTAGACATTTTGTTGAATATGGAATGAAAGAAGGACGTCAGGCTAAAGCTACATTTAATGTGAAATCATATAAGAATAGATATGTGGATTTGAGAAATGTATATGGAAATAATATAAGCGCATATTATATGCATTATATAAATTATGGTCAGATAGAAGGCAGAACTGCGACAGGCTATGAAAACACATTGGTAAATCCAACAACGATTTATCGTGGGGTGAATTATGCGGCTGTATATGATTATAATTATTACATTTCTCGTAATAATGATGTGTATAGGGCTTTGGGAAATGATGAGAATGCTATACTTAGACATTTTGTTGAGTATGGAATGAGTGAAGGTCGCCAGGCTAAGGATTCATTTAATGTTCAAACCTATAAGAATAATTACAGAGATTTACAGAATGCATATGGAAATAATACAAGAGCATATTATATGCATTATATAAATTATGGTCAGGCTGAGGGCAGAAATGCTCAATAGTAAAATAATATCTAAGAAAGGAATACTATGAAAACCATGAGAAAGTTAACATTGAAAAAAGTAATAGCGCACATATTGATTGCGTGTGCTGCTATGTGTATTGTCTTTTCTGCTAATCCATCAAGAGTTGAGGCTGCTTCAGCTGATGCGCAGGATGGTATGTATGGAAAGATTGAGGATGCTGAGCATTCTCATTCCGCAGCAGCTGATGATGCCAGCGTTGTCACAATAAGAAAATTAAGTCCAAGAAGTTCTAACTTTACATCGAGAAAGGGAATCGATGTTTCTAAGTGGCAGGGAAATATAAACTGGCAGGCTGTTAAGAATTCTGGTGTAGAATTCGCATACATCAGAGTTGGATATAGAGGCTTAGATGGCGAGTTATATGAGGATGAATATTTCAGACAGAATATGGCTGGGGCAACAGCTGCAGGTATACGTGTCGGTGCATATATTTATTCTGAAGCTGTGACAGAGTGGGAAGCTATAGCAGAAGCTAATTTTACAATTGGTAGAATATATAATTATAATGTCACAATGCCAATCGTTATTGACTATGAATATTGTGGTGGTTCTAAAGCTGATAGATGCCGATTGAGTCATAGTGGGCAGGATATGAATGAAAGAACAGCGGTCTGTGCTGCGTTTTGTAATAGGGTTAAACAACTGGGATACACTCCATGTGTCTATGCTAATAAGAATACATTAAATAATATTATTAATGGCGCGTGGCTTGCTAATTATTATAAAATTTGGGTTGCTCAGTATTTTTATGATCCGGCATTAGATGATGAATACTATCATTCTTACCCATGGCGAGCAACTAATTATGATGGCGTCTATGATTTTTGGCAGTTTTCAAGTCAGGGAACATGTGTGGCTGGAATATCATCTACATATGTGGATTTAGATTATTGGTATGATGATGGAACAATTTATGGTTCGGATTATTCAGGTGTATTTGATGCCACATATTATGCTGAGCACAATAGAGATGTAGTTGCAGCTTTTGGAAATGATCCATCGATGTTATTACAGCATTTTATTAATCATGGACGAGCAGAGGGACGTCAGGGTAGTGCAGAATTTAATGTATATTCATATAAGAATGCTTATCCTGATTTGAGAAGAGCTTACGGCAATGATTTGCTTGCTTATTATAATCATTACACTAAATATGGACGCGCTGAGGGCAGAATAGCAACAGGTTATGAAAATCGATTAGTTGGAGCAACTACTACATATAAGGGTGTAAACTATTCGGCTGTATATGATTATAGTTATTATGTTTCTCATAATGGTGATGTAAAAGCGGCATTTGGATTAGATGATGCTGCTGTATTAGCCCATTTTGTAAATTATGGAATGGCAGAAGGTCGCCAGGCTAAGGATTCATTTAATGTAAAAGCTTATAAGAATTCATATTCTGATTTACGTCAGGCATATGGTAATAATACAAAATCATACTATATGCATTATGTAAATTGGGGACAGAAAGAAGGTCGTCAGGCTACCCAGAATGTTGATAAGATTGTTAACCCAACAACAGTATATAATGGCGTAAATTATGCTGCTGTATATGACTTTAATTATTACATTGATAATAATAGAGATGTATATAGAGCATTTGGAAATGATGAAAATGCTGTTCTTAGACATTTTGTAGAGTATGGAATGAATGAAGGCCGTCAGGCTAAAGATTCTTTTAATGTCAATACATATAAGAATAAATATGGTGACTTGCAGAGTGCATATGGAAATGATACAAAAGCATATTATATTCACTTTATTACTTATGGACAAAAAGAAGGCCGAAGCGGACAATAATTATTACATATTTACTGATGTAACTAGAACTTTTATTTAGAGAGATAGATAGTAATGAAACACGTGTTGAAACACATTAGTGACAATCGATATAAATATCTGATACTGGCAGGCATAGTTGCGATTATGCTTATGAATATGATTAGAGTATTGCATTCAAATGCTGGTACTAGATTTGTAGTATATGCAGGTGGCTATGACTTATCAATTTTAAAGTATGTGACTGTATTATTATTTATGCTGCTTATAGTTGGATTTGTATTCCTATTTGTGAAAGCATATAAATGGCGCGCGGAACAAGTATTCCTTGTATTAGGTATATTGTTTGGAATTATATATTCCTTCCTTTTACCTCCATTTACAGCACCTGATGAAGCGGTACATATTGATACGACATACTATTATGCGAGTCAGATATTAGGACAGGATGCTGTCGATGAAAATGGAACGGTTCTTTATCGTTCAGATGACGCGATGTATGAGCATCATGGTCAGCATGTACCAACGATTCAGTCTTATGGAGCTGTGTTATACAATTTCTTTAAGCTGGATCACAGTCAGGGCACAACTACATTTGGTAGAGGCCCACAGAATGTATCGGTGATTGCGTATATTCCACAAACTATAGGAGTGACATTAGCGCGATTATTTCATCTAGGAAATATTCAGATGCTATTTTGGGGACGCTGGTTTGCTTTGGTATTTTTCCTGGTTTGCGTATATTGGGGAATTAAGCTTGCTCCAATTGGCAAAGAGGTAATTATGATTGCAGCCTTACTGCCGATTACATTGCAGATGGCTGTATCTATGTCATATGATTCGACTGTGTTGGCATTGTGCTTCTTATATACAGGATATCTCTTGTATCTGACATTTGAAGTGCCAAGAATTACATGGAAACATGTGGCGATATTGGCAGGATTGTTCGTGTGGATGTCGCCGGGAAAATTAGTATACCTCTGCCTGGCATTAACCCTTCTTATTATTCCAGCAGAGAAATTTGCTAATAAGAGATTTAAGTATATTTCTGTGGTTATTGTAATAGCTTGTGGTGCAGCAATTATTCTTATGACTAGATATAATACCGTTGTTGCAATTGGTTCTAGCGAAGGTGGTATGCTTACCGAACAGACGACGTATAGTGTGGGGTATTTAATTCATAATCCTAAGAGATTGGTAGAAGTGATTTTTGGAACAATTATCACACAGGGGACATTCTACTTAGAGAACATGTTAAGTCAATACTTTGGTTGGCTTGAAATAACTGTTCCAGGCTATATCGTATATGGCTTTGTAGTTTTACTAGTTATTGCTGCAATTAAGAAAGCGGATGAGAAATATGTATTATTACCTGGTCAGCGCTTGTGGGTATTCATTGTGATTGCTGGAATAGCATCATTGGCTTGCTTGGCACTATTATTTGATTGGACCCCGATTGAATCAAATTATGTGTACGGTGTTCAGGGTAGATATTTCTTGCCTATGCTTCCTCTTTTGATGATGCTTTGTAAGAATAAGCAGATTGAGATGAAAGCAAGCATGGCTAAATATATATACGCAGGCTTATATGTGCTGCAGTTTTTAACCATTTATCATATATATACAGTAATAATTGGAAGGTAGAAAATATGAATAACACTTTATTGATTATTCCTGCTTACAATGAGGCAGAGAATATCGAGCGAGTAGTAGATAATTTAATAGAGAATTATCCTCAGTATGACTATGTCGTAATCAATGATGGTAGTCGAGATGACACTAGAAAGATTCTTCACAACAGAGGTTATAATTACCTCGATTTGCCTGTAAATACAGGCTTGGCTGGAGCTTTCCGTTGTGGTGTCAGATATGCTAATGCGGTTGGTTATGATTATGTCGTACAGTTTGATGGAGACGGCCAGCACCGTGCTGAATCGATTGCTCCTATGCTTGAAAAGATGCAATCAAGTGATTCTGATATTGTGATTGGTTCCCGTTTCTGTGAAAAGAAAAAGGATCATAGTGCGCGTATGTTGGGAAGTCGATTGATTACAAGCGCTATTCGATTGAAGACTGGTAAAATTATAAAAGATCCTACTTCTGGTCTTCGTATGTACAACAAGCGTATGATTAAGCTTGTGGGTTACGATATGGCTTATACACCTGAACCAGATACTCTCGCATATATGATTAGATGCGGGGCAAAAGTGGATGAGGTTCAGGTTGAGATGGATGAGCGCATGTTTGGTACGAGCTATCTCAATATATGGAATTCAGTTAGATATATGATTACTGTTGTATTTAATACATTGTTCTTACAATGGGTTCGAAAGAAGGAGGAATTGTAATGTCAACTGCCCTTAGAATAATACTCCTTGTTGGAGCAATAGCTATGTTTTGGTATGTGATTAAATCAATTAGAAAATCACGTCTTCAGATGAAAGATGCTTTTCCATGGATTGTGGTTGCAGTATTGATTGCTATCTTTGGAATCTTCCCGGTTGTACCAATGTATATCGCTTGGTTGATTGGAATTGAGTCGACTGCCAACATGGTATTCTTGATTTTTATTGCAATCCTCTTACTTCGCATTTTCACACTTTCTATGAAGGTGTCATTGCTTGAGGACAAGCTTACAACTATGGCTGGTGAGGTTGCTATCCGCTCAAAGGATACTACAGATTTATCGAAAAAAGATACAGACGATTAATAATACAGAGGAATAGATTTAATGAGTGATAAACCGATGATTTCTGTGATAATGTCTACATATAACGAGGAGGAAAGATTCCTTCGAGAAGCTATTGAATCAATTCTGAATCAGACTTATAGCGATTTCGAATTTCTGATCGGAGTAGACAAGCCGGATAATCAGGCTTTGATAGATATTTTAAATGAATATGCCCTGCGTGATTTGCGAGTATCAGTTCATGTAAATGAGAAAAATTTAGGACTTGCTATGACACTCAACAAGTTGATTGATCTAGCAAAGGGTGATTATATCGCTCGAATGGATGCTGATGACAAATCTGATCCGGAGCGTTTAGAACATCAGTTGAAATATATGCAGGATAATGATTTGGATATCATTTCCTGTGACGTCAATGTAATTGATGAGGATGATAATATAATTCAGAAGATGTATAATCTCCCATCGGTTGATGGACAAATTAGAAAGAAATTAAAGATTAACAATTGTATGCCTCATCCGGGTTGGATGGTTCGACGTGAATTGTATGAGGCAATTGGCGGATATGAGGCGACACCTTATTGCGAGGATTATGAATTCTTGCTGAAGGTAAGAGGTGGAGATTTTAAATTTGGTAATCTCAACGAGCCACTCCTAAATTACCGTATGACTTCGATTTCGATTTCACGAGCTAATCTTTACAAGCAGTATCTATCAATGAAATACTGCCAGACTAAATATGTATCAGGACAGGCCGTGGAATTTGATTCATACATCAATAGTCACTACGATGCTGCAGAAGAGATTAGATACAATAAGTCAGCGGCTAATTTCACATCAGGTCTGGCTGTTCTAAAGGAATTGAAATTGATTAGGGCTTTTGTGCTTTTGTGTAAGGCTTTCTTTGGCTCGAAATGCTATAGAGACAAGATGTGGAAATATTTACAGCAGGTGCTGTAATTTAAAATGAAGGAGAATAAATCAATGACCATATTACATATATGTGGTGTTCAAAATAAGATGTCCAATGGTGCTACGGTTGCGGTTATAGAGCATGTAAATGCTCAATCTAAAACTGGACTTGCTGATATAGAAGTGCTTCATGTAAGAGATGAGAAACTGTCTTTTGATGAGGCCGTTCAGGTCGTTAAAATGGAACAAGCTAAAATGGCAATTGCGCAAGCTGATTTATTAGTCTTTCATGAATTGTATTATATATCGTTTATATCATTGGCGTCGTATGCCAAAAGAGTTGGTACTCCTTATATAGTTATTCCTCATGGCGCATTAACTGTTGGTGCACAGACACCCAAAAAATGTGCTAAAATTGTTGTTAATGGTCTATGGGCAAGATCATATATTGAAAAAGCAGCTGCAGTGCAATTTTTATCTAATTCTGAGAAGGAGACTTCGCTGAAGTGGAATTACAAATCGTTTATTGCACCTAACGGGGTTTCACTGCCTGCTGATATGAAAGTATATAATACTCAATATGCTGGCTTGAAATTAGTTTTTATAGGTAGACTGAATTTGTTTCATAAGGGACTTGACGCTTTGGTAGATGCATGCGATTTGATTCGTGATGAGATGTTATCTAGAAATATTAGGCTTGATATATATGGTCCAATTGATGGTGATAATGGTGGGGAGTTAGTAAAACTGGTTTCAGACAAGAGTTTACAGGATGTAGTAAGTATACATGATAGTGTATTTGGTAGAGATAAGATGCAGGCTATGATGGATGCAGATGTATTTATTCAGACTTCCAGATTTGAAGGTATGCCAATGGGCTTGTTGGGCGCCATGGCTGCTGGCTTACCACTTATAGTTACACCTGGAACTAATTTTGATCAGGCTGTTGAAGATAATGATTGTGGTTGGATATGTCAGACGGATGCTGGAAGTATAGCGCATGCTATTATAGAGGCTGCGGATGATAAGATTTCATGGCCGATTAAATCCATAAATGCAAGAGAGTTCGTGAAGAATAATTTTGAATGGTCACGTGTGGCTTCAGATACTATTAGTAAATACAAAGAGTATGTGTAAAGAGGAAGATTGATGTATAAATTAAGTATTATAATTCCTGTATATAATGTCCAGAAGTATATTATTGCATGTCTTCAGTCGATTGAAAAACAGGATTATATAGATGAGATAGAAGTCATCGTTGTTGATGATGGTAGTCCGGACGATACTGTTTCTCTGATTCAGACATATATGAAAACTTCAAAACTTAATATCAATATAGTTTCACAGGCTAATCAAGGTATTGGCGGTGCTAGAAATACAGGCATTAACAATGCTTCTGGAGAGTACATATGGTTTGTTGATCCTGATGATACTATTCAGGAATATTGTGTTAAGGATATATATGATTATGCTCATGACAATGATTTAGATGTAGTTATTTTTGATTTGGTTGATGTGGATGAGCAGGGAAATGAATTGCATGTTGAAGCTGGTGCGGATTCGAACATGCACGGGAAGGTGCTGGATAAAGAAACTGGTCGAAGTCTATTGACATATGTTCAGTCGCCAACTAATAGATGGATAAAGAAAAGCCTCTGGCAAAATGTCAAATATTTGCCAGTTAGATGTTTTGAAGACTTTGATACAATTCCAAAGGTTACCTCGCTTGGATCAAGATTTGGATATTTAAATAAACATTATTATTTCTATTTACAACGTTCAACATCGCTTATGCATGAGATTGATGTTGATAAGTTCGCTCTTATGTTGGATGTTGTTAGGGATTTAGAGGAATATTTTTTACAACGACGAGAGTTTCAACAAGAGATAGAATATTTAATTATTGAAAATGCTTATCTTATGACGACGGTGAGATTACTGAAATCTAAAGAAGGTATTCATGCTGTACGAGATATGAGAGATTTTATTTTATCTAATCATAAAGGATATTGGAAAAATCCATATATGAGTCGTTTGACTATGGCTCACAAGGTGTATTTGAAACTATTGGATTTGAATTTTGTGATGATATTACAGTTTATGGTTAAAATGTTTTTCAAATAAATGGAATTAGGATATGGAAAAAATTGCTGTTTTAATGACTGCTTATAATGAATCTGAATCTGATTTTTGTAAGGCTTTGGATTCTATATGCAATCAGACTTACAAAGATTTACATATTTATCTGCTTTTGGATAAACCTGATAATGATTTGTTAGATGGTTTGTGTAGCCTTTACGCATCTAATGATAACAGAGTTTCATATATTAAAAATGAGCAGAATCTAGGCCTTGTGAATAGTTTGAATAAGCTCTTGAATATAGTTACAGAAGATTACGTGACTCGAATGGATGCTGATGATGTTGCGGAACTGTCTCGATTTGAATCTGAGATGCAATTTATGAAGAAACATAACCTTGATTTCGTTACAACAGAAATAGATTATATTCGAGATGATAAGATAGAGGCGGGATTATCTTTGCCTGATGTGATTGGTCAGGATTTCGCTGATGCTCAGAAGGAAATTAATCTATCAGCGCATCCTACTTGGTTAGTGAAAAAAGAAGTATATGATAAGCTGCGAGGATATCGTAATTTGTCATCATGTGAAGATTTGGATTTCGTCCTTCGTGCATTGCAATCGGGATTTCGCTTAGGACGATTAGGGAAAGTGACATTGCATTATCGCTTACGACCAGATGGAATATCATATTCTCATGCATATGAGCAATATGCCAAGACCAAAGTTTTGATGGATATGTATCGTAAAGGCGAAAATATCGAGTCACTTGACGTGGAAGCGCTTAATCATAGATTTTCTACAAAGAAATCTGAGAGTTATAGTCAAAAGTATGCGGTAAGTAAAGCGCTAATGGAATCTGATGTTTATATACTTAGAGAAGACTCGAAACTAAAAGGCGCTTTGATGATGCTTTTGCATTTGTGTAATGATTCAAATTACAGAAATATATTTAGAGATATTTTGAAGAATAAGAGAGCATTAAAAAGGATAAAGGATAATAGCTAAATGATTTATTTAGAATTAGAAGGCAGAATTGGAAATCAATTATTTATGTATGCGGCTGCGAGAACATTACAGCTTCGCTCAAATGAACCGACAGAAATAGTGATTGATGATAGATTGGTGAAGCGTGTCAATTGGGAAAATTCGCTTGTGCATTATGAGTTACCTGAAGGTGTGCGATTTGTTAGTGACAATAAAATTATCCGCCAGATGGATTTGTTGCGTGCCAGATGGGATATGTTTAAGTATCATCACTTCGTCACACGTATGCATAGAGATTATAGATCTCGCTACAATTTTGAAGTGGCTAAGAGGGAAGAATATCAGTCGCATGGATTAGTTAGATGTGAAAATGGATATATTCCATTGCCGGAGAGTGTAGATAGAGACATCTATATGAGTGGTTATTTTCAGTCGGAGAAATTTTTCTTAGATAATAGAGAAGAAATTAAAAAAATATATAGAATTGAGGATGAAGTAAAAAAATCTGGATATCCTGGTTTGGATAAGATACAGAATCGCAATTCCGTATGTATTAGTATTAAGGTTGAACATAATGTTGGTAATCAGATGTATGATGTCTGTACGAGAGAGTATTGGGAGAAGGCTATTCAGTACATTATTGATAATGTAGAGAATCCATTGTTCTTCATATGCTCGGATAATGTACCATATGTATTAGAACATTTTATAGATGCAGATAAGTACGATGTTGTTTTTCAAAGTAGAGATTATCCGGTTCATATATCGCTCGCTGTTATGGCACAATGTAAGCATTTTATAATTGGAAATACATCGTTCGGATGGTGGGCACAATATTTATCAGATAATGAGGACAAGATTGTTATTACGCCATCTAGATGGTATGGCATAGATGTGCCATGTGATTTATACATGGATAATTGGACATCGATTGATGTGTAAGAGGAGATGTAGACATGCTTTATGAAGGATTTATGAATCATTTCTATAGTAAGACTTCTGCATACAGAAATGAATTCGAACATATTGGAAAGAATTCTAAGGTTTATTATCCAGTCATTAGTAATAAAAGAAGTCGGAAGTTATTATCAATAGGTGACGGCACTGAGATATTACATAATTCTAGAATTCAGTGTTTCGAGCAGGAAGGCTGCCCAACTCCGCACATTAAAATAGGTGATAGATGTTATCTGGGATTCAATCTTTCGATACTAGCAGGTGCTGATGTCATAATAGAGGATGATGTCTTGCTCGCCAGCAATATTTTGATAACGACTGAGACTCACGGTATGGATCCAGAAAGTGATGTTCCTTATATGAACCAACCTCTTACGGTTGCACCAGTGAGAGTAGGTTCTGGCTGTTGGTTGGGGGAACGAGTTGTTATTATGCCGGGAGTCACAATTGGTAAGAAGTGTATAATTGGTGCAGGTAGTATTGTGACACATGATATACCGGATTATAGTATTGCGGTTGGAAGCCCTGCAAAGGTTGTAAAGCGATATGATTTTGAGAGACATGAATGGATTAGAGTATAAATTGATTATTGTTTTTGACTTGATTAGGAGACGATATGCGGTCTGAAAATTCAATTAAAAATGTTGTAGTCACATGGATAGGACTTGCATTTGTGGCTATTTTTGGATATATAGAACGAATGGTTTTGGCCAATATTCTTGGTGAAGTCTATTTGGGTCTTAATGGCTTACTAAGTAATGTTATCACAGTGCTTTCGTTGGCTGAATTAGGTGTTGGTCCTGCTATTACTTATAGCTTGTATAAGCCTATTTCTGAAAATGATGAAAATCAAATCAAGGCGTTGATGAGACTTTACAAGAATTTTTATGTAATAATTGGGATTGTGGTTCTTGCAATTGGTTTGCTGATGACTCCTTTTTTACCATTTTTGATTAAGGAAATGCCAACAAATGTCGAACATATATATCTTATATTTGTTCTTTTTGTAATAAATGCAAGTGTTTCATATTTCTTTTCATATAAAGCGGTCTTTATTGCTGCGAATCAGAGATACTATCTATATTCGGCTAATCATGCAATATGCTATGTGATTATGTATCTAGTGCAGATATTTGTTTTGATAACAACAAGGAATTTTATTATTTTCTTGTTTGTTATGGTAGCTACGACTTTTATAGAAAACTTCAGGATATCTAAAATTGCTGATAGAGAATATCCGATTTTAAAATCAAAAGAAGTACATCATATAGATGAGGACACAAAAAAGACTATTAAAGTAAACGTGTTTGCATCAATAGGTCATAATTTGGGCAATGTCGTTTTGAACTCCACTGATAATATAATCATTTCAAAGTTTGTAGGATTGGTGGAGACTGCTTACTACACTAATTATGTCTTGCTTACAGCTACTTTAAATACTTTTTTGAATCAGGCCTTTTCGTCAATAGTTGCTAGTATTGGAAACCTAATTGTTGAAGGTACTGAGGAACAGAAAGAAGATGCTTTTTATTTAATATATTTCGTGGATTTTTGGATATATTCATTCTGTTCTGTGGCATTATTTGTATTAGCATCTCCTTTTATAACATTAACTTTTGGGTCAAACTTCATTTTGAGTTTACCTGTAGTAACTGTGATTTGCTGGAATTTCTATGCTGCAGGAATGCGACAAGCATGTAATTCCTTTAAACAGGCTGCAGGACTATTGATACAGGATGTACATAAAGCTTACATTGAAGCAATATTAAATCTTGGTATTTCTATTGTGCTCGCGCAAAAGCTTGGTATAATGGGTGTTCTTCTTGGTACATTGATAAGTATTTATGCAGTGGCTTTTTGGATGGAGCCACATGTCTTATTTAAATATGGTTTTAAGAAGAAACCGTGGAAATATTATGGATTATATTTATTATATTTTCTAACTTATGGTATAATGAGTGCGTTGACATACTGGACGGTAAGCATGATTAGCATTTCTGGTATTGCCGGCTTTGTTATAGACATGATTGTTGTATGTATAGTGCCGAATGTTATATTGCTACTAATTTGGGGATGGACCAAAGAGTGTAGACAATTTTTGCTTATTATGTTTAATATAGTTAAGAAAAAGATGATTAAATAATTTGTGTGATATAAAATAGCAAGGCGAAAGATGAAAGTATTAGTAACTGGAGCAAATGGATATTTGGGAGCGGGAGTTGTTAAACAGCTTTTAGATGATGGCGTAGAGGTAGTGGCGACTGATTTTAGAAGTGATTTTATTGATTCAAGAGCAGAAATTAAAGAGGGAAATCTGTTTGAATTAGATGATCCATATACATTTTTTGGTAAGCCTGATGTAGTTTTACATATGGCTTGGCGAGATGGATTTAAGCATGCTTCACTTAATCATATTAATGATTTGCCATCTCATTATGATTTCTTGAGTAAGATGGCTCATGCTGGAGTTAAGCGTATATGTGCATTAGGAAGTATGCATGAAATTGGATTTTTTGAAGGCTCGATTGATGAAAATACACCATGCCATCCTCAAAGTTTATATGGTATAAGCAAAAACGCACTCAGAGAAGCACTGGCACTATTGTGTAAGGAATGCGAGGTCGAGTATCAGTGGATTAGAGGTTTCTACATAGTTGGGACAAGTACACATGGCAGTTCGATTTTTGCTAAAATAGCACAGGCTGCACAGGATGGAAAGACTGAGTTTCCGTTTACAATGGGCTTGAATCAGTTCGACTTTACAGATTATGACGAGTTCTGCAAGCAGGTTGCAGCTGTTACAGAGCAAGACGATGTTCTTGGAGTTATAAATTGTTGCTCTGGGCGTCCTATGACATTAGCTCAACGTGTTGAAAAATTTATTGAAGAGAATAATTATAATATTAAACTCTTGTATGGACAGTTTCCTGACAGACCTTATGATTCGAAAGCTATATGGGGAAATGATTTTAAGATACAAGTGATTATGGATAAGAGGAAGTAGATAATAAAGCCAGAAGACGTTGAATTAGGTCTTCTGGCTTTTGTGATTTATTGATCTTTGAACAAAACTTTTTGTGTCTTTTTAGCAAGATTATCTACAATCTTATACTGTATTGGTTCGATAAACTTCATTCTGCAGAAATCAATCAAGCTGCAGGCTGCAAATACACCAATTATACTTGCGCATGCCATAAGTGGATAATACCTAGATGGATACTGCCTTTGGCTTACATTTAGGATTCCGTACCATATTCCTAATCGTCCGATGAAAGATTCATGGATTAGATAGATGCCAAATGTAGTTGCTGAAATAGTATTTATAAAACTATTTGGCGCAAGCCTGATTTCTTTAAAGAATGAAAATGTTGTAATTACAGTGATTGGTACTGCTAGTATTAAGTCAATTATATAAGCGAGCCCAGATGCATGTGGAATCAATCCGTCATACATATGTGTAAACTGGATGTAGTTGAGAAATCCTGAACAAATCCAGCTGGCTATAGCAACTACGAGTGAGACGAATTTGTTTATGTGGATATCATTAAGTCTGAAAAAACCACCTAGCATATAAAAGAATACTGCTCTAAAGATGGTGTAGTAATCTGTAACAAGATATCCTGTTAAACAATACCATAATAACCACGCTACTATAAGAGTTAATACCCATCCGGCCATGCTTAGCTTTCTTAGATACTTATTCAAAACTGGTGAGATGATTACAAGCATTATATATGCTGATGCAAACCACCATAATCCACTTGTTGCTGGTAGGCAGATAGATGCAATAATGCGGTTTGCTATTGGCAATTCATTCGCATATGGCAGTGTGATTCCGCAAGTAGTAATTATGGCATATGCGATGACGGCGAAAATTCCATAGAATGAAGTCTCAAGTACAATTTTCTTTATTGAGAATTTATCTCGATTAATCTGGAAATATCCTGTAATCATAAAGAAAATGCCGACTCCAACCATTCCACCTGGATTTAATAGGCTGGTAAATATTTGATTAACTTGGCTTCCTGCTAAGAATTCTTGATGTATATCGTGGAAGAGACATTTCTGTATTCCATGGCAAGCGTAGTGACTGCCGACAATCATAAGCATAGCAATTATACGAAGTAATTCTATATTAGAATCTCTTAGTTTCTTCTGATTCATATTTCCTCCAAATTATGTGAGTCTATGTGTCAATCGACACGGTGATAGTATATCAAATAATCGAAAAAATAGTAACGCCTGGCAAGCTTATAGCGAAAATGTCGACATGAATATCAAAATTTGGTAGAATAAGAAGAGTTTTGTAAAATACTAACCTAATTTTAGGAGGAAATAGAAATGGCTAAATATGGCAAGATTGAAGTTACAGAAGATTGTAATGGAATAAAAGGATTAAAGGTAATTGAGCCTTCAGTATTCGGTGATGAGCGCGGATACTTTATGGAGACATATAATTATAATGATTTCAAGGCAGCAGGTATTGACTGCGAATTCGTACAGGATAATCAGTCTGCTTCTAAAAAGGGTGTGCTTCGTGGACTTCACTTCCAGTTGAACTACCCACAGGATAAATTAGTTCGTGTAATCAAGGGCGAGGTTTATGACGTTGCTGTTGATTTGCGTGAAGGTTCTGAGACATTTGGTAAATGGTTTGGAATCAAGCTTACAGAGGAGAACAAGAAGCAGTTCTTCATTCCAAAGAATTTCGCACATGGTTTCCTGGTACTTTCTGATTATGCAGAATTCTGCTACAAGGTTACAGACTTCTATCATCCAAATGATGAGGGTGGATTAATGTACAACGATCCTGATATCGGAGTTGAATGGCCACTACCTGAAGGAATGACAGAGGCGGATTTGATTTTGTCTGACAAGGACAAGGTGAACTGGAGTTATAAAGAATATTTAGCTGAACATCGTTAGGATTTTCGAGCTGACATAAGTGCAACGGATACTGATTCGATGCATTTGTTGTATGAAATGTTAGATAAGGAATTAATGAAAATGAGCAACAATGAGTTGAGAATTCGAATGTATCCTAAACCTAGGGATGTATTTGATAGAATTGTCAATTGGTTGACAAAGTATAGAGCCTTTGCATGGTTTAAACCTATATACTATGCGGCCAAGGAATTTTGGCTTTATGCCTTATTTGGATTGGGAACTATTATCATAAGCATCGGCTCTTATGACATAATGACAGAGAGTATGGGCATGCCAATCTTAATTGCCAATGCTATTTCATGGATAGGTGCTACACTGTTTGCCTTTGCAACAAATCGCAAATGGGTATTTACCACTCATGTGAAGGGCGCTTGGGCCTTTGTGGTTCAACTGGTAGGATTTAGTGGAGGCCGCTTTGTCACTTTGATAATGGAGGAATGGATTCTTCTATTCTTCGTTTATATGAAAGGTCTGCCAAATATGCCTGTGAAATATGTGGCACAGGTATTGGTTATTGCTATCAACTACTTGATTAGCAAGCTGGTGGTATTTAGAAGCAGAACTGCCCCAGTGGATCATGAGAGATTAGAGTCTTAAATAGGAGAAATATACAGATGGACAAAATAGCGGTACTTATACCATGCTATAATGAATCTCAGACAATAGAGAAAGTAGTGACAGATTTCAAGCGGGCATTGCCTGACGCTGTTATTTATGTATATGACAATAATTCCACAGATAATACTGCAGAGATTGCAGCGGCAGCAGGTGCTGTTGTGAGACACGAGTATCAGCAGGGCAAGGGAAATGTTATTCGCCGTATGTTTAGAGACATAGATGCACAGTGTTATCTCATGGTGGATGGTGATGATACATATCCGGCAGAATTTGCGCCGGAGATGGCTGCCAAAGTTTTGGAGAGAAATGTAGATATGGTTGTGGGAGACAGATTGTCTTCTACTTATTTTGAAGAGAACAAGAGACCATTTCATAATTTTGGAAATTCTCTGGTTCGCTGGTCGATTAATAAATTATTCCATAATGATATCAAGGATATCATGACTGGTTACAGAGCGTTCTCTTATCAGTTTGTGAAGACGTTTCCTGTATTATCACAGGGCTTTGAGATTGAGACAGAGATGACAATCCATGCATCTGACAAGAATATGTTCATGGAAAATGTTGTTATAGAATATCGTGACAGACCGGAAGGTTCAGAGTCCAAGCTGAATACATATTCAGATGGCATGAAGGTTTTGCTTACAATTGCAGGACTCTTCAGAAATTATAAGCCAATGGCTTTCTTTGGAGCTATATCGTTGATTTTGGCTGTACTTGGAATTGGTTTTATGATTCCTGTTTTGATGGATTACGCCAGAACTGGATTGGTGGATAGATTTCCTACATTAATTGTATGTGGATTCGTCTTGATGACAGCTATTATCTCATTCTTCTCAGGAATGATTTTACAGACAATAGCTCACAAGAATCGCCAGGACTTCGAGATGGAGTTGCAGCGCGTCGCTCACGACTTTAAGTAATAATATCGGGAGTATTTATAGGGGAAGAAATTGAGTGGAGGTTACTTTAAAATGACTAAAGAACAGGCAATGAAGGTGCTTGAGGAGCACAATCAGACACATGTAATGAGAGGCTTCGATGATTTGACATCGGCTCAGCAGGAGACACTCCTTAATCAGATCGCAGATCTGCAGTGGGATGACATCGCTCTTGCAGGTAATCAGACAGAGATTCCTCTTGGTGAGATTACACCAATTGAGGGTATGGATGTAGAAGAAATTGATGCCAAGAGAGAAGAGTATGCCAAGATTGGATATGAAGCTATCAAGGAAGGCAAGGTTGCAGCACTGCTTCTTGCAGGTGGAATGGGAACTCGTCTTGGATTTGATAAGCCAAAGGGTGAGTTAAATGTAGGAATTGACAAGACTCTCTACATTTTCCAGTGCCTAATTAACAACCTTATGGATGTGACAAATGTGGCTGGCAAAACTGTGCCACTTTATATTATGACAAGTGAGAAGAACAACGATGAGACAATTCGTTTCTTCGAGGAGCAGAACTATTTCGGTTATCCAAAGGAGGATGTGGCTTTCTTCGTACAGGAGATGGCTGCTGCTGTTGATTATGATGGCAAGCTTCTCATGGAAGAGCCGGGTAGACTTGCAACATCACCAAATGGAAATGGTGGATGGTTCTCATCTCTTCAGAAGGCAGGACTTCTTGAAGATGTACATAAGCGTGGTGTTGAGTGGATCAATATCTTTGCTGTAGACAATGTACTTCAGAGAATCTGTGATCCAGCATTTATCGGAGCAACTATTGAAAGCGGCAAGGTCAGCGGAAGCAAGGTTGTCAGAAAAGTTGATCCATATGAGAAGATGGGTGTAATGTGCCTTGAGGATGGCAAGCCTTCAGTTGTAGAATACTACGAGCTTAGTCAGGATATGGCAGAGGCTACTAATCCAGATGGCAAGCTTACATATGCATACGGAGTTATTCTCAATTATATCTTCAGAGTAGATAAGCTTGAGGAGATTGTGGAGAAACATTTGCCAGTTCATGTGGTAGAGAAGAAGATTCCATATATTACAGAAACAGGTGAGTTGGTAAAGCCTACAGAGCCAAATGGCTACAAGTTTGAGACTCTTGTAGTTGATATGATTCGTCTTATGGATGACAATTTGCCATTTGAGGTTGTTCGTGAGAAGGAGTTTGCTCCAATCAAAAATCTACATGGTGTGGATTCTCTTGATTCAGCCAGAGAACTGCTTCAGGCAAATGGCGTTGAATTATAAATTGATTAGATATTGACCCCGGCTTTTTTAGTCGGGGTAATTTCAGTATAGAGAGGATGTTATGGCAGAACCAATATTTTCAATAATAATGTGGACTCATAATACCAATGAAGCATTCTTTCGCGATTGCATGGAAACCCTGGCGGCTCAGACTTATGATGGGTGGCAGCTGTATATTATGGATAATAATGCTGCAGGCTTTGTGCAACGAATCGCCATGGAATTCTTTCCCGAGGATATTCGAGTACATTATCGAAAACTGAAAACTGACCGCGGCATGGCTTACGCCTACAATGTGGGAACTCATTTTGTCATGACAAGTCTGGCTGGTGGGAATCGGGCCGATGCTTCCAGTGAGTATATGCTCTTTATGAACCAGCATGACCGCTTAAGTCCAGAGACATTATCCCTCATGGCTTCTGTGGTAAATGGTGTGGAAAATGTATCTGACTGGCCTGATATTATCTATACTGATGAAGATGAGATAGAAGGTGTTGACAGAGTTCGACCGAACTTTAAGACTGGCTTCAACAAGGAATTGTTATTGCATAGAGATTATATTGGCGGATTTTTTGCCATATCAGTTATGGCAGCCAGACAGGTGGGCGAGTTTCAGACCAAGCTAAAGCATGCTGTGACTTATGACTATTTGCTAAGAGCTATGGAGGGGAGACTGCGCTTTGCCCATGTTCCTGTTTTGATTTATCATAAGCGTCATGTGTATGATGTTCATCTGGAAAATATGACTAGAAAAGAGCGCCGTAAATATGAGCAGAGTATAAAACGAGAGTATATGGTAGCTGCCAAGGCATCTCTTGCCAGACAGGGGATTGATGGTGAGATATCTGAGGGAAGTGATAAGTCATATTGGCTGATAGAATATAACGGAGCTGATTATGACCATCATAATCGTGATTTCATTTTCCTGAAAAAAGATGGCATCAAGACTTATACCAAGGATGCCCAGAATATCAAGAGAATGTATGGTTATATTAAGCAACCTGATGTGGCAGTTGTAGGTGGCAGATTTATCAAGTCGGGTTTTGCTATTGAGAATTGTGGATACATATATAATAGTGGCGGTATAGCATTTCCTGCATTTTATGACCAGAAGCTTTACAGACCTACATACCAGCAACTGGCATCAATTCCAAGAGATGTAAGTATGGTAGACTTTGATTATTGCATGCTGGATGCCAAAATCTATCGCAAGCTTGGAGGTTTTGACGGGAATTTAACCGGCAGGGATCTTATGCTGGATTATTGCATGCGAGCTATTGAGCGAGGCTACAGAGTGGTTGTTGATCCTGCTATTATAATTCGCGGTGGCAAGAGAGAGTTCGACAGCACTAGAGAATCCAGCGCATATTTTTTAGAAAAATGGCAGGATAGACTGATCCCAGAAGACCCATTTTACAATAGAAACCTGCCTATGGGATTAGAGAATTTCAGATTAGATATTGGAGAATAAAGAGGGAGAATTCTATGGCAAAAAAAGAGATTTATAATATCGAATTGCCTTCAGAAAGAGGAAATAGAACAAGTAGTTCCGGCGGAGTGAGAACCAGAGCAAATGGTGGTACAACAAGAAATAGCGGAGCTTCTAGAAGTGGTGTCGGCTCAAGGTCAGGTGCTTCATCAGCTAGAGGCGGCTCATCCCGTAGCAGTTATGCTTCTGGAACCAGAAGCGGCTCCGGTAAGAAAAAAATATCGACTGGCACTTCAACCAGAAGCGGCTATAGCTCGGGAAACAGAACAGGATCTGCGTCATCCAGAAATGGAGCTTCTACAAGAACTGGAACTGCATCATCTAGAAGAGGATATGACTCGAGACGAGATTCATCAGAATATAGAAGTGGTACCCGAAGTGCCTCACGAACGACTTCCTCTCGTAACAGACATATAGATGAGTACGAGGGCGCTGAGAACTACGAGAGACCTCGTAGAAGTTCCCGCCAGATTGCCAAGGCCAGAAAGAAGCGTAAGCGCAGGAAAATATTATTTATAATCGAAGCAATTGCTCTTATCTTATTGCTTCTATTCCTGTTTGCTTGGTTGAAATTGGGACTTATTAATTGGGATGACCTTAAAAATCTGCGAACCAACAAGTTGGATGATGAGACTGCAGCTTTGCTTGATGGTTATACAACAGTTGCCTTCTTCGGTGTGGATAACCGTTCCGCAGGACATTATGAAGGTGGAAACAGTGATAGTATTATGATATGTACTATCAACAACGACACCAAGGAAGTGAAAGTGGCATCTGTTTATAGAGATACTGTTCTAGATGTAGACGGCAAGGGCACTTATAAGAAATGTAATTATGCATACAACCATGGTGGCCCTGAGGAAGCAATCAATATGCTGAATCTCAACATGGATTTGGATATACAGAAATATGTGGCGGTAGACTTCTTCGCTCTGGCTGAAGTGATTGACGCATTTGGTGGAATCGATTTGGATATTACCGAGGAGGAAGCATATCATATGAACTCTGGTGGAGACATGTGCTATATCTGGGAGACTGCAACCAGTGCAGGCGTTGAGGTGCCGCCTGATGTAACTCCAGGCACTGCTGTTCATGTAAATGGTGTTCAGGCTGTAGCTTACGCCCGAATCAGAAAGACCTCCGGTGGAGATTTCGCCAGAGCTCAGAGACAGAGAATAGTTCTGGAAAAGGTTGTTGAGAAGGCTCAAAACGCCAACATATTTACGCTAAATAAAGTGGCGGATGCAGCATTTGATGATGTGGGAACCAACTTTACTTTGAATCAGATTCTAAGTCTGGCCAAGTATGTGAAGGATTACCAGTTGGTGGATACAGCAGGTTTCCCATTTTACAAGAACTCAGAGCACAGATTAGAAGGTACTTCCGTAGTATGCCCATGTACTCTTGAGTCAAATGTGCGTCAGCTTCACGCTTTCTTGTACAATAATCCTGATGTTAAGCTTTCTGACGTGGTAGTCAGCACATCCAAGGATATTGAAAATCTCATGGGATTAGGCGAGGAAGATGCACTGGATTACGGTTATTAATAAAGTGTTGGGAATATTTGCCCAATAATGCTATAATAAGTGGACGTGTAGTTAGATTGACAATTGAGAATGTGTGAATCTGAATGCATGTTGTTGAAGAATTAAATGGAAATATTTGATACATAAAAGTAAAGTTCATGGTGATTGAATGAATGGCTTTTATGAATTAACAGAGATAGAAAGGGAATAAATATGTGTGGAATAGTTGGATATATAGGTAAGTCGCAGGCCGCACCTATATTGCTTGATGGACTTTCACGATTGGAATATAGGGGCTATGACTCGGCAGGTATTGCCGTATATAATGGCAGTAAGCTGGTTGGCAAGAAAGCTATGGGTAAGTTGAAAGCTTTGTCTGAGCTTACTCATGATGGCGAGAATATGCCGGGAACTGTCGGTATCGGTCATACTCGTTGGGCTACTCACGGAGAGCCTTCTGTGACCAATGCTCATCCTCATTTCAACAGTGATGAGACAATTGCAGTGGTACACAACGGTATCATTGAAAATTATATGAAGATTCGCGAGAAGCTTACAGCCAAGGGTTATGTATTTCAGTCAGAGACTGATACAGAGTGTGTAGCACATTTGCTGGATTACTATTACAAGGGTGATCCACTTGAGGCTATTACCAAGGTTATTCACCGTGTGGAAGGTTCGTATGCTCTTGGAATTATTTTCGCAGAACATCCTGATAAGGTATATGCAGTTCGTAAGAACAGCCCTCTTATTGTAGGAGAGAGTGAGACAGGAAGTCTCATTGCATCAGATGTACCTGCAGTGCTGAAGTACACTCGTGATGTGTATATGATTGAAAATGATGAAATTGCTGAACTTACAGAAGATGCAATTAAATTCTTTGATGTGGATGGTCAGCCAATCGAGAAGCAGTCTAAGCACATTGATTGGGATGCAGATGCTGCTGAAAAGGGTGGTTATGAATATTTCATGCTCAAGGAAATGTTCGAACAGCCAAAGACGGTTAGAGATACTTTGAATCCTAGAATTGACAAGGATGACAATATATTTATTGAAGAACTTGGAATGACAGATGAGGAAATCAAAGAGATTTCTCGAATCAGAATTGTGGCATGCGGTTCTGCATATCACACTGGTGTAACTTCCAAGTATGTATTTGAAGGAATGGCAAGAATTCCTGTAGAGGTTGATTTGGCATCAGAGTTTAGATACAGAGATCCAATCCTAGATCCAAAGGAATTGGTGATTATCGTATCTCAGTCAGGTGAGACAGCTGATTCCCTTGAGGCTTTGAAGTTGGCTCGAGCTAAGGGCAATATTACTCTTGGTATTGTAAATGTAGTTGGATCTTCCATTGCCCGTGAAGCTGACAAGGTAATGTACACATGGGCTGGACCTGAAATAGCAGTTGCTACAACCAAGGCTTATACAGCGCAGCTTATTGCTGAATATTTATTGGCAATTAAATTTGCTTATGTGAGAGGACAGATTACAGCAGATGAGATGCATGAGTATGTAGGTGACTTGAAGAAGTTGCCAGAGCAGATTGAGATGCTTCTTGCAAATCAGACTCGCATTCAGAAGTTTGCTAACAGATATGTATCTGCCAAGGATGTGTTCTTCATTGGTAGAGGAATTGATTATGCTATTTCTCTTGAGGGCTCATTGAAGTTGAAAGAGATTTCTTACATTCACTCAGAGGCATATGCTGCTGGAGAATTGAAGCATGGTACAATTTCACTTATCGAGGATGGAACTCTTGTTGCTGCAGTTGTAACACAGAAGGATTTATATCCAAAGACAATCAGCAACATCCGTGAGGTAACAACTCGTGGAGCGTTTGTCCTTGCAGTTACTAATGAGGACAATACAGAGATTGAAAATGTAGCAGATTATGTTATTTACATACCTGAGACTAATCAGTATTTCACAAACTCACTTGCAATTATTCCATTGCAGCTCTTTGGCTACTATGTATCAGTAGGCAAGGGACTTGATGTGGATAAGCCAAGAAATCTGGCTAAGTCAGTTACAGTAGAGTAAGTTTGGGGCTCGTCACCTTTTGGGGGCGGGCTCTTTTTCGTAAATAATTATGAAAAATATTTTACACAGGCATAACAAAATGTGTGCTAAATCATCACATTTCCATCACAAATGAAAATTATATTAGTATCTAGAAAGTATATGAAGGGAGCGTAAAGAGATGGATACTTCAAACAACAATAATAATTACAATTATTATTACGACCCAAACGAAAATAAATCAAAGGAAGAAAAGAAAGCATTGAAGAGAGCTAAGCGTGCACAGAAGCAGGCTCAGCGAAGAGAGAGAAGACAGGGAGAGAGCTTCGGCCTTAAACTGGCAAAGGTGGCATGTGTAGCTTTAGTATTTGGCCTTGTGTCAGGATCAGTATTTGGCATGACACAGAGATATCTATTTAATGGCTCGTCAGATGGCTCTAGCACCAAGGCGGTTGAGGCGACTGCTGTTTCTAAATCTAACCAGTTGGATTCAACTGCAGTTTCAACAGCTACAACAGTTTCAGATGTGTCAGACATTGTAGATAATGTAATGCCTTCTATTGTGGCAGTTACAAATGTATCATATACAGAATACAGAAATATATTTGGCAGAACTTCAACATATGAAAATGAAGCAGCAGGCTCTGGTATTATCATTAGCCAGGATGATGATTATATATACATAGCAACCAATAATCATGTGGTTGAGGGAGCTGAGACTCTTACAATTACATTTTGCGATGATGCAGCAGTGCCGGCTACAGTAAAAGGTACAGATTCTTCAGTGGATTTGGCTGTTGTTGCTGTGAAGATTTCTGATATTGATTCAGATACAATGAGTAAAATCAAGGTGGCTTCCGTTGGTGAGTCAGATTCGTTGAAGGTTGGCGAATCTGCTGTTGTTATTGGAAATGCACTTGGCTACGGTCAGTCCGTGACTACAGGAATTATTTCTGCAACAGAGCGTGATGTTACTCTGCAAAATGATGATGGAACAACAATTACTAACACACTGATTCAGACAGATGCTGCAGTAAACCCTGGTAACAGTGGTGGCGCTCTGTTAAATATTAATGGTCAGGTTGTAGGTATTGTATCTGCTAAATATTCTGATACAGCAGTTGAAGGTATGGGATATGCAATTCCTATTTCAACTGCACAGAGTATTATTTCAGAACTTATAAATCGTCAGGAAGTGTCAGCGGAGGATGCTTCTTACTTCGGAATCGCAGGCGTAGATATCTCTGCCACAATGTCATCTTACTATGACATACCACAGGGCGTGTATGTATCTAAGGTTGCAAGTGGAAGCGGAGCTGAGATTGCAGGTATTTCACAGAAGGATGTTATTACCAAATTCAATGGTAAATCTGTCAGCTCAATGGAAGAAATCAGCGAGCAGATGAAATACATCCCTGCTGGTACAACTATTACAGTTACAGTTGCCAAGGCAGACAAAGATTATGAAGAGACTGATGTGAAGGTTACACTGGGTAACAAGATGAAATAGTTGCATCCTTCATTACAAGATGAAATAATTGCAGCTCTATAACATCATGAAATAATTGCTCTCCTCCTTGCTTAAGAAGTGGAACTTACTTATAATATTTACATATAGAAATTTCCAGGGAGGAGACTGAAATGGGAAACAAGAGAATAGTAATTGCTTTGGGACATGAAGCACTTGGAACTACTTTACCGGAACAACAGAAAGCTTTAGAGAAGACTGCCAAGGCAGTGGCGAAGTTTATTTTGCAGGATTATCAGGTGGTAATTACACATAGTAATGGACCACAGGTTAGCACAATTCATGCAGCGATGTCTGAGTTTGCCAAGAATCATCCGGAATATTCTGCAACTCCTATGTCAGTTTGCTCTGCAATGAGTCAGGGTTTTATCGGATATGATCTGCAGAATGCAATTCGCTCCGAACTTATTATGCATGGAATATACAAGACAGTATCAACTATTTTGACACAGGTTACAGTTGATCCTTATGATGAAGCATTTTACAAGCCTAGCAAGGTTGTGGGTAGAATTCTTACAGCAGAAGAAGCTGAGGCTGAAGAGCAGAAGGGCAATCATGTAGTTGAAGTAGAAGGTGGCTTCCGCAGAATCGTGGCAACACCTAAGCCAATGGAGATTGTAGAACTTGATGCTATCAAAGCATTGCTTGATGCAGGACAGGTTGTTATAGCTTGCGGTGGCGGCGGAATTCCTGTTCTTCCACAGGAGAACAAATTACAGGGAGCCAGCGCAGTTATTGAAAAGGATACAATTGCAGGCTGCTTGGCTGATAAGCTTGATGCAGATATGCTTGTTATCTTAACAGGAGCTGATAAGGTAGCTATCAATTATGGCACATCTGACCAGACTAATCTGGATTATATTACAGTGAAACAGGCCAAGGATTACATGGAGCAGGGACAGTTTGAGGCTGGCACAATGCTTCCAAAGATTCAGGCTGCTGTTGAATACATCGGTGATTCAGCAGTGAGAAAGGCTTTGATTACAAAGTTGTCAGCTGACAAGGTATCTCTTGGCGGCGAGATGGGAACTATGATTGGTAAGTAATCTGTTGGCAATTATCTTTCAGAAATGTTTTTTATAAATTTATCGTGTGAATAGTATGACTCAAGGAATATGTGATAACCACATATTTCTTGAGTTTTTATGTTAGATTGATTTGTTGATAGAAAATATTTAAAACTGAGAAAATATAGTACAGGAATTCTGGGGCCTATTGAAAGAAATTCAGGAAATAAATTTGGGCGTAATCGGGAAAATATGTGCTGGTTTATGGAGGATAAATATACTAGAATATAGGTTATGAGAGATGTGAGATTTGCGGTGGTAATTCCTGCTTATAATGCACAGAATTATTTACCAGAACTTTATACAACTTTATTAGAGCAGACTTATAAGAATTTTCTCGTGATTACAATAGATGATTGCAGTCAGGATGAAACAGGTGCTGTTGCGGATGAATATGTGGAGACATTTCACAAAGCAGGCATTGAGATGGTGGCTCATCACAAGACTGTAAATGAAGGACTTAGTGCTGCGAGAAATACAGGAATTGATATTGCAATTTATGCAGGTGGATGTGATTACATATTATTCCTGGATGCGGATGATACGGTTTCTGTAGATTTGCTGGCGGTTTTGGCGGAGAAGATTCGCTGCGCAAATTCTGAGGATTCGCCTGATATGCTGATTTATGGTTTTAGTGAGGATTATTATTCTCCGAATGGTGAATTGACCTACTACAAGGAAATTCGATGTGATGAAGCACATTTAAAACGGCAGAGATCAGAGAATGAAGCATATAAGAATATTCCGTACATGGTTAAACTGGCAGAATTAGAGGCGGGTACAATGTTGGGATATGCATGGAACAAGGCGTACAAATTGGCATTATTGGATAGATATAATTTGCGATTTGAAGCGGTGGTGCATATAGAGGACATAGTTTTTAATCTGGCTTTCTTGGAACATGCAGATGGTTTTTGCGTGATTGATGAGATTCTATATCATTACAGAAATGCCGATCAGACTCGATTGACGAAGAAACATTTACCAAATTATATGAGACTTCAGAAGCGCCGAGTATATGAATTCTTGCGGTTGCAGAATCATTTGGCCATATCGAGTGCACCGCATTACATGGTGGACGAATCTACGGAACTGCAATTTTATCCTTTTGAGGAGCTGACGATTCCTGAAAAGGTTTATGAGGTTGCGGCAGGAGTGTACTTTAGATCTTTGCAATCGATGATTGTGAGAGAAAAGTCGCAGAAGAAATCTAAAAAAGATATAATAGATATGGTTGAATCAGAACTTGTGGATGAGTTATACACCATCAACGGCAAGAATCTGTATTTGCTATTAAGGGGACATTTGCCGGAGGGCAAGGCGTCAGAGCTATTGTACAAGCCTCTGGCTAGAGGAAAAATTAATAAGGCTTACCGAAATGCTTGCATTATTGAATTTGTTCAGAAGCATTTCTCGGGACTGTACGCGAAATTGAAACAACATAGGTAGAAGGAGACTAATTATGAACGAAGATTTTATTACACTTACTATTGGTAAGCAGAAGAACATTGCATTAATTGCCCATGATGGCAAGAAGCAGGAATTGATTAGATGGTGTCAGGAGAATGCTGAGATTTTGAAGCAGCATTTCTTATGCGGAACAGGTACAACTGCTCGTATGATTACAGATGGAACAGGACTTCCTGTTCGTGGATACAATAGTGGTCCTCTTGGAGGAGATCAGCAGATTGGTGCTAGAATTGTAGAAGGCAAAGTTGATTTTGTGGTATTCTTCTCAGATCCACTTACAGCTGCACCGCATGACCCTGATGTAAAGGCACTTCTTAGAATTGCTCAGGTTTATGATATTCCAATTGCTATGAACAAGGCGTCAGCTGATTTTATGTTGAAATCAACTCTTATGGATCAACCATATGATCATGAAGTTATTAATTTCAACAAGAATATTGCTGAGCGCGCGAAGATTATGGAAAAGTAAAAATGATTGTGATAAAATGAGACCATAATGTGAGGCGGAGATTTAGCACTTCGACTTTATGAGTGATAGATTGTTTATGAGTTTTGGGGAAAGAGGTAACAATATGACAGAATTAGGATTTATTATATTTTTTGCAATATTAATTTTGTTGGTAGTTGTAGTTGCAGTTGTTGTGACTGTTGCATCTGTTGCTGGTGCATCAGCAGCTATCGCAAATGAGATTAGTGAGGAAAATGACGCGAAATAGCGTGTGGATTACATGTGATTTGATTTTTATTAAAAAGGCAGCCCTTGGCGGCTGCCTTTTTTAGGATGTAGCGGGGGATGGGCTGTAAGTGATTGCCGAATCGCCTGCCCCGGCTACCAAAAAAGAGAAAAATAGAGGTTTTGGTAGCCCGAAGGAGTGAAAAAGCAACCGTGAGAACTAAGCTGGGCTACCAAAACGGGTTAAACTCCCACAAGTGGTAGCCGGAGAGGGTTGAGACGGTGCATTAAACATCCGTCCCGGCTACCAAGAGATAGAAAAATAGAGGTTTTGGTAGCCCAAAGGAGCAAAAAAGCAACCGTAAGAACCAAGCCTGGCTACCAAAACGGATGAAACAGCCTCAAGTGGTAGCCGGAGAGAACTGAGACGGCGCATTAAACATGCGTGCCGGCTACCAAAAAGAGGAAAATAGAGGTTTTGGTAGCCCGAAGGAGCAAAAAAGCAATCGTGAGAACTAAGCCGGGCTACCAAAACAAGTGAAACTCTCGCAAATGGTAGCCGGAGAGGGCTGAGACGGAGCATTAAACATCCGTCCCGGCTACCACAAAAGAGAAGAATAGAGGTTTTGGTAGCCCGAAGGAGCAAAAAAGCAACCGTAAGAACTAAGCCGGGCTACCAAAACGATTGAAAAGGACTTATTATGAAAAATAAGATAATCATAGCAATGCATAAACCATATAATGTACCAGCTGATAAGGTGTACCAGCCACTCCATGTGGGCGCTTATGGCAAGGAGACAATTGCCGGTGCCAGAAGAGATGATGAGGGCGAGAACATTTCACAGAAGAATCCATATTACTGCGAGCTGACAGGCTTGTACTGGGCTTGGAAGAATTTAGATGCGGATGCTATTGGACTGGTGCACTATCGTAGATATTTTGTGAATAGAAATGATGAAATCCTCTCTACTGCAGAGGTGGAGAAGCTGATGGATGCTTGCGATGTGGCTGTTCCAACCAAGAGGCGTTATTATATTGAGTCTCTATATTCTCATTATGCTCACACTCTTGATGGGGCTCATCTGGATATGGCTCGTGAGATTATCGCCAACCGTTATCCTGAGTATTTGTCAGCCTGTGACAAGGTATACAAGAGAACCTGGGGATATATGTTCAACATGTGCATTATGAGACGGGAATACCTGGATGAATATTGCACTTGGATTTTTGACATTCTATCTCAGCTGGAGGAGAAAATTGGAATTTTGGATGATGCCTTCTCCGCTAGACTGTATGGTCGCGTCAGCGAGATACTATTTGATGTGTGGCTTTTGTATAAGCAGGAAAATGATGCGACAATTCGCGTGACAGAAGTGAAGACGAAGCATTCAGAACCAGTGAATTGGTTGAAGAAGGGTGGGGCTTTTCTCATGGCCAAGTTCTGCGGCAAGAAGTACGACAAGAGCTTCTAAATTATGCCACTCAACCGAAATCTTAAAACACTTATAGATTGGAAAATGTAAATGAAAGTATCAGTGATAACAGCTTTTTACAAAGGCAATAAATATATGCCCTCATATGTGAAATGCATGCTGGCAAATGCTGGCAACATGCAGAGATGCGGCCATGAATTAGAGGTGATCGTGGTAAATGACAGCCCTAACGAACAGGTTGTTTTGGTAAACGACAGCCCTGATGGACAACAGGTTACATTTATGAGTGAAGGCAACAAGGATGCAATATCAGATGCGAATGGCAGTGATAGAGCATCTGGTATTGGACTTTCATCAATTGAGATAAGGGATGAAGTGGAAAGGCTTATTACCGTCATCAATCAGCCTCAGAATACTGGAATTCATGGGGCGCGGGTAAATGGTTTGAAACATGCCACCGGCGATTACATAATGTTTTTGGATCAGGATGATTTGCTTGCAGATGATGCTTTGCTTCAACATGTGAATTGCATTCTGGAATGGCAGAGTAAGCTAGATGAAATCAACAAGAATATGTCACAGGAATTACAGCGAACTGAGACAATCCAGAAAATGTATAATCCTGTATCTGTGTCAAATGCTTCGCTGGAGCAGGCGGATGGAACTGCGTTAAGCTGGTATCGCACGGACTATCACAAGAACCAAATTGGTAAATTATCCACTTACATCAAGGTTGGAAATCAGATTATATCTCCAGGTCAGTGTCTCATTCCAAGACAGTTTGTGCCACGAATTTGGACTGAGAGAATCTGCAAGGAAAATGGTTCCGACGATTACTATTTATGGCTGGTTATGCTGGCTCTTCGTCATCATTTTATATTGGTGGACGAGCCTCTATATACTCATAAATATACCGGGGCAAATATTTCTGCAGATACAACCAACACAGATGTGTCTACTTATGAGTTTGCGGATTTCCTCAGGGATGCGGATTATTTCTCCCAGAGGGACATTGATAAGTTGCTTAGAATGAATGAGTACAAGGCGGAATTTAGAGCATCAAATAAAGCGAAGAAAATCTTATTGTCTCTAAGAAACTTGGATATTTTTCTGGCAAATGTTTTCTACAAAATCAAGACTAAAACGCCAGTGGGATTCAATCGTTGACAAGTTAATTGCGTGAGGCATGATTATACCAAAGACCATGAGACTCGGTGTAAACTGCATCAGAAAGATGGACAAAAATTGCTACATAAATCCATTGAAGATTAATTGGGATGAAATGTTGAAAATCCCTATAAAATAAAGACAATAAAACCTAAAGGCTATGCGTTATATCCTTGTAACGTGTGGCCTTTTTTGATAAAATAAAGAAGATTATAAGGAAAAATGTATACTTGCGTCAAGAAGGCGCAAAATCTCATAGAAAATGAGATGGGAAAATTAGATGACAGGAGTTTATCATGAGTAAGGAACTAGCAAAAACTTACGATCCTAGTGGATTAGAGGACAGACTATATAAGAAGTGGGAGGAGAACGGATATTTTCACGCTGAAGTGGACAGAAGCAAGAAACCATTTACAATTGTGATGCCACCTCCAAATATTACAGGACAGCTTCATATGGGACATGCTCTCGACAACACTATGCAGGATATTCTGATTAGATATAAGAGAATGCAGGGATACAATGCTTTGTGGCAGCCTGGTACAGACCATGCGGCAATTGCTACAGAGGTAAAGGTTATCGAGCATCTCAAGAAGCAGGGAATTGACAAGTCTGATTTGGGCCGTGAAGGATTTCTTGACAAATGTTGGGAATGGAGAGAAGAATACGGCAATAGAATCATCAATCAGTTGAAGAAAATGGGTTCATCTGCAGACTGGCAGAGAGAACGTTTCACAATGGATGAAGGTTGCTCTAAGGCAGTAGAGGAAGTATTCGTTAAGCTTTACAACGAAGGCTATATTTATAAGGGCAACAGAATTATTAACTGGTGTCCAGTATGTCAGACTTCTATTTCTGATGCTGAGGTTGTACATGAGGAGCAGGCTGGACATTTCTGGCATATGAAATATGAGATAGTAGGTGAGCCTGGC
>JAGBNK010000015.1 GCA_017634455.1 Lachnospiraceae bacterium
AGTACGAGAGGACCGGGGTGGACGGACCACTGGTGTACCAGCTGTCAACCAATGGCATTGCTGGGTAGCCAAGTCTGGACGGGATAAACGCTGAAGGCATCTAAGCGTGAAGCCCCCCTCAAGATGAGATATCCCTTCCTTTAAGGAAATAAGATCCCTTATAGACTATGAGGTTGATAGGGCAGAGGTGGAAGTGCAGTAATGTACGTAGCTGACTGTTACTAATAGATCGAAGGCTTAACCAAGAAAGGTTTAATCGGATAAAACTTAGAAAGCTGTATGAAATTTTGAAGGTGTTATGCCTATTTGAAACATCATCTGTATAGATGATGTTTTTTTGTTGCATAAAGAAGTATAATTTGACCTCATTTAAGTCAATTTCCTAACATGAAATTTACAATAGAAGGATAAAATAAGGATAATTTCAATGATTTAATCTGAACTATGTTTGAATCATTTCATAAGAATATGTTGGAGGTTGGACTGAATGAGAAAGATTTTAGAATTTTCTAAAGGATGGAAGTTTACAAAGGATGTAACTGATGGCGCAGCTGTTGGTGCTAAGTGGGATGAGGTTGATTTACCTCATACATGGAATAATGTAGATGGTCAGGATGGTGGCAATGATTATTATCGTGGAACCTGTATGTATGCCAAGAAATTTACCAGACCTGAAATTACATCAGGACAGCGTGTGATTATTGAATTTCTAGGTGCTGCATTATCAGCCAAGGTATCATTTAACAATAAGGAATTAACTAATCACGAGGATGGATTCTCTACATTTAGAGTAGATGTTACAGACTATCTTGAAGATGAAAATGTGATTATGGTGGCAGTAGATAATTCTGCTACTGATAGAATTTACCCTCAAAAGGCTGATTTTACTTTCTATGGTGGTATTTATAGAGATGTAAATATGATTATTGTTGAGGAAAATCATTTTGAAATAATCAAGGATGGAACAACAGGAATCAAGATTACTCCAGTTGTAAATCTTGAATCAAAGTCTGCTGAGATTAAATGTGAAGCCTGGACAGTTGGCGGAGATAAGGTTGCATTTACTGTTGGTGATTTAACTGCAGAGGCAGATGTGAATAATGGATATGCTTCTTGCAACATTCATATGGAGAATATCCATCTATGGGATGGTATAAATGATCCGTATTTATATGATGTGCAGGCAAAACTGATTGTAGGCTCAGAGGCTACAGACGAAGTTTCAACCAGAATTGGATTGCGCAAGTATGAATTCGATACTGAGAGAGGATTTATTTTAAATGGTAGAGAATATCCTCTCCGAGGTGTATCTCGTCATCAGGATAGAGCTGGTGTAGGAAATGCTATTACTCAGGCTATGCATGATGAAGATATGGAGATTATTAAAGAAATTGGTGCCAATACAATTAGACTTGCTCATTACCAGCATGCTCAGTATTTCTATGATCTCTGTGATGAAAACGGTATGATTGTATGGGCTGAGATTCCATTTATCACACAGTTTATGCCAAATGGATATGATAATACTATTTTACAGATGAGAGAGCTTATTACTCAGTGTTATCATCATCCTTCAATTATCTGCTGGGGACTTTCAAATGAGATTACAGCTAGTGGTTCAATTACAGATGAATTATATGCTAACCACAAGGCTTTGAATGATTTGTGTCATGAGATGGATGAGACTCGTGTTACAACAATGGCTCATGCATTTATGTTAGAGCCTGAAGATAAGCTTATTGAGATGGCTGATCTTGGATCATACAACTTATACTATGGATGGTATCTAGGTGAGCTGGAAGAAAATGATGAATTCTTTGATGATTATCACAAGAACTACCCAAATAGAATTATCGGCTTTTCAGAGTACGGCGCTGATGCTAATCCAGCATTCCAGAGTTCTAATCCAGAGAAGGGTGATTATACAGAGACATATCAGTGCGTATATCATGAGCACATTTTAAAATGTATCAATGAAAGACCTTTCCTCTGGGCTACTCATGTATGGAATATGTTTGACTTTGCTGCTGACGGAAGAGACGAAGGCGGCAAGAATGGACAGAACCAGAAAGGTCTTGTGACTATGGACAGAAAGCTAAAGAAGGATGCTTTCTATTTATATAAGGCAAATTGGAACAAGACAGATAAGTTCGTACATTTATGCGGAAGCAGATACAAGGACAGAGTAGAGGCTGAAACTGAGGTAAAGGTATATTCTAACTTGGATAAGGTTACTCTGTTCCTTGATGGAAATGAAGTTGCAACAACTGAAACTGACATGGGTACAGCAGTATTTAAGATTAATATTTCAGGAAATCATGTTGTGGAAGCCAGAGGAAATGATGGAAATACAGAATACAAGGATATAATTGAAATTCACAAGGTCGACGAGGCAAATCCTGCTTATGGATTGCTCAAGAAGGAAGAGGTAATTAACTGGTTTGATAAGGATACAATTGATCCTAATTATTATTCAATCAATGATACTCTTGGTGCACTGAAGGAGAATCCTCAGTCAGCAGCTATTGTAAATAATCTTATGGCTAAACTTATGGCTAGCAGAGGAGAGGTTGCTGAGGCTACAGCAGGCAACAAAACATTGGAGAAAATGTTGAACAAAATGACACTGGTTGCTCTCTTTAAACAGGCTGGAGATACAGTTCCTAGGGACATGATAAAACAGTTAAATGATACACTTCAGAAGATTAAGAAATAGCATGTTTTAATGGATTAAAATAAATACAATTTTTCTTGAAAAATAAGGAAAATAATACCATAAAAACCTTGACTTTTATCCTCAATCATTTATAATATTTTTTGTTGTGACTGCTACATAAGCAGGTTGCACGTAGGGGATTGGTCAAATGGTATGATAGGGGTCTCCAAAACCTTTGGTGGGAGTTCGATTCTCTCATCCCCTGTAGAATAACTCAGAAATCACATTTGGGGTTTCTGAGTTTTTTATTGCTCATCTTTATGTTATTGTTTTAACAGATTTATTCTTGATAATTCGAAGTTATTTTTTGGATTAAATCATTTGTGATTATCGTTATAAATTAAACTAAGGGAGAAAAACAAAATGAATTTTGAATCACTTAAACCCATGCTAATTACTTCTATGAAGGATTATAATGGCAGCCAATTTGTGAAGGATTTAATATCTGGAATCATTGTTGCCATTGTAGCATTGCCACTGTCTATTGCATTGGCATTGGCTTCAGGAGTTGGTCCTGAAGAAGGAATCTACACAGCCATTGTTGCAGGATTTTTGATCTCTGCATTTGGCGGAAGCAGGGTTCAGATTGCCGGACCTACAGCAGCTTTTGCTACAATCGTGGCAGGCATAGTTGCAACAAAGGGAACAGATGGATTATTTGCCGCAACAATAATTGCCGGTGTATTCCTTATCCTCATGGGATTGTTCCAGTTAGGTTCACTTATTAAGTTTATACCATATACTATTACAACCGGTTTTACAGCAGGTATTGCAGTAACTATTGTAATTGGACAGATCAAGGATTTCCTGGGACTTACATATCCTACAGGAGTTAAGCCAGTAGAGACATTAGAGAAACTTCAAGCAATTGGTCAGTCCATTGGAACAATTAATATAGAAGCTTTAATTGTTGGCCTGATTTGCCTTGCGATTCTAATTGTATGGCCAAAGGTTCCTGTTGTTGGAGACAAGATTCCAGGTTCACTTATTGCAGTAATTGTGGGAATTCTCATTGTAAATATTCCTGATTTACCGGTGAATACTATCGGTGATTTATATACAATCAGTGGTAAGCTTCCTACAATTTCTACTCCAAATCTATCTATTAAATTATTTAGAGCAGAACTTAGTGATGGATTTACAATTGCCATTTTGGCTGCCATTGAGTCATTACTTTCTTGTGTAGTTGCTGATTCAATGGCCAATACCAAGCATCGTTCCAATGCGGAGCTGGTGGCACAGGGTATAGGAAATATTGGTTCTGTATTATTTGGCGGCATCCCTGCAACAGGAGCTATTGCCAGAACTGCAACTAATATCAAAAATGGTGGACGCACACCTATAGCTGGTATTGTGCACTCAATTGTATTATTGCTTGTGTTGGTTGTTTTGATGCCTTATGCGGCTATGATTCCAATGCCTACAATTGCAGCAATTCTATTTATGGTAGCTTACAATATGTGTGGTTGGAGAACATTTGCACATTTATGCAAGACAGCTCCAAAGAGCGATATAATTGTACTTGTTGCTACATTTGTTCTCACAGTTGTATTTGACCTGGTACTTGCAATTGAAGTTGGCCTTATTGTTACATGCTTCCTGTTCATTAAGAGAATGAGTGAGGAGAGTGTAATTGAAGGTTGGGAATACTTCGATGAAGAGGAAAATGATCCTATGGCAATTGACAGAAAGATTGTGCCAAAGCATGTCCGCGTCTATGAAATTAGTGGTCCAATGTTCTTCGGAATGGCAGATCAGATTGCGGAAAATATTCATGCCAAGGATTTCACAAGAGTCATGATTATTCGTATGCGTGGTGTACCGGCTCTAGATGCTACAGCTATGAAGTCTCTTGAAGATTTACAGAAGCGCGCCGTTGCCAAGAATATTCAGTTGGTATTCTCTCATGTAAATGAGCAGCCAATGAGAACCATGGAAAAGGATGGATTTGTGGATTTAGTTGGAAGAGAGCATTTCTGCCCAAACATCGATGCAGCTTTGGAGCATGCAGCTTCCTTATAGTATGAATTAATATTGCACCCGGTATATTGCCGGGTGTATTTTTTATTGAAATTATGTAAAATATACTTTGTAGATTTTAAAATATTATGGAGAGATAAATATGGCATACGAGATAAATGAGGCCAAAGAATTAGTTATAAAGGCCGGTAAAGAATTATTAGATAAAGGATTGATAGTCAGAACCTGGGGAAATATTAGCGCCAGAATTTCTGACACACAATTTGTAATTACACCATCTGGTAAGGCTTATGAGAACCTGACGCTAGATGATATAGTTGTTGTAAATATTGATGACTTAACCTATGAAGGAGATATTAAACCTTCTTCAGAAATGGCAATTCATGGTGATGCTTACAAGATGAGACCGGATGTGAATTTCATTGTACATACACATCAGAAGTATGCTACTTGTCTGTCTATTACAGGTAGAAATATAGAAGGAATAGAGGCAGTAGCCCCTAATTTGTATCCAGTATTAGGACCAGTGGTTCCATGTGCTTCATACGGTATGAATGCTACACCTGAACTTCGCGCAGCAGTGGCCATGGTAATTAAGCTGTATCCAAGTTCCAAAGCATTTCTCATGAAGAATCATGGAGCTCATTGTCTTGGAGCAGATTATGATGATGCCTTCAAGGTGGCTCAGGCTCTTGAAGAAGTATCACAGACTTTGTACAAGGTGTTATGTGGTAAGGAAGTACAGGGAATGGGTGATATGACATTTACTCAGAAGTTTAGCTTCTATGGTAAATCCTTAGTACCATACATTGATGATTTCGCCATGATTGCAGGCACAGAGATTCCTTGTTTGAATTACAGAGATTTACAGGGAAATTCGTTGGAGGAGATGCATCAATTAAATGATCTTGATAAATATATGGAAGATAGAGATATCAACTGTGTAATTGTAAAAGATAGAGGAATCATCTATAAGACTGTAGCAGATGATGAGTTAGAAGCCATTAGAATTGTAACAGAGAAAAATTGTATGGCTGCAGTTTTGGCAATTGCTGTTCCTGGCATTGCACCGGTTGATTCACAGTGCGCTGCCGAAGAACATGAATTTTATATTAGCTCTTATTCTAAGATGAAGTAGTTACAATAATTGCTTTCTTTAGAGCTGGATGTAAAATGGTTGCAATAACCAATCCAGATAAACCTTGAATTATATTTTGTGGCACGCTGGAAAGTGCTGCCGCTCCATAGAAGAATATTTCAAATAATAAATATCCGCCAGCTACTAATATGGTAGCCACAATTCCGCAGAGAATGCAGCGAATTGTAGCGGATATTTTCTGTACCATAAATTTGTTATATATAAGTCCGGATAACAAACCGATGACTCCTTTAATGACAAATGTAATTGGCACATATAACATGTAACCACCAATTAAATCAGCAAGAGCTGAACCAATACCGGCTGCAAGTCCGCCATATACAGGCCCCAGGATTATGCCTGATAGAATTACAAAGGCATCACCCAGATGGATATAGCCACCGGTTCCAGCGGTAGGAATCTTGATAATCATTGTTGCTACGGATACTAATGCGGTAAATAGTGCCGTTAGTACCCATTTTTTTGTTGTAACAGAAGTGTTATTACTCATAATTTAAGTTCTCCTTTATATGCAAGTAAATTTTATTGTTTTAAATATTAGCACTTGATATATAAGATTGTAAATGCCATAAGCTATAGCATTTATTAATAACTAGTTATAAAATATGGTTATAGGTTATTGGATTAGGGTTAGATTAATGTGGGTTTATATAATGTATGGAGGGTGATTATGAGACAGTATATATTTGGCAAACCATTTGAGGAGTTCTCTGTTGTTGAACAGACTCAGGAGATTATTGTTACAGATGATTTGATAAATGCATGTCCTATAACCAATATGACATGGAAAATCAATAATGAGGATGGCTGGATAACTTATGTTATTCCTCTGGATAGAGATGATATTGTCTATGGATTGGGGGAATCCATGCATGGTATTAACAAGCGTGGAGGCAAATATGTCAGCTATAATACAGACAATTCTCATCATAGCGACAAGATGCATTCAATGTATGGTTCACATAATTTCATTATTATTGATAGAGGATGTGATAAATCAGCTGAGGCATACTATTTTGATACTCCTGCCAGAGTAGTTTGGGATATTGATGTAGATGAAAGTGGAGAGATTGTAGTAGTGTGCGAGACTCTTGATATGCGATTGTATGAAATCTCCGAAGATAGCGAGAACAAGATTTTGTCAGCCTACGATGCTACGAAGATATTCAGACAGGCAATTGGTCAGAGCTTTGTGCCGCCAATGTGGGCTTTTGGATTCTGTCAGAGCAGATGGGGCTACAAGACAGAGTCGGATGTGAGAAATGTTGTGAAGAAATACAGGGAAGCAGATATTCCTCTTGATATGGTATGTATGGATATTGACTATATGGACAGATATATCGATTTTACTGTCAACAAGAAGCGTTTTCCTGACTTGGCAAAATTTGCTGGAGAAATGAAAGCAGATGGAATTCATCTGGTGCCTATTATTGATGCCGGTGTGAAGGTTGAGCCGGGAAATGATACCTATGATGAGGGAGTGTCAAAAGGCTTTTTCTGTACTAATATGGAAGGCAAACCTTTTCAGGCGGCAGTGTGGCCAGGCATGACACATTTTCCAGATTTCTTTCAGGCAAGCTGTAGAAAATGGTTTGGCAGCAAATACAAAGTGCTGACAGATTGCGGTATTGATGCTTTCTGGAATGATATGAATGAACCGAGTATATTTTACAGCGAGTATACCAAGAAGACCTCTGGCGTCAAGATGCTTATAAACTTTCTGAGTAAATCTGCTGCTGAGAAATACGCGGAGATAGATAATAACGCCTACAAGGATTATAGACATTTCTACCATTATATAAATGGTGAGAGAGTATTGCATCACAATGTGCATAATCAATATGGTGCTCGAATGACCCAGGCTGGTGGAGAAGGCTTGGAAAAATTACTGGGAAAAGGAAACTATCTGTTATATTCCAGATCTTCTTATATCGGTTCTCATAGATATGGAGGAATCTGGACAGGAGATAATGAATCTACCTGGGATTTGCTTCGCACCAATGTGAAGCATATGGCTTCTTTGAATATGTGTGGATTTATGTATTCCGGTGCTGACACTGGTGGATTTGGAGGAAATTGTACAAGAGAGCTTCTGCTTAGATGGTTGGCCTTCTCAGATTTTACTCCTCTAATGAGAAACCATGCATGTATGGGAACCAGAAAACAGGAGTGCTATGCTTTTGGAGATACAGAGGATTTCAAGAGGATTATTAATTTACGATATAGATTGGTGCCTTATCTATATGAGGAATTTGTAGAAGCTGCAAGAGATAATTCCATGTATATGAGACCGTTGGGATTTGATTATCCAGAAGATAGGACAGCCAAGGCCATAGAGGATCAGCTTATGGTAGGAAGAGGACTTATGGTTACACCTATTCTCCATGAAGGCATGACCAAAAGAGATGTATATGTGCCAGAGAATATGGAGTTGATCAGGTTTGATGGATATAATTTTACCAAGTCACAGGTAAGGGCGGGCTGGCAGCAGATAGATGTACCTGTAAATGAGGTTGTATTCTTCAAACTACCTAAAGAGTGTGTGAAGGTAACTCGTGAAGCTGCCAAGTGTACAAGAGATATTAATATGGATGATTTAATAGAACTATAGTAAAAAGCCACCGGCATAAGCTGGTGGCTTTACTCATATGGTCTAATAGTTATTTGATTAATAGTTCTTATATTATTATTGGTTTTTCTTCTCCTGGAGCTTCTGACATATCTCGTCATAATATTCTTCATCTAATTTGTAGAACTTTAGATACAAGAAACAGCAAAGCAGGAAGAAAATCAGTGGAATTACTGTGATAGTAATAAGTAAGCCGTTAGTCTGGCTTTGACCAACCTGAGCAATTACATTTGCAATTTCACTGCTTCTGGTTGCTGCGTCAATTTTGCCTTGTTGGGCAGCATTTTCCAGAGAAGAAATCTGGTTTGTATAATCAGTTACATTGAAAAGCATATAGCTGATTGTTGCAATTACAATAACAAGTGAGCTTGATAACTTGGTTAGGAATGGTCTCATTGATGTGATGATAGCTTCATCTCGATTGCCTCTAGTATACTCATTGTATTCAACGGTATTGATAATTGAAATCATGAGGATGAGATAGAGTCCATATTGACCGAAGTTTGCAAGCATAAATCCAATTGTAATAATCCAGAATTTCATCATACTTGATTCCATTGCCAAACCTGCTGCCAACATAACAAGGTATCCCAAGGTTGATATTACAGCCATCATTTTCACCAATGGTTTGCGATGGAACTTCTTGGAAATAGCTGGATAGAAGACCATCAGAAATGCTGTAGCCAACATTCCGATTGTGGTAAATGTGGAATATAATCCCCCTTCATAACCAAATTCAAAGTAGATATAATTTGAACCTGGTCCTGCTGTTACAATACAGTTACCTACTTCCTGGAGCAAGAATACTACAGCTACAAGCATAAGCTGGTCGTTCTTGAAGATAGTATCGCAAATCTTCCTAAAACTGAGAGGTGGAGCTGGCTTGGCCATGTCATCTCTGTTTTCTCTTACACCGAATATGGTAAATAAACTAAAGGCCGGAGCTAATATGCATATAGCAAGTGCTACCAATCCATATCCAGTACGGGCACTTCCACCCAGGGCATGTTCGCCTGTAGTGAGAAGTGGAATTAGAATTGATGCAGTTACACTTCCGATTCCTGCAAACAGTGTTGCTCGGGCGGTAAATGTATCTCTGGCATTGCCGTCAGATGACAGAGCAGGTACCATTCCCCAATATGAGATATCATTCATTGTGTAAGTGATGCTATATAGGAAATATATTACACCGAAGAAGATGATGAAATTCCAACCTTCCAGTTTTGAGTTAAATGCAAAATAAACTACAAAACAGGTAGAGATAATACCTGCTACCAACCATGGTTTGAATTTACCATACTTGGTTCTGGTTCTCTCAATAATATTTCCCATAATAGGATCATTTAATGCATCAAAGATTCTGGCTGCAACTATAATTCCTGTGATTGCAGCAAGCTGTGCATTGGTCAATTCTCTGGTATACATGACATACAAGAGAATGAAATTGGTAAAGAGGACATATATCATATCTCGTCCAACTGTACCAAGTGGATAAAACCACAGATTCTTTTTGTCTTGAGTATTCATTTGTGTAAAAACCCCTCCTTATTTATCTATCCCATTTGTCTGCTAAAGCAGTAATCTGGTCCGCAAATTTTGCCAAATCTTTGTTGGCCATTCCCTGACATTTCTGTATAACATGCATTAAGCGATTTCCTGATTGTAACAGACGCGCATATACGCCGGTTGCACGCATACTGCCAGATGACTGAGCTTTGTTCTTGGCAGTGAGAGCCCGCTCTTTGGAACCTTCTTTGATACATGTATTCTCATGTAAGTCGTACACATCCCCAGAATAAGGTACGCTTACAACAAAACCGGTTTCTAAATTAATGCGATCTGCGAATGTAAGTGCAGTCTTTTCTTCACCATGAACTACAAATACTCGCTTTGGCTTCTTCTTAAAATGTTTAATCCATGCAATGAGGTGATCACTGTCAGCATGAGCACTGATGCCTGGACACTTGATTATTTTAGCTCGCACATCAATATCTTCTCCGAATAATTTAACGGAGGTTGCTCCATTTAACAGATTGAATCCCAGAGTTCCTGGAACCTGGTATCCTACAAATAGGATAGTGGAATCCTCACGCCATAGATTGTGTTTCAAATGATGGCGGATTCGTCCAGCCTCACACATACCTGACGCAGAGATTATAACCTTTGGCGTATCAATCATGTTGATGAGTTTAGACTCATCACTTGAAACTGCCACATGCAGACCGTTAAATCTAATTGGATTGGTACCGCTTTTTACCATTTCCATTGTGTCATAATTGAAACAGTCAGATAGATTTTCATGGAAAATATTGGTGGCTTCCACAGCCAGTGGGCTATCTATATATACAGGAAAGTTTGGGTATTCCGGTAATAGATCCTCGGTTTTAATCCGTCGCATATGATAGAGCATTTCCTGAGTTCTGCCTACAGCAAAGGCTGGAATAACTACATTTCCTCCACGGTCAAATGTATCTCTGATTATGTCAGCCAGAAGTACAGCATAGTCAGGCGGTGTGTCATGAACCCTGTCTCCATAGGTTGATTCAATCAGCACATAATCCGCATCCTCCAGATAGGTAGGATCCTTGATTAGAGGCCTGTTGCCGTTTCCAATATCCCCAGAGAATACAATCTTGGTGGTTTCATCATTTTCCGTAATCCACATTTCAATAGAAGCCGAGCCTAATAGATGACCGGCGTCTACGAAACGCACATCTAATCCATCACATATGTTGATTTTGGAATCATAGTCGCAGGCATTGAAATATTCCAATACACCTACTGCGTCCTCAACGGTATACATAGGAACAACCTCGGCATTACCAGCACGCTTGGCTTTTCTGTTTTTCCATTCTGCTTCTGATTCCTGAATATGTGCAGAATCTTTGAGCATAATATTGCATAAATCACATGTGGCTTTGGTGGCAAATATTTGTCCTCGAAATCCATGACTGTAGAGTAATGGCAGAAGACCTGAATGATCGATGTGAGCATGTGTCACAAAGACATAATCGATATCTGCAGGTGGAACAAGTATATCCTGGTTGACGTAAAGGTCAGGCCCTTGTTCCATGCCACAGTCCACTAGTACGTGCTTGTCATTAAAACGGACATAATGACAGCTGCCTGTAACTTCACGATCTGCTCCAACAAATTCTAGTACCATAATTTTGTCCCCCTCTTGGATTTTTAGTTAATTTTATTATATCAAAATGCTATAATAATTTCAGATAAATATTTAAAATGACTGATAAATTTCTGACAAATAGGAGGTAGAGAAAATGTGGGCTTATGAGAGTGTATTTTATCAAATATATCCCTTGGGATTCTGCGGCGCACCCTTTGAAAATGATGGAAAGCTGGTGCACAGAATAGACAAGGTGCAGGAGTGGATTCCACATTTCAAAAAGTTGGGAATCAATGCAATATATTTTTCTCCTATTTTTGAATCAGATACCCATGGATATAATACGAGAGATTATACCAAGGTGGATTGCAGACTGGGAACCAATGAGGATTTTACAAGACTTGTGAAGGAACTTCATGATAATGATATAAGAGTAATTATCGATGGAGTTTTCAATCATGTGGGAAGAGGTTTTGGACCATTTCAGGATGTGTTGAAAAACAGGGAGCAATCTCAGTTCGTAGATTGGTTCGCCCGAATAGATTTCAATGGTAATTCAAATTATAATGACGGCCTATGGTATGAAGGCTGGGAAGGTAATTATGATTTGGTTAAGCTGAATCTCAATAATCCTGCAGTGGTACAGCATATATTGGATGCAGTTGATTTATGGATAGATGATTTTGATATAGATGGAATCAGACTGGATGTTGCCTACTGTTTGGATTATGGATTTTTGAGAAATTTAAGAGCTCATTGTGACAGTAAGAAGGAGGACTTCTTCCTGGTGGGGGAGGTGCTTCATGGTGAATATGGTCGTATGTTAAATGATATGAATATTCATTCCGTTACCAATTACCAATGTTACAAGGGAATTTATTCATCATTTAATTCCAAAAATATGTTTGAGATTATGCATTCCCTATTGCGTCTGTTTGGACCTGAGGATTGGACAGTGGCCAGAGGTAGTCATCTGTTAAGCTTCTGCGATAATCATGATGTAACTAGAATTGCTTCTATTATAAATGATGAGAGATATCTGCCATTAGTATATGCTCTTGTATTTACAATGCCTGGAATACCAATTGTATATTATGGCAGTGAATGGGGAGCCAAGGGTGACAAGTCTCAGGGAGATCAGGCTTTAAGACCAAGTTTTGATGAGCCTGTATGGAATGATTTGTGCAGCATTATTTCAAAGCTAGCTGAAATCAAAGTCAACTCCAAGGCGTTGAATTACGGTGGTATTAAATCTCTTTTATTACAGAATGAGCAGTGTATATTTGAGAGAGATTATGAGAATGAACGAATTATTGTGGCTATTAATATGAGTGAAAATGATTATATGGCTTACTTTGATGCTGGAGGTGCAACAGCGGAAGAATTACTTACTCATGAAATTCATGAATTTGCTGGAGGAAGTCTATTGATGCCATTTAGTATTAATATATGGAAAATGAACTAATACTTTTGCTGTAAATTACGAGATAAATATTGTGATATTTTTTAAGTGGTTTATAGAAATCTTGTGATATAATAAATAGACAAATATTTTAATGAGACATTAGTACATGAGACATGCAAAGGGGAGAAGATATGACTAAGATAGATATACTTAACAAGAATTATACAATCAACCAGGTTTTAGACGCTATTAGAGTGGGTAAACTTGTAGTATTGCCATTTCTTTTAAATGAGGATGTATTTGTTATAAATAATAATATGCCTCAGAAGAAAATGGTTACTGATATAAGCATGAAAGCTATTCAATTAAATGGTGTATGGAGTACGTGGGAGCAGATTGAGGCAGAAGGCGGAATCTATGATTCGGAATTTGGAGCTTTGACTGCATTGTCTCAGCGCAAATAATTTATTATTGATTTAAAGGTGATATATAATGTCAGAAAATTATCAGTTTGAGAAATTTCTTGAATATTTAAATGGGTCGAATAAGGTGGTTTTCTTTGGAGGAGCAGGAGTGTCTACGGAAAGTGGCATTCCTGATTTTCGTAGCAAGGATGGATTGTATAATCAGAGAGATGTACAATTTGATCAATATTCTCCGGAGTATCTACTATCACATAGCTGCCTGAGAGATAATCCTCAGGTATTCTTTGAATTCTATAGACAGAAGCTGGATACAAGAAATGTGGAGCCCAATATTGCCCATACTACAATTGCCAAATTGGAGAAGTTAGGCAAGATAAATGGTGTGGTAACACAGAATATTGATGGGCTACATCAGAGAGCAGGCAGCAAGCTTGTATATGAGATTCATGGCACCACATTGCGCAACTATTGTATGGATTGCAATAGAGATGTGGATAGTTATTATATATTTGATGCTGAGAATGATGGCCATCTTGATGAGAGAGGAATTCCAAGATGTCCTTATTGTGGTGGCATTATAAGACCTTATGTAACTCTCTATGAAGAGGGGCTTCCAGAGGATGCTGTAAATAATGCTATCAGAGCAATCAGTACAGCTGATATGATTATAATTGCCGGAACCTCATTGAATGTATATCCGGCTGCATCCTATATTCGCTATTTCAATGGTAAACACATGGTGGTTTTAAACAGAGATAGAATTGGAGTGGAATTAAATCCTGATACAGATATGTTCATTCAGGGAAATATGGGGGACTGTTTCAGATATATTGACAAAGTTATAGAAGATGGTCGCCTCAAATAAATAATAGATGATATGGAATATAATTAATGAAACACACTAAGCTGGTATTGGCAGAAAATAATAAACCGCAGATTGTAATATCAGTTAGAAATCTTGTAGAATTTCTGTTGGTATCTGGTGACATAGATGACAGACATGGCGGAGGTCTGAAAACTGAAGCCATGAATGCCGGCAGTAGAATTCATCGTAAGCTTCAGCACAGTGCAGGATTGGAATATCATGCAGAGGTTCCTCTGAAATTTACAATTGATTTTGATAAATATGAATTAGCTCTTGAAGGTAGAGCTGATGGCATTATATATGATTTCGACGAAGAGCTTGGTCCGGATTCAGATGTAACAGTGGACGAGATAAAAGGCATGTACAATGATGTGACCAAGATGAAAGCGCCAATAGATGTGCATATAGCCCAGGCCAAGGTATATGCATATATTTTTGCGTGCCAAAATAAGTTGAAAAGCATCAAGGTTCACATGACTTATGTAAATATGTATACAGAGGAAATCAAGAGCTTCGTGGAACCAATTGATTTCGGGGATTTAGAGCAATGGTTTATGGATTTGGTAAATCAGTATAAGCCATGGACTGATTATCTATATAATCACAGAATTGAGCGTCAACAGTCTATTAAAGAATTGACATTTCCATATGAATATAGAGCGGGACAGAAGAAGACCATAGCAGATGTGTACACAGCTTTGATTAGAAACAAGACTATGTTTCTCCAGGCTCCAACAGGAACAGGCAAGACCTTGGCTACTATTTATCCTGCAGTTCAAGCAACTGGCCAGGACTATTCTGACAAGATTTTCTATCTCACAGCCAAGGCTTCTACTGGACTGGTGGCTTTGGAAGCATTTAACCTGTTAAATAATAGAGGCTACAAGGGCAAGACTGTGGTAATTACAGCCAAGGACAAGATGTGCCCATTGGAGGAGAGACATTGCAATCCTGTGGATTGTCCTTATGCCAAGGGACATTTTGACAGAGTAAATGGTGCTGTATATGAACTGTTAATGCAGGATGGCACCTATGACAGAGAACGACTTATTGAATGGGCCAAGGATCATAGAGTATGTCCATTTGAAATGTGTCTGGATGTATCTAACTGGGTGGATAATATTATCTGTGATTACAATTATGTTTTTGATCCAAATGTATATCTCAAGAGATTCTTTGCAGAAGGAATTAGAGGGGATTACATATATCTGGTGGATGAAGCACACAACATGGTAGATAGAGCCAGAGAGATGTATTCTGAAACTATAATCAAGGAAGAGGTATTACAAGCCAAAAACATTTTAAAGAAATATAGTAAGAAGATTGAGAAGAGATTAGAACGATGCAATAGAGATTTGCTGGTATACAAGAGAAGCTGCGAGAAGGTTTTAGTTTTGGAGGAATGTGAGATATTTCTTATGTCTCTCATAAATGCTGCATCAGCCATTGAGGAATTGCTGGAGGATGAAGTGGAAATCGAAGAGCGGGATGTGGTTTTGGATTTCTATTTCAAGGTGAAAAATTTCATAGATATATCTGATTGCCTAGATGATCATTATAGAATTTACTGCGATTATGCTGACAATGGAGATTTCAGAATTCATCTGTATTGTGTTGACCCATCAATTCAGTTACAGCAGAGAATAGACAAGGCGGATTCCTGTATATATTTCTCTGCAACACTTCTTCCTATTCAGTATTACAGACCGCTTTTATGCAATGATGAGGATGTATATATGGTATGTACTCCATCAGTCTTTGATCCGGAGAACAGACTGCTTTGCATAGCGGATGATGTAACTACCAAATATACCAGAAGGACTAAATCTGAGTATGAGAAGTATGCTAATTATATAGAAGAGATAGTAAGCAAACGCCAGGGTAACTATATGGTATTTTTTCCATCCTACAAAGTTATGGAGGATGTGGGAGAAATATTTGAGAAGGTTTGGGGCGTGAAATATGATATTATTTACCAATCCTCAGGAATGACGGAGGAAGAGCGAGAAGCATTTCTCACAGAATTCTATGAGGGTAGAGATAGAAGTCTCATAGGTTTCTGTGTAATGGGTGGAATCTTTGCAGAGGGAATTGACCTTACCAACGAGAGGCTGATTGGTTCCATAATTGTGGGGCTTGCCTTGCCACAGGTATGCAATGAGATGGAGATTATCCGTGAATATTTCCAGGAGGCAGGGAGAGATGGATTCTCCTTTGCCTATTTATATCCCGGTTATAACAAGGTGATTCAGGCAGCTGGCAGGGTTATTAGGACGGTAAATGATAGAGGTATAATCGCTCTCTTGGATGAGAGATTTGCCAATTCTTATTATAGAAATTGCATTCCGCCGGATTGGCAGGATTATAAAATATGCAACTTGGATAAAATCGGCGAAATGACAAATTTATTTTGGGAAAAAAAGTAGCGTATCGTATATATTTTCTGTGGAAATATATAAGGGCTATATGATATACTTCTCTAGGTATGTGAAAGTATGCCCGCAAGGGTGTATATATAAAACTTTATAATTAGGCGTGGAGGTACGAAATGAGTAACGTAAGAAGAGTTTACGCAGAGAAGAAACCTGAATTTGCTGTTTCTGCAAAGTCGCTTCTCTCAGAGTTTAAGAGCTATTTGGGAATAACAACTGTCACCAATGTTAGAGTTCTTATTCGCTACGACATCGAGAATATTTCCGATGAAATTTATAGAAAGGCCCTGAAGACGGTATTTTGTGAACCTCCGGTTGATGATGTATACGAGGAATCATTTGATTTCAATGGTAGAGTGTTCTCTGTGGAGTATCTCCCTGGACAGTTTGACCAGAGAGCTGATTCTGCTGAACAGTGCATTAAGTTATTGAAGGAAGATGAGGAAGCTATCATTCGTTCTGCAACAACTTATGTTATAGAAGGTGATATTTCAGATGAGCAGTTTGAAGCAATCAAGAAGCATTGCATTAATCCTGTTGATTCTCGCGAGACTGGTTTGGAGAAGCCTGTTACTTTGACAGATGATTTTGATGAGCCAGATGATGTTATGGTATTTGATGGATTTGTTGATATGCCTGAAGCTGAGTTGAAGAAGTTATATGATTCACTTGGCCTTGCTATGACATTTAATGATTTCCTTCATATTCAGAATTATTTCCGTGATGATGAACATAGAAATCCTACAATGACAGAGATTCGTGTTCTTGACACATATTGGTCGGACCACTGCCGACATACTACATTCTCAACAGAGTTGAAGAGTGTTAAATTTGATGACGGTTTCTATCGTAAGCCTATTGAAGACACATACAATGACTATTTAGATAATTTCAAAATTCTATATAAAGACAGAGACGACAAGTTTGTATGCTTGATGGATCTGGCACTTCTAGCAATGAAAAAATTAAAAGCCGATGGTAAGTTAGCTGATCAGGAAGAATCTGATGAGATAAATGCTTGCTCTATTGTAGTCCCAGTTGATGTTGATGGTAAAACTGAGGAATGGCTTGTTAACTTCAAAAATGAAACACATAATCACCCAACTGAAATTGAACCATTTGGTGGCGCAGCTACTTGTCTTGGTGGCGCAATTAGAGATCCACTTTCTGGTAGAACATATGTATATCAGGCTATGCGCGTAACTGGTGCGGCTGATCCTACTGTACCTGTGAAGGATACAATTGATGGCAAGTTGCCACAGAAGAAAATTGTACGTGAGGCAGCTCATGGCTATTCTTCATATGGTAACCAGATTGGTCTTGCAACAGGATATGTCAAGGAAGTATATCATCCGGATTATGTTGCTAAGCGTATGGAGATTGGTGCTGTTATGGGTGCAGCTCCAAGACGCGCAGTTCAGCGTCTCAATTCTGATCCAGGAGATAAGATCATTCTTTTAGGTGGACGTACAGGTCGTGATGGTATTGGTGGTGCAACAGGTTCGTCCAAGGCTCACAATACTGAATCAACTTCTGTATGTGGTGCTGAGGTTCAGAAGGGTAATCCACCTACAGAGAGAAAGATTCAGAGATTGTTCCGTCGTGAGGAAGTAAGTTATATTATCAAGAAATGTAATGACTTCGGTGCCGGCGGTGTATCTGTTGCCATTGGTGAGTTGGCTGATGGCCTGAGAGTGAATCTGGACAAGGTGCCAAAGAAATATGCCGGTCTTGATGGAACTGAAATTGCTATTTCTGAATCACAGGAGAGAATGGCAGTTGTTGTTGCTCCAGAGGATGTTGATCAGTTCTTAAAATATGCTAATGAAGAAAACCTTGAGGCTATTGAAGTTGCAGTTGTAACAGAAGAGCCAAATCTTGTATTGGAATGGAGAGGTAAGGAGATTGTAAATCTCAAGCGTTCATTCCTTGATACAAACGGAGCTCATCAGGAGACTTCAGTTGAAGTTGAAATGCCTGTTGAGTCTGATAATTATCTCAACAAATATGCAGTGGAAGGTGTTGCTGATGCTGTAAATAATGGTGATGTAAGAAAAGCATGGGAGAAGACTCTGGCAGACTTAAATGTATGCTCACAAAAAGGTCTTGTGGAAATGTTTGACGGATCAATTGGTGTGAACAGTGTATACATGCCATTTGGTGGTAGATATCAGCTTACTGAGACACAGTCAATGGTTGCTAAGCTTCCAGTTATGAAGGGTGACTGTGATACAGTTACAATGATGTCTTACGGTTTTGATCCATATTTATCATCATGGAGCCCATACCACGGTTCAAGCTATGCTGTACTTGAGTCAGTTGCCAGAATCGTTGCAGCTGGTGGTGATTACAAGAAGATTAGATTTACATTCCAGGAATACTTCCGCAGAATGTCAGCTGATCCAAAGAGATGGAGTCAGCCTTTCGCAGCTTTGCTTGGTGTTTATAAGGCACAGATGGCATTTGGACTTCCATCAATTGGTGGTAAGGATTCTATGTCAGGAACATTTAATGAAATTGATGTTCCACCTACACTTGTTTCCTTTGCAGTTGATATTGCCAAGGAGGGAGATATTATTACTCCTGAATTGAAGAAGGCAGGAAATGAGTTGGTATTCCTTGGAGCCAAGAGAGATGAGTATGATTTGCCAGACTATGAGCAGAATATGAAATTGTATGACACAGTTCATAAGATGATTCAGGAAGGCGTCATTGTATCAGCTTATGCTCTTGATTCACATGGATTGGTTGCTTCATTGTCCAAGATGGCATTTGGTAATAAGCTTGGATTCAACTTGGATGAGGGAAGTGTATCAATAGAAGAATTATTTGAAAATGAAGTTGGTTCAATTGTGGCTGAGGTTAGTGACGGTGACAAGGCTGTCTCTATGATGGAAGCTGCTGGACTTGCTGATGTGGTAAATGTAATCGGTGTTGTTACAGATGATGCTACATTTACATACGGTGACATGGCAATGTCTGTAAATGATGCCATTGAGTGCTGGAGTGCTCCATTGGAAAAGGTATTCCCAACAAGAGCTACACAGGATACAACACTTGTTGATACAGATGTATATAATGCCAAGGATATCTATGTATGCAAGAATAAGATTGCTAAGCCTACAGTATTTATCCCAGTATTCCCTGGTACTAACTGTGAGTATGACAGCGCCAAGGCCTTTGAGAAGGCAGGAGCAGATACAATTGTCAAGGTATTCAAGAATATGACTGCAGCTGATATCAGAGATTCAGTTGATGAATTCACCAAGGCAATTGATCAGTCACAGATTATTATGTTCCCAGGTGGATTCTCAGCAGGTGACGAACCAGAAGGTTCTGCAAAATTCTTTGCTACAGCATTTAGAAATGCCAAGATGAAAGAGGCAGTTACAAAGCTTCTTAATGAGAGAGATGGACTTGCTCTTGGTATTTGTAATGGATTCCAGGCTTTGATTAAACTTGGTCTGGTACCTTATGGCGAGATTCGTACACAGGAATCTGATGCACCTACACTTACATATAATACAATCAATCGTCATATCTCCAAGATGGCATATATCAAGGTGGTATCTAATAAGTCACCTTGGTTACAGCAGGCTGAGCTTGGACAGATTTATACAAATCCTGCATCTCATGGTGAGGGTAGATTTGTTGCCAATGATGAGTGGTTGAAGAAGTTATTTGAAAATGGACAGGTTGCTACACAGTATGTTAATGAAGCTGGGCAGCCTACAATGGATGAAGAATGGAACATCAACGGTTCATATATGGCTATTGAAGGTATCACAAGTGCTGACGGTAGAGTATTTGGTAAGATGGCTCATTCAGAAAGACAAGGCCGCTCTGTGGCAATCAATATTTATGGCGAGCAGGATATGAAATTATTCGAATCCGGTGTTGCTTACTTCAAGTAATATTGATTAATAATTATTAGAAAATAAAGGGTACTTTTTATTGTGATAAAGTACCCTTTATGATAGAATCTACAAGATTATATAAAAATAAAACAAATAGCGAAAGGGAGCAAAATGAAAGCATTTCTGATTTTGGAAGACGGTACAGTATTCGAAGGAACGAGTATTGGTTCTACAAGAGAGGTAATCAGCGAGATAGTATTTAACACCTCAATGACAGGATATCTCGAAGTATTGACTGACCCATCATATGCAGGTCAGGCAGTATGTATGACTTACCCTCTAATTGGTAATTATGGAATTACACCTGATATGGAATCTGCTCGTTCATGGGTAGATGGATATATAGTTAGAGAGTTATCTAGAATTCCTAGCAATTTCCGTTGTGAGGGAACTATCCAGGATTTCTTAAAGGAGCAGGATGTTCCAGGTATTGCAGGAATTGATACAAGAGCCCTTACCAAGATTTTGAGAGATAAGGGTACTATGAATGGAATGATTACAACTAATGAGAATTACAATTTGGATGAGATTATTCCTAGACTGAAAGAATATACTGTTGGAGATGTGGTATCTAAGGTTACTTGCCAGGAGAAGTCAGTGATTAAGGCTAACGAGTGCAAGTCAGTATATCCGGAAGGACAGGGCATGATGGGAGCTACAGCTTCTGCCGGTGGTAATATCAAGCCTGAAAATCGTGGCAAGAATTACAAGGTTGCTCTTATGGACTTCGGTGCCAAGGGAAATATTGCAAGTTCTCTCAGCCAGAGAGGTTGCGAGGTTACAATCTTCCCTGCACATGCATCTGCTGAGGAAATTCTGGCCATGAATCCAGATGGAATTATGCTTTCAAATGGTCCAGGGGATCCTGAGACCAATGTGGATATAATCGAAGAAATCAAGAAATTATATGCATCTGATGTTCCAATTTTTGCTATTTGTTTAGGACATCAGTTAATGGCAATTGCAAATGGTTGCCCAACTCATAAATTGAAATATGGTCACAGAGGTGGAAATCATCCTGTGAAAGACTTAGCAACTGGTCGTGTATATATATCATCACAGAACCATGGTTATGTAGTTGATACAGATAAACTTGACCCATCTGTTGCTGTGCCAGCTTTTGTAAATGTAAATGATGGAACCAATGAAGGTCTGAAATATGTAGGAAAGAATATATTTACAGTACAGTTCCATCCTGAAGCTTGCCCAGGACCACTTGACAGTGGATACTTATTTGACAGATTTATTAACATGATGGGAGGAGAAAACTAATGCCAAGAGATTTAAGCATAAAGAAAGTACTTGTGATTGGGTCTGGCCCAATTGTAATTGGACAGGCTGCAGAGTTCGATTACGCTGGAACACAGGCTTGTCGTTCTTTGAAAGAAGAGGGCGTGGAAGTTGTATTGGTTAATTCCAATCCTGCTACTATCATGACAGACAAGGATATTGCAGATGAGGTTTATATTGAGCCTCTTACTGTAGAAGTGTTGAAGAAGATTATCCTGAAAGAAAAGCCGGATTCCGTATTGCCTACACTTGGTGGTCAGGCTGGACTTAATCTGGGTATGGAATTGGATGAATGTGGATTCCTTGAGGAGAACGGTGTCAGACTTATTGGAACTACAGCTGAGACAATCTTCAGAGCAGAAGACAGACAGGGCTTCAAGGATGCAATGGAGAAAATTCATGAGCCAGTAGCTGCATCTCTTGTTGTACACAATATTGAAGATGGTATTAAATTCACCAATACAATTGGATATCCGGTTGTACTTCGTCCTGCTTATACATTGGGTGGTTCCGGCGGTGGAATTGCTCATAATGAGGAGGAATTGGTTGAGATTCTTACCAATGGACTTAGACTTTCTAGAGTGCATGAAGTATTAGTTGAGCGCTGTATTGCTGGTTGGAAGGAAATCGAATATGAGGTAATGCGTGACGCAGCAGGTAACTGTATCACAGTATGTAACATGGAAAATATTGATCCTGTTGGTGTACATACCGGTGATTCAATTGTAGTTGCTCCTTCACAGACTCTTGGAGATAAGGAATATCAGATGCTTAGAAGCTCTGCATTAAATATTATCTCTGAACTGGGAATTACTGGTGGATGTAATGTGCAGTATGCACTTCATCCAGATACATTTGAATACTGCGTAATTGAGGTTAATCCTAGAGTATCTCGTTCATCAGCTTTGGCTTCTAAAGCTACAGGTTATCCTATTGCCAAGGTTGCTGCCAAGATTGCTTTGGGTTATACCCTTGATGAAATCAAGAATGCAATTACAGGCAAGACTTACGCATCTTTCGAGCCAATGCTTGATTACTGTGTAGTGAAGATTCCTAGACTTCCATTTGATAAATTTATTACAGCTAAGCGTACACTTACAACTCAGATGAAGGCCACTGGAGAGGTTATGAGTATCTGCAACAATTTCGAGGGTGCTCTTATGAAGGCTATCAGATCTTTAGAGCAGCATGTGGATTCTCTTATGAGCTACGGATTTAATGAATACAGCGATGCAGAGCTTGAGGCTGCACTTGATGTGGTTGATGACAGAAGAATCTATCTTATTGCTGAATGCTTGAGAAGAGGTATGTCTTATGAACATATTCATGAGAGAACAATGATTGATATCTGGTTCATTGACAAGATTGCAATCCTGGTTGAGATGGAGCAGAAGCTGCAGAATGAGGAGCTTACAGTTGAGACTCTCAAGGAAGCTAAGAGATTAGAATTCCCTGATACAGTTATTGCTAAGCTTACTGGTAAGTCTGTGGAAGAAGTGAAGAAGATGCGCTATGACAATGGTATTGTAGCTGCCTTCAAGATGGTTGATACCTGTGCTGCTGAGTTTGCTGCAGAGACTCCTTACTATTACTCGGTATTCGGCTCAGTTAACGAAGCTGAGCAGACCAAGGATAAGAAGAAGATTTTAGTACTTGGTTCTGGTCCTATTAGAATCGGTCAGGGTATTGAGTTTGACTATTGTTCAGTTCATTCTACATGGGCATTTGCTAAGGAAGGCTATGAGACAATTATTGTAAATAATAATCCTGAGACAGTATCTACTGACTTTGATATTGCAGATAAATTGTACTTTGAGCCTCTTACAGATGAAGATGTGGAGAGCATTGTAGATATTGAGAAGCCTGATGGAGCTGTTGTACAGTTCGGTGGTCAGACAGCTATTAAGCTTACAGAAGCATTGAAGCGCATGGGTGTTCCAATTTTAGGAACCAAGGCGGAGGATGTGGATGCTGCTGAGGATAGAGAATTATTTGACAAGATATTAGAGGAGACTAAGATTCCTAGAGCTTCAGGTGGTACAGTTTACACTGCTGAGGAGGCCAAGGAAGTAGCTAACAGAATCGGTTATCCAGTTCTTGTTCGTCCTTCATATGTACTTGGTGGACAGGGAATGCAGATTGCATTCAATGATGATGAGATTGAAGAATTTATTGGTATCATCAATCAGATTGCCCAGGATCATCCAATTCTAGTAGATAAATATTTACAGGGAAAAGAGATTGAGGTTGATGCTGTATGTGATGGTACAGACATATTGATTCCAGGTATTATGGAACATATTGAGCGTACAGGAGTTCACTCAGGTGATTCAATCTCTGTATATCCAGCTCATACCATCGGAGATGATATTAAAGCCAAGATTGCAGATTATACAGCTCGCCTTGCCAAGGCTTTGCATGTAAAGGGTATGATTAATATCCAGTTTATTGTAATGGACGGAGAGGTATATGTAATCGAGGTTAATCCTAGATCTTCCCGTACTGTTCCTTACATCAGCAAGGTTACTGGAATTCCAATTGTTGATTTAGCAACCAAGGTTATTATCGGTTCTACAATCAGAGAGCTTGGATATGAACCAGGACTTCAGCCAGAAGCTGACTATATAGCAATCAAGATGCCAGTATTCTCGTTTGAGAAGCTCCGTGGTGCTGAGATTTCCATGGGACCTGAGATGAAATCAACAGGTGAGTGTCTGGGAATTGGCAAGACATTTAACGAAGCATTATACAAGGCATTCCTTGGCGCTGGTGTAAATGTTACTAAATACAAGCAGATGATTATGACAGTTGCAGACAAGGATAAGCCAGAGGCTGTAGGCGTAGCTAAGAGATTTGCTGACTTGGGTTACAAGATTTATGCAACTCGCTCAACTGCCAAATATCTCCAGGAGCATGGTATAGATGCTCTTTGGGTAAATAAGATTTCTCAGGAATCACCAAATGTTATGGATTTGATTCTAGGACACAAGATTGATTTGGTAATTGATATTCCAACAACCGGTCATGGGGATAAGTCAAGAGATGGATTCCTTATTAGAAGAAATGCTATCGAGACAGGCGTATATTGTATAACAGCAATGGATACAGCCAATGCTCTTGCAACAGCATTGGAGACTCAGTTGGATAATATTACTTTGATTGATATTGCCAAGGTGGATAACAGATAAAATTATAATAGGAGACATAATTTGATCTTATAATAATGTGAATGTCGCAATTGATTCAGAAGTTTTTGATTCAATTGCGGCATTTTTATTATAAAAAATCTTTACTGTAAACTTTTATATGTTAAAATGATAAAGATTTGATGGTGAAATATTGATATTTTGCCTATGTAGATACATTTATATTGGTTATAGATAAGGGATTTTTAATGAGTGATTTTAGAAAATATTTATCAGAAAATATAGTGCTCACAGATGGAGCAATGGGAACATATTATGATTTGGTTCATTCTGATGGAGTTGAATTGGTTGAACAGGAGAATCTGTTGCATCCAAATCGTATCATAGATATTCACAGGGAGTATATCCGAAGTGGTGCGCGAATTCTAAGAACCAATACATTTGCTTCCAATTCTAATTTCTTTCCGGATAGAAACGAATTGAAAGAGAATATTACTGCCGGCATACAGATTGCATATGAGGCGGTAAGTCTGGAAAATGAGGAAGTATATGTAGCTGCTGATATTGGAACATTATATGACATAGGCAAAGACTACACAGAGGTAGTAGAAGATTATAAATATGTTATAGATTGTTTTATTGAGGCTGGAGCAGAGATTATCTGGTTTGAAACTCAAAATGATTTGTTCTATATAGAGGAACTGGCTGGATATATCAAAGAAGTGAAACCGGATGCATATGTTATTGTATCCTTCTGTGTTGATAAGACAGGTTATTCCAAGTCAGGTATCAGTTATTCGAGAATCATCAACAAAATGTGTGAACTCGATTCAGTTGATGCATACGGATTTAATTGTAGTATGGCCGGTTCACAGCTTGTATCTCTGTTGGAGAAGATATCATTTCCGTCGGACAAACCGTTGGTGGCTCTGCCAAATGCAGGCTATCCATACGAAGTTCGAGGACAGATATTCTATGGTCATAATTTAAATTATTATGTGGAAAATGAAAAGAGCCTGCAGCAGTTAGGTGTAAATATATTAGGGGGCTGTTGTGGAACCTCACCTGAGTATGTGGCCGCAACAGAAAAGGCAATTGATAATAAGATATATCAAAAGAAAATCTCTCAAACTCAGGATTCTGTTGTAACACGTACTGAGTCAGACTTCTGGAAGAAACTGCAAAGTGGCAGAAAACCAGTGTTGGTTGAGTTAGATCCACCTGCAGATATGAATTATAAGAAGGTTATAGATGGAGCAATGGTTTTAAAGAATCATAATGTGGACTTGCTTACTTTGTCGGATTCTCCACTTGCCAGAACCAGAATGGATGCATCCCTTCTTGGAGCCAAGGTGCAAAAAGAAGTGGGAATAGATGTTATGCCTCATATATCGTGCAGAGATAGAAATATCATATCTCTTCGCGGCACAATTATGGGAGCGTATGCCAATGATTTGAAGCATTTTCTCTTTGTGACTGGAGATCCTATTTCCAAGCAGAACAGAGCGGATTTGACACAGGTATTTAACTGTAATTCCATCCGATTGATGAATCTGGTTGATGGTATGAACAATGAGGAGTTTGTGGATGATACAGTTGTATTTGGAGGAGCGCTGAATTATAACGGTGTCAATGTGGATGCCATTGCCCGTAGAATGAAGTTGAAAATAGAACAGGGATGTACATTTTTCCTGACACAGCCAATATATAGTGATGATGATATTGAGCGAATCCGTCTGCTTCGCGAAATGACAGGAGCTAAGATAATGGCAGGAATTATGCCTCTTGTGAGCCGTAAGAATGCAATGTTTATTGCCAAGCAGATGCCAGGTATGAATGTACCTGACTATATTGTAGATAAATATAATGAGAATATGAGTAGAGAAGAATCAGAGCAGGTGGCAATGGAGATATCCGTGGAAATTGCCAAGAAATTACAGGATTGTTGCGATGGATATTATTTTATGACTCCATTTAACAGAGTGAATTTGATCTGTAATATTATTGAGAAAATACGATCAGAACTGAATGAACTTTGATATGTTGTTTGAGGGTTGAGGTGAAGAGATGACTAGAGAGGAATTATACAAATTATTTGAAAAAGGACCTATAATTTTGGATGGTGCTACAGGAACCAATCTGATGAAAGCAGGGCTTCCAATGGGGGTATGCCCTGAGGAGTGGATTGCCAATAACCCACAGGCCATTATAGATTTACAGAGGGCTTATGTGGAAGCTGGAACTAATATTTTGTATGCTCCAACATTTACTGCCAACTCTATTAAGCTGGAGGAATATGGCTTGGGAGACAGGCTGGTTGATCTTAATCGTACTATGGTCAGACTCAGTCGAGAGGCTGCTGATGGTAAAGCATTGGTTGCTGGTGATTTGACCATGACAGGACAGCAGTTGTATCCCCTTGGGGAATTGCGCTTTGAAGAGCTTGTGGAAGTATACAAGGAGCAGGTGGAAGCTATCCTACAAGAAGGTGTAGATTTATTTGTTGTTGAGACCATGATGAGCTTACAGGAATGTAGAGCTGCTCTTCTTGCCATTAAGGAGACCTGCGATCTGCCTGTAATGGTATCTCTGACATACAATGAGGATGGAAGAACTCTCTATGGTACAAGACCAGATACTGCCATGATTGTATTGCAGAATATGGGGGCTGATATTGTGGGCTTAAACTGTTCTACCGGCCCGGAAGATATGGTGGAACTGGTGGAGCAGATGGCATTAGTTGCAGATGTTCCTATTATGGCTAAACCAAATAATGGATTGCCAGAACTGGTGGATGGGGAAACTATATATTCTACTACACCGGAAGAATTTGCGGGAGCCTGTGAACTTTTATATGAAGCTGGAGCAATTGTTCTGGGAGGTTGTTGTGGTACAACTCCTGAGCATATTAGAGCCTTGACTAATAGAATGTCTGGTAAGGAGGCTAGAGTTCCGGAGCCAAAACATTTACCAATAGTTACATCTGAGAGGGAAAATGTATTCGTAGATGTCAATGGAACCTTTAAGGTGGTGGGAGAGCGAATTAATCCTACAGGCAAGAAAAAGTTACAGGCTGAGCTTCGAGAAGGAAGTCTGCAGCTTGTGAAGGATTTTGCTAGAGCCCAGGAAGCGGACGGAGCTTCTATTTTGGATGTGAATATGGGAACCAATGGTATTGATGAGGGGGAGATGATGCTGGCTGCCATTGATGAGATAACCTACACAGTAGATTTGCCTCTGTGTATTGATTCAAGCTATCCAGAGGTTATTGAGGCGGCTCTTAGAGCATATCCAGGACGAGCTATTATTAACTCCATCTCTGCAGAGGAGCCAAAGATGCACAAGATGCTACAGGTGGCGAAGAAATATGGTGCAATGTTTATTCTGTTGCCTCTGTCATCAGCGGGTCTTCCAAAGGATTTAAACGAGAAGAAGGCGAATATTGATTATATATTAAAGAATGCAGAGGAGATTGGTTTAAGCTCTAAGTCAGCCATTGTTGATGTGCTTGTACAGACTGTTGGTGCGGATTCAACTGCTGCTTTACAGTGCTTTGAGACTATTGATTATTGCAAGAACACATTGTCTTTGCCGACTATTTGTGGTTTGTCAAATATTTCTTTTGGTATGCCACAGAGAACCTTTGTCAATTCGGCATTTTTGAATGTGGCTCTGTCTAAAGGTCTTACTATGGCTATTGCTAATCCGTCTCAGGAGATGCTTATGTATTCAGCTTTTGCTGTTGATTTGCTATTAAACAAAGATGGGGCTTCTGACAGATATCTGCAAACTGTTCCTACAGAGAAGATGAATCTGTCATTTGGTGATGGTACCTTTGTTCCAGGTAAGCAGGAGGCGAAGGCGCAGGTTGATTCCACAGCTTCCCCAGAGGAGAGTCATCCGATTTTTATTGATGTATTAAATGGTAATAAAGATGTGGTTGTAGATGATGTGAAAGCTGAATTGGATGCTGGTACAACACCTACGGATATTATTGAGACTTATCTAATTGCCGCTATCAACAAGGTTGGTGAATATTATGATCAGAAGAAATATTTTCTTCCACAATTAATTGCCGGAGCCAACACCATGAAGGTGGCTATGGATTATTTGGAGCCCCTTTTATTGGAAAATTCTGATGGTACTGTCAAGGGCGTATGCGTATTTGCTACAGTTGAAGGTGATATTCATGATATTGGTAAGAATCTGGTTGTTTTAATGCTCAAGAATTATGGTTATCAGGTATATGACATGGGCAAAGACATAGCTGCTGAAGCTATTGTAGATAAGGCAATAGAAACAGATGCTGATATTATAGGATTATCAGCCCTTATGACAACAACCATGGTAAAGATGAAAGATGTGGTTGAGCTTGTAAAAGAGAGAGGATGCAGAGCGAAAGTTGTTATTGGAGGAGCCTGCATTACTGAGAGTTATGCAGTTGAAATAGATGCAGACGGATATTCCAAAGATGCAGCAGATTGCGTTAAATTAATTGATAGATTGCTTGAAGTATAAGTTTTGATAAAGTTTTTCAAAAAAGTTGAAATTTTTCGGAAAAAGTTGTTGACTTAGAATGGTCAATATAGTATATTAGATTTCGGTCGCGAGAGCGATAGGAAATGGGATCTTAGCTCAGCTGGGAGAGCATCTGCCTTACAAGCAGAGGGTCACAGGTTCGAGCCCTGTAGGTCCCATTCAAAATCTAATATGGCGAGGTGGCTCAACTGGCTAGAGCGTCCGGTTCATACCCGGGAGGTTGAGAGTTCGAGTCTCTCCCTCGCTACTGAAACTCTTATCAGAATTGATAAGAGTTTTTTTGTATTATAAATGAAAAACTAAATGGTTTATACATGTAAAATATTTGAAATTCGTAATATTATTTTACAAGAAAGAAGGTAGAAATATATATATAATAAAAAATATATAATAAAAATGGAGGATACAAAAATGAGTAAGTTTAGATGGTGTTTTATTGGGACAGGTAAGCTTGCACACACAGTTGCAAAACAGATTTTGAATAGTGGGAGACATGAGATTGTATCATGCTATACAAGAAATTATGATAATGCAGTTTCTTTTGTCAATGAGTTTGGGGGCGTGGCATACAGAACTGTTGCGGAAGCTGTTACTGCAGAAGGGGTAGATGCGGTATATGTTGTCACTCCGCATAATGTACATTATCAAAATGTGAAAGAGGTTTTAGAACTTGGAAAGCCTGTATTATGTGAAAAGGCATTTACAGTTGAAGCGTCAGAGACTGATGAACTGATTGCTCTTGCCAAGGAAAAAGATTTGTATTTATGTGAGGCCATGTGGACATGGTTTTCACCTGCTGCCAACAAAGCCAAGGAATGGGTGAATAATGGCAAAATCGGCAATATAACAGATGCGAGATTTACATATCATATGAATTCCGTAAATTATGCTCCAAGGGTAGCTGATCCGAAGCGGGCCGGTGGAGCATTGTTGGATATTACAGTTTATCCTATTACCTATGCTTATAGATTATGGGGATATCCAGATCATATTACTAGCGTGGGGAATCTTTCCGGTGGCATTGATTTGGGCGAAGATATTATATTTGAATATGACAATGGATTGAAAGTGTCTATATCAGCTTCAATTGCTGATATGAAAGGCTTTGAGAAAATGCAGATAAATGGAACAGATGGATGTATTAAAGCGATACTGTATCATGCCATGAATTCCATCACATGCAAAAAAGGATTGTTTAATAAGGAAGTGTTTAAGGGAGATGGCCCAAGGATGAACAGCTATTTAGATGAGTTTGATACTGTTGCATCTGAGATAAGAGAGGGGCTGAAAGAGAGTAGAATGGTTCCGCTACAGGCCACTTCAGATGTGATGCATATTATGGATACTATACGCGGTCAAATAGGATTGTATTACAAGGATTTGGAAAAATAATTTATATCATTTTTTGCTTCATATTTGTGTGAAAATTTGTTATTATGTTCTTTAGTATGTAGAGATAACATAGGAGAGTACTATAATCATGAGAATAGGTACAGGATATGATGTTCATAAATTGGTTGAAGGCCGCAAGCTGATTATTGGTGGTGTTGAGATTCCTCATACTCTGGGGCTTTTGGGACATTCAGATGCTGATGTTTTATTACATGCTATCATGGATGCCATTTTAGGAGCAGCAGGATTAGGTGACATTGGTAAACATTTTCCAGATACAGATGAGCAGTATAAAGGTGCTGATTCAATTAAGCTTATGGAGCATGTGGCTGAATTGATTGCTGAGGAAGGTTATGTAGTAGGAAATGTTGATGCAACAGTTATTGCGCAGAAACCAAAGCTTAGACCTTACATAGAACAGATGGAAGAAAATGTAGCCCGAGCTCTTGGAATTACAACTGATAGGGTAAATATTAAAGCTACCACAGAGGAACATTTGGGATTTACCGGTAGAGAAGAAGGTATTAGCTCCCAGGCGGTTGCGTTGCTTGAAAGTTTCTATGAATCCAGTGTGACCATGGCTGATTCGGAAAGTAGTCGATGCGCATCCTGTCCAGGCTGCAGTAAGCAGTAGATTTTTGAATAAAATGTATATGCAAAATTATGCATAAATACTTGATATATGAGGAACTTGGAAATGAAAATATTTAACACACTTACAAGAAAAAAAGAAGAATTTAAACCTATAGAACCGGGAAAGGTTAGAATGTATGTCTGCGGACCTACAGTATATAACTATATTCACATTGGAAATGCCAGACCAATGATAGTATTTGACACAGTTCGCAGATACTTTGAATATTGCGGATATGAAGTGAATTATGTATCCAACTTCACGGATGTGGACGACAAGATTATCAAGAAGGCTAATGAAGAAGGTGTTGCACCAGAGGAAATCTCAGAGAGATATATTGCTGAGTGCAAGAAGGATATGGCAGACTTGAATGTGCGTCCTGCCACAACACATCCACAGGCTACACAGGAAATCGATGGTATGATTGATATGATTCAGACATTGATGGACAAGGGCTATGCCTACAAGGTTAGTGATGGAACTGTATATTACAGAACCAGAAAATTTGAGGGCTATGGTAAGCTTTCTCATAGAGATATTGATGAGCAGGAAGCTGGACATAGAAGCATCGATGTAGTTGGAAGTGAGAAGGAAGATGATTTCGACTTCGTTCTCTGGAAGCCTAAGAAGGACGGAGAACCATATTGGGATTGCCCATGGTGCCAAGGTCGTCCAGGATGGCATATAGAGTGTTCTGTAATGTCCAAGAAATATTTAGGTGATCAGATTGATATTCATGCTGGCGGAGAGGATTTGATTTTCCCTCATCATGAGAATGAAATTGCTCAATCTGAGGCGGCAAATGGAGTTCCTTTTGCTACATACTGGATGCACAATGGTTTCCTGAATATTGATAACAAGAAGATGTCCAAGTCACTTGGCAATTTCTTTACAGTTAGAGAGATTGGTGAAAAATATGATTTGGCAGTTTTGAGATTCTTTATGCTTCAGGCTCATTACAGAAGTCCGTTGAACTTCAGTGCTGAACTTATGGAAGCTGCCAAAAATGGTTTGGATAGAATTATTACAGCAGGCAAGAATCTGGATTATATTGCCAAGAACTCAGCAGTTGAAGAGATGACAGCTGAGGAGAAAGCGGTTTATGATAAGAGAATTGAATTTGTTGATAAATTCAAGGCTGCAATGGATGATGACTTCAATACAGCAGATGCTTCTTCTGCAATATTTGAACTTGTCAAATTCTGCAATCAGAATCTGAACGAGAATTCTTCTCGAGCTTTAGCCAAGGGATTATATGACCAAATGGATGAATTATGTGATGTTCTTGGAATTGTATTGGATCAGGAAGAGGAAAGTCTTGATGAACAGGTTGAAGTTCTCATTCAGGAGCGCCAGCAGGCTAGAAAGGATAAGAACTTTGCCAGAGCTGATGAGATTAGAGATGAGCTTACTGCTATGGGTATCGTATTAGAGGATACTCGTGAAGGCGTAAAGTGGCACAGAGCTTAAGTTTGCAAAGGTATGGATTATAATGGATGAAATGAATGGAGTTGAAGCATTCAATTCCTATATAATGGATGCTTTTCACATTGAAAAGAAAGATATACGAACCTATTCGCCTCTTACTTTGGCATATATTGGAGATGGAATATTTGACCTGGTTATAAGAAGTGTGGTTGTAGGTGAGGGTAATACCTCTGCAAATCAGTTACATAGGCATACATCTCATATTGTCAAAGCTCATTCACAGGCTGTTATGGCAGATGCTTTGATGGAGGAAATGACTGAGGAAGAACAGGATGTATACAGAAGAGGCAGAAATGCCAAATCTCATACAACTGCCAAGAATGCTACCGTTGCTGATTACAGAAGCGCCACAGGCTTTGAGGCTGTTATGGGATATTTATATATGACAGACCAGTTGGAGAGAATTGTATATCTGTGCAAGCTTGGTATCGAAAAATCAGGTTTGACTCTGTAATTGGATGAAAGGAATACAATGGAAGAGAATAATTTAACCATAGAGGGCAGAAATGCTGTATTGGAAGCATTTCGCTCAGGAAAACCAATTGACAAAATATTCGTGTTGGATGGCTGTCAGGATGGACCTGTTAGAACAATTGTCCGTGAAGCCAAGAAGCATGATGTGATTATAAATTTCGTGGCCAAGGAGAGATTGGATCAAATCTCTGAGACAGGTAAGCATCAGGGCGTTATTGCTCAGGGAGCTGCATATGAATATTCTACAGTAGAACATATGCTTGAGATTGCCAAAGAAAAGGGGGAGGATCCATTTATCATTTTCCTTGACGGTGTGGAAGATCCACATAACTTGGGAGCTATTATTAGAACAGCTAACCAGGCAGGAGCACATGGAGTGGTTATTCCAAAGCGCAGAGCTGTTGGCCTAACAGCTACAGTTGCCAAGGCTTCCGCAGGAGCTATTAATTACACTCCAGTGGCAAAGGTTACTAATCTGTCACAGACTATTGAGAGTCTGAAGGATCAGGGCATGTGGTTTGTATGTGCTGATATGGATGGAGAGTCCATGTACAACTTGAATCTGACTGGTTCCATTGGCGTTGTAATGGGTAACGAGGGAAATGGTGTCAGCGACTTGGTGAAGAAACATTGTGACTTGGTTGCTTCAATTCCAATGAAGGGCGATATTGATTCCTTAAATGTATCTGTAGCTACAGGAATTTTGACATATGAGGTTGTGCGACAGCGCTTAAATGTTGTAAAATAATTGGGAGTGAGATGGAATTTAATTATTTGGAAATGACAGACGAAGACATTGTTGCCAGATTTCAAAATGGGGACTTTGACGCGGCAGAATATATTATCAAGAAATATGACAGTGTTATTCGTCGATATGGGGAAATTTTTTTTATAAAAGGCGGTGACAAGGCCGATGTGAGACAGGAGGGTTTCATAGGTCTGTTGGAAGCCTTGAAGAACTACGATGTTTCGAAGGGAGCTGGCTTTAGCAGCTTTGCAAATTTATGCATTAAGCGACGGATTTTCAAAGCGGTTCAAAGTGCTGATACTTTGAAAAATGCTCCTCTTAATCTATATACATCTCTTTCGGATAATGAGGGAATCAATGAATATGACAATATGATTGCCTCCTCTAATATGGGAGAATTACAGAATCCAGAGAAAATAATAGTAGATATAGAAGACTCGCAGAATATTTATGGTATGTTGGTAGATAGTCTAAGCAAGATGGAACTTGAGGTTTTGTTCTATATGAATAGCGGAATGGATTATCATATGATTGCCAAAACTATGGGAAGGTCAGACAAAAATATTGATAACGCTATTCAGCGTATCAGAAATAAAGCCAGGAAGATAATTGATGCTTCCAAAGAATAAATGTATTGGAGAAATTGGGGTAAATGTTAAACAAAATCTTGGAACACAAAACTGAAGAACTTCCATCACTTGAAAGGTTCAAGATACTTGGCGCAAAGGTGGTTGATGAAATGAAACAACCACTTATTGTCAGTATGAATATCAGAAATCTGAAATATTTCAATGAGATTTATGGTACTGACAAGGGCGATTGGTTGATTTCTAGAATGGTTGATTATTTCTGCAGAAATAATAAGACTACAATCACAGGAACTATGAGTTATGCAGATCATCTGTTAATTTTGTGTGAGACAGGTTATGCTACAGAGAAGGAAGTTATAGCATATTATGAATCAATTGCTGATGACTTCGTAGCGGAAGTAAATCGACTATATGATCGGGCTAAGGTGCATGTGGAAATAGGTCTATATATGATGCAGCCGGGGGATAGCTTCATTTATGCTCAGGACAATGCCCGTTATGCTAGAAGAAGTATGAAGGGTAGCTATGCTACAACAGTTGCATTTTATTCAGAAGATATCAGACGCAAGTCAGTTAAGAAGGCCAGCGTTATTCCTAATTTTGAGAGAGCTATGAGCGAGGATGGAATTCAGATTTATCTCCAGCCTAAATACTCTGTTAAGGAAAACAAAATAGTAGGTGCAGAGGCCTTGTCTCGATTCCATGATGAGAATGGTGAGATATTATCACCTGCACTATATGTGCCGATTTTGGAACAGGCTGGAATAGTATCCCGTCTGGATTACAAGGTGTTGGCCAAGACAGTTAAGCTTTTATCAAAATGGCAGAGGGATGGCAAAGAATTATTTCCAGTATCTGTTAATTTATCAAGAGAAGATCTGGCGGATAAGAGATTTATTGATTCATTAGATAAACTTGTGGAAGATGCTGGTATTGATAAGAAATATATTGAATTTGAATTGACGGAATCAGTGCTGGTTCAGGATTTAGAAGACATTATTGAGCAGCTTCAGAAACTTCGTAAATTAGGTTATAGAGTTGCTTTGGATGATTTCGGATCAGGTTATAATTCACTTTATGTACTTGGCCAGATTCCTGCCAATGTAATTAAGTTCGATAGAGGTTTTGTTCTCCATTCAATTAATAATGAAATGGGAGAGACAATTCTAAAGAATCTGGTGGATACATTCAAAGAAATTTCTTTTGAGGTTCTATGCGAAGGCGTTGAAACTGAGAATGAAAAAGAGAAGATTGTAGACTGCGGTTGTGATGTGATACAAGGGTATTTGTATGACAAACCATTGAATATAATTGAATTTGAAAATAAATATGTATATTCATAGAAAATTCATAGATTATTACAAGTAAATGGTTGACAGAAGCCAGGTGCCATGTTATTATAATTTTGCTTTTAAAGTTCATAGAACTTGTTTCCTTTATGGAAACAGAAGTCTCTATCCTTTGTAAGTCTCATAAAGTTGCAAAAAAAGCCACTCATTTGGGTGGCTATTTTTGCGCCCAAAAATAATTATTTCAAAGGCATATCATATGGAGTTCTAGACTTGTATACTTGATATGCCTTGAAGCCTGTATCAAGCAACATTTCTCTAATAGTATCAAAGTGTTCGCCGATATATTCTGGTGAATGAGCATCAGCGCCGATAGTTATTAGATTTCCGCCCATTTCCTTATACTTCTTGATTATCTGGTAATTAGGATTAGGTTCTTTCAATCCTCGTTTATATGATCCAGTATTTATTTCCAAAGCGATATCATGACCAATGATAAATTTCAGAATCTGTTCAACTAATTCCTTAAAAGGTTTATAGCTATCAATATTTAACTCCTTGGCAGGACCGTAGCGAAATACATAATCCAAATGTCCTAAACTGTCGAACTCATCAAAGGCAATAATATTTTCAAGCATTGCTTCATAGGATTTTCTATATGCTTCAATTGGGTCTACATTTTCAAAATAAGCAGGATAGTAAGGGTCCACTCCGTCAATTACATGGAGAGAACCGATTACATAATCGAAATCATTTTCCAGTAATAAAACTCGGTGGCGGTTGCTTAGATGTGTCTGGAGGCCTAATTCAATTCCGTAATTAATTTTGAAGTCTTCATTAGAATGAGTTTCTATCAATTGGCGGATTGTATTTTCATAAGCAGGAATGTTTAAGTCGAACAGTCCTGGTTCTTCCTTGAAATCCCAATCTAAGTGGTCTGTAAAAGTTATACCTGGCAATCCAAGCTTCCTGGCCTGTGCAATCATATCATCCGGAGGAGTCTGCGAGTCTCCGGAAAAGGAAGAGTGCATGTGAGAATCCCATATTTTCATTGTATGTCTCCTTTGTTTATTCCATTATAAATGTCATCATATAATCATAATTATATTTTAGGAACATATGAAATTCAATGCCGGATGTAATTAGATATGAAGCATAATGTGTCAAAAAATTAACAAATTTTATGAAAGTTGGTCTAAAGGGTTGAAATCTATGGCTAAATTAGATAAAATATAAAAAGTTTCGAGGCATAGCCTCGCTAATAGAAATTATTCAAATCTTAGGAGGAATTGAAAATGGCAGTAAGAGTAGCAATTAACGGTTTCGGTCGTATCGGTCGTCTTGCTTTCCGTCAGATGTTCGGAGCAGAAGGTTACGAAGTAGTTGCAATCAATGACCTTACATCACCAAAGATGTTAGCACATCTTTTAAAGTATGATTCATCACAGGGAAAGTATGCTTTAGCTGATACAGTTAAGGCTGGTGAGGATTCAATCACAGTTGATGGTAAGGAAATCAAGATTTATGCATTCCCAGATGCAAACAATTGCCCATGGGGTGAATTAAAGGTTGACGTAGTTCTTGAGTGTTCAGGATTCTACACATCAAAGGAAAAGGCTCAGGCTCATATCAATGCTGGAGCTCGTAAGGTAGTTATTTCTGCACCTGCAGGAAACGACCTTCCTACAATCGTTTACAATGTAAACCACAAGACATTGAAGCCAGAAGATACAATCATCTCTGCAGCTTCATGTACAACAAACTGCTTAGCACC
>JAGBNK010000016.1 GCA_017634455.1 Lachnospiraceae bacterium
ATTCCGATTCGTATTATTCTTTTCATGTAAGTGGCCTCCTTTTGTATGCGGTAATCCCTGTTACCTTTGATTATTTCCAATCGTCAGTATACAGGTAAATCCACGTTGCTACAAATGTGAGGTCACTTCATATTATCTAAACTATAAGCCTATTATTTAAGCCTCAAACTTCTTATATTTTACTAAAGTGAATATGTACTTGCAAGATAAACACATAGATTTTATAAAACTTTTATATTATTCTCCTGCTTCCATACTCTCCAATAAGTTCTTCTTGTAAGTAGCGAACTGACCTGCATCAAGAGCATCTCTAATCTCTTCCATCATATTATTGTAGAAATACAGATTATGAAGTACACACAATCTCATGCCAAGCATCTCCTTGGCTTTCAATAGATGTCTAATATAAGCTCTAGAATATGTCTGACAAGCCGGGCAACCACATCCTTCTTCAATAGGACGCATATCTTTCTCATGCTTCTGATTGAAAAGATTAATCTTGCCATGCTTGGTATATACATGACCATGACGACCATTTCTACTAGGATATACACAATCGAAGAAATCAATTCCTCGCTCAACACCTTCCAAAATATTAGCCGGTGTACCAACGCCCATTAAATAAGTTGGCTTATCCTGTGGTAAATATGGTACTGTCTCCTCAAGAACATGATACATCTCCTCATGTGTTTCTCCAACTGCCAAACCACCAACTGCATATCCATCTAAATCCATATCAGCAATTCTCTTGGCATGCTCAATACGAATATCATCGAAGACTGCTCCCTGATTGATACCGAACAACATCTGATTCTTGTTAATAGTATCATCTAAGCTATTAAGTCGGGCCATCTCCTTTTTACAACGCTCCAGCCATCTGGTAGTTCTATCTACTGAATTCTTGACATAAGTTCTGTCCGCTCTGGAACTTGGACATTCGTCGAAAGCCATTGCAATTGTAGAACCCAGATTAGACTGAATCTGCATACTTTCCTCTGGTCCCATAAATACTCTATGTCCATCAATATGAGACTGGAATGTTACGCCTTCCTCTTTAATCTTGCGCATCCCTGCCAAAGAGAAAACCTGAAATCCGCCTGAGTCAGTGAGAATTGGTTTGTCCCAAGCCATGAACTTATGCAATCCACCTAATTCCTTGATTAGCTTATCACCTGTTCTAACATGAAGATGATAAGTATTGGATAATTCCACCTGAGTTTTGATTTGTCTTAAATCATCTGTAGATACTGCGCCTTTAATAGCAGCAACAGTTCCTACATTCATAAATAAAGGGGTCTGAACAGTTCCATGGACAGTTTCTAACATGCCACGCTTTGCTCTCCCCTCTGTCTTCAATACCTTGTACATATCTATTTCCTTTTCATTAAAATTATATAACCAATACATATCTGTATTGAGAGCAAATATGTATTGGTCATTTATTATCTTACTTATAGAAATCCTTTAGGCTATCTAATCTGGCACTCATATTGGTCATCAACAAATCCACCATTGTAATAGCAGCCATACTCTCAACAACTACAACTGCGCGAGGCACAATAATAGGATCATGTCGCCCCTGAATCTCAATTCTCTGAGGTCTTCCATCAACATCTACAGTCTGCTGTGGCTGGCTAATGGATGGTGTAGGCTTAACAGCCGCGCGAAATACTATCTCGCTGCCATCTGACATACCACCAAGTATTCCTCCTGAATGATTTGACGCTTTTACAATATTACCATTGTCTACAATAAAATCATCATTGTTGTCAGATCCACAGGACTTGGCCACTTCAAAGCCATCACCTACCTCGAAGCCTTTTACTGCTCCGATTGACATAATAGCCTTGGCCAGATTGGCATCCAATTTCTCAAATACTGTATCGCCAATACCAGCAGGCAATCCACTCACTCGGCATTCAATAATACCACCTGCTGAATCCTTATCAGCCATGCACTGCTCCACATATTCAGAAACTTTGACTGCCGCCTCTTTATCCGGCATATAAAATGCATTAGCATTTATCTCTGTCAAATCAAACTTCTTAATTTCAACAGGACCAATTGATTTGGTATAAGTCACAATGTCTATTCCAAGCTGTTTCAAAATTTTCACAGCAATGGCGCCTGCTGCAACTCTTCCAATTGTCTCTCTACCAGAAGAACGACCGCCGCCGCGGTAATCTCTTATGCCATATTTCTCCCAGAAAGTATAGTCAGCGTGGCCCGGTCTAAACATATGGGAAATATTAGAATAATCCTTGGAATGTTGATCTGCATTTCTCACCATAAGAGAAATAGGCGTACCTGTAGTAACTCCCTCAAATACACCTGAGAGAATTTCCACCTCATCACCCTCACTTCTTTGAGTAGTATAACGAGACTGTCCTGGTTTTCTGCGATTCAGAAATGCCTGAATATCAGCTTCGCTTAATTCCAAACCCGCTGGAACTCCATCAACTACAACTCCAAGAGCTTTGCCATGAGATTCACCCCATGTTGTTATTTTAAATATTTGTCCAAATGATGATCCTGCCACAATAACCTCACTTTCTATACAAGTTTATAAATCTGAATGCTGTTTGGTTTATCAACCTTTATAGGTGCTACTCTCTGAAGAGCATATTTCTTATCATGGAAGATTTCAAACACTCTCATCTCATCAGTATCATGATTGAGAGAAACTAAATATTTATCTCCAGGGATAACTGATACTGACTTAGGATATTCTCCACTCACTGGGAATGTCTGCTCGAATTCCATAAATCCTGTCTCGGCATCTCTTGACAATACTGTAATCATATTAGTTCCATCAATTGATACATATGCATATTTGTCTGCGAAATCCTGATCAAATCCAACACAAGCTGCCATCGGGTCCTCATCCTTGACGCAAGACACCTTCTGTATACGCTCAAATACTGGGCCTTCATCTGTGTCCTTGTAAGAGAATACATATACAGCATTGGCACCCTCTGCCATTACATAGAGGAATTTGCCATCTCTACTAAATCTAAGTTTGCGAGGAGCCTTGTCAATTGAGAAACGAATCATATCAATAAGCTGAAGCTTGCCCAGCTCATAATCAACCTCATATACCTTTACCTGGCTTAATCCGCAATCACATACCAACAAGTACTTCTCGTCAGGAGTAAGTCTAGAACAAGATACCGCTGGGTCCATTCTCTTCTCAACAGCAGATTTAGATACACCATTGTGGAAGATACCACAGCTGATTCCGCCAATTGAGCCATCCTCATTCAGCTTCATCATAGTAATCTTGCCATCATGATATCCACTAACGAATAAGTATCTGTCCTTGGAATCTACCTCAATATGACATCCTCTCATTCCGCCAATCCATTCTGAATTGATCTGTGTCAAATCACCATTTTCATCAATTGAAAATGATGCCACTCCTTCATCCTCAATAGAATAGAGAAGCTTACCACTCTTGGATCTAACAATATAAGATGGGTTGTTAATAGGTGCTACACTTCTCTCAGTAAGCTTACCATTTTCAATATCCACATCATATACATGAATTCCTACACTGTTCTCATGAGTATATGTTCCAACATACGCTACATATCTGTCCTTAGCCATTTTGTCTAATCCTCCTTGCGTCGTAATATGTCAAATGCATCCAGCTCGCATCCCAAATCAATGAATAACTTCTGCTTAGGATGTGGTGCTGATTCCATATCAGTTCCATCCTCATCAGTTATTCTGCGAACTGTTACTTCTATATTATCACCATTTGGCTTCATAATCTCAATAGTTTCGCCTACAGAAAATTTATTTCTCTGTTCAATTTCGTATAAACCTTCTGCATTCTGTGGTCCTACGATACCCAGGTAAGTATATTCTTTGATATAAGTATTGCTATCATATATCTGAGCTTCCTCACTAGGCTTACCGAAGAAGAATCCTGTAGTGAACTGTCTATAAGTACAATTAGAAATCTGTTCCTTATACCAATCCATATTGGCACGATATTTCTCCTCTGACTCCATGTAGTCATCAATAGCCTTACGATAGGTGCGGGCAACTGTTGCCACATACAGAGCAGTCTTCATTCTGCCTTCTATCTTGAAACTATCAATTCCTGCATCAATAAGTTCAGGAATATGCTCTATCATGCACAAATCCTTGGAATTGAATATATATGTGCCTCTCTCATTTTCATATACTGGTAAATATTCTCCCGGACGCTGCTCCTCAACCACTGCATATTTCCATCTGCATGGATGGGTGCAAGCCCCCTGATTTGCATCTCTTCCTGTGAAATAATTGCTAAGGAGACATCTGCCTGAGTAAGAGATACACATAGCTCCATGTACGAAGGACTCAATTTCCATATCATCAGGAATATGAGCACGAATCTCCTTGATTTCAGCCATAGATAATTCTCTGGCTGATACCACTCTCTTGGCTCCAAGCTTATACCAGAAATTATATGTTCCATAATTGGTATTGTTGGCCTGAGTGCTGACATGAATATCAATCTCAGGACATATTTCTCTAGCCATGGTAAATATTGCAGGGTCTGCAATTATCAATGCATCTGGCCCTATTTCTTTTAATTCTGTCAAATATTCTCGCACACCGTCCAAATCATAGTTGTGAGCCAAAATATTTACAGTAACATGAACCTTTACTCCATGGTCATGAGCAAATTTTATACCTTCTATCATATCTTCCTTGGAGAAATTCTTGGCCTTGGCACGAAGACCATACACATCTCCTCCGATAAATACTGCATCAGCTCCAAACATAACAGCTACCTTCAAAACTTCCAAGCTGCTGGCTGGAACCAACAATTCTACTGGTCTCATTTTCTAACCTCTCATTTCTAATCCGATTCATTGATAAAACATTTATTTCAAATCGGAAAATCATCCAGACTAATGGATAGTCAAAATCACTATTTCATGGTACACATAGCAAGTCCATCACCCACCGGGATAATGGAGCATACCATATCCTCATCATGTGTGAGTGTGTATAGATATTCTCTCATTCGCTTATGTATAGTGCGGTTGCGTCTCTCAATTGCAAAATGTGATTCTATTATATCTCCATCCTGCAATATGTTGTCAGTCACAAGCACACTACCTGAATGCATAAGTCGTTTTAATTCCGGCAGAAATATTGGATATTGTCCTTTGGCAGCATCCATAAATATAAAATCATAAGTGTCTGTCAAAGTTGGCAAAACCTCCTGAGCATCGCCAAATATTAAATCAATCACGCCAGACTTTCCTGCATCCGCAAAATTCTGTTTTGCAATAGGAATTCTAGGCTCGTAATTTTCAATAGTGGTTATATGACAATCCACTGGATTATAAACTTCCATAAGCAAAGCTGAAAATCCAACTGCAGTACCCACTTCCAATATTTTCTGTGGTTTTATTGTCTGCATCAGAAATTTCATATACTGCTGTGTATCATATCTTATGATAGGCACATATGAATCAAGTGCCTCCTGACGGATTTTAGATAAATAATCAATCTCTTCCGTCTCCAAAGACTGCAAATATGATATAAATCTCTCATTTACTATCAAGATTAAACCTCCATGATTATAGGCATAATCATTGGATGACGCTGTGTCTCTTTCCATACGAAATCACCTAAAGCGTCCTTGATATCACCCTTGATTCTAGTCCAGTCTGTTACGCCTTCTTCCATAAGGTTGTCAACTGTATCATTTAATACATTTCTCGCGCTCTCCATGAGATCCTCAGAATCTCTTACATATACGAAACCACGAGATACAATATCAGGACCTGCAATAACATTTCCTGTACCAGACTCCATTGTGAGAACTACAATAATAATTCCATCCTCTGCCAGATGCTGTCTGTCGCGAAGTACAATATTTCCTACATCACCAACACCTAAACCATCAACCATGATAGCTCCTGTGTGTACATGACCATTTACCTTGGCCTTGTTCTCATCTAACTCAAGAACATCTCCTGACTGCAGGATAAATATATTGTCCTTATCCACTCCTAAGCTCTCTGCAATCTTGGCCTGTGCAATCAGATGCTTATACTCTCCATGAACAGGAATAGCATACTTAGGTTTTACAAGAGAATAGATAAGCTTAATCTCCTCCTGGCAAGCATGTCCAGATACATGAACATCCTGGAATACTACATCAGCGCCCTTCTTGCACAATTCATTGATAACATTTGTTACAGCCTTCTCATTTCCAGGGATTGGATGTGAAGAGAAAATGATTGTGTCATTTGGTTTAATTGTAACCTTGCGATGAGTACCATTTGCCATACGAGACAGAGCTGCCATTGACTCGCCCTGACTTCCTGTTGTAATAAGAACTGTCTTCTCATCTGGATAGTTCTTGATCATATCAATATCAACCAATGTATTATCTGGAACATTTAAGTATCCAAGCTCTGAAGCTGTGGCAATAACATTTACCATGCTTCGGCCTTCCACAACAACCTTGCGGTCGTATTTGTGAGCTGAATTAATAATCTGCTGCACTCTATCTACATTGGAAGCAAATGTTACAATAATAATTCTCTGCTTGTCATGCTCGGCAAACAGTTCATCAATTGTCTTACCTACTGTCTTCTCAGACTGTGTGAAACCTGGTCTCTCAGCATTTGTAGAGTCACACATAAGGGCCAATACACCCTTCTTACCCAACTCACCAAAACGCTGCAGATCAATAGCATCACCGTATACAGGTGTATAATCCACCTTGAAATCTCCAGTATGAACTACAATTCCTGCTGGTGAATAAATAGCAAGAGCTGCAGCATCCTGAATACTGTGGTTTGTTCTAATGAACTCCACACGGAAACATCCCAGGTTAATATGCTGGCCATAGCTTACTACCTTGCGCTTAACTGTCTGTAAGAGATTATGCTCCTTCAGCTTGTTCTCAATCAGACCATTAGTAAGCTTTGTAGAATATATTGGCACATTAATATCCTTCATAACATAAGGAATTGCACCAATATGATCCTCGTGTCCATGAGTAATGAAAAATCCTTTCACCTTCTGAATGTTATCCTTGAGATATGAAATATCAGGGATAACCAGATCGATTCCTAACATATCGTCCTCTGGGAATGCTAATCCACAATCAACTACAATGATAGTATCATCATACTCAAAAGCTGTAATATTCATTCCAATCTGTTCCAATCCGCCCAATGGAATGATTTTCAGCTTACTACTCTTATTCTGTTTTTCTTTTTTCAAAATATACCTCTCTTTCTTAGACTTCGAAATCAGTATCCTCTACCAATTCTTCGAATATCTTCACAACTGCTTCAAATTCCACATCATCCTCTACAAATTCATATGTGATTTCTGTGTCATCTGATTGTATTTCTTTTAATATAAAAGCTTCAGTATCTCCATCACTGTCTTCCGTTACTAACAGATACTTCTGCTGATTTACCGTAGTTTGTTCTAATACATAAAGTTCTATTTCTTCCTGGGAATCAGGAGCAATCATTTGTATCTTTTCCATGTTAATATCCTTTTTTTAATTATTAATCAGTTTGCAACTATGACTGTTCTTTTAGATTAAACTGCTATTTTTGATTAGACTGTTATTTTTGATTAGACTGTTATTTTTAATTTGCCTGCTCATTAAGATAGTCCTGTAAAATGAGCATAGCAGCAATCTTGTCTACATATTTCTTGCGTTCTCGTCTGTCTGTAATACCAGACTCAATCATTATATCATCCGCTTCAACAGTAGTTAGTCGCTCGTCAACTAATGTAACCGGCAACTTGGTTCTTTTCTCCAACATTTCTTTAAAAGCTTTGGTAGCTTCACATCTGTCACCCTCATCTCCATTGAGATGCATAGGATAACCTAATACAATAGAAGTCACTCCGTACTCTGCAATTAATTCTTCAATTCTTGCCAATGTTCTACGAAGTTTAGTCGGTTTTTCTCTGCGTATAATCTCTACACCTTGAGCCGTCAAAAATAAAGGGTCACTTATAGCGACCCCCACAGTTTTTGTTCCATAATCTAAGCCAAGTATTCTACCCGTACCGCTCATATCAATCCCATGACTTATAAGAGATATATTCTCTCAGAAGTTCCTCTACGATCTCATCTCGCTCAACTTTCATAATAAGACTGCGGGCATTATTATGACTGGTAATATATGTAGGATCTCCAGACATTACATATCCTACAATCTGGTTTACAGGATTATATCCCTTCTCAACCAATGCATCATATACTTGCTTCAAGACTTCTGTAACACCAACAGGTATATCTTTCTGCACCTTAAAAAATTGTGTATTGCTTAAATCACTCATACTCTCCACCATCCGAATCTCAAAATTCAAGTCTATAAAATATAAAAACCGACCGCGAAACTGCATATGCAGTTCCAATTTGAAGTACATTATATCATATATTCTATGTTTTGGACAGATTGTATAGATAAAAAAACACGGGAGAGGACTCCCGTGTTTTAATTAACGTCTCTTGGCAAGATCTGCATTCATCTGTTCTCTAACTTCATCAACTTTGTACCCTCGCGCAAGAATGTACATTACAATAAATAATATCAATGGAAGAATATTGTACAAGAATATAATTGCCATATTTGCAGTAGCTGTCTGAGTCTCTGCCAAACCATCATATCCTGCGATTCCCATAATCAATCCAACTGCTCCAAGAGCAACTCCATTTCCCACCTTGCTGGCAAAATTGGCAATTGAAGCAATCATTCCCTCGATTCTGGTTCCAGTCTTCCACTCTCCATAATCCATACAATCAATCAAATATGTATTGATCATCATAGAAATTGGCATTGTTCCAATTCCCATAAACAAAGAACCAATAAACAAAGTAACCATACTTGTTCCACCTACAGTACGAATAAGTAAGCCTATTGCTCCAATCAAAATTGCTCCTCTGAGAATTTTGGTTGTTCCAAACTTATTAGAAAGCATTGGAAATACTATCAACGCAGGTACTACAACCATAGATGTAACTGCCAAAGCTGACTGTAAACCAATATCACCAACAATATACTTGAAATAATATGTAGCAGCTGCTGTCATATTATTTACAAAGAATGTAAGGAACATAAGACCAACGATTATCAACAATGCCTTGTTTTTAAAAAGCATTCCAAGGGATTCCTTCATTCCCAGATTATTGGTCACCGCTTTGCCTGTATCTTCATCAACTTCATCTACTACAACTTCCTTACAGATAAAGAATCTCAAAATACCAATAATAGCCATTGCTATACCAAGCGGAATTGTAAATGATGCCCATCCAGCCTGTGTTCTTCCTGGTCCTGCCAAAAACTGTGGAAATATAATGTTAAATACAATAGATATAAACATTACTATAAAACCATTGATAGACATTACCTTTATCTGGTTTTTATTTGTTGTAAATGTACGTGCAAGATATACTGAATCAATTCCACCAAGTGCTGTAGCACATACTGCATTTATCATTATATACATAATAAATATCCATATATACTGACCTAATACAGAAATCTTTGGCGCATTGAACATTAATACAGTAAACAACCATTCAAATACAATGAAGATCTCATAAGGTCGAGCTTTACCAAATCTGGTATGGGTCTTATCCAAAATATACCCGAAGCCTAAATCTGTGAAAGCATCAATAATCTTCGACACCAAAAACAATGTTCCAATAATTCCTGCGTTCAATCCCAGAATATCTGTACAGTAAAATGATATTTGCATCATTACTACTGCATTGATTGCAGCGGCGATTCCTCGTGAAGACCAGGCTGCTGAAAACCAGAATGGCATCTTCTGTCTAGAGCCATAAGGAATCCCCTTCTCATTAAGTTTTTCTTTTTTTCCCATTGCTATAACCCTCCTATAAAAACAATACATTTATATAATCAACATCCTCCTGAAAAAGAATATGATTTACAATTCAGCTATACTATTTGAACAGACTTGGAATATTCTGTTTTCCCCTCTTTTACCTTTATCAATAATTCATTACCATCACCGGCTCTGGCAACAAGCTGAGCTCTACCATAGTATGTGCTAAAAACTCCAGTGTGATATTGATACTTATGGCAGGGATTAGCACTTCCGAATCCCAGAAGTTCACCGCCTTCTACTGACACTTCTAATTCTCTGTCATCATTGGCCTCTACCAATCCCGTTTCATCTGCAATTTGAATATTTACATATACTATTTCCTCAGAAGAAACCGTCTCCTTTTCAGGGATTATCTGGCAGGAATTCACTTCCTCAGCAGACTTTAATTGGCTTCTTGCAATTATATTTCCACCAGCATCATAGGATACTGCTTCAATTAAGCCCGGCTCATATTTGGTCTTAAACATAGTTTTGTAATCCTTGATTTTCTTCTTGCCAAGACTTCTGTTATTTACAATTAATTCCACTGCATCTGCATCAGCAAATACTTCTACTTCCGCTTTGTTTCCCTGACAATTCTTCCATGACCAGGTCTCCATACCATTAGTTCCGCGCCATACAGATTTGGATATTCTAACCCCTGGATGGTTCACCGGACGAACAGCAATTACGGGTGTATTGCGAATCCCCCATACTACCTTTGCATATTCCAGACTTCCATCTCCATTACCTAAAATATCAATTGTACCTACATTTGCCAAAATCCAAGGATATGGTCTGTTAAATGGCATTCCTCCTGTGTAAGACCAGGCTCCAATTCCTGTCTCTCCAAGATAATCCCATGAAGTCCACATGAAATCGCCAATGAGATATGGAAATTTCTTCACCATTTCCCAATTTTTCCCAATCTCAAATGGAAATGTTTCTGAACCAACCAATACTCTGTCAGGATGAGCATCTTTCTCTAAAGGATACCTACCGTTGGCATAATTATATCCAGCCACATCCAGCTCATCTAACATAGGTGTTGTTATTTCATCTGCTTTCTTGGAATTAGCAGACTTATTCATTCCAGTTCCCACAAAACTTGCTATTGTATTAAACAGCAAGGAACCATTCTTGGCATCCTCTTCCTTTTGATTAGATTTATTGGCGTCATCATCCACATTATCATATTGGCCTTTGCCCTTGGCGAAATTGGTCATAATCATGAGATTCATTCCACCAGTTACAATTCTGGATTCATCTATAGATTTAATTAGATTTATAATCTTCTTACCCTGCTCAACGCCATCTGGTTTTCCTGGCTCTGAAACTTCATTTCCAATAGAGTACATAATTACTGATGGGTGATTGTAATCTCTCTCCACCATGGCTCTCACATCATCTTCCCAGCACTCTTTAAAGTCTCTACCATAATCATATTTCGTCTTGCGCAAATACCACATGTCAAAGGTTTCATCCATGACATACATACCCAATTCATCACAAGCTTCAATCATTGCTGTACATGCCGGATTATGGGATACACGAATTGCGTTATATCCATTTTCCTTCAAAATTCTAATTCTGCGATATTCACTTTCAGCAAAACTTGCTGCTCCAATGATTCCATTATCATGATGTACACATCCACCACGAAGCAATGTCTCTTTGCCATTTACAAATAATCCCTTGTTGCCCCATGTGATACTGCGAATACCAAATTTCTCCTCAACAACATCAGTCTCAATGCCATCATTTTTTAATACCACCTTGCAGGTGTACAGATAAGGCTTATCTTCAGACCATAACTTGGCATCTGAAATCTCCAAATCAACATCCAATCCATTTCCTGCTGCAATCAAAGTATCACCATCATATATCTCAACAGCTATCTCTCTGGCATCGCCTGTAACTTTGGTCTGTACATTAATGCGGGCCGGATTAATATCAATTGTAGTAATCCTCACTCCCTGCCAATCAATATGATTCTTCTCTCCTACCAAAAGAGTTACAGGTCTGTATATTCCTCCGCCTGTATACCATCTGGAATTTGGCAACTCAGAGTTGTCGGCCACAACTCTCAATTTATTAACCGCCCCATATTCGACCACATCATCTAATACTACATTAAAATCCGTATAACCATATTTATGTGATGCAACCTGCTTATCATTTATAAATACAGTTGCATTTCGATATACTCCTTCAAAGAGAATCTCCACATGCTTGTTCTCCCAATCAGCAGGAATTTCTATTTCCTTTTCATATTCATATATATTTCCCGGGAAAAATGCATGTCCGCCGCCGCCTGGTGAAGATGGATCACGCTGTTCTTGAAGTTGCGCATCATGAGGCAAAATAACATCCTGCCATTTTCCATCCTTGTATCTAAACTTCCACCCTTTGTTAAAATCAATTTTTTTCATATACCTTCTCTCCTCTTATCGCTTAAATAAAAAAATCAATTTATTTATCGTTAACTCTATTATATATTCCTTATTTATGATATATATATAGCATATACACAGTATATCCATAGATTTTATATCATATTCGACTGCAAGAGGTGATGTATATGTTTTATATGACAGATTTACAACAAACTGATAAAGAAGAGTTACAAAATATTTTTTTCAAAGACTATGATTCAAACGGAGAAATATCTAGTCAATATACTATAAACATTCCTTACAGAATCACATATTCATGCCTCATGCCAGACAATATTATGGATAAATCAGAGATAACCTATGCCCTAACATATATCACTCCTATTGGCAGTATGTATTCATGTTTTGGAATGGATACAGACAAAGATAAGACTGTAAATCTGCATCACCCACATTTGCATCGTCATGACTTCTTTGAATTAATGTATGTCATCGATGGCACACTATATCAGAATATCGAGCATAAGCGCCATGTGTATACCAAGGGTAGTCTGTGTATATTGAACAAAAACGTCCGTCATACTGAAGAATACAATACAGACTTCAAAATTCTCTTTCTACAACTTAGAACTGATTTCATGATGGATATATATAATAGTCTAAAATTAGATTTATTTAATCATTTTGAAAATAAATCCGATCTAATGGACTTTTTCAAAACCAACCTGACTGATAATAAAAAGTCCAAGGATTATATGGATTTCATTCCCTTCAAAGATAATGATTCAATTGCTCATCAGATACATGGCATCTTTGACACAATAATAAATGAAACCCTCTCACCGACCCAACAATCCTCCATTATAATCAAGCGAAGTCTGGAAGATTTGTTTGGAATATTATCCTCTCCAAAACATTTCAGCACAATTCCTGTAAAACTTGGAGGAGATACAGAGAATGATTTATTTGATAAAATAACTTCCGCCATGGAATATACTAACGGTAGAATCAGTCGTTCTGAATTATCAGAAGTACTCAATTATTCCGGATCATACTTAAATGATATATGCAAGAAGCATTCAGGGCTGTCCATATTTGATTATGGAATGACTTTCTGTATGAAAGAAGCAGCCAGATTACTGACTGCTTCCAATGAAAATATTTCTGACATTATGAATGAATTAGGATTTACAAATCCTTCACACTTTTATAAAACATTTAAGAAACATTATAATTATACACCGGCCCAGTATAGGAAGATGCATTTATAGATAAATGTTCTCTGCCCCTATGTTATCTCCTTCAACTGTAAGGGTTATGTCGCCCTTGTCATAGCCATTTCTTATGATTGCCATTGCCTTGCCCTGATATGTGTGGAATTCTCCTGTAGTATAATTTTCCTCTGTCTTAGGATTTCCTGTACCAAAAGCTGCCAAGAAACCACTTCCTTCCACTGTTGCATGTAAATTTATGCATGCATCTGGCACAAGTCTTCCTTTCTCATCTACGACCTCAACCAATACATAATACAAACCGTGTCCATCATTTGATACAGAAGTGCTGTTATCTGGTGTCAGGCGAATTGACGCAGGCTTCCCTGTTGTTTCAATCTTATCTCTAGACACTTCCTTACCATCCCTATAGCTGACAGCTACAAGTTCTCCCGGCTCATAATTCAATTCAAAAAGTACAGACTTTGGAAGCTCTTTGCTTCTGGTCGCACCATCTACCTGCTTTCTTCCGATACTTTTCCCATTTAATATAAGTTCAACCTCATCTGCCCCTGTAAAGCAAATGGCATATGTTGGCTTACCTTCCTTGGAGTAATTCCAATTTTTCAAAGCGTCTGTAAATCCCCACGGACTTATCACTTCACGCTTACCATATGTATCTGGATCATATGTATATAAATGTGTAGCATTACTCCCCCATACTACACTTCTATATGCACCCTGTGGACGCAATTCTCCATTTATATCAAAATCAGAATCATTAGCTGTTCTCCACGGATATCCAGCAGTCTGTGAAGACAATGCATACGGACCTCTTGCAAGCCTTGGATCATCATCTTCCATATATTCGCACTGACCTATGGCCGCTTCTCCAATATAATCATATGCAGTCCAAGTAAAATCACCGATTACATATGGAGTCTGCTCAATCATTGGCCAATGAATACCAATCTCATTTCCATAATTTTCAGAACCCAAAATCACTCTTTCAGGATACATCTCATGGTCAAGTAGGTATTTATTTTCCATATAATTATATCCAACAATATCCAATCCATTAGTAAACGCCCATGAATACTCCTCCCATGAAGTATCTGTTTTACCCATATCAGCATTTTGACCATTCTCTGTTCCTAAAGTCGCATACTGTGCAAATACTTGTTCCATCCCTGCATCATCGAGTCCTGACCAATATGAACAAATGGCATTTGAAATAGGACGGGTTCCATCCAAAGACTTGGCATACTTTATTATTTCTGTTGCTCTGGCATATCCGCCATCTAATCCTCCTCTTTCCGGAATCTCATTTCCCGTAGACCATATAACAACTGCCGGATTAGATCTGTCACGCTTCATAAATGCAGCTAAATCATTCTTCCAATCATTTTCAAAATATACATTATAGTCACCTACAACCTTGGCAATATCCCATGCATCAAAAGCCTCGTCAAATACATACATACCTATTCTGGCTGCTGCTTCCATCAAAACCTTGGATGGTGGATTGTGCGTTGTTCGAATAGCATTGTAACCTATAGCTTTCATATGAGACAATTTTCTGTATTCCGCATCATATAGAGATACAGCTCCAAGCATTCCGTTGTCATGATGTAGACATCCACCCTTTAACTTGACAGTCTCTCCGTTTATTCTAAGTCCATAATTTACATCAGCTGTCACAGTTCTTATTCCAAAAAGAACTTCACTCTCATCTGTTGTAGGATTATCATTTGCAATCTCATGTGTTTTAAATTCTCCTATATCAGTTACAACTGCCTTTACGCGATATAGATTTGGTATATCCACGTTCCATGTTTTCGGTGCATCCACTGTCATTGTGACATAAGCAGTATCTGACGCTCCCGGATTAATCTGTAATTTACCCTTTCTTGAAATAACAACTTCATCTGTCTTATCATCGATAAGTGATACAACGACCACAGCTGTATGGGCAATAGTATAATGATTTTCGACATCTACCTGAGTCTTGATTGTAGCCCTTGTTGCATTATGTTTATCATCATATTCAATATCTGATGTATATGCATATATACCATCATTTACAATATGCAATTTCGGGCCATGCAATAATTCCACTGAACGAATCACTCCACTTCCCGGATACCATCTGCTATTTGGCAATGAGCCAGGATGAGTGGTGATTATTATTCTGTTTTCCTGTCCGGGATATACAGAATTGGTTATGTCTATACATTTTGGTGCATATCCGAAATGCTGTGCACCTACCTTAGAACCATTTACATCCACTGAAGAACTCATCATGGCACCATCTATTAACAGGTATATCTCATCATCAGCCCAATCACTTGGAATCTCAACCATTTTACTGTAATTAACAGTTGACGCATTATAAAAACCCGAAGCAGTTCCAGCGATTGCATGTTCATCTACATCTGTTTCAATCATTGCATCATGTGGCAGATTTACATAACGTGGCACCATCATACCATGCATCTCCATCATGACACTAACAATATTGTACTGCCCTTTGGCATACTTCCATTCTCTGTCGATATTCTGTCTCTTCATATAAAACCTCCAATACATATAAACCGTTAATATCAACTCTGTATATTTAACATAATACGACAGAATTTATACCACAAGAACCATTTTTTATTATATAATTAAAAACAACAACTATATGCACTAATACAATTTGGAGTTTTAACATCATATTTGTTTCGACAACTGCAGATATCAGTGACCAAACATGATTTAGATAGGATACAATGAAAGACAGATATATATCAATTAACAAACGAATAAATAATATAAGAAATAATCACATTCTATCTATGATAGATAAGCCTAATGCTTCATCTCATACATATACCTATAACAATCCCAATATAGCCCCAGATATGTTAAAAAAAGACAGACAATATGATTCAATTAACTTATCAAATACAACTGCAGAAAGCAGACAAACTAATACCAACATGCAGGTTTTACTCTACGTATATGAAGGATCCGGTTATGAATACAGTTTAAGTCATCAGGGTGAAAGACTGGCATACTTTGAGCATCCTAGAACAGGTGCACTTCATAAGCATGAATTTGTAGAGATAATGTATGTGATTTCCGGAAGTTTCTCACAATATATAGCAGGTGAATTGCATACTTTCAAATCAGGTACATTTGTTATTACCGACCAGAATTGCAGACATTCTGATTATATCTCAGACCAAAATTCATCCGTTATTTATATACAGGTAAAAGCAGACTTTATGGATATTATGTTAAACCACTCAAACCAAACTAACCAGCTGCAGAACTTCCTTTTTCACGCATTGGGCAAGCAAAAAAAAGAAGAAAGCATATTAGAATTACTACCAAACAAATCCCTCTCAAAAGAGGAACGGAAATATCTGCGTTCTGAAATAGATTTCACTATGGAATTATTATTACAGGAGAATTTACTGCAGAAGGAACACTTCATCACCCTAGAATATGGACTGTTAAACAGATTGCTCAGCATTATGTGTACATATTTCACACCAACCAGACACTCTGCATCTCCGGAAGAAAAAGAACAATTGATACTATATGAAATCGAGAGATACATACGGAGCAACTATCAACATGTCACCGTATCAGAATTAGAAGATGTATTTCACTACAGTAGAAATTATTACGCTAATCTACTAAGAAAATACCGGGATACAACATTTTTAGAATATGTGCAAAATGTTCGTCTTAGCGAAGCCACAACTCTTCTAGCTTCCACCAGACTAAGCGTAAAAAAAATCGCCCTGCACTGCGGATACGAAAATACCACATTCTTCTACCATTTATTTAAAAAGAAATATGGCATCTCGCCCACAGAATACAGAGCAAAATTTATATAAACAACTAAAATAATAATTATTATGCGGATTACTTCTTATGCTTCTTCTTTGATTGCTTGTAAAGATTAGGATGTAACTTTTCATCATTGGCCCTTCGCACCATAAGACAAATTAATCCCACATTAATCAAAATAATCACAAGGTTTATTATCAGTCTCAAATACTGCCATGGTGATGTCTTTCTAACAATAACAGATCCCGGTGTAACACCCTGCATAGCATTTGAATTTACAACAGTATAAGCAATATTATGTATCGCATTTCTCATGGCACTTCTTGCTGTCGGACTATCATAGTCTATCAAGCTCCATGCTGTCGGCATATAATTGCACAGATATGTGTCACATCCGCTTCTAAGAGCATAATCACGAATATTATTCGGTCCCCATACCCAATAATCGGATACTACCATGCCATTAAATCCCCACTCATCACGAAGCAATGATGTAAGAAGCGAATAATTAGCCTCACCCAGTTCGTAGCCTATAGAATTCTGTGCAGCCATAACTGCCGTAGCAGACTTATATGTCTTCTCACTTACAGTTCCATTTTCATCAGAAATATATTTTATTGTAGACTCAGCTTCCTTAATTGCTATTTCAAAAGCTCTGAAATACAACTCTCTCATAGTCTGCTCATCTGCCCATGTAGCCACGAGAAGCGCTCGCCCCGTCTCGGTATCATTCAATGCAAAATGTTTTAGATAACAGAACATACCCTGATCACCTGCGCCGGATATTACACGAGCTGCAAGTTTTCCCGACAAAACAGGATCCTCTGAATAATATTCAAATATTCTTCCACTGAACTGGCTTCTATGTAGGTTGATTGCAGGACAATACCAGCCATTGATTCCATGTTGTAATGACTCTTGACCAAATGCCACACCAATATCGTATAACAGGTCTTCATTCCATGTTGATGACATAAGTGGAGCAAAACCGAAAGATGAGCTTGCAGTCATATCATAACCACCTTCACCAGCACCTCCAACTTTCAATCCATTTGCTCCATCAGGTTCAACTGTCTCAGGCAATCCGATAGAGTCCACTCTACCTGTTGCATACGCAGCTCCTGCAAAATTCAAAAGAATTCCTTCCTTGTCTCCTTCCCAGTCAATCTGATCCAATAGTTCATCCCATTTAGGATCATCATAATCCAGACCTCTCAAATCTGATAACACAAGATTGTTGCCTACTTCAGACACAGGTTCTTCGTCAGTATAAATAATACTACCTTCTACATTTCCCAACTTCTCATCAGTTTCCACATCAAATGATGACTCTTTACCAAGAAGTTCAATATATTTTTCTCCAAGCTCCTTCACTCTGCCCTCTGCAGCCTGAGGCTGAGTATTACTCCAATCATTTCTCGAAAGAAGTGTTGTCTCCTCATTCATATAATCTGATGATGCCTGGAACAAGTTTGTTGCAGCTACCTCATCTGTAGAACGGGTATGAGCCTCATCTGAACCGTCATACCATAAAGTATCATCAATAGATAATGTCTTTTCTTCAATCACATCATGACTGTTATTTCTTAATGAAACTACATATTCTGCAGCCTCTAATACATAACAACCTGTTGTTCCATTACTATTTTCATGTGTGTAGCAATATGACGCCATATCTTCTTTGGCAAATGTAAGTGTAACTGTCTCACTCTCCCCCGGCGCAAGTTCTTTTGTCTTGGTAAAATCAGCCAAAATAGCTGCCGGTTTTTCTATCTTATATTCCTTATCCAACTCGGTATAAGGAGAAGATGTATATAACTGAACCACATCTTTGCCCGCAACATTTCCTGTATTTGTCACCTGGACATCCACCTGAATATCAGATTCATTTATCTTGAAATCAGTAATCTTTTGTTCAAAAGTAGTATATGACAATCCATATCCAAACGGATAGATTACTGCACCATTCTCAATTACGCTACCATTCCCGTCAAGAGTTCCATATACAAAGCTATCATCCATTAAATCTGCAGTCTCATAATAGCGATATCCCATGTATACGCCTTCCATATACTCATTGTAAGTTCTATCAATCTCAGAATATGTATCACCCATATATCCTGCCATATTTGACTTTACATTGCTATATGTATTAACACCTATACTCTGATAAGACGGATCAGCTGTTAAATCAGACACATATGTATCTACAGTTCTACCTGATGGGTTAACCATTCCGGTCAGAATATCAGATAATTGAGAGAATCCTCTCTCTCCTGGATGTCCATACCATAATATCGCATCCACCTCCAACTCACCTGATGTAATTGGTGCAAGTTCAAGAGTTGCAGATGAAACCAATACAACAACTACTTTTTTACAGATACGTTTAGCCTGACGAATTGTCTCCTTCTCATTTACAGAAAGTGCCAGATAATGAGGTGTGCCATCTTCATATGCATCATGCTTCATGTCAGCACCTTCCTGTCCGCCTCTGGTAATAAATATTACAGCGGTCTCATCTGACACCTGAGATATTCCATCATATATAGAAGCGTCATACTCATATATATTTTTATCGCCTCCAAGAGCAGATGTTTCCTCAACTGTTGATGTTGTTCCCTCAGCAGCCTTTATTCCGACAGGATCAGCTTGGCTCTTCATAATATCCGCTGCAGTTGAATCTATATTAAAAGCTGCCAATCCATCCTCAGGTGTAACGGGATCCACCACCCATTTAGCTGATCCACTTGAAGTATTCTGTCCATATGATGGTGACAAATACGCTCTGCCAAATGGCATTACTGTATCTCCGGAAGTAAGTGGAAGTACTCCATTATTTTTCAGAAGAACCGTTCCTTCCTGCTGAACCTGTGCAGCTACCTTGTATGCCGCTTCAGTGGCCTCTTCAGCTGAATTATATTTCACTTCATAATAATCACTATCCCAATCTTCTGTACCTTTTGCTGTCTTCACACTAATACCACCTTTTCCAAGATAAGTATCAATGGTTGATGACATCATTTTTGTTCCTACATCAAGCAGAATCAGAATTAATGTCAAAAGTACCACAATTGGAATAATAATTCTACGAAATGTTTTATTAGACATTTTGAGTTTCTGTTCCATACGTCAAAACCCTCCTTTGTTTTTATTACACCATCAAATTATCAAAAAAGGACACTCCCAACCATAGAAGTGTCCTAAAATGCAAAACAGCGTCCTAAATTGAATTTCATTGTTAATCTGCCAAACTAACCGGCACCGGAATTACCACTGATATTCTAAACATATCATCAATTTCTATAATGGCTTCACCACCATAGGATGTTGCAACCCGACGAATAGATCGAACACCAAATCCATGATATGCTTCATCACCTTTACTGGTTTTAATCTGCCCCTCCCTGATATCAATAATACCGTTATAGTTATTTTCACATGTAAATACCACCATATTCTGCTTACAAAACAGATGCATTGATATAATTCTATCATCTCGATTATCTATTTTACTTACGGCTTCAATTGCGTTTTCCAATGCGTTACCAAACAATGTACATATATCGCTTTGCTTCATAAAATCAATAGACCGCCCATCCATAATACAACTCAGGTTTATACCATTATGCTCACAGAATATACTTTTTTCTGTCAAAATAGTATCTAAAACATCATTACCGGTTTTAACTGATGTGTCATATATGGAAATCAAACGCCTCATATCATCTAGTTCGCTCACATCTGCACCGCCTTGCTTTTCCCATAGTTGAATCTGATGACGCATATCATGACATTTCTGATTAATTAGATCAATAGTCTCTGATGACAATTTATACTGCTTCATCTGCATCTCATTCATTTGTTCAAGCAATTGACGCTCCGTCTCCTGTTCTTGATGTTCTATGACATAATATCTCAAGACAAATACAAAAAAACAGCATATAACAGAAAAAAATCTTGAAATAATATTTAAGATAAAACTTTCATACGCGTATGCATCTCTCACACTTGATAAAAGCAAAATTATAACAAAAGTAGCAAATGTAAGGAGAATCAATTTTTTTCTAACTCCTGATGTTTGATTCATCTTCTTGGTTTTTCGCGCAAAAGAAAAATATATAATCGTATAAAATATCGCATATATTATAAATTGCGACAATGAAAATAATAACAACTCCATAGGTTGACTTTCTCTTGCATCAAAACCGTTAAATCGAAGAAATATCTGTATAAATTGAGCCACGATATGTTGTACCAAATATCCTGAAAGTGTACACATTAATAATTCTTCCCAGGATTCAGAAAAAGAGTATTGAAAAAACACATATACCAAGCCAAAGGAAACAATGTAATATGCAGATGAAATCAATATATTTGAAGAAAAACCATATGCTATAATCATAAAACATGTTGATATACCTAGCAGTAATATTCCAACCAAAATAATATGATATATACTGTTTTTTTTTCGATAATCACCGGCAAACAATAATGCTCCAAAAGCTATCTGCAAAAAGAAGGAAAGCATAATTATACTAGATGCATTTACTATAATACTCATATCACATTCCTCCCCTTCCATACAATATTGCAATATCCTGCAAAAAAGCCTTACGTCTCGGACGTGAAATCGGGATAATGAAATCTCCAATTTTCACTTCATATCCCTGTACTTCATCAATATAATCCGAATTAATTAAATAAGCATTGTGAGGTCGTAAAAATCCATAATCTTTAAGCAATCCTTCTGCATCAGTCATCTTTCCTCTGATAGTAAATACTTCATTTTCAAATACATAAGATAATTGATGACCACTTATTTCCACATATATCAGATCAGACACTGAGAATCTCTTCACACCATTTTTGTGAACAATAGTTATTTCCTTGGTCTTTCTACCATCAATCACATGAAGCGCTCTATTTAATTTAAAAGAAAAATCTGCATATTTCACTGGTTTTACAATAAAATCCAGTGCATCAACCTCATATCCACGGACAGCATAATTTGCCATATTTGTCACAAATATAAGCACAGCTTGATTATCGATTTGTCTCAGTTTTTTTGCACCATCAAGTCCATTCATATATGGCATTTCAATGTCCATAAATACAAGATCGTAACCACTGTATCTATCAAGAAAGTCCAACGCATCAGAAAAGAAGGAAACAACAAATGTGTTTCCTCCCTCATCTTCAGTTCGTTTCAAATATGTATTTAAAATATCTGCAGATTCTTTTGAATCCTCCACAATTGCAACTTTAATCATATATTATAATTTCACAAACCTCTCAGCGCTTGCAGATAGTTGTCCTGCTACATTATTATTCTGATCCATAGCATCGCTAATACCCAGAATCTCCTCAACTATTTCTGTTGAATTAGTTGCTGACATGTTAATTGCGCTACTGCTTTCCTCAACTGATGAAGTAATAGACTGAACAGCTTCTTCCATTTCAGCCATAATTACATTCAAATTCTCAGCTCTTTCATTGAAATCAGCAAGAATAGATTCAATAACAGTTGCAGTATTCTCATACTTATCACCTGTTTCAACAAATGAATCATAATCAGCAAGTACAACCTCATTAATAAAGTTCAATACTTCCATAGCATTCTCAGACAAATCCTTAACAGCAGCTGTCACGCTGTTTGAAATAACCTGAATATTACCTGCTGTATCACGGCTGTTCGCAGCAAGTGCTGATATCTCATCTGCAACAACGGCAAATCCTTTTCCTGCCTCGCCTGCTCTAGCTGCTTCAATAGATGCATTCAACGCTAACAAATTGGTCTGTGAAGCAATATCCAAAATATCATTGGTCAAGTCATTGATTTGCTTAACCTGTTCAGAATCTCTAACAGATTGCTCCAATACCTGTGATAATTCCTGCATCTTAGAGCCTGTCTTCTCCTTTTTAGATGAAGCTTCTTCCTTAATCTGCAATGCTTCCTGCTGAATCTCCTCAGCTTTCATCTTACCATTATCAGCCTCTTCCTTAATGCTGTTTGCAGCATCTCTAACATCAAATACTTTCTGATTCATAGCTTCTGTTGTTCCAGCAACTGTATCCATAGAAGCTGCCAGTTCTTCAAGAGCTGCAGAAGTATTTGTAATATTTTCATTCGCCTTGTTAACTCTAACAGTCATATCATCAGATGATTCAGTTAAAACAACAGTTCCATCTTTTACTTCACGCATTATGCCCTGTAATGTCTCAATAAATGAATTATATCCATCTGTCATATACATCAAGTCATTAGAAGGTCTATTCTGTACTCGAGCAGTTAAATCACCTCTGCCTTCCTTGATATCATTAACTATCTTCTTCACTTCATCAGCAATCTGAGTAATCTTTCTACTAATCAGGAAGTATGTCATAAAGAAGTTAATCAATATCATTATAGTTGCAACAATCAAACCTGTAGTTATTGTAGTTTTAACCTGCTTCTCAAGCACATCCGAATATGCATTTGCTGACTGAGCTGACTGCTCTGCATACTGACTTACTGTATCAAGATCGTTATCCAACTCCTCAGCAACAGTTTTGTACTCGCCTGCCAAAAGTGGCCATACTTCATCCATCTGACCATCATATACACCATTAGTTGTTTTAACAGCTGCTTCGCAAACAACATCAGATTTGGTCTTCATTTCCTTAACTGCCTTAACCGCATCCTGGTTTTGCATGGTACTAAACAGACCTTCCAATGTATCCAATTGAGTTTTGAGGTCCTCAGCAGTTGCTTCTGCCTGAGTTACTTCATTCTCATCCAAAGGCTGCTCAAATGAATATGATGTAAGTGCTGTAGATACAGATAATACAAGTTGTTTTACATCAACCCTAATGTTACCAGAAGTTTTTGACATCTCCTGCGTAATACTATTAATACCACTCACTGTGGAATTCATCTGTTCCATCTTATTCTGAATAGTTGCTATAGTTATAATAAAAGCAACAAGTACAGCCACATTTAATACAGCCACCTGAACCGCAATTTTATTATAAAACTTAGGATTTGCATCTACTCTTTTTGCTTTTTTCACCTTGTTCTCATCCTTTGCCATAATAAGCTCCCTCCTTAGTAGGTCATCAGTTTCTTTATACATTTATATAAATTACATTATATAGTAAAGTGTATGAATCCCGTTTTCATTTTTTAGCTACTTTTTGTAACTTTTTTGACATTTTTTATAAATCACATTACTTTTTCCAGTTTTTATACAAAAAATTCCTTATTTTGTTGTTTTTTCAACAAAAAAGCACAGAAACAAAAGATTTGATACAAAAGATTCTGTGCTTTACTAAGTATTCACTTATTACTACATTTTTCCTTATATTAATAACTTGTATGTATCCCCAAGTATTTTCGTATCTATTTTGCCCCGTACTATTATATTTGAAAAATCCCCAGTTTCAATCTGTCTTTCAGTAACTCCAATTGATTCAGCCTGCTTTATCAACTCAGAAGTTTCAACAGCAACTCGTATGTATTCTCTGGTATAACCTGTAATGAAGTCCCCATCATCATCTAGAGGCGTCTCAAGAAGAGCCTCAACTTCCATTCCTTCAAAGGCTCTTCTATAATTATTGGACATCTTCACTTCCAGTTTTAATAACTCGTCAGAACGCTTAGCCTTCACCTGCTCCGGCACCTGGTTAGGCATCTTCTCAGCTAGAGTACCCTGTCGCTTTGAGTATTTAAATACATGCATCTCATAGAAACCAATATCCTCAAGATACTTCTTAGTCTCAGCAAACTCTTCTTCAGTTTCCCCTGGAAAACCTACTATTACATCTGTTGTTATTGCAGGATTGTGGAAATATTTTCTCAAAATATCACAACCATCCTTGTATTCAGCAGTAGTATAATGACGATTCATTCTCTTCAATGTTGCATCACAACCACTTTGTAGAGACAGATGGAAATGAGGACAAATCTTTGGCAGAGATGCCAACTCCTCCGCCAGCTTATCTGTTACGACCTGTGGCTCAATTGATCCAAATCGAATTCTCTCAATTCCGTCTATATCATGTACCGCCTTTACAAGTTCCAGAAATTTATCAGAGTTATCCGGATTGCTGTTATAATTCTCAGTCATACCATATGAACTAAGATGAATTCCGGTTATAACCACTTCCTTATATCCATCTAATGCTAATCCTCTAACTTCTTCCACCACATCAGAAACTTCTCGGCTTCTAACCGGACCTCTGGCATAAGGAATAATACAGTATGTACAGAATTGATTACAACCATCCTGAACTTTGATAAATGCTCTTGTATGCTCACTAGTATGCTTTAAAGTCAATTTCTCATATGGTTCATCTGAATTTCTAATATCTATAAGCGACTCCAGTTTGTCATTGTTTGTTGTATTACTATTTGCAGCATTAAAATCAACGGGATGCTCATCAAAATATTTATCAAGAAGTTCTACAAGCTTAGTCTTCTGATTATTTCCAATTATGATATCAATAGCCTCGTCTGCCTTGGCCTGTTCCTCTGAAGTCTGAACATAACATCCAGCAGCAACAACTGCAGCCTTAGGATTCAGTTTATGTACTCTGTGAATCATCTGACGGGATTTACGGTCCGCCATATTTGTAACAGAGCAGGTATTTATAACATACACATCTGCTTTCTCTGTAAATGGAACAATTTCAAACCCCGCTTCACGAAGCATATTTTCCATAGCATCTGTCTCATATTGATTTACTTTACAGCCCAGATTGTGAAGTGCAGCTTTCATATTTATGTAATAATCTCTCATATCTTTATCTTAATCCTCAAATTCACTCTTTTGTATGAAATACTATTTATATATAGCTATTTTTCGTTACTATATCCATTGACTTTTAATAGTAGTTGCTTTAGGATGACATTATATTATAACTATTCTATTAATAGGAGGCGTACAAATGAAGAAGGTTCAAATTTCTTTAAATTCAATTGACAAAGTTAAATCTTTTGTAAACACAATCAGCCAGTATGATTTTGATTTCGATCTTATCTCAGGAAGATATGTAATCGATGCTAAATCTATCATGGGAATCTTTAGCTTAGACTTATCTAAGCCAATCGATTTATCAATCTATACTGATGATGATGCAACAGATGTTTTAGAAGCACTTAAGCCATACATCGTAGATTAATATCAATTAAATTTAAATACTCAGATGACACAGGCCATATGGTCTGTGTCATTTTCATTTCTACCGTTTCATCCGTAGTTCTGCATCTGTCCCATCTTAATGGTCGGGTGTTTCAGAAGAAACACATCTTTTAATCAGCAACAACATGAATAGTCTCTGTAGTATTAATAGCCTCTTCCATCAAACCATCAATTACATCTGCAAGCTTTGTTTCTGACTTCTTGATAACATTAATATTTGGCTTTGTAACAGGATGCTTTGCAACAAATATTGTACAGCAATCCTCATATGGCAGAATCGATGTCTCATATGTTCCAATCTTCTCAGAAATATTTACAATCTCAAGCTTATCCATACCAATAAGTGGACGATAAACTGGCATTGTACATACTTCATTTGTGGCAGCAAGGGACTGCATAGTCTGAGAAGCTACCTGTCCAATTGACTCACCTGTAATTAGTCCCAGACATCCATCTTCATATGCAAAATGTTCTGCAATCTTCATCATATATCTACGCATAATAATTGTAAGTTCTTCATGAGGACATTTCTCATAAATCGCCAGCTGAATATCTGTAAAATTAACTATGTGCAAATCGATTGGTCCTGTATATACAGAAATCTCTTTGGCAAGATCAACAACCTTCTGCTTAGCTCTCTCAGAAGTATATGGTGGCGCATGGAAATATGTAGCCTTGATTCCAACTCCACGCTTCGAAATCATGTAACCTGCAACAGGGCTATCAATTCCACCTGAGAGGAGCAGCATAGCATCTCCAGCTGTACCCACTGGCATTCCACCTGGACCTGCAATCTCCTCTGAATAGAAACTGATTTCTTCTCTAATCTCCACATTTAATACAATATCAGGATTATGTACATCTACAGACATTTCTGTAAATGCATCCAAAATCTTGCCACCAAGTTCTGCATTGATTTCCATTGAATCCATTGGATAGTTCTTTCTTGCTCTTCTAGCCTTTACCTTGAAAGTCTTGTTCTTGTCAGGATAAATGCGATTCATATAAGCAATAACATCCTCAGCAAGTTTATCAAAGCCTTCGTCCTCTACTTTGACGCATGGACAGAAGCCTGTAATACCAAATACATGACTCAGAGCTTCAACAGCTTCGTCATAGTCATAGTCCCCATCAGTCTCCACGAAGACTCTACCCTGCTGCTTAATTACAGAGAATTTGCCGTCTACATGGCGAAGGGCATACTTGATTTGGCGAACCAGTGCATCTTCAAAGACGTAACGGTTCTTTCCTTTTATTGCGATTTCCGCATATTTAATGAGGAATACTTTATACATATTGTTCATAGTTATTTCCTTTCTTCGTGTTTATATCTATTTATATCTATTTTTATCTAATAATCCGCGATTTACTCCTGCTATATTATTGCTGGAACGCTCTCGCTACAGAGAAAACACAGCAGTACTAAATTCGCACTCATTCTTCGCGCTCATTAAGTGCTGGTGTTTTCTATGTTCCTGCAATAATACAGCAGAAGTAAACCGCTAGTATAATCCATACTACTAAATTACTGCATCTATAAAATACCAACTGAAAACGCAGCAGCACTAACTCGCTAGTGGCGGGTGTACTTGGACAGCATTGGAACCAGCTCTTTGAGGGCTGATACAGCATAATCAACTTCTTCTTCTGTAGTATGAATTGAGAAGCTGAATCTAACAGTAGAATCCAGAAGCTTCTGGTCCAAGCCAATTGCCTTTAAAGTCTTGCTTATAGAAGGCTTATTAGATGAACAAGCACTACCAGCGGATACATATATACCTCTATCTTCCAATGCATGAAGCAAAACTTCTGCTCTCACTCCAGACACGCTCACACTTATAATGTGAGGTGCTCCGCTGTGATCCAATGGACCATTTACAGTTACACCATCAATCTTCGTAACCTCTGAGATAAATCTGTCTCTCAGTTTATACATTCTATCTATATTATTATCAAAGTCGGCATATATTTCTCTGGCAGCAACACCAAGGCCGGCAATTGCAGGTACATTTTCCGTACCAGATCTCATACCCCACTCTTGACCACCACCGAGAATAATAGGTTTCAACTTAATCTTGTCTTTCACAAACAAGAATCCGCTTCCCTTCGGTCCATGAATCTTATGACCGCTGACAGACAACATATCCACCCCAATCTTCTTAGGATAGATTCTAAACTTACCATAGGACTGAATTGCATCCACATGGAATACGCATTCCTTGTTTACTGATTTTACAATCTCAGCAATTTCTTCAATTGGCTGAACAGCACCAATTTCATTATTTACATGCATCACTGAAACCAAAATGGTATCTTCTGTCATAGCATCTCGCAAAGCATTCAAATCCACCCGTCCCAGATTATCAACTGGCAAATAAGTCACTTCAAATCCATTATCCTCAAGATATGCAAATGGATTGGCAACAGATGGATGTTCAATCATTGTTGTAATAACCTTGTTACCACTTCTACGATAAGCTCTTGCAACTCCTATAATCGCCAGATTATTGCTTTCTGTTCCACCAGATGTGAAATATATCTCTTTGTCATTTACCTTCAATGTCTTGGCAATCTCGCTTCGAGCTGCCTTCACATAATTCTCACCTTCCATCCCTTTGTTATGAAGTGAGGATGGATTTCCAAAGTCTTCCTGGAGTACTTTGGTCATTATCTTCACAGCTTCATCACTGCATCTAGTTGTCGCTGAATTGTCTAAGTATGCTTCCATTTCTATTTCCTTCTTATAGATTAGTTGTTTTTATAAAATGTTGTAAGTTGATCACTTTAGTTTCATGGCTTGTTTTGCCGACGGGCGCCTTAGCTATTTTATTTATGATTAGCAAGGCCCTTGGAGGCACAAGCTTTGAAGAACTATAATCAATAGCCGACGAAGTACTGTTCGACGCTCAATCAAGGCTATTAGAACTTGCTTGCAAGTTCTTAGGCTTGATGAGCTAGTTTACGAGGAGGCATTGATTATTTCTGAAAAAGTGAAGTGGCTCCTAGTAGCCTTAGCTTATAAATAAAATAGCCAAGGCACCCGAGGCGCGAAAAGCGCTACTCCTCACAGGCAAGCATCACCATAGTCATAGATGCTATGGCAGCTGTATCAGTTCTAAGTATTCGCTTGCCAAGAGATATAATATCCATATCAGAAACCATATCAATCTCCTCGTCAGCAAAGCCCCCTTCAGGCCCAATCATAATACTGATGGACTCAGCCTCCGGCAATTTCGCCATAGCCGCTGTTGTTGCAGCCATTCCCTCCTTGCACTCATAAGGCACCAGATTCACATCACAACTTCTGGCATATTCCACAGCTTCCTTATAAGTCATCACATCATGAACCGTCGGTATTATACTTCTCTTGGACTGCTTTGCTGCAGTCTCAGCAATTGTCTGATATCGCTCAATGCGTTTCTTCTTTTTCTTGTCATCAAGCTTCACCACACAGTATTTCATCTCCACAGGAATAATCTCATAGACTCCAAGCTCAACAGCCTTCTCTATGACAGTTTCCATTCTATCTCCCTTTGGAATCGCCTGAAACAGATATATTCGCTGCTTCAATTCTGTAGATGGAACTTCTTCCAAAATATTTAAAACCACCTGAGACTCATCTATAGCTGTAATCTCACCCAAGTAGTTCTCACCTTCATGGGTACTGATTCGAATAACTTCTCCCGGTTGCATGCGCAGCACTTTGTTCAAATGTCGCACATCATCACCTGTGATTACCGTCTCTGTATTTATTTGTACATTTTGATTAACAAAAATCTGTTGCATTATTCAATACCTATATTTATAAAATGCTACTTATACATCTGAAAACTATTTACGGGCTGTCACACTTCTCCACTCACCCTGAGCAGTAGTTGACACAATGGTAAGGCCAGCATTCATCAGAGCCTTCTTCACTTCTTCTTCCTTGAAATCAATAATACCAGAAGTAATAATATAAGCTCCTTCCTTCATAGTTGCAGCCAAAGCTGGCGCCATTGGAATAATGATATCTGCCAAAATATTGGCTACAACAATATCATACCTAGCCTCTCCGACCTGCTTCTGTAAATCTACATCATCAATTAGATTTCCTACGTAGAAATCCCCCAAATCATGTGATAAATGATTTACATCAAAGTTAGAATAAGTTGAATCTATGCAATCCTGCTCAATATCAGTACCTGTCACATGAGATGCACCAAGTTTTAGAGCAACCACAGACAAGATTCCACTTCCGCATCCTACATCCAAAACCTCTGGTGTATCCATATTCAAGGTTGAATCAACCTTTGGAGCATAGGGGAAATCTCCCACAGTTATGTATCTGTCGCTACCAATAATCTGTTGCAATTGCTTAATCACTAACTGAGTAGACTCGTGCTTACCTGTTCCAAAGGATATACCCGGATCAATCTCAATCATTGTCTTGTCCCCTAGATCCTCTGGTGCCTCCTCCCATGTTGGCTTGATAAATATATTACCAATCTCAAATGATGAGAAGAAATCTTTCCATTTATCACGCCAATCAACTTCATCTGATACATCAGAATCAATTGTGCCAGCACCTACATTAGTATATGCTCGCATAGCTTCTAACTCTGCAGCAATATTTTCCAGAAGCTCACTTGCGTCTGTTCCCTCTTCCAAATAGAAACTTACATGACTTGTACCATCATCTGCTTCCATATCAGGCTGAAGCTCCTCAAAAACTCCACCTTGTCTGTCTCCGTCTGGAATGAATACATTGTTGTCAATTTCCACGCTATAGATTTCATAGTCAGCCAGCATCGCTGTAACTATCTCCTGAGCCTCTGTTGTTGTATTTATAGTATATTTATTCCATTTCATATTTTTACACTCCACTTTCTAAATCAGATTCACTTTATCCAAAACATTTATATCAGAATCATTTATATGAACCTTGATAAATATTAATAGCATCTACCACAAAAGAGGCTTCTGCCTTGGCAGGTTTATCACCTTCCAGCAAAAGCCTCTAAAAAATCCTATTATCTGCCTATGAAATAATAATAAAATCAGCGTATTTTGTCAATATTTCCAAGCTTATGTACCCATTTTTAGGCAATTATGTTTACAAGCTTCCAAGGAGCTTCAAACTATCCTTTGGAATTCTCTTCATTGTGCTTCTATCAACAGCAATAAGACCAAATGTCATACTGAATCCCTTCTGCCATTCGAAGTTATCCATAAGCGACCAGTGCATATATCCCTTTACAGGAATTCCATCAGCAATACATTTTGCCAGCTCATCCGTAGCCACCTTGATATACTCCTGACGTCTTGTATCATCACTTGTTGCAATACCATTTTCTGTAACAATGATATCTCCCTTGAAATCCTTGGCTACACGACGGACACACTCAGCAATCGCCTGTGGATAATACTCGTAATCCATCTGTGTAAGCTCTACTCCTTCTGGAGTATATTTATTGCCCTGAGAATCAAAGCACTGACGAGTATAAGACTGAGCTCCAAGGAAATCATCATCCTTGATATATGGTAAATAATGTCCAAACTCCTCATCCCACTCTTTATCAGCAGCAGCTTCTCCACCTGCCTCTGGCTGCATAGCATGAAGTGACAGAGTAATTCCAACCTTGATATCAGGATTTACTGACTTGATTGCAGCCTTTGCAGCCTGATGAGCCTTCATAACCAGAATATCTCCTTCTGGAGTACAAGCTGATACAAATGTATGTACAGCTCTTGGATCCTTGAAACCAAACGCCTCTGCTGATTCCATAGCACCAAGCATCATGGCATTGGCACCCTGATTCAGATTCAAACCAACCTGTACATCGCCTTCCTTTGGTGCAGCCTCTGTCTTGTTCTCAGCCTTGACTTCTTCATTAGCTGAACTCTGTGGCATCTTGCCAGCGCCACCCATCATAGCGGCATAACGAGCCATAATAGCCTGAAGCTGCAATCTCATATTAGCTTCATTGATTGTACAGATATATTTAAGCTCAGAGCCAAGCTGCTCTGTAATATATTTGGCATAATTTGCAAAGAGATCTACAACCTCTGGATTCTCCCATCCGCCTAAGCTAATAAGCCATGCTGGAGATGTGAAATGCATCAATGTAACAATAGGCTCAACACCATTTTCCTTGCAACACTTAATAACCTGACGATAATGCTCTACTTCCTTCTCATCGAACTCGCCCTGCTTCGGCTCAATTCTAGCCCATTCAATAGAGAATCTATATGCATTAAGCCCAGCCTCAGCCATAAGCTTAATATCTTCCTCGTATCTGTTATAATGGTCAACCGCATCACCTGATGGCTCTACGAAGCTAGAGTGTGGTAAATGTTCCTGTACCCAATAATCACTATGAATATTATTTCCTTCAACCTGATGCGCTGCTGTTGATGCACCAATCATAAATCCCTGTGGAAACTTGCTCATAAATAATACCTCCAATTTCTATAATCATATATTGCTTCACCTACATATATTTAAAATGACATTCAAAGAGTTATATCATTTTCCAAAATTAATAGGCAATCTATTTGGCAATTTAATTATATAAAAAAAGCAAATTTTCCAAGTACAGAAAATTTGCTTTTTTAGTCATTATTTTGTCAAAGTAGTTATATTTTATAAAATCATAGACTCTTATAAATCGTCAACAGCATCCTTTAACTTATCCATGAAGCCCTTCTTCTTCTTTTCAGACTTCACTTCTGTTCCGCCCGGCTTCAATGTCTCACCAGTCTGCTCATCGAATTTTCTCAAAGCGGCCTTGGCTTCAGCATTTAAGTTAGTTGGAACCTGTACAATCAATGTGACATATTGATCGCCACGGATATCTTTGTTTCTAAGAGAAGGAATACCCTTGCCGCGAAGTCTGATTCTAGTGTTGGTCTGTGTTCCAGCCTTCACTTCATATACGACCTTACCATCAAGTGTATCAATCAATACTTCTCCACCAAGTGCTGCCTGAGCAAATGATATTGGAGCATTAGAATATACATCAGTTCCCTGTCTCTGTAAAATAGGATGATCTTTGACAATAACCTGAACTAACAAGTCTCCTCTAGGGCCACCGTTAATACCAGGTTCACCTTTATCTCTTATACGTACACTCTGTCCATTATCAATTCCGGCTGGGATTGATACAGAGATTTTCTTCTTCTTGGAAATAAAGCCTATACCCTGACAGTCACTACATTTCTCCTTGATAACCTGACCACTTCCCTGACAATCAGGGCAAGTAGTAACCTGTTGCATAACACCAAAGAATGACTGTGTCTGAGATACAATCTTACCTTTTCCACCACATTTCTTACATGTTTCCTTTGAAGTACCAGGCTTAGCACCTGTTCCATGACAAGTTGGGCATTCATCCTTGAGATATAATTCTAACTCTTTCTCACATCCAAAAGCTGCCTCTTCAAAAGAGATAGTAACTCTAGCGCGAATATTCTGTCCCTTCATTGGGCCATTGCTAGATCTACGAGATCCACCACCGAATATATCTCCAAATATATCCCCAAAGATATCGCCGAAGTCCATACCTGAGAAATCAAATCCCTGTCCACCCATACTACCATCAAAAGCAGCATGTCCGTACTGGTCATATTGTCTTCTCTTATCAGGATCACTTAATACAGCATAAGCCTCTTGACACTCTTTGAACTTCTCCTCAGCTTCAGGATCATCAGGATGCATATCCGGATGATATTTCTTGGCAGTTTTTCTAAATGCCTTCTTTATCTCATCATCAGATGCTCCTTTTGCAACCCCCAGCACCTCATAATAATCGCGTTTGTCAGCCATAACTATACCTTTCTACGACTAAATCCCTCCCTCCAAAACAGAGGGAAGGATAGATAGTCTATTATTTCTACTAAATATTATTTTAAATAATTATACTTCCTTGAAGTCAGCATCTACTACATCATCATCTGCTGAAGATGTTGCACCTGCTGCTCCGCTCATATCAGGACCTGCACCTGCTCCCATGTCTGGGCCTGCACCTGCAGCCTGTGACTGCTCATACATCTTAGCAAATACCTTCTGAGCTGACTGTGTCAACTTCTCCTGTGCAGCCTTGAGGTCTGCAATATCAGAATCAGAAAGTGACTCAGCTTCTGGATGTGCATCAAGAATTGCCTTTACAGCAGCGATGTCAGCTTCAACTTCTGACTTGTCGGCAGCATCAATCTTGTCACCAACTTCATCAAGAGCCTTCTGTGTCTGGAATACAAATGCATCTGCATCGTTTCTAGCATCGATTGCTTCCTTACGCTTCTTATCCTGAGCTTCGAATTCCTGAGCTTCCTTAACAGCCTTCTCAATATCCTCATCAGACATATTTGAACCAGCTGTAATTGTAATGTGCTGTTCCTTACCTGTTCCTAAATCCTTAGCAGATACATTTACAATACCATTGGCATCAATATCGAATGTAACCTCGATCTGTGGAACACCTCTCATTGCTGGTGGAATACCATCAAGTCTGAACTGTCCAAGGGACTTGTTATCTCTAGCGAACTGACGCTCACCCTGTACTACATTGATATCAACGGCTGTCTGGTTATCTGCAGCTGTTGAGAAGATCTGGCTCTTCTTTGTAGGAATAGTTGTATTTCTCTCAATAAGCTTTGTAGCAACACCACCCATTGTCTCGATAGAAAGTGAAAGTGGAGTTACATCAAGAAGAAGGATTTCACCTGCTCCCTCATCACCATTTAACTTACCACCCTGGATAGAAGCACCAAGTGCTACACACTCATCTGGGTTAAGTGACTTACTTGGCTCCTTACCTGTAAGAGCCTTTACCTTATCCTGTACAGCTGGGATTCTTGTAGAACCACCAACAAGTAATACCTGTCCTAAATCAGCATTTGTAAGACCAGCATCCTTCATGGCGTTCTGTACTGGGATTGCTGTTCTCTCAACTAAGTCATGTGTTAACTCATCGAACTTAGCACGTGTGAGATCCATATCGAAGTGCTTTGGACCTTCTGCTGTTGCTGTGATAAATGGAAGGTTAATATTTGTAGTTGTAGCTGAAGAAAGTTCCTTCTTAGCCTTCTCTGCTGCTTCCTTCAATCTCTGCATAGCCATCTTGTCTGTAGAAAGGTCAACGCCTTCTGCTGACTTGAACTCAGAAAGCATCCAGTTAACGATTGCGTTATCGAAATCATCACCACCAAGGTGTGTATCACCGTTTGTAGAAAGAACTTCGATGACACCATCGCCGATTTCAATGATAGATACATCAAATGTACCACCACCAAGATCATATACCATAATCTTCTGCTCTTTCTCATTATCAAGACCATAAGCAAGTGCAGCTGCTG